>NZ_CP152412.1:0-600000 GCF_038957035.1 Bradyrhizobium sp. B097
GCGCCCGAAGCGCTTCTTCGGTGCCGCGCGCAACATCGAGGAGGGCGGTTCGCTGACCATCATCGCGACCGCGCTGGTCGATACCGGCAGCCGTATGGACGAAGTCATCTTCGAAGAGTTCAAGGGTACCGGTAACTCCGAACTGATCCTCGACCGCAAGGTTTCGGACAAGCGAACCTTCCCGGCGATCGATATTGCCCGCTCCGGCACCCGTAAGGAGGAGCTCATCACCGATCCGCAGGTGCTGAAGAAGATGTACGTCCTGCGCCGCATCCTCAATCCGATGGGCACCATGGACGCGATCGACTTCCTGCTCGACAAGCTCCGGAACACCAAGAGCAACTCGGAATTCTTCGATTCCATGAACACCTGAGGCTACGGCCGAACCGAAGAGGGCGCTCCGCACAAACGGGGCGCCTTTTTTCATGCTGCGGATTTGCTGCAGCAGGGCGCAGCACGAATAGAGCTGGTTCGGCTCGCCGAATATTCACGTAACTATATGATATAATTTATCTTTATACCGTAGAGACTATGGGTTGGTCGGCGGCAGTGCAGCAAAATTGCTGCGCACCGGGTCGCAACGAGATTAGCCGTGTTGCATCGCAGCATATTGCGGCATGGACTGCGAAATGGAAGCGGCATTGCCTTTGCCGATTTGCTGGAAGAAATAGGCGATGCATTCGCGCGACCAGACCATCTTCGCATTATCCTCCGGGCGGCCACCGAGTGCGATCGCCATTGTCAGGCTGTCTGGCCCAATGGCCGAGTCGGTCATTGTAGGACTGGCGCGCAAGACGCCGACCCCGCGAATGGCGACCCGCGCGCTGCTCCGCGATTCGAACCATCAACCGATCGATGATGCAGTCGTGTTGTGGTTCCCGGGACCGGCGAGTGCGACCGGCGAGGACGTCGCCGAATTTCATGTCCATGGCGGACGCGCCGTGTTGGCGGCGCTGTTCGATGCCATCGCAGCGTTCGAGAATGTACGGCCGGCCGAGCCCGGCGAGTTCACGCGGCGGGCGTTCGAGAACGGCCTGCTCGACCTGACCGAGGCCGAAGGCCTCGACGATCTGATCCATGCCGATACCGATCGCCAGCGGCGCCAGGCGCTGCGCCAGCTGAAAGGGTTGCTGGGCGATCGCGCGCGCGACTGGCGGGAGCGGATCATCGCGGCGTCGGCGCTGATCGAGGCCGGCATCGATTTCTCCGATGAAGGCGATGTGCCGGCGGAGCTGATCGCGCCGGCGCTCGAGAAGATCCGGGCGCTGCATGATGAGATCAAGCAGGTGCTGGCGGGGCAGGGCCAAAGCGAGCGGCTGCGCGACGGCCTGGTGGTCGCGATCGCAGGTCCGCCGAATGTCGGAAAATCGACCCTGATCAATCAGCTCGCAAAGCGCGAGGTCGCGATCGTCTCGCCGCATGCCGGCACGACCCGCGACGTGATCGAAGTGCAGCTCGATCTCGACGGCTATCCCGTCACGGTTATCGACACCGCCGGGATCCGCGAGACCGACGACCCGGTGGAGCAGGAGGGGGTCCGCCGCGCCCGGGCCCGCGCCGCGGAAGCCGATCTCGTGTTGTGGCTGGCCGACAGCCGCGGCGCCAAGGTCGGTCATGGGGGAACGACGCCAACCTGGCTGGTGCGGAACAAGATCGACCTCGTCAGGACCCCGTCGGGTGACGGGGGCGGTTACCCCGAGTTCCGGATCTCGGCGGCCCGCGGCGACGGCTTGTCGGAGCTGATTGCCGCACTGGTCGGTTTCGCTCACGACTATTTCGCGACCAGCGAGGGCGGTCTGATCAGCCGGACGCGGCAGCGCGGAATGCTTGAGGAGACTGTCGAATCTCTTCGGCGCAGCATCGATGTGGTCGGGCAGGGCGAGGAACTCGCCGCCGAAGAACTTCGCGGGGCCGCTTATTCGCTCGGACGTCTGCTCGGTCGGGTGGACGTTGAGGACATCCTGGACGTCATCTTCCGCGAGTTCTGCGTCGGGAAGTAGCGGGCGGCCGCTTGTTTCACGTGAAACATGGTTTCGATCTGGTTAAGGACGCCTCCTCCCGTTTCACGTGAAACAATTGTCGCGGCAGGACCGGGCCTGTTTCACGTGAAACAGCTCGGCCCTGTTATTGCGAACGAGGCAGGCTTGTCCGCCGAAGGCTAGGCGATGGCGGAAGAAATCCATATCTCGACCCAGGATTGGTTCTCGGACCCGCGACCCAACTTCGTTCTTCCGGCTTTCATCACTCCACGATAGAAGTCCCGCCATGACTATCAGGGCAGACTCATTTGACGTCATCGTCATCGGCGGCGGCCATGCCGGCTGTGAGGCCGCGAGTGCGGCCGCCCGGATGGGCGCGAAGACGGCCCTGGTGACCCATCGTTTCGCGACGATCGGCGCGATGTCCTGTAACCCCGCGATCGGCGGCCTCGGCAAGGGCCATCTGGTCCGCGAGGTTGACGCGCTGGACGGTCTGATGGGCCGGGTCGCGGACGCCGGAGGCATCCAGTTCCGCATGCTCAATCGCCGCAAGGGTCCCGCGGTCCGCGGGCCTCGGGCCCAGGCCGACCGCAAGCTCTATGCGGCCGCGATGCAGGCGGCCATCACCGAGACCGCGAACCTGAGCGTCATCGAGGGCGAAGCGGATGAGCTGATCGTCGTCGATGGGCGCGTGACCGGCGTTCGCCTGGGCGACGGCCGCCAGCTCTCAGCGGGTGCCGTTGTCATCACGACCGGCACCTTCCTGCGCGGTCTGATTCATCTCGGCGAGAGGAACTGGCCGGCAGGCCGGGTCGGCGAGGCGCCGGCCATGGGTCTGTCTGCCTCGTTCGAACGGGCAGGCTTTGTGCTCGGCCGGCTCAAGACCGGGACGCCGCCGCGCCTCGACGGCACCACGATCGACTGGTCTGCGGTCGAAATGCAGCCCGGAGACGAGCCTCCGGAGCCGTTTTCGGTCATGACGGACCGGATTACGACCCCGCAGATCCAGTGCGGCATCACCCGCACCACGCCGGCGACCCATGAGGTGATCCGGGCCAATGTACATCGCTCACCGATGTATTCCGGCCAGATCAAGAGCTCCGGACCGCGCTATTGCCCCTCGATCGAGGACAAGATCGTCCGCTTTGGCGATCGCGACGGCCATCAGATTTTCCTGGAGCCGGAAGGGCTCGACGACAGCACGGTCTATCCCAACGGCATCTCGACCTCGCTGCCCGAGGAGGTCCAGCTCGCGATCCTCGCCAGCATCCCCGGGCTCGAGCAGGTGAAGATGGTCCGCCCGGGCTATGCGATCGAATATGACCACGTCGATCCTCGGGAGCTTGATCCGACCTTGCAGACCAAGCGCCTGCGCGGGCTTTTCCTGGCCGGCCAGATCAATGGCACCACGGGATACGAAGAGGCGGCGGGGCAGGGCATCGTTGCCGGGCTCAATGCCGCGCTGGCCGCCAGTGGGACCGATCCGATCGTGTTCGACCGCGCTGACGGCTATCTCGGCGTGATGATCGACGACCTCGTGACCCGCGGGATCACCGAGCCCTATCGCATGTTCACCTCGCGGGCCGAATACCGGCTGACGCTGCGGGCCGACAATGCCGACCAGCGGCTGACCGACAAGGGGATCGCGCTGGGATGCGTCGGTTCGGCCCGCGCGGAGCGCCATCGGGGCAAGATGGCGGCGCTGGACGCCGCCAAGCGGCTCGCGAAGTCGCTTGCGATCACGCCGAATGAGGCGGCCAAGCACGGGCTGGCGCTCAATCGCGACGGTCACCGCCGCTCCGCCTTCGAGTTGCTGGCCTATCCGGAGATCGAGTGGCCTGCGGTCCAGGCGATCTGGCCCGAGCTGTCGGCCATTGACCCTGCGATCGCGGTGCATCTCGAGATCGATGCCAAATACGATGTCTATCTGAAGCGCCAGACCGTCGATGTCGACGCCTTCCGGCGCGACGAGGGCCTGGTCCTGACCGATGTCGACTATGCCGATGTGCCGGGTCTCTCGAACGAAGCCCGCGCCAAGCTGCAAAAGGCGCAGCCGCGGACGGTCGGGCAGGCGGGCCGGATCGACGGCATGACGCCGGCGGCGCTGGGTATCCTGGCGGCCTATTTGCGGCGCGAGGCACGACGGAAATCGGCCACGGCCACCGCTTGACGTTTCACGTGAAACACGAGGGGCGAGCGCCTATCTTTTGTGAAGGCGAATCGACCGACGCGCCGCTCGTCGGGTCTCACCACCGGCTTTCACCACGTCAGACAAACGGCCCTGCTCCCGAAATGGCTCCAGCCCCGCAATCCGCCGAACTCAGCGTCTCTGCCAAGGACAAGGCCGCAGCGCTCGCGCTCACGCCTGTTTCACGTGAAACGGAGGCGCGGCTCGATCGCTACATCGCCCTCCTCTTGGAGTGGCAGGCCAAGACCAATCTCGTCGCGCCCTCTACGCTTCCGAATCTCTGGACGCGGCATGTCTCCGATTCGCTTCAGCTTCTGAGCCTTGCGCCCTCAGCAACATCCTGGGTCGATCTCGGCAGCGGCGGGGGCTTTCCCGGCGTCGTGCTGGCCTGTGCGTTGGCCGAGACACAAGGCGCACGGATCCATCTGGTCGAGCGAATCGCCAAGAAGGCTGCATTCTTGCGCGAGGCGATACGGGTCACGGCGTCACCGGGAACGGTGCATCTGGCTGATATCGGGGATACTGTGGATAGAATCGCAGGTCCCATCGATTGCGTCACCGCGCGGGCGCTGGCTCCGTTACATCAACTCATCGGCTTTGCGGAGCCGTGGGTCAAAAAGGGCGCGAAGGCGCTGTTTTTGAAGGGTCAAGATGTAGAGGCCGAATTGACCGAGGCCACTAAATATTGGAATATTGAGCCAAAGCTACACTCCAGCCGGACCGGCGGACAGGGCTGGATCGTCGAACTCGGGTCAATCGAGCGGCGCTAGGGGACTCCGCAAGAGCAAATGGTATTTTGGTATGACTGTGATGGACGAGGTTTATCAAGAGGATAAGGCGTCCCAGCCGCCTGGCCATCCGCGCATCCTGTCGCTCGCCAACCAGAAGGGCGGCGTCGGCAAGACCACCACAGCGATCAATCTCGGCACCGCACTCGCTGCGATTGGCGAGCGCGTTCTGATCGTCGATCTCGATCCGCAGGGCAACGCCTCGACCGGGCTCGGCATCGATCGCCGCAACCGCAGCTGCTCGACCTACGACGTCCTGATCGGCGAAGCGCCGCTGCGCGATGCCGTGGTTGCGACCGCCGTGCCGCGGCTGCATATCGCGGCCTCCACCATGGATCTGTCCGGCCTCGAGCTCGAGCTCGGCACCACGCCGGGCCGTGCGTTCCGGCTGCGCGATGCGATCGCCGGGCTGAACAACAACGTCTCGCCCGACTCCGATTACACCTATGTGCTGATCGACTGCCCGCCCTCGCTCAACCTGCTCACCGTGAATGCGATGGCGGCGTCGGATGCGATCCTGGTGCCACTGCAATGCGAGTTCTTCGCGCTCGAAGGTCTGTCGCAATTGCTGCAGACCGTGGAGCAGGTGCGCTCGACGCTCAATCCGACCCTGTCGATCCACGGCATCGTGCTGACGATGTTCGACTCGCGCAACAACCTCTCCAACCAGGTGGTTGCCGACGTGCGCCAGTTCATGGGCAACAAGGTCTACGACACCATGATCCCGCGCAACGTGCGCATCTCGGAAGCGCCGTCCTACGGCAAGCCGGTCTTGGTCTACGATCTCAAATGCGCCGGCAGCGATGCGTATCTCAAGCTCGCCACCGAAGTGATCCAGCGCGAGCGCGAGCTGCGCGCGCATTGACGATGCGGTGGATGGGCGCAGTGAAGCGAATCCCATCCTGGCACGCAACGAGAGCGATGGGTTTCGCTGCGCGCGGCCTATTCGACGATTTTGAAATTCAAGTCTGGAGTACTGCGTGTGAATCCAAGGGAGCTCGCAACAATGGCCGATGAAGCGCGTTCGCGACTGGGGCGCGGGCTGGCAAGCCTGATCGGAGATGTCGGCGGCGAGGCGGCCGCGCATGTCGAGCGGCCGCGCACGCAGCGCAAGGTGCCGATCGAATTCCTCAAGGCCAACCCGCGCAATCCGCGGCGCAGCTTTGCCGACACCGAGCTCGGCGAGCTCGCCGATTCGATCAAGGCGCGCGGCGTGATCCAGCCGATCGTGGTGCGCGCGATCAAGGGCGTGCAGGATCGCTACGAGATCATCGCCGGCGAACGCCGCTGGCGCGCCTCGCAGATCGCAGGCCTGCATGAAGTGCCGATCGTGCCGGTCGAGGTCAGCGATGCAGACGCGCTCGAGATCATGATCATCGAGAACGTCCAGCGCGAAGACCTCAACGCGATGGAAGAGGCGCTGGGCTATCACGCGCTCGCCGACGAGTTCAAACGCGGCCAGGAAGACATCGCCAAGATCGTCGGCAAGAGCCGCAGCCATGTCGCCAACATGATGCGGCTGACCAAGCTTCCCGCCGAGGTGCAGGCGCTGATCTCAAAGGGCGATCTCTCCGCCGGTCACGCCCGCGCGCTGATCGGCGTGCCGGATCCGCTCACCGCCGCGAAGCGTATCGTCGCCGAAGGCCTCAACGTCCGCCAGGCCGAGGCGCTGGCGCATGAGGAGGGCGTGCCGGAGCGCAAGCCGCAGAAGGCGCGCAGTGGCAGCGCGGCCAAGGTCGACAAGGACGCCGACACGCTGGCGCTGGAGAAGCGTGTCAGTGATGCGCTCGGCCTTGCCGTCACCGTCAGCCATCGCGATCCCGGCGGCACCGTCCAGATCAGCTACCGCAACCTCGAGCAGCTCGACGAGGTGGTGCGGCGGCTGGAGGGCGGCTAGCCCGCCGACATCCGTCTCCGTCATTGCGAGCGAAGCGAAGCAATCCATGGTTCGGCATATGCCGTGCGATGGATTGCTTCGTCGCGTTCGCTCCTCGCAATGACGGCCGCCCCAATGCTTCGTCTCACCCCCGCCGCTTCGCATTCGCCGCGATCGACAGCAGCGCGCGCTGCGCGATGACGGCGGCGAGCGCGGCCTGCTTGCGCATGTCGAGCGCCGCGGTCGCGAGCTGATCGATCACGCTCACCAGCCGCGGCGGCGTGAAATTGCGCAGCGCGATCTCGACCGCCGGCTTGCGTGAGAAATGCAGCCGCGGAAATCCGCCCTCGAGCACGGTTGACGCCGGCGTGCCGTCCGCGATCGCGAGTGCCGATTTGTGCAGCCACGCCGCCTGGCGCTGCGCGGCCGAGATGATCACGCCGGGATAGGTGCCGGCGACCATCGCCTTGGTGAACTCGCTTTCCACCAGCGCGGCATTGCCGGCGAACGCACCGTCGACGATCGGATCGAGCTTCAGCTCGGAGGCGTCGGAGACCACGGTCATCACGTCGTCGAGCGTGATCTCATCCTTGCCGTGCGCGAACAGCGTGAGCTTGCGCAGCTCGTTGCGCGAGGCCATGCGGTCGCCGCCGAGCAGCGACATCAGCACCGCGCGCGCATCCTGTGCGAGCCGCAGGTTGGAGACGCGCAGCTCGTCCTCGATCAGCTTGGTCAGATCGCGTTCGGTGTCGGGATAGCAGCCGATCGCGACCGCAGTCTTGGCGCGCTCGCAGATCTTGCGTAGCGGCGATTCCGGCCGGAGCTCGCCGGCCTCGATCACGATGCGGCAATCCCTGAGTGCTGGCGTCTCGGTCAGCGTCTCGACGCCGCTTGCGAAATTGCGCGAGCCGGCGCGGACGCGGATGGCGCGGCGGCCGCCGAACAGCGGCACCGTCATGGCCTCGTCGACCAGCCGCGACGGTTCGGCGGCGAGCTCGTCGCCATCGAGCCGCACCAGCGAGAATGGATCGTTGGGATCGTCGACCGCGGAGGCCATCAGCGCGTCGGCGCGCTCGCGCACCAGGCCGAGGTCCGGACCGTAAAGCAGGATGATCGGGCGACCGGCGTCAGGCCGGGCGAGGAAGCTGTCGATCTCTTTTCCGCGAAGCGCGACCAATGCGGCGATCAGGTCCCGGCTGAGAAGAAGGAGGCGAGGCGGGTCTGGATGTTGTCGGCGATCTCCTGCGCGGCGCGGTCCTCGGCGTCGCGGAGGGCGCGGGTACGGGCGAAGCGCTGATAGGAGCCCGGCATGTCATAGGACACGCGCGAGAAGGTAGTGCCAGTCATGACCGACTTGTTCGAGGCGATCTCGATCAGGTTGAACTGGGCATCGATGCCGTAGTTCTCGCTGGTCGGCAGCGCGGTGGTCGGGTCGATCATCAGTGAGGAGCGGCTGGTATAGAAGCGCAGCACCAGCCGGTGCGTCGGCGGCGCGCCGGTGGCGGTGCCGTAGAGCTTGAAGGCGAGGGAGTTGCGGACCTCGACGCCGACCCGGGCCTCGCGGGACGCGTTCGCCTTGTCGACCGGCGGAACCTCGACGCCCATCAGCTTTTCGCGCAAGGCGGACGACTGACCGTCGAGGGTGCGCTCGGCATACATCGGCTGGAAGCAACCGGCCGTCAGCGCGGCCAAGGCTGCCACGGCCACGAGCCGGGCGGCGATCCTGATCCTAGCCGACAACATTGACGATCCTCATGGGCACCACGATCACCTTGCGGACGGGCTTGCCGCCCAGTGCGGCTTTTACCGCATCGAGCGCCAAAACGGCAGCCTCTATATCCGCATTTTGCGCCGCCCGTGGCACGGTAACATCACCTCGTTTTTTACCGTTGACCTGGACGACCAGGGTCACGCTGTCTTCGACCAGCAAATCGCGTTCGATTTGCGGCCAATCGGCCTCGGAAACCAGCCCGGACTGGCCCAGAACCACCCAGCACTCCTCGGCCAAATGCGGCATCATCGGCGAGAACAGTTGGACCAGGATGGTCGCAGCCTCTTTCACCGCCCAGGCCACATCCGGGGCAGGCTTGTCACCTTGGGCCAGCACCTCGGACAGCGCATTGGCGAATTCGCGGATATGGGCGAGGCAGACGTTGAAATGCAGCCGCTCGATCCCGGACGACACCTTGTCGAGCGCGCCATGGGCGGCCTTGCGCAGCGCCAGCGCCTCGGGCCCAAACGTGCCGGGCCGGGCCGCCGGCGCCGATTTGGCGATCTCGGCCGATTCGTTCACCAGCCGCCACAGCCGCTGCACGAAGCGCGAGGCGCCCTGCACGCGTTCGTCGCTCCAGATCACGTCGCGGTCCGGCGGCGAGTCCGACAGCATGAACCAGCGCGCGACGTCGGCGCCGTAGCTTGCGATGATGTCGTCGGGGTCGACGGTGTTCTTCTTCGACTTCGACATCTTCTCGATCGGGCCGATCTCGATGTCCTCGCCGGTCGCCATCAGCATCGCGCGGCGGCCATTGCCGCCGACCTCGATCTTGACCTCGGCCGGCGTGACCCAGCTGCCGTCGGCCTTCTGATAGGTCTCGTGCACCACCATGCCTTGGGTGAACATGCCGGCGAACGGCTCGCTCATGTCGATGTGGCCGGTCGCCTTCATCGCGCGGGTGAAGAAGCGGCTGTACAGCAGATGCAGGATCGCGTGCTCGACGCCGCCGATATACTGGTCGACCGGCATCATCCGGTTGGCGACCGCGGGCGTGGTCGGCGCCGTTTCGTTCCAGGGATCGGTGAAGCGCGCGAAGTACCACGACGAGTCCACGAAGGTGTCCATGGTGTCGGTCTCGCGCACGGCCTTGCCGCCGCACTTCGGGCAAGTGACGTGCTTCCAGGTCGGATGATGGTCGAGCGCGTTGCCCGGCCTGTCGAAGCTGACATCCTCCGGCAGCGTCACCGGCAACTGGTCGTCGGGCACCGGCACCACGTCGCAGGTCGGACAGTGGATCACCGGGATCGGGCAGCCCCAGTAGCGCTGGCGCGAAATGCCCCAGTCGCGCAGCCGGAAATTCACCTGCCGCTCGCCGACCGGCGCGTTCCCGCGCAGCTCGTTCTCCAGACGCTTCGCGACCTCTTCCTTGGCATCGTCGATCGTCATGCCGTCGAGGAAGCGCGAATTGATCATGCGGCCGTCTCCGTCATAGGCGGTGTCGGTGATGAAAAACGTCTTCGGGTCCTGGCCCTCGGGGCAGACCACCGGCACGTTGCCGAGGCCGTATTTGTTGACGAAGTCGAGGTCGCGCTGGTCGTGCGCCGGGCAGCCGAAGATGGCGCCGGTGCCGTATTCCATCAGCACGAAGTTCGCGACATAGACCGGCAGCTTCCAGCTCGGATCGAACGGATGCACCGCCTTGATGCCGGTGTCGAAGCCCTGCTTCTCGGCGGTGTCGATGATCGACTGCGCGGTGCCGATCTTCTTGATGTCGGCGATGAACTCCGCGAGCTTCGGGTTCTTCGCGGCAGCGGCCTGCGCCAGCGGATGATCCGCCGAGATCGCCATGAATTTGGCGCCGAACAGCGTGTCCGGCCGCGTCGTGAAGATCTTCAGCTCGCTCTCGCCGGCCGGCGTCGTCGCCGGATCCAGCGCGAAGCGGATCAACAGGCCCTCGGAGCGGCCGATCCAGTTGCGCTGCATCAGCCGCACCTTGTCGGGCCAGCGGTCGAGACCGTCCAGTGCCTCCAGCAGCTCCTGCGCGTACTTCGTGATCTTGAAGACCCACTGGCTCATCTCACGCTGCTCGACGACAGCGCCGGAACGCCAGCCGCGACCGTCGATCACCTGCTCGTTGGCGAGCACCGTCATGTCGACCGGATCCCAGTTCAGCTTGCGCTTCTCGCGCTCGGCGAGGCCGGCGCGCAGCATGTCCAGGAACATCTTCTGCTGATGCTTGTAGTAGCTGGGGTCGCAGGTCGCGAACTCCCGGCTCCAGTCAAGCGACAGCCCGATCGACTTGAGCTGCTTCTTCATCGCGGCGATGTTGTCGTAGGTCCAGGCCTTCGGCGCCACCTTGCGCTCGATCGCGGCATTCTCCGCCGGCAGGCCGAACGCGTCCCAGCCCATCGGGTGCAGCACGTTGAAGCCCTTGGCGCGCATGAAGCGGGCCAGCACGTCGCCGAGCGTGTAGTTGCGGACATGGCCGATATGAATGCGCCCCGACGGGTACGGGAACATCTCGAGCACGTAGTATTTCGGCCGCGGATCGTCGTTCTTGGAGGCGAAGATCGCCTTTTCGTCCCAGGTGGCTTGCCAGCGGGGCTCGGATTCACGGGCGTTGTAGCGTTCGGCGGTCATGAAATCGCAGGGATTCTGGGTGGTTTTGGGTGGTTTTCGGGTCCCATCCGGGGACGGCGGACTAGGCCATAAAATCGCCCATGGGGTCAACGGCTTGGGGGCTCCAAACGCCCGATCCCGTCGCGCAGCCGCCCTGCTGTTGTCGCAGGGGGCGTCGCCCTCAGCCTCCCCCGTCGTCCTGGCGAAAGCCAGGACCCATAGCCACAGGGCCTGTTGGGATAACGGACCGCGGCCCCAGCCCCGCGCAATCATGACCAGCGGGGGTAATGGGTCCTGGCCTTCGCCAGGACGACACCGAAGGTGCGGCGTCACCGGTGGTCACAGTTCCGTGTCATCGCGACGACGCTCAACTCGCCAGCGCCATCCCGGCTTCATCCAGCGTCTGCAAGAAGCCGTGCTCGATCACGGCATTCCTGCCGCGGCGTTTGGCGGCGTAGAGGGCGGCGTCGGCGGCTTCGATCAGGTCGCCGGGGCGCTGGGTCTCGTTCGGCTTGGTCGTGGCGACGCCGACGCTGACGGTGACGACGCAATGGCTCGAGGGGGCGTGCGGCACGGCGAGGCCGAGGATTGCGGTGCGCACGGTCTCGCCGATCGCGAGCGCGTGCGCGGCGTCGGTGTTCGGCAGCAATAGACAAAATTCCTCGCCGCCATAGCGGCCGGCAAAGCCCATCGTGTCGGCGGCGATCCCGGCCAGCGTTTCGCCAATTCGCGTGAGGCAGACGTCGCCCTCGGGGTGGCCGTAGGTGTCGTTGTAGAGCTTGAAGTGATCGACATCGATCATCATCAGCGACAGCTCGCATTCATACTGCTGCGCCCGCATCCACTCGAAATCGAGCCGGCTCTGGAAGCCGCGGCGGTTGGCAAGGCCCGACAGCGCATCGATCGAGGCCATCACGGTGAGACGATCGTTGGAGGCGACGAGCTCGCGCTCGCGCTGGCTGAGCTGCGCCGCCATCGCGTTGAAGGCGCGCGCCAGCGGCACGAATTCCGACGGCAGCTTGTGCTTGGCGACGCGCGCCGACCAGTCACCCTCGCCGAAGCGCCGCGCCATGCTGGTCATCAGCTCGATCGGATGGATGACGAGCCGCTCCGCGCCGACGAGGGCACCCAACAAAACGAAGAGGCAGACGAAGCCGAGCTGCAGATAGGCGGTGCGGATCTCACGGCTGATCGCCGCCGTCACCTTGGCCTCATCCATGCTCACGATCAGGCGGGATTGCGTTCCGGCGATGCGGGCGAAGCTCAGCGTGCGCTGCGCGCCGTCGGCCGCCGTGAACGACACCGAGCCTGACGGTTCGTCGTAGCTCAGCGCCTTCTCCGCGATCGCCGACATCAAGGGGATGGTGTCGAGCGAGCGGCCGATCAGGCTCGCATGGTCCGCGGGGGCTGCGACCACGACGCCGGTCGAGTCGACCAGCACGGCCGACATGCCGGGCTGGCCGCCGAGATTGGCCATGATCTGCGACAGCCAGTCGATGTTGATGCCGGCGACGACGATGGAGTCGAGCTCCGGATTGATCGCGGCCACCGGATAGGCGGCCATCATCATCGGCCGGCCATTGGTCCTGCCGCGCAGATAGTCGCTGAACACGAAGCCGCGGTTGTCCTGCGCCTTCTTGAAATATTCGCGGTCGCCGAGATTGAGCCCGACCTGGCTGTTGAGCGTCGAACACTGCACCAGCCCGTCCCTGGAGACGAACATGATGCTGCGGATCCATGGCAGCACCGTCGGCAGGCTGGCGCGCAGCACCTCGCAGCTCTGCCCGATGCCGCCGGAGGCGCGGATATAGGCGGCCGATTTCAGCATGGTCTCGACCGAGGAGACCACCTCGCGCTGGGTTTCGGCGGCGTGCGCGGTGAGGTTGGCATAGCCTGCCGCGGCCTGCGCGATCTGCGTCGAGCGGAAATTCTCCAGCGTGCGGACGCGATCGAGCATCAAGGGCGCGACCAGCATCACCGCAAGCAAAGCGAGCCGGGCACGAATGCCCAGAACCTTCTTGAGTCTGACCCGGTTGCGGTTGAAAGTGACGCCCGACATTCTGGTCCCTTGCCCGGGCGCAAGGTAGAGTGAAGGGCTTCAAAAAGCCTTTCCCGAATTTGGTAAAATTCGAGCCAACCCCCCGCGCCTGTCAGAGAACGGCACAAGCATGATACAAAACCCGACCGCGCCGTTATCGGCTGATTCACCACATGACCCCGACTTTGGCCTCGCCGCCGTGGAGCAGGAGATCGCGCACGCCTGCAAGGAAGCGCGCCGCGACCGCGCGTCGGTGACCTTGATCGCGGTGTCGAAGACATTCGCGGGCGACGCAATTTTGCCGATTATCGGCGCCGGACAGCGCGTATTTGGCGAAAACCGCGTGCAGGAGGCCAAGGGCAAGTGGCCGGAATTGATCCAGGCTAATCCCGGTCTGCAGCTGCATCTGATCGGGCCGTTGCAGTCGAACAAAGCCAAGGAGGCGGTCGCGCTGTTCGATGCGATCCATTCGGTCGACCGCGCCAGCATTTGCGAAGCGTTAGCCAAGGAAATCAAAAATCAAGGGAAGCAGCCGGAGCTGTTCGTCCAGATCAACACCGGCGAGGAGCCGCAGAAGGCCGGCGTCGCGCCGCAGGACGCGGATGCCTTCATCGCGGCATGCCGCGACAATTATGGCCTGCAGATTTCAGGACTGATGTGCATCCCGCCGGTCGACCAGGCTCCGGCGCCGCATTTCGCACTGTGCGCCAAGATCGCCGCGCGCAATGGGCTGACAAATCTCTCGATGGGCATGAGCGCGGATTTCGCCGTGGCGATCCAGATGGGCGCCACCCATGTGCGGGTGGGCTCGGCGATCTTTGGGACGCGGACGGTGGTGCACAACTAACCGTCGTCCCTGCGAAAGCAGGGATCCATACGCCGCGGCCATCGCAAAGGGCACGCGGTTCGATCCGCGCACAACAACTGACTTCGGTGGTTATGGGTCCCTGCTTTCGCAGGGACGACAGCTGTGTGTGCCGTGAGCGCGCCGCTTACGCAAACTTCACCGACACGTTTCCGATCGCGCCGAAATCGGCGGCAAACACGTCGCCGGCCTGAATCGGCAGCGGCGGATGGCAGGTGCCGGTGGTGACGACTTCGCCTGCCCGCAACGTCAGTCCGAGCGCGCGCAGTTCATTGGCGCACCAGGCGAGTGCCACACGGGGATCGCCGAGCACGTTCTTGCCGTGGCCGGTGTAGCGCTCGCCGCGCAGCGTGATGGTCGGGCGCTGCTCGACCAGATCGATCGCGCGCCAGTCGGCCGACGTTGCAGGTCCGAGCACGAACAGATGCGCGCAGGCGTTGTCGGCGATCAGTTGCGCCTCGCCGGCCGATGTGAAATCGGCGAAGCGCGAATCTGGAATCTCGATTGCGGGATGCAGCGTGCCGACTGCGTCGAGTACCTCCTGCACACTGTAGAGCGTGGTGCGCGGACCGAGATCGTGCGCCATGCGGAAGGCGTATTCCGGCTCGCCGACGCGCATCTCGTTGCCCTTCATCGATGCGGTGCCGCCATCAGCGATCAATGTTTCGGCGAGGATGCGTCCGGCCAACGGACCTGCGACGTTGATATGCTTCTGGCCGGCCTCGCTGGTCGCCGCGATCTTCCAGCCGAACAGCTTTTGGCGCGATGTCTTTTCCAGTTGGGCCTGCACCGCGTAGCCCTCGGCGCGGTCGCGCGGCCGCATGGCGCCATCGAGCGCGGCGAGTTTTGTTCCCGCGTGCCAGTGCTCGTGCAGGACCTTGGCGGCTGCGGCGATCTGGTTGTTGTCGAGCATGCGGTTTCGTCCCTGCGGGAATTTTCTGTGCTGCGCACGATCTCAGCACAAGCGCGTCGCGTTTGTCGCGTGGGAAAACCGATGCTCAGCTATTCGATAATTTTACCCGATGATGATTTTGGTCTGCGGCGACATCCGCCGCAGCAGCCGCAGCATCGACGCTTTCGTCATCGAGACGCAGCCCGCGGTCGGCCCGAAATTCGGCCGCGCCAGATGCAGGAAGACGGCGCTGCCGCGGCCGGCGATGCGCGGTGCGGCGTTGTGATCGATCTCGACAATGAAGTCGTAGAGGTGATCCTCGCGCGTCAGGCGGTCGCCGCCCTGCTCCCGATCGAGCCTGACAGGCTGGTTGTAATGGCGATCGGCGGGGTCCTCGCACCAGGCGTCCTCGCGGCGGATCGGCCGGGCCGGCAGGAAGGTCACCGGGCGCCGGTGGCGGTCGGCGCGCCACCAGAGCTGCCGCGGATGGAAGACGCCGCGTGGCGTGCCGCCGTCGCCCTCGCGCTTGTTGGCGAGGATTCCGCCGCGCCCGAGCGCCACGGGAACGGTCCAGCCATCGGCGGTCAGCCAGCCCCGGCGCGGATCGCCGGCGGCGCTGCGGACCTCGACGGCGGAGAGCGCGCGATCACGTTTCACTGTCATATAAGTGATTGAAATAGCTGGCGTTCCTTTAAGAATCGTTCAAAACTGAACTTGCCTTGGACGGTTCGATCATTCTATCTCCCGGCATTACAGGACATTCACGTCCTGCCCCGCCGGATTTGAGGTAGACTGCGCTGCCTTGTGAATCGGTAACGACGGCCTACCTGAGCACGTATCTAGCCGATGCTACGGCCATGAGCGCCCCCCGCTTCTGACCGCCCCGCCCCCGAAGGATTGTACCTATGGCCAATGCCCGCAAGATCTTGATCGTGGATGACGATACCGATCTGCGCGATACGCTGGTCGAGCAGCTGTCCCTGCACGAGGAATTCGAAGCCTCCGCAGTCGACACCGGCGCCAAGGGCGCCACTGCCGCCAAAGCCAATTCTCCCGATCTGGTCCTGATGGATGTCGGCCTGCCCGACACCGACGGCCGCGAAGTGGTCCGCAGCCTGCGCAAGGGCGGTTTCAAGGCCCCGATCATCATGCTGACCGGCCACGACACCGATTCCGACACCATCCTTGGCCTCGAAAGCGGCGCCAACGACTATGTGGCGAAGCCGTTCCGCTTCGCGGTGCTGCTGGCCCGGATCCGGGCGCAGCTGCGCCAGCACGAGGCCAGCGAGGACGCGGTGTTCTCGGTTGGCCCCTACTCGTTCCGGCCCGGCTCGAAGATGCTCACCGGCGCCAATGCCCGCAAGGTGCGGCTGACCGAAAAGGAAACCGCGATCCTGCGCTTCCTCTACCGCGCCGGCCAGATGCCGGTGTCGCGCGAGACCCTGCTCCAGGAAGTCTGGGGCTATAACTCCGGTGTCACCACCCACACGCTGGAAACCCACATCTACCGCCTCCGCCAGAAGATCGAGAAGGACGCCGCCAACCCCGAAATCCTGGTGACGGAAGCCGGTGGCTACAAGCTGGTGCCGTGATACGCTTCGCGCTCAACGATTCGTGAAATCGAGGCGCACCGCGGTTACCGGCCCTGAATGTCGATCGATGATGACGTAGCCCTGCTCGAGCAGGTCCCGACGATGCGTCTGTTGGGCGACAGCTCCTTGCGCATGCTGGCGATCGGCTCCGAGCAACGCGATTTCAACGCAGGCGAGGTGCTGTTCAAGACCGGCGACACGGCCGATGCCGGCTATGTCGTGCAGCGCGGCACGTTCCGGGTCGAGGAAGGCGGCGCCGAGATCATCGCCGGCCCCGGCGCGCTGATCGGCGAGCTCGCATTGATCGTCGCGATGAAGCGGCCCTCGACCGCGACCGCGCTGGAGCGCGGCTCGGTGATCCGCGTCGCGCGCAGCCTGTTCCAGCGCGTGCTGGAAAGCGATCCGGCCGCGGCCCGCCGCCTGCGCGACGAACTCGCGCTGCGGACCAGCCAGCTCGCGAGCGATATCCTGATGGCGGGCGGGAAGCTGAGTACGTAATTCCTCGTCGTCCCGGACAAGCGAGCATCGCGAGCGCGATCCGGGACCCATACGCCGCAGCCCGTCTTTGGGCACAAGGGTCGACGGCTTTGCCAATTTCGGAGCCCTGTGGTTATGGGTCCCTGCGTTCGCAGGGACGACAGCGCGTCTAAACCTCCATCACCGCGGTGACAGGCACATGATCCGACGGGCGCTCCCAGCTGCGGGCGTCGCGGGTGATCTTGAAGTCGCTGACCTGATCCTTCAGCGCGCGCGAGACCCAGATGTGATCGAGCCTGCGGCCGCGGTCGCCGACGGTCCAGTCCGCGGCGCGATAGCTCCACCAGGTGTAGACCTTTTCCGACATCGGGATCCGCTCGCGCGCGATGTCGAACCATTCGCCGTGCGCCTGGGCCGCGAGCAGCTTCTCGGTCTCGACCGGCGTGTGCGAGACCACCTTCAACAGCTGCTTGTGCGACCACACGTCATTCTCGTGCGGTGCGACGTTGAGGTCGCCGACCAGGATGTGACGGTCGTCGCCGCGCGGATGCAGGGGCTCGCAAGCCTTCATCTCGTCGAGGAATTGCAGCTTGTGCTCGAACTTCGGATTGAGCGCGGGATCGGGAATGTCGCCGCCGGCCGGCACGTAGAAATTATGCAGCACCAGCGGTTTTGAAAGCTGCGCTTTCTCGCCGAAGGAAACCGAGATGTGCCGCGAGTCGATCTTGTCGCAGAACGTCCGGATGTCGGTGGTCTCGAACGGCAGGCGCGAGACGATCGCGACGCCGTGATAGCCCTTCTGTCCGTTCAGCGCGATGTGCTCATAGCCGAGCCGCTTGAAGCGCTTCAGCGGAAACGCATCGTCGATGCATTTGGTCTCCTGCAGGCACAGCACATCCGGCCGCGCGCTCTTCAGGAATTTGGCGACGATGTCGATGCGCAGGCGCACCGAATTGATGTTCCAGGTGGTGACGGAGAACCGCATGAGAGGTGCGTCTTAGCACGGTTCTCGGCGCGGGTTAGCGCTTTGTCCACAAGCAAGCGCTTGTAGGATGGGTAGAGCGAAGCGAAACCCATCACCTCAATCCGCGGCACGAAGTCGATGGGTTTCGCTGCGCTCTACCCATCCTACGCAAACAGGCTAACCCGGCGAAGAACCCGGATAGGTCGTGAAGTCGATCTTGAACAGCCCCGGATCGGGCTTCTGCGTCGCATCGAGATTGTAGACTGCAACTGTGGTGTCGTAGCCCTGCGGATCGGTGACGGTCCACTGCTTGAGCTTGCCGTCCTTGGCGCCGATCATCAGCAGGAAGCGGCTGGTGCCGACCAGCGCCTGCTTCTCCTCGATCGTGATGCTGACGAACACGTCGTCGGCGGTGACGCTGACGACGTTGGTGTCCTTCATCAGGTCGATGCGGTCCGACAGCAGATAGCGCAGCGGGGTCTGCGACAGCGGATAGACATCTTGGGTGGCGAGCCTGCGGTCACGCACCGCGACCGACGAGCCGTCGGCGATCACCTCGATGGTGCTGGGATTGTCATATTCGAAGCGCAGCTTGCCGGGCTTCTGGATGTAGAAATCGCCCTTGGTCTTGGTGCCGTCGGGGCCGACCTGGACGAAATTCCCGACCAGCGTTTGCAGCGACGACAGATAGGCCGAGACCTTGGCGGCCTGCGCCTTCTGGTTGGCGTCGAAGGTCTGGAAGATGTTGGCGGGCACGTTGCGGCGCGGATCGGGAATCACCGGGTCCGGCGGTGCCTGGGTGGCGCCCGTGGTGGCCGGGCCCTTGTCCGCACTGCTCTGCGCGCCGGCATCCTTGGCCTTCGGCGCAGCCTTCGGTCCGGCGTTGGCCACGGATTTCGGTGTCGCCGGCGCATTCTGCGCGGCTGCGCCGCCGGCGATCGCGGCGGTGACGAGAAGAGCCAGCGCAGTGCGCGTGCCGCGGTCAATGAGATGTTTTGCCATCAGATATGTCAGGTCTCTGTTCGACGCTCGTCCCGCTTCGCCGGATTTTATCCCGCCTCTTCCGAGGGAGATATGGTTTTTCCGTGATGATCGCCCCCGATCAGAACTGGCCCTCTTCCTCCCCGACCAGGATTTCACGCTTTCCAGCGTGATTCGCCGGGCCGACGATGCCCTCAAGTTCCATCCGCTCCATCAGCGAGGCGGCGCGGTTGTAGCCGATCTGCAGCCGGCGCTGGATGTAGGAGGTCGACGCCTTGCGGTCGCGCTTGACGATCGCAACCGCCTGCGTGAACAGATCGCCGCCGCCGTCGCCACCCATGCCGGTGGCATCGAACACGGCGCCGTCCTCGTCGGTCGGCTCTTCCGCGGTGACGGCTTCGAGATATTCCGGCTGGCCCTGCGTCTTCAGATGACGCACCACCTTCTCGACTTCCTCGTCGGATGCGAACGGGCCGTGCACGCGGCTGATGCGGCCGCCGCCCGCCATGTAGAGCATGTCGCCCTGGCCGAGCAGCTGCTCGGCGCCCATCTCGCCCAGAATAGTGCGGCTGTCGATCTTCGACGTCACCTGGAAGGCGATGCGGGTCGGAAAGTTCGCTTTGATCGTGCCGGTGATGACGTCGACCGACGGACGCTGCGTGGCGAGGATCACGTGCAGGCCGGCGGCGCGCGCCATCTGCGCCAGGCGCTGCACCGCGCCTTCGATGTCCTTGCCGGCGACCATCATCAGGTCGGCCATTTCGTCGACGATGATGACGATGTAGGGCAGCGGCTCGAGGTCGAGCTTCTCTTCCTCGTAGATCGCCTTGCCGCTCTCCTTGTCGAAGCCGGTGTGCACGGTGCGCGTCAGCTCTTCGCCCTTGGCCTTGGCTTCGACGAGGCGTGCATTGTAGCCGTCGATGTTGCGCACGCCGAGCTTGGCCATCCGCTTGTAGCGCTCTTCCATCTCGCGCACCGCCCATTTCAGCGCGACCACCGCCTTCTTCGGGTCGGTGACGACGGGCGTCAGCAAATGCGGGATGCCGTCATAGACGGAGAGTTCGAGCATCTTCGGGTCGACCATGATCAGGCGGCACTGATCCGGACGCAGCCGGTAGACCAGGCTCAGGATCATGGTGTTGATCGCGACCGATTTGCCGGAGCCGGTGGTGCCGGCGATCAGCATATGCGGCGTGCGCGCGAGGTCGATGATGACGGGATCGCCGCCGATCGTCTTGCCGAGGCACAGCGGCAGCTTCGCAACCGAATCGACGCTTTCCTTGGCGACCAGCAGCTCGCGCAGATAGACCTTCTCGCGATGCGCGTTCGGCAGCTCGATGCCGATCGCATTGCGGCCGGCGACCACGGCGACGCGGGCCGACAGCGCGCTCATCGAACGGGCGATGTCGTCGGACAATCCGATCACGCGCGACGACTTGATGCCGGGCGCGGGCTCCAGCTCGTACAGCGTGACCACCGGGCCCGGGTTGGCCTTGACGATCTCGCCGCGTACACCGAAATCCTGCAGCACGCCTTCCAGCGAACGCGAATTGGCTTCGAGCTCGGCCTTGCTCAGCGGCTGGCGATCGCTCGCCTTCGGCGCACTGAGCACCGAGACCGACGGCAGCTCGAACTTGTCGGAGTTCTTCTTCTTCGGCTTCGGCTCGGCCTTCTTGCGCGGGGCGCGGGCGACGGGAGCTTCCTCCTCGTCATCCTCTTCTTCCTCGTCGTCGAAAGCCTCAGCCTCGTCTTCGTCGTGGTCGTCAGCCGCGGGCGCGATCGAGGGCGCCGCGCGGCCGCCGCCGATATTGGGCTCCTGGCGCTCGAACGCCGCACTGCTGCGGCCCTGCGATCCGCTTGACACCAGCGATTTGTAGGCGGTGGTGAACAGCCAGCCGAGCCGGGCTTTCGCGCTCATCAGCGCGTGGAACAGCCAGCCCAGCGAGACCGAGCTGCGGTCGTTGTCCTCGTCTTCGACGAACGGCTCGTCGTCATCAGAGATCGGCGTCAGCTCTTCGTCCTGCTCCTGGGCGCCCCAACCGCAGGCGAACAGGAAGCTAGCGGCCATCGCGACAAACAGGATCAGGCCGAGCACGACGCGATAGAGGAAGCCGGGCGGCCCGAACACGACGGCCGGCGCGCGCAGCAGCGCATCGCCGACCACGCCGCCGAGCCCGGTCGGCAGCGGCCATGACGTATTGTGCGGCCAGCAGCTGGCGAAGCCCGCCGCGATCACCGTGCACAGGATCCAGCAGCCGAGCCGCAGCGCCTCGCGATCGAACGGGCGATGCGTCAGCATCCGCCAGCCCCACACCGCCACCGGCAGCAGCAGCATGATGGCGCCGAGGCCGAGAATCTGCATCAAGAGGTCGGCGCCGATCGCGCCGGGATAGCCGAGCACGTTGCGGATCGCGCGCGAGGTGGCGTGGCTCAGCGACGGATCCTGCACCGACCAGGTCATCAGCGCGGCGGTGATGGCGCCCGACAGCGCAATCAGGCCGAGCCCGGTGAGTTCGCGCAGCCGTCGCGCCAGCGCCTCGCGCAACGAGAGCGGCAGATGGCCGACCAGGGGGATGACACGTTCGATCGCTGGCATACTCAATCTTCGCGCTTCGCGATTAACCCAGGGTTTCGACCAGGCGATGCATCGCCTCGGCCGTCGATTCACTGTCGGAGACCAGCGCAAGGCGGATATAGCCCGCGCCCGGATTGGAACCGTCGTTCTGCTCGCGCGCCAGATAGCTGCCCGGAATCACGCGAACGCCGGCGTCGCGATAGAGCCTGACGGTCACCGCGTCGTCGCTGCCGCGGTCGGAGACGTCGAGCCAGACGCAGAAGCCGCCGGCCGGACGCTTGTAGCCGTAGCGGCTGCCGAGGATCTGGTCGGCAAGATCGAACTTGATGCGATAGAGCCTGCGGTTCTCCTCGACATGCGCCTCGTCGCCATAGGCGGCGACCGCGACATGCTGCAGCGGCACCGGCACCTGCGGCGCGGCGACGTTGCGCAGCTCAAGGAATGCGGCGAGAAACTTGCGGTCGCCGGCGGCGAAGCCGACCCGCATGCCCGGCAGGTTCGAGCGCTTCGACAGCGACTGGAACGCCACGACATTGCGGAAGTCGGGCCCGGCGCATTCCAGCATGCTGCCCGGCGCCTCGCGGGTGTAGATCTCCGAGTAGCACTCGTCGGACAGGATCATGAAGCCGAAGCGGTCGGCGAGCTCTTTCAGCCGCGCGAAATAGGCGCGCGATGCGACCGACCCTTGCGGGTTCGCCGGCGAGGCGATGAAGAACGCGACGGTGCGGGCCCATGTCGCCTCGTCGATCGTATCAAGGTCGGGCAGGAAACCGTTGGCGAGCGTGGTCGGCAGATGGATCTGCTCGCAACCCGCCGCGCGCGCGCCGGCGCCATAGGCCGGATAGAACGGATTCGGCATCAGGATCGCCGGCCGCCCCTTGCGCGGGGCAACGTGGCGCGCGGCTGTGATCGCGGCAAAGAACAGCCCCTCGCGGCTGCCGTTCAGCACCAACACTTCGCTCTCCGGATCGACCGGACGCGGCAATTGGAACCGGCTTCCCAGCCAGGTCGCGACCGCGCGGCGGAACGGCTCGATGCCCTTGGCCATCGGGTAGCGGCCGAACTCTGCGGTGTGCTTCGCCAGCACCGGCCCGACGAAGTCAGGCACGGGATGCTGCGGCTCGCCGACCGACAGTGTAATCAAGGGCTTAGCCGGCTGGTACGGCGCCAGCAGTTCGGTGGTTCGCACGAATGGGGAGCGCTCGGCCTGGCCGGCGGCTGTGGCATCGGCGGCGCCTTGCGCCACGCCGGATGAGGCGGTCATTGCCATGGTTGAAAAGCCAGCACTTTCACTGCGGTCGGAGGTGAGGGGGAGCCGACCGTAAACCGATCAAATCACCATAGATAGGGCGAGGTTAAGACGCGATTAACCATCGGCGGCGCGGCACGTTTGGCCGGCGCGTGATATCAGCACCCCGCTCAGAAACCGCATTGAAAAGCCGCATCAAAATTGCACCGAGACATGATCCATCGCCGCGCCGTCAGGGCGCTCATCATCGCGGGCAAGCGCGAGGTCCTGCTGATGCGGATTCGCCCGTCGCACGGCGGCGACTGTTTCTGGATCGCGCCCGGCGGCGGCATCGAAGACGGCCAGACGCCGGAAGCGGCGTTGCAGCGGGAATTGGCCGAGGAATTGGGGCTGGTCGATTTCGAGCCCGGTCCCGCCGTCTGGCGGCGTCATCACATCTTCAACTGGGGCGGCCGGCGGTTCTCCCAGAGGGAAGAATACCGGATCGTCCACATGGATCGATTCGCGCCCGTGATGAGCGACAAGACGGAGGTGAAGGTGCTCGATTGCTTTCGCTGGTGGCCGATCGCCGATCTATCCCGCGCGGAGGAGCGCCTCACGCCGCTGTCGCTCGCCGGCATCCTCGAAAGCTACTTGCGCGACGGCGCGCCAAGCGAGCTGCCGGACGAGGAAGTCCTGATCGACTGACAGCATTGCCGTGCATTCGAGTGATCCGCTTTACCCGCTATTAAGGCCAGCGCGCACGTCACGATTTCCTTCAGCAATTCGCAACACAGCACGACCGAATGATCCCGCGTATTGCGAGGATGTGCGGACGGACATGGCCATCAGGATCGAGACACACGGCGATGTTCTGCGCCGCACCGGCAAGGTGATGGTGATTGCCGCCGGCATGACCGCGGTGATGTCCTTCACCATCGGCATGCTGGTGTTCGGCCGCGATCTGGCTGCGCCGATCACGGTCGGACAGATGCAGCTGTTCGGGCTCACCGCCGGTGTCTTTATCTCGATCGCGCTCAGTGGCGCGATGTCGTTTCGCGCCGGCCTGTTGATGCTGGAGCTCGCGCATACCCGCCGCGAGCTGGCCCAGATCTCGCAGACCGACCAGCTCACCGGCCTGTTGAATCGCCGTGGCTTCGACGCCGATGCCGCCGCGGCGCTTGAACGCGCGCAGGCCGATGGCGCGTCCGTTGCGGTCCTGATGTGCGACATCGATCATTTCAAGTCGATCAACGACCGCTACGGACATGAGATCGGCGACAAGGTGCTGGTCGAGATCGCCGACGTGCTGCGCCAGTTCGCGATCCGGCACGGCGCGCTGGTCGCCCGTTACGGCGGCGAGGAATTCGCAGCCGTCGTGACCGGCCTGAGCCACGAGCAGACGGCGCGCGGCGCCGAGGAAATCCGCCGCGACTGTGCGGCGCGCACGATCTTCGACGGCGTGACCCAGCTGCCGGTGACGATCAGCATCGGCTTCACCTTGAAGGATTCCGGCTTCGACCTCGGCAATTTGATGCGAACCGCCGACCAGGCGCTCTACGCCGCCAAGCGCCGTGGCCGCGATCGCGTCGAGCACGCGCGCGACGCGGCGTGAGCTGGTCGAGCCCATACGCGGCGCGCCGGCGAACTGCGGTCTGTCCTCTCCTTCCCCCTGAAAGGGGGAAGGTCGGGATGGGGGTCAGCCGCAGACTCTGCTGCAAGTGGAGAGAGCAGATCCCCACCCGCTTTGCTCTGACGAGCAAAGCGACCTCCCCTTTTCAAGGGGAGGTTTGAGCCGCGTAGCCCGGATGCAGCGAAGCGAAATCCGGGGCGGTCTTTCCTGCGGCGGCACTGTTCCCGAATTGCGCTGCGCTCCATCCGGGCTACGCACGCGATGTATGAAGTCTACCGCGCCGGCAGCTTCTCGAACGACGGCTTGCCGTCGGGCAGATGGTGGAAGGTCTGCTTGTCGCAGGTGTAGATCGTCATCTGCGGGGTGAACACGCTGGGGTCGTCGAAGGTGCCGACCTTCAGGATGGTGGCGGGCAGGCCGGGCACCTTGGTCACGAGATGGGTGCCGCATTCCGGGCAGAATTCGCGCGTCACGGCGCGTTCGAGGTCCTTCCGGGTGAACTGCTTGGGTTGGCTGGCGGTGTATTTGAAGCCGGTGGTCGGCATCGCCATGAACATGTTCGGTCCGCCGCCCGTGATGTACTGGCATTCGCGGCACAGGCATTGCGCCGCCATCATCGGTTCGCCTTCGGCCTCATAGCGCACGTTGCCGCAATAGCATCTGCCTTGCACCTTCATGACGTCCTCCCATTTTCTTGTCTGTAGCCTGTTATTCCACAATAGCAGGCAATTCCGACAATATTTTCTCAAGCCGCGGAAAAAAGAAAGGGGCTCCAACTTGCGCTGGAGCCCCTCAACGGTCCGGACATTGCCGGGTATGTGCCCGGACCGTAGTTCTGGGAACGACCGCTTGGGGAGGTCGCGCCCCGGGAGAACTCACATGTTGTAGGCGCGCTCCGTGTGCTCGGTGATGTCGAGGCCTTCACGCTCGGTCTCGACGTTGGCACGCAGGCCGACGATCACGTCCACGATCTTGTAGAGGATCGCAGAGCCGACGCCCGACCACACCAGCGTGGTGCAGACGCCCCAGACCTGCGAGGTCATCTGCGCCACGAAGTCGTAATCGGCAACCTTCGGCGGGATCGCAGTGTAGTCGATGATGCCGGCACCACCGAGCGCCGGGTTGACCAGGATGCCGGTGCCGAGCGCGCCGATGATGCCGCCGACGCAGTGGACGCCGAACACATCGAGCGAGTCGTCATAGCCGAGCGCGTTCTTCACGACCGTGCAGAAGAACAGGCAGACCACGCCGACCACGAGGCCGAGCACGATGGCACCCATCGGACCGGCGTAACCGGCCGCAGGCGTCACCGCGACGAGGCCCGCGACCGCGCCCGAGAGCGCGCCGAGCAGCGAGGGATGGCCCTTGATGATCCATTCCGCGAACATCCAGGCCAGCGCCGCCGCAGCCGTGGCCACGAAGGAGTTGGTCATGGCGAGCGCAGCGCCGCCATTGGCTTCGAGGTTCGAACCAGCGTTGAAGCCGAACCAGCCGACCCAGAGCAGCGAGGCGCCGATCATGGTCATGGTCAGCGAGTGCGGAGCCATCAGCTCCTTGCCGTAGCCGGTGCGCTTGCCGATCAGGAGCGCGCCGACGAGGCCGGCGATGCCCGCGTTGATGTGCACGACGGTGCCGCCGGCGAAGTCGATCGCACCCTTCTTGAAGATCCAGCCGGCATCGGCGTTGATCGCGTCGAGGGCGGCCTGCGCCTTCGTCTTGGCATCGCCGTCAGCCGCGGCGGCAAGCGCCTTGGCGGCATCCTGGATCGCGTCCGGGCCCGGCCAGTACCAGACCATGTGCGCGATCGGGAAGTAGATCACGGTGACCCAGATCGGGATGAACAGCGCGATCGCCGCGAACTTCATCCGCTCGGCAAAGGCGCCGACGATGAGGGCCGGCGTGATCGCCGCGAAGGTCATCTGGAAGCACATATAGACGAGCTCCGAGATGTTGGCGTCGACCGAGAAGGTCGCGGCCTTGGAGTCCGGCGTGACGCCCATCAGGAAGGCCTTGGAGAAGCCGCCGATGAAGTCGGAGCCGCCGGTGAAGGCGAGGCTGTAGCCGTAGAGGGCCCAGAGCACGGTGACGATGCAGACGGTGTAGAACACCTGCGCCAGCACCGAGAGCATGTTCTTGGAGCGGACGAGACCGCCATAGAACAGCGCGAGGCCCG
This sequence comes from Bradyrhizobium sp. B097, assembly GCF_038957035.1. Taxonomy (NCBI): domain Bacteria; kingdom Pseudomonadati; phylum Pseudomonadota; class Alphaproteobacteria; order Hyphomicrobiales; family Nitrobacteraceae; genus Bradyrhizobium; species Bradyrhizobium sp. B097. The sequence continues at coordinate 26,583 of NZ_CP152412.1, forward strand.
GGATGGTCATCAACAGCACCAGCACCGTCGATGTCAGCATCCAGGCGTTGTCGCCCTTGTTGACGGTTGGCTCGGCGTAGGCGGCGGTCGCGGCAAAGAGGCCGACTGCGAGGGCCGCCAATCCCGCGCCATAGGGACGCTTGAACGTCATGTTAATTCACTCCTGAGGTCTTAAAGGTTGAGCGCGAAATCAGAGGGCCGCGGCATCGGCCTCGCCGGTGCGGATGCGCACGGCGTGCTCGAGGCTGATGACGAAGATCTTGCCGTCGCCGATCTGTCCGGTCTTGGCGGCGGCGGTGATGGCGTCGATGGTCTTGTCGACCTGATCGGAGGCGACTGCGACCTCGATCTTGATCTTGGGCAGGAAGCTCACCGCATATTCGGCGCCGCGATAGATTTCCGTATGGCCCTTCTGGCGGCCGTACCCCTTGACTTCCGTCACCGTGAGACCGTGAACGCCAATGGCGGTCAGGGCGTCACGGACCTCTTCCAGCTTGAATGGCTTAATGATCGCCATAACAATTTTCATGAGTCCTATCCCCGCTTGGGCCCGGTGCGAACGAACACCGGGAGTTTCGACTGAGGTTCACCACGCGGAAGACATCCATTACGCGGGCACAGCCGAGACCCTTAGAATCAAATGCCGTGCCAAACGGCTCGGGTTCGCTAATGGATTATGAATCCGGACCTTTTCCCGCATTGCGGGAGCAAGGTGCTCCTGCGCTATTCCGTCGCGCCTAAAATCTAATCAGATTGGCCTAATTCGTGAGCAAGCCAGGGTCTGGACACAATTCTGCTCAGCCGCGGTGCAGGCGTCGGTATTTAGATAAAGCAATGCCAGGCCATTAGGCGGCGTCGCGGGCTGCAAAAACCCTGTCGATCAGTCCCCATTCGAGCGCCTGCTCCGCCGACATGAAGTGATCGCGGTCCAGGGTCCGTTCCACGTCCGCCTCGGTGCGCCGGCAGTGCTGCGCATAAAGCCGGATGATGCGCCGCTTGGTCGCCTGCATCTCGGCGGCATGGATCTGGATGTCGGAGGCCTGGCCCTGGAAGCCGCCGAGCGGCTGATGCACGTGCAGGCTGGCGTTCGGGAGCGCGGCGCGATGACCGGGTTCGCCGGCCATCAGCAGGAACGACCCCATGGAGCGCGCAGTGCCCATGCACAGCGTGTGCACCGGCGCCTTGATGAACTGCATGGTGTCGTACATCGCAAGCCCGCTGGTGACCACGCCGCCATAGGAGTTGATGTAGAGGTTGATCGCCTTGTTCGGGTTGTCAGCCTCGAGGAACAGAAGCTGCGCGCAGACCAGTCCGGACATCGCATCATTGACCTCGCCGTTGAGGAAGATGATGCGTTCGCGCAGCAGCCTGGAATAGATATCGAAGGAGCGCTCGCCGCGGGACGACTGCTCGACGACCATCGGGACGAGTTGCATCATGTCGCGCATCGGCGACCTCCCATTTCAGCAGGTGATGAAGTTTCAGCGGATGATGAAGTCTGCGATCAGGCCGCGCGCATCAGCACGCGGCTGTTGCTGTTAGCCGCTTGCGGCTGATCTGCGCGCTGGTCGCAGGCTTCCTGGATGATGCGAAACCGGGTGCCACCGGCCTCGTTCGGCTCGATCCGGAAGGTGACATGACTCTCGCGAAACGGCGGTTCGGAATCGCGGAGCCGGTAACGCACCTCTTCGCCCGTGATCGATGATAGGGGTTCAGCGCCCGCGAGATCGCAATCCGGAAGCCAGCGTTCACGCAGGGCTGGAATGGTGACGGCGCGCCATACTTTCTCAGGCGGTGCGTCGAGCTCGTATTCGATCACCAAGGCTGCGTCGGCGTCAGGCTCAACCGTGTCGCTCATTGATCCATGTCCTTCAAGAGGTCGGAGAGCGCTTCGATGCGCTTCGGCCAATAGGCGCGGTAGCGGGCGAGCCAGGTCCCGATGCTGGCGATCCCGTCCGGGTCGACTTCATAATTCACGAAGCGGCCCTGTCGCTGCTCGCGCACCAGTCCAGCCGCGCGCAGCACCGCCAGATGCTGCGACATCGCCGGCTGGCTGATCTCAAGCCCATCACGTAAGGCGCTGGCGTTCAGGCTGCCGCCGGCCAGTTTCTCAAAGACCCTGCGGCGGGTCGGATCGGCCAGTGCCTTGAAGATATCGGTGTCGACCATGCCAACACATAAGCATATGCTTATGTGTCGTGCAAGCCTGAACTGTCCCGTGCAGCGTGACGTCGCGGCGCTCGGGTACTTTGCATGGGGTTGTTTTCCGAATTCGCCCTCTCAGGCCCATCTCGTCCTGGCGATACGAGCTCGGCTGCTACTGCAGCGCTTCGCCGTGCTGCGAGATGTCGAGACCCTCCAGCTCCTGCTGCATCGAGACGCGCAGCGGGACGAACGCGCTGACCAGCTTGAGCAGCACGAAGGTGACGCCGCCGCACCAGACCAGCGTGACGACGACGCCGTAGAGCTGGATCAGGAGCTGCCCCGGATTGCCCTCCAGCAGGCCGGAGGTGCCACCGATCGCCGTGGTGGCGAAAACGCCTGCGAGCAGCGTGCCGGTCAGGCCGCCGACGCCGTGCACGCCGAACACGTCGAGCGAGTCGTCATACTGGAAGCGGTGCTTCAGCCAGGTACAGGCCCAGAAGCAGACCAGGCCGGCAATGATGCCGATGATAATGCCGTGCCACGGCGCGACGAAACCGGATGCCGGGGTGATGGTGCCGAGCCCTGCGACCGCGCCCGAGATCATGCCGAGCACCGACGGCTTGCGGCGCGTTGCCCATTCGATCGCACCCCAGGTCAGCGCGCCCGCGCAGGCCGCAAGGTGGGTGGCAGTGATCGCCATCACCGCGCGCGAATTGGCCGCCAGCGCCGAGCCGCCGTTGAAGCCGAACCAGCCGACCCAGAGCAGGCCGGTGCCGACCACGGCGAGCGACAGGTCGAACGGCGACAGATTGTCGTGGCCATAGCCGTGCCGGTTGCCCATCACCTTGGCCGCGACCAGGCCGCTGATGCCGGCGGACAGATGCACGACGAGGCCGCCGGCGAAGTCCATCACGCCCATCGAAGCGAGGAAGCCGCCGCCCCACACCCAATGCGCCAGCGGCACATAGGCGAAGATGAACCAGCCGATCGAGAACAGCACATAGGCGGAGAACCGCATGCGGTCGGCGACCGAGCCCGCGACCAGCGCCACCGTGATGATCGCAAACGTCATCTGGTACAGCATGAACAGCGCTTCCGGGATGGTCTTTGCCGCCGGATTGACGCTGTCCATCGTGATGCCGGCCAGGAACCAGCTGTCGAGCGAGCCGAGCCATGGACCGTTGCCGACGAAGGTCAGCGAATAGCCGAAGACGACCCAGAGGATCGAGATGATCGCAACGGCGGTGAGGCTCTGCGCCATCGTCGCCAGCACGTTCTTCTTGCGCACCATGCCGGAGTAGAACAGCGCAAGCCCCGGGATCGTCATCATCAGCACCAGCGCGGTGGCGACGATCATCCAGGCGGTATCGGCGGGGTTGATGCCGGAGGCGCCGGAGTCTTGCGCTGACGCCGGCGCGCCCCACGAGAGCAGCATTGCAGCGGTGATCGGCGCAGCTGATATCGCTGCACGAAGAGCTCGTGCCCCCATCATCATTCCCCGGCGTGTCGTGGTTTCTTGCTGTGGATTTCGGCGTGCGCCGGCGTCGTTGCCGGCGATGATCTCGAATTTAGAGAGCGTCGTTGTCGGTTTCGCCGGTGCGGATCCGCAGGGCGTGGTCGATCGGCGTCACGAAGATCTTGCCGTCGCCGATCTGGCCGGTGCGGGCGTGCTCGGTGATGACGCTGACCGCCTTGTCGGCGAGCGCGGTGTCGACGGCGATCTCGATTCTGAGCTTGGGCAGGAAATTCACGACATATTCGGCGCCGCGATAGATCTCGGTGTGGCCCTTCTGGCGGCCATAGCCCTTCACCTCGGTCACCGTCATGCCGTGAACGCCGATCGCGGTCAGGGCCTGGCGTACCTCATCGAGCTTGAACGGTTTGATGATCGCGACGACGAGTTTCATGGTTCAGGCCTTCATTTCCTTGAGGTTTTCCGTGTGCGCCCATCCCCGGAGCGGCACTTGCCATCTCCGAGCCTGCACGTCCCGCCAGCGGAGCGGCAATTTGCCGTCCGCCAAATCTGGCAGCTTTCTGGGCAAATGGCATAAAAAAGTTGCAGGTTGAAGGGGAAAACGTGCGCAGCGCGTGAACTCCGTCACTGTACGGGACGACAACCGTCGGCCAGAATATGGCTTTCCCGCCCCGGCCAGCGCTCCCGCTGGCTCATTCTCGCCACAGCGCGTGCGCCCGCGCCCCGAGGAACAAGAAAATGTCGAATCGAAACTGGTTTTATGCATCTGAAGGCCAGCAAAAGGGCCCCCTGCCTGAAGCTCAGCTCCGCGACCTGATCACCCGTGGCATGGTGGGCGCCGATACCCTGGTGTGGACCGAGGGCATGGCCGGCTGGCAAAAGGCCGGGGAGATTCCTGGCCTTGTTCCGAGCGCCGGTGCGCCGCCGGCGTTTCCGCAGGCCGGCGGACCGCCGCCGGTGGCCGCATCGGCAAGCTATAGCGGCGGCGCGCTGTCGGCCGACTTCCCGATCTGGGGCCTGTTCGGACGCAGCCTGCTGATGTTCATCGGCCAGATTTTCGTCATCCCCGCGCCGTGGACCGCGACCGGCCTATACCGCTTCGCAATTCCCTATATCCGCGTCCCGGGCCGGCCGCATCTCGGCTTCACCGGGCAGCCGCTCGACATCTGGTACGTCTTCATCGTGCTCGGTCTTCTGACCTATGCCGGAGCGGCCAACAGCAATATCGTCACGCTGCTCTCGTTGCTGTTGCAGGCTTTCCTGAGCTGGATGATCGTGCGCTGGATCTTCGGCCGCCTCAGCTCGAGCGGCCAGGATCTGCCGATCTCGTTCACAGGCAGCCCGCTCGCCTATATCGGCTGGTATTTGCTGATGGTGATCTCGGCCATCACCATCGTCGGCTGGGCCTGGGTGCTGACCGCATGGCTGCGCTGGATCTGCCGCAACGTCGAGGGCACGCGCCGCGAGGTCACCTTCAACGCGTCCGGGCTCGAGGTGCTGTGGCGAACCATCGTGTTCTCGATCGGCTGCGGATTCCTGATCCCGATTCCGTGGGTGCTGCGCTGGTACGCCAACTGGATCATCTCGCAATTCGCGCTGACCGAGCGCGGCGCCTACGCAGGCGCCTGAGCGCGCTACGCCTTGCGTTCGCGCACCGAACCTTCTTGCGCGACGGACGCCACCAGCGTGCCGTCGGGCTTGAAGATCTGGCCGCGGGTCAGGCCGCGGCCCGACTGTGCGCTCGGCGAATCCTGCGCGTAGAGCAGCCATTCGTCGGCGCGGAACGGGCGGTGAAACCACATCGCGTGATCGAGGCTCGCCGGCATCATGCGTCGGTCGAACAGCGTGCGGCCGTAGCGCGCCATGACGGCATCGAGCAGCGAGAAATCCGATGCATAGGCGAGCGCGCACAGATGCAGCGCCGGATCGTCCGGCAGCTTCGCCGCGGTGCGGATCCAGACATGGATGCGGCCGTCCTCTATCTGCTGGCCGAAATAGCGGCCGAGCTCGACCGGGCGCAGCTCGATCGGCCGGTCGCTCTCGTAGTAGCGGCGGATGAACTCCGGCATCTCCTTGAACATCGGCTGCTTCGACACTTCCTCCGCGGTCAGCTTCTCCGGCGGCGGCACGTCGGGCATCTTCTCCTGATGATTGAAGTTGCTCTCTTCCTCGGCGTGGAACGAGACCATGATGGAGAAGATCGCGTTGCCGTGCTGGATCGCGGTGACGCGGCGGGTGGTGTAGCTCTTGCCGTCGCGCAGCCGCTCGACCTGGTAGATGATCGGGATCTGCGGATCGCCCGGCAGGATGAAATAGCAATGGATCGAGTGCGGCAGCCGGCCCTCGACGGTGCGGCAGGCCGCGACCATGGCCTGGCCGATCACCTGGCCGCCGAACACGCGCTGCCAGCTCGTCTTCGGGCTGTTGCCGCGGAACAAATTCACCTCGAGCTGCTCGAGATCGAGGATGGACAACAGGTCGATCAGGCTCTTGGACATGGGTGGCTTTCGTTGTCGTCTCGGCGTCATTCCGGGGCGATGCGCCAGCATCGAACCCGGAATCTCGAGATTCCGGGTTCACGCTGCGCGTGCCCTGGAATGACGACCGTTGGATTTGGCCTTGTTTCTGGCCCCTGTTTCGCCCAGCTATTATCAGGTAGCAAGCACAGTCTGAGAGCGCAGGGCGCGTAAAGGAACGGCATGCCGGCACAGCGAAGTATTGTCATCTGCGGGGGCGCTTTTGCGGGTCTGGCGCTGGCCGTGGCGTTGCGCCAGGGACTGGGGCCGGACATTCCGGTCATCGTGGCCGATCCGGCGCTGAGCCAGCGCCCGAGCCGAGATCCGCGCGCGACCGCGATCGTGGCCGCCTGCCGGCGGCTGTTCGAGACCCTCGGCGTCTGGGGGCAGGTGGCGCCGACGGTGCAGCCGATCACGGACATGGTCGTGACCGACTCCAAGCTGGAGGACGCGACGCGTCCGGTGTTCCTGACCTTTGCCGGCAATGTCGCGCCCGGCGAGCCGTTCGCCCACATGGTCGAGAACCGCTATCTGATCGATGCGCTCGCAACCCGCGCCGAGGCCGAGGGCGTCGAGCTGCGCGCCACCGCGGTGTCGAGTTTCGACGCGCGGCCCGACGGCGTCAGCGTGCGGCTGACCGACGGCAGCGAGATCGATGCGAGCCTGCTGGTCGCCGCCGACGGCGCGCGGTCGAAGCTGCGTGAGCGCGCCGGGATTGCGACCCATGGCTGGGACTATGACCAATCCGGCATCGTGGTCACCGTCGGACACGAGCGCGAACATCACGGCCGCGCCGAGGAGCATTTCCTGCCTGCCGGTCCGTTCGCGATCCTGCCGCTGACCGGCAATCGCTCGTCGCTGGTGTGGACCGAGACGCGCAAGGACGCCGCGCGCATCACCGCGCTGAGCGAGGAGGAATTCCACGCCGAGCTCGAGCAGCGTTTTGGTTTGCACCTCGGTGAGATCAAGGCGCTCGACAAGCCGCGCGCATTCCCGCTCGGCTATTTCGTCGCGCGCTCGTTCATCGCCGAACGGCTGGCGCTGATCGGTGACGCCGCGCATGTGATCCATCCGATCGCGGGACAAGGGCTCAATATGGGCCTGAAGGATGTCGCGGCACTTGCCGAGGTCGTCGTCGATGCGGCGCGGCTCGGCATGGACCTCGGACAGGCCGACGTGCTCGAGCGCTATCAGCGCTGGCGGCGCTTCGACACGATGGCGATGGGGGTTGCGACCAACTCGCTGAACTTCCTGTTCTCCAACGAATCGAAGCTGCTGCGCACCGTGCGCGACATCGGATTGGGCCTCGTCGATCGCGCGCCGCCGCTGAAGAGCATGTTCATCCGCCAGGCAGCGGGATTGTCAGGCGAAGTGCCGCGGCTGCTGAAGGGCGAGGCGCTGTAAGCTTGCTCGGTGCCGTAGCCCGGATGCAGCGGAGCGAAATCCGGGAGCAGTCTCTCCACGGGTGGATCGGCCCCGGATTGCGCTGCGCTCCATCCGGGCTACGGCCTTCGCATCCACTATTTCTGTGAAATGAAGCCAGCCACGGCGTCGATCAGGTCGGGATCGAGCGGCCGCTCCGGCTCGTTGTAGCTTGCTATGTCGTCCGCCGTGTCGGTGACGTCGACCAGCAGGTGATTCATGTCCGGCAGCCACAATGATTTGGCCGCAACGTCGGCGGTGGTGAGCGCGAGGTAGTCGAGCCGCGCCAGCTGATGGTCGCGGCCGCCCGCGACGATCAGGACAGGCCCGGTAATCTTCTTCATCGGATCGATCGGATCCTCGGTGAAGGCGGATGCGATGGCCGGCTGCATCGCAGGCGCGATCGCAAGCCCCGCCGGCGGCGGGTTGACGATCTGCCCGGCCATGATGTCGTCGATGGCCTTTCCGATCGGCGCGAATTTGTCGGGCGGCAGCTGCTTTTCGAGCTGCGCCTTCAACAGGTCGCCCTGCTTGCGCGCCGCCGTTGCCAGCAGCACCAGCCGGTCGACCGGCACGCGCTGTGCGGCGAGGATCGCGACCAGGCCGCCCTCGCTGTGCCCGACCACCGCAACATGGGCGAACCTGCCGCTGCCGCGCAGATACTCGATCAGTGCCGCCGCGTCGCCGACATAGTCCTTGAAGCGAAAGTCCTCCGGACGGCCGAACTCCTTCTTCCATTCGCCGGCGCCGCGCTTGTCGTAGCGCAGCGTCGCGATGCCGTGTGCGACCAGCTGCTCGGAGAGCTTCTTTAGTGTCGCCGGCTTGAGCTGCGGCCCGTTGCCGTCATGATCGGTCGAGCCGGAGCCGGCGATCAGCAGCGCCACCGGCGGTTTTGCAATGTCGGGTGGCACGGTCAGCACCGCGTCAATGGCGCCGATGCGCAGCCTGCTCTCGTCGGCTGTCGCGCTCGCCACCGAGACGAGCAGCAGCAGCCATGTGACGAGGGCGCGCATCAATCGATCTTGCGCGCCTCTTCCGGCAACATGATCGGGATGCCGTCGCGGATCGGATAGGCGAGCTTCGCGGAGCGCGAGATCAGCTCCTGCCGCGCGGCGTCGAACTCCAATGGTCCCTTGGTGATCGGGCACACCAGGATTTCGAGCAGTTTTGGGTCGGCCGTGCTCTCGAGGTGGTCGGTCGTCGAATTCATGGATGTCTCCGACTGGAGCGTTTTCGAGCGAAGTGGGCAGCGGTTCGCGTGAAGAAAACGCGTCAGAACTAATTGACCGTCATGTAGCACAATCAAATGCCGGCTGTCAGCGCTTGGTCATCCGCAACAGCTCGTCGATTGCGGCCTGCTGACGCGGCTTCGGCAGCGCCTGCTCGGACAGCGCGTAGCCGATGAACGCCCAATAGAAGATCTGCGCCCGGCCGCGCGCCACGCCGTCGGCGAATCCGGCGTGCCGGAGCAGGGTTTCGATATAGCCGATGCGGCGCTGGTCGACCTCGAGCACGGCGGCGCGCGCTGCTGCATCGGCGGTGGCCCAGCTGCGCACCGCGCGTTCCAGTGCCAGCCGCGCCGAGAAGGCGCGGCGCAGCAGCAGCGCCAGCGCATCGCCGCCTTCCGGAATGGTCTCGAGCTCGGCGATCACCTGCTCGGCGGCAACCTCGCGCCAATGGTTGAGGATCGCGGTGCGGTAGGCGCCGATGTCGGCGAAATGCCAATAGAAGCTGCCGCGCGAGACCCCCATGGCCTTGGCCAGCGGCTCGGCCTTGAGCGCCGTGAAGCCGTGCTTCGCCAGCGTCTTCAGGCCCTGATCGAGCCAGTCCTTGACCGAGAGCTGTTCCGTCATGGTTCCCCGTCCCCGCGCCCGACCATACACAAGTGTATTGACAGGCGCCAGCCGGCGGTGTCTTATCCATACAGTACCGTATGGAGGCGTCGCGATGCGTGATCTTCTGCTGCAAGGCGCCGGACTCATCGCCATCCTGGTCAGCCTGATCCATGGCGTTCTCGGCGAGACCAAAGTGTTCGCACGCGCCACCGTCGAACCACCGCGGCTGCGTCTCTTGCTTCGCCTGGTCTATCAGGCCGGCACGATCGCCTGGATCGGCGGCGGCGTCCTGCTCGTCGCCGCGCCGGCGATGGCCTCCGATGCCGCGCGGCACTGGATCGTGGCAACGCTCGCCATCGTGTTCGGTAGCGCCGCGCTCGCCAATGCAGTCGCGACCCGTGGCCGGCATTTCGGCTGGATGGCGATGAGCGCCGTCGTGGCGCTCGCCGCCGCCGGCTACTAGCGAGTGCGATCATGACGATGATCGCGCCAGCCGGAGCATCGTCTTCGCGCGCGGAATGACTGGCTGAGAACGAACAGCGCGAGGCGTCGCGGGTCGCAACCGGCGGAACTGTCCTTGTTCCGCTCGAGGGCTGAAGACGTGCGACCGCGGGACGTGTGCAATATTTATGGAGCCATCAATTTCCGTGCGGAATCGGCTTACGCGCGGATAACCATGCCACTGAAAGTTGTAGAAAATTATCGAGAAGACAAGTCAATCGGCCTAGCTTGTCGGCGCGGACAACCATGGGCCGACGCATGTTTCGTGTTCTTACGTGTCTTTCAGGTGAGCATGACTGGCGGCTCGTTCTGCTCGCCGGCCTGGTCTGCTTCGCTGCCAGCATTGTCGCCGTCAACATCTTCCATCGCGCGATCGCTTCGCAAGCGAGGACGCGGCTGATCTGGATCGCGATCGCGGGAGCTGCGATCGGCTACGGCATCTGGGCAACGCATTTCATCGCCATGCTGGCCTACGAGCCGGGCGTGCCGACCGGCTACGGTATCGTCCTGACCGGTCTGTCGCTCGTCGCAGCGATGATGCTGACATCCGGCGGCCTCGGCCTTGCCGCCAGCGACTCCAGCAGCTGGCGTGCGCCGGTCGGCGGCGCGGTGATCGGCGTAGGCATCGCCAGCATGCATTATCTCGGAATGTGGGCGCTGGAAGTGCCGGGCCACGTGGTGTGGTCGATGGATCTCGTGGCGGCCTCCATCGTGCTCGGCATGCTGTTCGGTTATGCCGCGCTGTCGGTCGCGGTCCGCTATCAGGATCGCTGGATGTCGCTCGTCGCGGCGCTGTTGCTGACGCTTGCGATCGTGTCGCATCATTTCACCGCGATGGGTGCGGTCGAGATCGTTCCGGACCCGTTGCTGGCTCCGGAAGCCCTGTCGCTCTCTCCCGCCTTTCTCGCCATCGTGATCGCGGGCGTGGCGCTCTCGGTGCTCGGGATGAGCCTGGTCGGCGTGCTTGCCGACCGGCGCCTTGCGCTTCGCACCCGCCGCTTCGAGGAGATCATCAGCCAGCTCTCGCTGGCGCGCCAGCAGGTCGAGGCGTCGCAGAAGGAGCTGGAAGAACAGAGGCTCCGGCTGGATACGGCGATCAACCACATGGGTGAGGGGCTCTGCATGTTCGATGCGGAGAAGCGTCTCGTCGTGTGCAACGAGCGCTACGCCAAGATGTACCGGCTGCCGCCCGAATTGCTGCTGCCCGGCACCGCCCATCGCGAGATCATCACGCATCGGATCGCCAACGGCATTCTCAGGGGCGAGACCAGCGACGTCGCCGCGACGCAAGTGCTCGCGACATTGAATGCGCTGCCGGCCGACGAGACCAGCAGCCGCGTCGACGAGCTTGCCGACGGCCGCCTGATCTGCGTGACGCGGCAGCCGATGCCCGGCGGCGGCTGGGTGGCGACGCATCGCGACGTTACCGAGCAGCGGCGCTCCGAGGCCAAGATCACCCATATGGCGCAACACGACGCGCTGACCGATCTGCCGAACCGCGTGCTGCTCAAGGAATGGATGGAGCAGGCGCTCTCCGGCGCGCGGTGCGGCGGACCGAGCCTTGCGGTGCTGATGCTCGATCTCGACCGCTTCAAGGACGTCAACGACACCCTCGGGCATCCGGCAGGCGATGCGTTGCTGAAGTCGGTGGCCTCGCGGTTGCGCAGGTGCGTCAGCGATACCACGCTGGTCGCGCGGCTCGGCGGTGACGAGTTCGCTGTCATCGACTACGTCACCGATCCGGTCGCGGAAGCCGGTGTGCTCGCCGAGAGGATCAGGAAGGCGCTCAGCGAGCCGATCGATCTCGGCGATCATCGGGTGACCACCACGACCAGCATCGGGATTGCGATCGCGCCGCGCGACGGCACCGATTCCGACGAGGTCCTGCGCAGCGCCGATCTTGCGCTCTACTCGGCCAAGAGCGGCGGGCGCGGCTCGTTCCGCTTCTTCGAGCCGGAGCTCGACCGGCTGCTGCAGACCCGGCGCAGCCTCGAGCGCGACATGCGCAGCGCGCTCGCCAACGGCGAGTTCGAGCTGCACTATCAGCCGTTCATCAACGTCGCGAGCGGGGAGACGTGCGGCTTCGAGGCGCTGCTGCGGTGGCATCATCCGCAACGCGGCATGGTGTCCCCGGCGCAGTTCATTCCGCTGGCGGAAGAGACCGGGCTGATCGTGCCGCTCGGCGAATGGGTGCTGCGCACCGCGTGTGCGGAAGCCGCCAAATGGCCCGATGACCTCAAGATCGCGATCAACCTGTCGCCGGTGCAGTTCAGGAGCCCGGAACTGGTCCCGGTGATCGTGCACGCGCTGGCGAGCTCGGGCGTTTCGCCCGACAGGCTCGAGCTCGAGGTCACCGAAACGGCGATCATCCAGGACAGCGAGGCGGTGTTCGCGGCGCTCAGCCAGCTGCATGATCTCGGGGTGCGGATCGCGCTCGACGATTTCGGCACCGGCTATTCGTCGCTGAGCTTCCTGCAGAAGTTTCCGTTCGACAAGGTCAAGATCGACCGCAGCTTCGTGTCCGAACTCGCGGGCGCAACCGACGAGTCGCGCCGGATAGCGCGCGCGATCGTCCGCTTCGCGGTCAGCCTCGGCAAGACGACGACGGCCGAGGGCGTCGAAACGCGGGAGCAGCTCGACATCCTGCGCGCCGACGCCTGCGTGGAAGTGCAGGGCTTCCACTTCAGCCCCGCCGTCCAGAGCGAGAAGGTCGCACAGATGATTAGTGGGCGGATGCCCGTAGCGACCGAACGCCCCGCGGTTCGTCTGGCAATGGCGGGTGCCGCGTCCTGACCGAAAGGCCGCGCCAGCAGATTCAAATACCCATGAGGCGTAAGGCCGCAGCAAGCAGTCAAAACCAAATTGCGCGTGGAGCGCAAAGCGGTTTTCGCGGCCGTTAGAATTTCTCTAAAGCGTGCCGTGTCCGCGCTTCCTTGACTTGGCAATCACCTCGGCATTCTTCACGCATGTGCCTTGCGCGATGGCGTTGTGGGCATGATCGTCAACGGAGGGGAGATGCGCGTGAGAGTGATTATGAGCGCTGCGCTTGCAGCGTGCGTTCTGGGGCTTTTGGGTTCGACGGCGTTCGCCGACGGCTACAAGAATTGCACCAAGCTCGACAAGGCGTCGTGGAAGCCGGCAACCGATGCCGAAGCCAAGGCCAAGGCCGCCGGCTATGAGGTGCGCCGATCGAAGGTCGAGGGCTCCTGCTACGAAGTGTACGGCGTCAAGGAAGGCAAGCTCTACGAGCTGTTCTACAGCCCGGAGGATCTCAGCCTGAAGCACACGATCGCGAAGTGAAGCAGACGCGATGACGAAGGCGGCGCCCGGCGCCCGCGGCGCCACCACCGTGCAGGTCTGGGACCTGCCGCTGCGGCTCTGGCACTGGGCGCTCGCCATCCTCGTCCTGGTCGCATGGGTGACGCCCAACATCTATGACCGGCTGCACCGGCTGGCGGGCTATTCCGTGATCGGGCTCTTGGCATTCCGGCTGATCTGGGGCTTTGCCGGCACGCGCTATGCGCGCTTCGGCAAGCTCGGCGTCCGATTGCGCGCCGCGCCACGCTACATCTGGAATCTCCGCCGCGGCATCACCGGCCGCTATATCGGGCTCAACCCCGCGGGCACCGTGATGCTGGTGGCACTGCTGCTCACGCTCGCGGTCTCCGCGATCACGGGTGCAATGGAGGTCACGGTGACCTTCTTCGGGGTCTGGTGGGTCGAGGACACTCACGCCTATGCCTCGGATGCGGTCATCATCCTGGTCGCCCTGCACGTGCTCGGCGTCATCGTGGTGGGATTGCTGCAGCGTCAGAACCTGGTGCGCGCGATGTTCACCGGGCGGAAGCTTTTCCGCAGTCCTCGGTAAGCAGCTTCGCGCCGTCAGACCGGGGCGCGTCTTTGGCTCGGAAGCCCACGCGCAAATCCGCCGTCGGTGCCGGAAAATCCCGACCTACCATTGAAGCTTATTCTTATTCTAATTCTAAACTTGAGCGATTCTAACTGCCGAGCTGCCACCAGCATGGCGGAAACTCTCCGAAATAATTCTCGGTAGTGTTAGGTGCGCCCTTATGTCGCGGGCTTTTCGTTTCCGCAGAGCAGGGGGGCGCATGTCATCGCATCGTTGCGTGGGGTTAGGTGCATCGAAATTCGAACTTGGTTTTGATTCCAGACGTGCGGCGCTGCTCGCGGCGACCGCGCTGTCGATCGTCAGCAGCGGCAGTGCATTCGGGGCCGAAGATACCGCGAACGAGGCGTTGCTGAAAAAGCTCGACAAGATGGAGCGGCGGATCCAGGCGCTCGAGGCCGAGTTGAAGCAGAAGGACAGCCGCACACCGGCGCCGCAGGCGGCCTCGATCCGGAGCGCCAATGCCGCGGCTTCGTCGGTCGAGCCGAAAGAGGCGACCGACACCAAGGACCCGAAGGACGCCAAGGGCAAGCCCGCGGCTCAATCAGCGCAGACGTCGGCCAAGCCGATGTTGCAGCTGCCCCCGCTTCCGGCGGTGGGTGACAAGCCCATTCTCGGGCTGGCGGACTCGCCCGTGGCCGGTCTCAGCATCGGCGCCTATGGCGAGATGAAGTTCGGGTCGATCCAAAATCCTGCCGCCAACGGCCAGTGGCAGAAGGGCTTCGACGCTGCACGATTCGTCTTGTTGCCGACCTATGCGATCACGCCAAACATCATCTTCAATGCCGAGATCGAGTTCGAGCACGCGGGCTCCGGCTTCGACAACGACGACAAGCTGCACGGCACCGCCGAGATCGAGCAGCTCTGGATCGATTTCAAGATCCTCGATCAGTTCAACTGGCGCGCGCCCGGCATTGATCTCGTGCCGATCGGCTACATTAACCAGCACCACGAGCCGACGCTGTTCTACAGCGTGAACCGGCCCGAGCTGTACAACGGCCTTATTCCGTCGACCTGGAAGGTGCCGGGGACCAGCGTCTACGGCACCATCAGCGAAGATCTGAAGTATCAGGTGATGGTCAGCACCAGCAACGAAGATTTCGGCGACTCGTTCGATAACCGCACCGAGGCCAAAACCGTGCCGCTTCCCGGAACGCCCTACGCCGCTGGCATCGATGGTCTGAGCGCGCTTGCCTTCTCCAGGCCCCCGCTCGGCGACTTCCAGCAGCTCAACAATGCCGTGGCCGTCTCCGGACGGCTCGACGTCACGCCGACCTTCCTGCCCGGCTTCGCCGGAAGCGTCAGCGCCTATTTCTCGCCGAATACCACGCCGCGCGGGGCGCACGACGATCTTGGCAACTTCCTTGGCCGCTCGAACCTGACGATGTTCGACGCCGAGTTCCGCTATCGCGTCCCTGATACCGGCCTCGAGTTCCGCGGCGAATATGTCCACGCAGAATTCGGCCATCCGGAGAATTTGCGCGCGAACAACGACTCCGATCCCACCAACAATGTGGGCAAGACCATGTACGGCTATTCCGGCGAGATCGCCTATCACGTGCCGCTTGGCACCTACCTCAACAGCGAGTGGGAGGCGGTGCCGTTCTATCGCTACACCTACCAGAACCTGCAGACCGGAGGCTTTGCCGGTACGGATGACAACCTGCCGACCGGCGCCGGTCAGCGACAGTACCATACCGCCGGCTTCGCGCTGTTCCCGTCGCCGAAGGTCGTGCTGAAGGCGACCTATCAGCACGTCATCGACAAGAGCATCACCGGCGCGATGTCGGATTCGTTCCTCGGCGGTGTCGGATTCTTCTTCTGAGATCGGCGCGGCCGCTGCGGAGCGGGCGCGCCGCGGCATGACCACAAACGATGGGAGCGAAGTGAGAGATGACGTGGGTTCGATATACACTGCCTGCAGCGGCGATCGTGTCGGCTGCTTCGCCGGCCTATGCCGTTCAGTATCTGTCGATCGAGGAGGCGCAGAAGCAGGCGTTTCCGTCGGCGACGAATTTCACCGAAGTCCAGGCAGGCCGGGTCTGGAAGGCCGAAGCCGGAGGCAAGGTCGCGGGCTTCCTCGTCTTCGACCGGGTGATCGGCAAGCACCTGTTCATCGACTATGCGGTGGCGCTGACGCCAGGCGGCGCAGTGCATAAGGTTGAGATCCTGCAATATCGGGAGTCCTATGGCGGCGAGATCCGGAGTCCGAGCTGGCTGGCGCAATTCGTCGGCAAGACCGGCGGCAGCGCGTTGAAGATCAACGGCGACATCCGGAATATCTCCGGCGCGACGCTGTCGTCGACGCATGTCACGGAGGGCGTGAAGAGGATCTTGGCCGCCTATGCCAATCGCCTCCGATAGTATTCGCCGCGCCCGGCCGCTGCTCGGCACCTTCGTCGAGATCGAGGTCGCGGCTGCCGCCGGGCCCCAAACGAATGCCGCCATTGACGCCGCATTCGATGCGGTCGCGCGGGTTCATCGGCTGATGAGCTTTCACGAGCACGACAGCGACGTCAGCCGCATCAACCGGGAAGCCGGCGTCCGGCCGACGCGCGTTCATGCCTGGACGTTCGAGGTCCTGGAGGCGGCGCTCGAGATGCATCGCCGCTCCAAGGGTGCCTTCGATGTCACCGTTGCGCCGGTGTTGCAAGCCATGGGCCTGCTGCCCGGACCGGGCGGCGATCGCGTCATCGAGCCGGAACAGAGCCTCGACAATGCGATCGAGCTGCTGCCCGAACGAGCGGTGCGCCTTCGATCACCGGGCATCACGATCGATCTCGGAGGCATCGCCAAGGGCTTTGCCGTCGACCGCGCCGTCGAGGTGTTGCGCAGCTTCGATATTCCGGGCGGGGTGGTGAATGCCGGCGGCGATCTTCGGGTGTTCGGACAGGAGCCGCACACGGTCCATCTGCGCGACCCCCGCGACCCGCTCCGCCTGCTCGCTGGTGTCGAGCTGACGGATCAGGCGTTGGCATCGACCGCACTTCGTTTTGATTTGGTCGACGGAGCGCCTCCGGGGACTTCGGCAATCATCGATCCCGCCACGGGCAATCCGGCCAACGTCGCGATCGGCGCCACGGTCTGCGCGCCCTCATGCATGATCGCCGATGCGCTGACGAAGGCTGTCATGATCTCGGGGACCGATGCCGGCGACCTGCTTGAGCATTACACGGCAAGTGCCTTGCTGATCTCGACCGACGGCGACGTTCAGATCACGTCCGACTGGCGTCAGGCGGTGCATCTTGCGGCTTAAACGTTCATTTCGCTATTCGATGTACGCGACGTTCGGAGCGCTGTTGCTAACCGGCGCCGGCTGGCTGGTGGCGGATTGGCAAAAGAACGTTGCCGGCGACGAGATCTGGCAGCAGGCCGCCGCCAACTTATTGATGGTTCATGGCGGGGTCGCCATGCTGGCGCTGTTGACGCTGGGCGCCCTCATCCCCGTGCATCTGCTGCGCGCGTGGCGGAGCCGCAAGAATCGCATTTCGGGATCGATCATGGCGGCGTTCAATGCGGTCCTGATCGTGACCGCCTTCGGGCTCTATTATCTTGGGTCCGAGGAGGTGCGGCCCTGGATGAGTTGGATCCACCTCACAGCGGGATTTGCCCTCTCTTTGATGTTTCCGCTTCACATCTGGCTGGGCCGACGAGAGTTGCGGTGAAGCCCCTCATTGCACCGGCGGGTCGCCGGAGGTGCGCTTCTTGGCGAGGTCCATTTCGGTGACCGCGATCAGGATCTCGGCGCGGGTCTTCAGGTCGGGCGCTTCCAGCATCGCCTGCTTCTCGGCCGGACCATAGGGCGACATCATCGCCAGTGCATTGACCAGCGCCTCGTTCGGCGCGGATTCGATGCCTTCCCAGTCGACCTTCAGATTGTTGGCTTCCAGGAAATCCGCAAGCACCTCGAGCAGCGCCTTGCGATCGACGGCGTCCTCGCCCTTGCGCGCGGTGAAGTCGCCGGCGAAGGAGAAGAAGTCGACCTTGCACTGCCGGTACGGCGTCTGCACGGTCAGCTCCTCGACCACCTTGAAGCGGGCGACGCCGGTCAGTTCGAGAATGTAGCGGCCGTCGCCGGATTCGGCGAGCTGGGTGATGCGGCCGACGCAGCCGATGCGGAACAGCGCCGGCTTGGCCTCCTTCTGCGAATGCGCCACGTCGGGCTGGATCATGCCGATCAGGCGGTGACCGTCGCGCAGCGCGTCGTCGATCATCGCGAGATAACGCGGCTCGAAGATGTTGAGCGGCATCTGGCCGCGCGGCAGCAGCAGCGCGCCCGGCAGCGGGAACACCGGGATCACCTCGGGGAGCTCGCCGGGCCCGCGATATTCGGCATTGATCGGCATCTGCGGTCCCGGTGCTGTGACGGGCGTACGTTACGAGAATAGAATCGTCGACAACCGCCTGCGCCCCTCGACGGTTGCCTCATCGGTGCCGCCCCACGCCTCGAAGAACTGCACCAGCTGCTTGCGCGCGCCGTCGTCGTTCCACTTGCGGTCACGCTTGACGATGGCGAGCAGCTGCTCGGTCGCCTCCGTGCGCTTGTTCATGGCATTGAGCGCGGTCGCGAGATCGAACCGGGCCTGATGATCGAGCGGGTTTGCGGCGACTTTCTGTTCCAGCTCGGCGATCGGGCCGACCGACTGCGCCTGCTCGGCGAGATCGATCGCCGCCTGCACCGCCTTCACCGCGGCGTCATTGCGCTTGGATTCCGGCACCATCGCAAGCGTCTGCTTGGCCTGCTCGACCGCACCCGACGTGACGTAGCACTTGGCGAGGCCGGCTAGCGCCGCGATGTTGGTGGCGTCGTGCGCCAGCACCTCGGCATAGATCTGCGCCGCACCCTCGACATCGCCCTCGGCAAGCACGGCGTCGGCCTCGGCCAGGATCTCCGCAAGATTGGGCTCGCCGGCGGCGGGCACACCCTTGGTGATCTTCTCGATGAAGGCGTTGATCTGGCTCTCCGGCACCGCGCCCATGAAGCCATCGGCGGGCTGGCCGTTGACGAAGGCGATCACGGCCGGGATCGACTGGATGCCCATCTGGCCGGGAATCTGCGGATGCTCGTCGATGTTCATCTTGACCAGCTTGACCCGGCCCTTGGCGTTGCGGACCGCCTTTTCCAGCATCGGGGTGAGCTGGCGGCACGGACCGCACCACGGCGCCCAGAAGTCGATCATGACCGGCTGGCGGCGCGATTCCTCGATGACGTCCTTGACGAAGGTCTGGGTCGTCGTCTCCTTGATCAGATCGGGCGCTGCCTCGGGCGTGGGGCCGCCCTGCTCCATTATCGTCACGTTGTCCTCGCCTTGGTCTTCTGAGGTCGGAAAAATACGGGGGCGTTCTAGCACGCTCCGGACGGCGTGTTCAGCCGTTCTGTCAGCCTAGAGCATGATCCCGGAACATGCTCCGTAGATGGCGGTCGGCCGGCAAAATTCAATCGCTTGGCCCCCGGTCTGTTCCATCGGAGATCGGGTGGGTTTGAGGTCCGGAACGGCCCACGATGGCGCTCCTTCATGACAACAGGGGATCGCCCATGGCAAAGGCCTATTACAGCACCGTGTTCGAGCAGCCGGCCGGTGAGGTCTGGAAAATCATCCGCGATTTCAACAATTACCCGGTCTGGGTCCACGGGGCGGGGACGAGCGAGATCGAGGACGGCAAGTCCGGCGACACCGTCGGCGCCGTGCGCAACGTGCTGTACCGGGAGCGGCGGATCCGGCAGCGGCTGCTCGCGCAGTCCGACGTCGAGCGCTTTCAGACCTACGAATTTGCCGGTCCGCCGACCCTGCCGATGACGGACTTCAGCGCGACCCTGCGGGTGACCCCGGTGGTCGACGGCGACCGGGCCTTTATCGAATGGTGGGCGGTGTTCGATTGCGACGCGGACCGCCGCGTCGAACTGGCGCAGACGTTGACCGGCTGGTTCGAGACCTGGCTCGAATCGCTCCGGGATGAGATGGCCCTGAGGCTGGTTCCGGCCGAAACATAAAAAGAAATCGTCGCGATGACCGGTTTCGGCCGATTCGGGGTCAATTTTTAAGGAAACCGTGCGATTTCGTGAAGCTCGGACTGCGCTCTTGTGTTGCATTCACAGACAGCATTTGGCATAGGTCTGCCGTTGCCGGCGAGCGATCGCCGCCATTTCGGATGCGGGTGTAGCTCAGTGGTAGAGCACGACCTTGCCAAGGTCGGGGTCGAGGGTTCGAGCCCCTTCGCCCGCTCCAAAATATCTCGCTGACCGAGCTGACAGTCTGATGAAGGCCCGCCCATTGGTGCGGGCTTTTTGCTGTTTGGACGGTTTTGCAGTTCAGGCAGTGCCGTGATCTCGCGGTCAAGATGCCGCGGCCCGCGATGGCCGCTACTGCCCGCTGCCGCGCGTGAGTGCGGCGGCGGATGTCAGACCTGCGAGGCGGTCTGTCCCGCCACCGCGGTGAAGCTGGTGTCCGGCTCCGACATCGACAGCGCCAGAACCGAAGCGGGCGAGACCTACAAGGCGTTCGCAAATGCATTCCGATTCCAGCGCGAGATCGTGCCGCACTGCGCGTGCGTGCAGTGCCGGTGCGTCCACCGAACTGTCGCCGATTGCGATCGCGGACAACATGACGCTGCGGACCGGCGACATCATCGCCACCGATGACGGCTTCAAGATCGCGGCGATCTTCGGCGGGCAGAAGCGCAGCGTGTTGTTCAGTCCGCTGTCGAAGGCCAAGGCGCCGGCGCTCGGGCTTTCGCGCCTCTCGTCGCGATAGACGCGATCGCGAGCGTTAGCTACGTTTGAATATTACGCTGCGGTGCAGAATGCCTTCTTATCTGGCAGGCTCGCGCAGGAAAATTTGATCCCAAATTTCGTCTCAAATTTCGTCTCAACTTGTTTTGACGCAGCGCACACCCGAGCACGCGCTTTTCAGCGTCGATGGATGTGCTACCATTTTGCCGTCTGACCTACCTCACAGACCGCCACCATCATCTCTCAGGGCGTTCAAAATCAATAACAGGCAAGCTGCAACGGCTTGCGTAGGGGAGTGACGCGATGAAATCGGCTTTCAATCGATCCATACTTGCGTTCGCGGCGATTGCGCTGCTGGCGGGGACAACCTTCGCCAATGCGCAGCAACAAACCGACAAGAACCGGGCGCTGAAGAAATACGAATCCGGCACCAAGGAATTCTGGACCCATCCGCCGGATGACTGGTTCCTCGGCGACGAGACCGAAGCGCAGAAGGGCCTTGCCCCGCCGTCCGGTCCGCCGACCGGCGCTTCCGACACCGAACTCGCCGCGATGATGAAGAAGATCAAGTTGCCGCCGGGCTTCAAGATCGAGGTCTATGCCTCGAACGTGCTCGCGGCGCGGCAGATGGCCTGGGGCGACAAGGGCACGCTGTTCGTCGGCTCGTTCGGCCTCGGCAACGTCTATGCGATCAAGGACAACAACGGCAAGAAGGAGGTCAAGACCATCCTGAAGGGCCTCAACATGCCGACCGGCCTCACCTTCCGCGACGGCGCGCTCTATGTCATCGCGGTCGACAAGCTGATCAAGTACGACAACGCCGAAGCCAATCTCGACAATCTCGGCAGCGGCAAGGTGGTGTATGACGACATGCCGTCCTACGCGGCGCATGGCTGGAAATACATCGCCGTCGACAAGGATGGTTGGTTCTACATTCCGTTCGGACCTCCCTTCAACATCGGCATCCCGCCGACCTCGGTGTCGCAGATCCGCCGCGTCGATCCCAAGACCGGCAACGCGGAGATCTATGCGCTCGGCGTGCGCAACTCGGTCGGCGGCGACGTCGATCCGCGCACCGGCAAGTACTGGTTCACCGAAAACGCCCGCGACTGGATCAGCGACGATCTGCCGAGCGACAAGCTCAACATGATCTCGAAGATCGGCGAGCATTTCGGCTATCCCTATTGCCACCAGGGCAATTTGCCGGACACCAAGTTCGCGATGGGTCACAAGTGCTCGGAGTTCACCCCGCCGGTGTACAATCTCGGCGCCCACGTGGCTCCGCTCGGCATGAAGTTCTATACCGGCAGCCAATTTCCGGCCGAGTACAAGAACAGCATCCTGATCGCCGAGCACGGCTCCTGGAACCGGCACAAGTACCAGGGCGGCCGTATCGTGAAGATCACCGCGAGCCCCGACGGCAAGAATGCCAAGCAGGAGATCTTCGCCTCCGGCTGGATCGAGGGTGACCAGGGCTATCTCGGCCGTCCCGCGGACATCCTGCTCGACAAGGATGGCTCCATCCTCGTCGCCGACGACTGGGCCGGTGCGATCTATCGCATCAGCTACAGCAAGAAGTAACGGTTGAAGGCAGCGGGGCTGCGGTGGCCGATGAGGCGGCTGCAGCCCCGTTCGTTTGGTTCAGCAAGCCAACAACGGAACAGACCAGTCATGCCCGGACTTGATCCGGGCATCCATCTCAACAAAAACCCTTTAGCAAATGCGATGGATTGCCGGGGCAAGCCCGGCAATGACACGTGGAGAGAACTGGCAATGCGTATCGCGTCCCTCGGAATCCTGTTCGCGTCGGCAATCGCGATGACCTCCTTTGCGGAGGCAGCCGATGTCGCCGCCGGCAAGGCGAAGGCCGAAATCTGCGCCGGCTGTCATGGCGACAACGGCATCTCGCAGACCGAGAACATTCCCTCGCTCGCCGGCCAGCTCGACCAGTTCGTTCAGTGGCAGCTGGTGTTCTTCCGCGCCGGCGCGCGCAAGAACGAGCAGATGCAGCCGATCGTCGAGCAGCTCACCAACGACGATATCCGCAATCTCGGCGCCTATTTCGCCTCGCTGACGCCGTTCAAGGGCGGCAAGGACGACAATCCGGAATTGTCCGAGAAGGGCAAGCAGGCCGCGGCCGGCCGCCGCTGCGCCTCATGCCACACCGATACATATGTCGGCACCAAGGCGGTGGCCCGCATCGCCGGCCAGCGCGAGGAATATCTCGTCAAGGCGCTGCACGACTACAAGTCCGGCGTACGCTCCGGCGGGGCGCAGGCGGCGATGGCCGACGTGGCGTATCCCCTGAGCGACGAGGAGATCACGGCGCTTGCGCATTATCTAGCGCATTTGTAGCCGCAACAACGGTGTCGTCCCTGCGAAAGCAGGGACCCATAACCACCGGCTTCAATTGTCTTGAAGAGATATCAACTCCGACCGCCTCAAATCGAGAGGCCGCAGCGTACGGGTCCCTGCTCCTGTGCGCAATTGCGCACTAGGCAGGGACGACGGAGATAGCGCGTAGCCCGGATGCAGCGAAGCGCAGTCCGGGGCCGCTCGAACCATCACGCGAGAATCCCGGATTTCGCTCCGCTCCATCCGGGCTACAGGTTTAACCAACCCGCTGCTTCTCGTACGCCTTGAGATGCGTGTAGGCCGTGCGCAGCTTCGGCACCGGGATCTTGGCGGCGTCGGCGCGCACGATCAGGTCGCCGATCACGTGGTCGGCCTCGACCGGCAGCCCCGCCTTGATGTCGCGGAACATCGATGCGGTCATCGGCGAGCCCTCGGTGGTCAGGAGCCCGCGGGTGCGCTGAAAGAACGGCCCACCCGGCGCATGGCTGGCGTCGGCCGCGATCGCGCTGCATTCGTCGAGGATGCCGAGCAGGAAATCCTTGCCGCCGGGTGCGGCCAGGATGTTGCCGACCGAGGTCCGCATCAGGCTGGTGGAGGCGGCGAGCGACGCGAGGAACACCCACTTCTCCCACATGTCCTGCATCACGTGCTCGCTGGCGGCCGCACCGTTGATGGCGGAGAAGGTCTCCGCGATCGCGCGCGCCCGGTCCGACAGGCCGCCGGCGCGTTCGCCGAAGCCGAGCGACTGCATCGGCTGCAGCTGCACCACCTCACGCTTCTCGTTCAGCGTCGCCGCGATCGCGCAAAGGCCGCCGAGCACGTGCTGGGCGCCGAATTTCTTGTCGAGCGCATCGAGATGCAGCATGCCGTTGAGCAGCGGGATGATCGCGGTCTTGTCGCCGACAGCGGGCGCAAAGGACTTGATCGCGTCCTCGAGATCGAACGCCTTGCAGCTCAACAGCACGACGTCGAATTTGTCCGAGAGCTTGTCGGCCTGCACGGTCGGCGGGTTGTTCAAGGTGACGTCGCCATTCGGGCTCTTGATCACGAGCCCGGCGGAGGCGAGCTCGGAGGCGCGGCGGGGCCGGACGAGAAAAGTAACGTCGCGGCCGGCCTGGAGCATCCGGCCGCCGAAATATCCGCCGATCGCACCGGCGCCGACCACGAGAACGCGCATGGGAATTTGTCCTTCTTTGTTGTTGCCCGGGAAGCGAGCGAAGAGCGAATGAGGAATGGCGGATAGATAGGGATGCTGGTCGACTATTCGCTACCCGCTATTGGCCATTCGCTCATCTCACTTTCCCGACACCAGTTCCTCGACCTCGCGCAGCTGCTCCTTGCCGAAGAAGATCTCGTTGCCGACGAAGAAGGTCGGCGAGCCGAACGCGCCGCGCTCCACGGCGGCCTGGGTGTTCGCGATCAGCTTGGCCTTCACGTCGGCGTCCTGCGCGCGGGCGAACAGTTTGGCGGCGTCGAGGCCGGAGGCGGCGATGGCTTTGCTGGCCACTTCCGGATCGTCCATCTTCTTCGGCTCGACCCACATGTGGTGGAAAGCCGCCTCGATGTACTTTTCGAACACGCCCTCGAGCTGGGCGGCGACCGCCGCGCGCATCAGGTTCAGCGTATTGACCGGGAAGAACGGGTTCCAGGTGTAGGGTTTGACGCCAAAGCGCTTGAGGAAGCGCTCGGTCTCGATCTTCATGAACTCGGGCTTGTTCTTGACTCCCGCCAGCGTCTCGGCCGGCGACTTGTTGTTGGTGGCCTTGAAGATGCCGCCGAGCAGGATCGGGACATATTCGAACGTGACGCCGGTGCGTTTCTCGATCGCCGGGATCGCCTCGTGGCTGAGGAAGGCATTGGGGCTGCCGAAATCGAACAGGAATTGCGGATTCTGGCTCACGGCGGTCTCTCCCTCGGCCTGTCTGGTTTGGGCTTGTTTGGCTTTTCTCTAGCATGGACCTGCTGCCGCAGGCGCCATCAGGAGAATATGATACTCATCATGTGAGCCGCGGCGCGCGATGTCAAATCAGCCGCTTGATGGTCTGCTTGCGCCATACTAGGGCGTAATAGGCCATCTGCAGCACGAACATGGTTGCGAAGGTGGCGGGATAGGCGATCCAGATGCCGCTGATGCCGATCGCCCGGCTGAGCAGGATCGCGACCGGCACCTCGACCAGCGCCATGGCCAGCATCGAGATGAACAGCGGCATCCACACCGTGCCGCCGGAGCGCATCGCGCCCGAGAACACCGTCGCCATGCCGAACAGCACCATGCTCCACAGCACGATGTACAGAAGCTGCTGCGCCAGCGCGAGCACCGCGCCATCGACGATGAAGAAGCCCATCAGCGGCCGCGCGAAGAGATAGCCGAGCACCACCAGTCCGCCGGTCAGCGCCAGATTCATCTCGATCCCGGTGCGGACGATGGCGCCGACCCGGTTGGAATCGCCGCGGCCGATCGCCTGGGCGCCGAAGATCGACACCGATATGGCGATCGAGATCGCCGGAAACTGCACATAGCCGATCACCTGGTTGACCGCGCCATAGGCGGCGGTGGCCTCCGAGCCGAACCCGTTGACGAGGCCGAGCAGCACCAGTTCGGCGAGCGAGACCACCACCATGCCGATCGCGGTCGGAATGCCGAGCCGCAGCACGATGCGCAGCAGCGCGCCGTTCGGCCGCATCGCGCGCAGGAACGCGGCGTCGAAAGCCAGCGGATGCTTGTGCCGCAGCATGTGGATATGCAGCCACAGCAGCGTCACCACGCCCGAGATTGCGGAAGCAATTGCGGCACTGGCGACGCCCAGCATCGGCAGGCCGAGCCAGCCGCGGATCAATGCGGGCGTCACCACAAGGCCGACGACGGTCGAGACCGTCAGCGCCAGCAGCGGCGTCACGGTGTCGCCGACGCCGCGCATCATCGCCGCGAGCAGCAGGAATGCGAAGGTCACCGGCATCGTGATCATCATGATCCGCGCATAGGACACCGCGGCGTCGAGGACGTCTGGTGGCGTGGCGAGCGCGATCAACAGCGGGCGGGCGAACAGGCCGCCTGATATCGCGATCGCGAGCGCCAGCAGCAACGTCACGGTCATGGTCGTGCCGGCGACCGCCTTGACGCGGTCGGGCTCACCGGCGCCCCAGGCCTGGCCGATCATGACCGAAGCGCCCGCGCTCAGGCCGATCACGAAGGAGATGAAGAAGAACATCACCGGAAAGAACACCGACGCAGCCGCGAGCGCGTCGACGCCGATCATCTGGCCGAGATAGATGCCATTGATGGTGCCGAACAGCGACTGCAGCACATTGCTCAGCAGCATCGGCGCCAGGAACGACAGGAAGGCTCTTCGCAGGGACGGAGGTTTGGACACGTTCAACTTCCAAAAATTGACTAAGCACCTTGCTGGTGCGTCTTAGGTCGGGCGGCACACTCCCTGCACCTCTCCCGCTTGCGGGGGAGGTCGGATCGCATCTTAAGATGCGGTCCGGGTGGGGGTTCTCTCCACGTAAAGAGTATTCCTAGCGGTGAGACCCCCACCCCGGCCCTCCCCCGCAAGCGGGAGAGGGAGCGAGCTCACTCGCGGCTGCTCGTCGATATTGGGTTCATCGAGGGTCAGTCCGCTTGATCGCTATAGGCGAGCCGGATCACGTGGTCGCGGATATCTGCGGGCCAGTCCGCGATCAACGTCGCAAAGCGTCGCCGGTCGTGCGCGAACAGGGCGCGGATTGCGTCCTCGTAGTTTGGCCGGTTGCCGGCCATCGTTGTCATGAAGCGATAGGCGGCATCCTGGGCGCTGCGCGTGCGGTCCTTGTCGCCGCTCGCGCGCCGCGCCTCGTCGATCAATTTGCGGATCGCAACCGATGCGCCGCCTTTCTGCTGCGCGAGCCAGTCCCAATGACGTGGCAACAGCGTGATCTCGCGCGCGACGACGCCGAGTTTCGGCCGTCCCGGACCGCGCGGCCCGGCCGGCGTTGCCGGCTCCTCGTCGAGCGGAGGCGCGAGCTTCGGCAGCCGCGCCAGCACATCGTCGACCGAGCCGCGGAAATCGATATCGACCAGCGCCGAGGTGCGGCCGTTGAACACCAGGACCGCGGCATCCTTGCGCTGGTCGAGCAGCTGCTTGGCGGCGCGGGCGACCTCAGGGAGGTCACCGGCCCCGATGCGTTGCGCGCCTTCGAAGGCGACATAGGCAGGATTCATGGTAGACCTCTCCGATTGCGCGACGTATTGCCCGGGTGATTTCCAGCAAGCACGGCGCGTGGATCTCGACTTTCCTGTTCCCGGCCGGCACCAAACGCCGCCCGATTGCGCCGATATTTCAGAGGACGCCCATGCTGACGGTTCATCATCTCAACAATTCCCGCTCGCAGCGCGTGCTGTGGCTGCTCGAGGAATTGGGCGTGCCCTACGAGATCGTGCGCTATCAGCGGCAGCCCGACATGCGGGCGCCGAAGGAGCTGCGCGCGATCCATCCGCTCGGCAAGTCGCCTGTCGTCACCGACAACGGCAACACGATCGCGGAATCCGGCGCGATCCTCGAATACATCATCGCGACCTACGGCAATGGCCGCCTGATCCCGCCGGCCGATACGCCGGAGCGGCTGCGCTACACCTATTGGCTGCACTATGCCGAAGGCTCGGCGATGACGCCGCTGCTCTTGAAGCTGCTGTTCACGCTGATGCCGAAGCGCGCGCCGGCGCTGCTGCGGCCGCTGGTGCGCAAGGTCTCGAACCAGGCGCTGTCCACGCTGGTCAATCCGCAGATCAAGCAGCACATGGCCTATTGGGAAGGCGAGCTCGGCAAGAGCGCGTGGTTCGCCGGCAACGAATTCTCCGGCGCCGACATCCAGATGAGCTTTCCGCTCGAGGCGGCCGCCGCGCGCGGCGGGCTCGAAGACGGGCACCCGAAATGCGTTGCCTTCCTCGAGCGCATCCACGCGCGCCCGGCCTATGCGCGGGCGCTCGAGAAGGGCGGGCCGTACGAGGTTGGCCGCTAGGATCTCGGTCATCTCGGCAGCTCGACCAGCGGCAGCAGCCGTGAATCGGCGAGCGCCGCCGTGCGGTGTCCGATGCCGGCGAGGTAGGCCTCCGCCACCGCGAAGGTGAGGAATGCGCCGCGGCTCTTCTGCCGGATCAGCATCGCGCGATCCCAGCGCTCGCCCTCGGGCCCGATCAGGAACGAGCCGCCTTCACCCATGAACAGGATGTCGCCGCCGCTCTTCCGCAGATGCGGCAGCGTGTGGCTGACATAGCGGTCGTAGGCCGCCGCACCCGTAATTGGCTGGGGCGGGGCCAGCTCCGGGCTTTGCGAATAGTCGGCGATGTCGCGGAAGCGCAGCAGATTGAGCATCACCAGCTCGCCGCTGATCTCACGCTGGGCAAAGTCGCGCCCGGCATTCCACGTCGGCTCCAGATGGCAGGCGGTGTTCATGTCAGCTCGTCCGATTCCCCGTTTCGATGGCGTAGTTTTATCCGGGCATAATTGTTTTGTCAATAATACCCGGATATAAATAGCATGCCGATACGACAGGAGCCGCCATGAAGACCGAAGACCGCAAGCTGGCCATTGCCGACTACAAGAAGCGCGCTGCCGTCGCCGGCGTGTTCGCGATCCGCTGCCGCGCGACCGGGGAGGTCTGGGTCGGGCAGGCGCTCGATCTGGAGAAAATCCAGAACCGCATCTGGTTCACGCTGGGGATGGGCAGCCACCGCAATGCCGAGCTGCAGCGCGCCTGGTCGGCGCATGGCGCAGACAATCTCTCGCTCGAA
The DNA here is from genome assembly GCF_038957035.1 of Bradyrhizobium sp. B097. Taxonomy (NCBI): domain Bacteria; kingdom Pseudomonadati; phylum Pseudomonadota; class Alphaproteobacteria; order Hyphomicrobiales; family Nitrobacteraceae; genus Bradyrhizobium; species Bradyrhizobium sp. B097. The sequence goes on from NZ_CP152412.1 coordinate 55,238, forward strand.
ACGCTGGAGCGTATCGAGGACGAGGAGCTTGCCTATGTCCGCGATACGCTGCTCAAGGAGCGCGTGCAGCACTGGCGCGCGCAGCTCAACGCGGCGGCGGTCTAGTCTAGCGCGACGTCTGCGCGCCGCCGACGGACGGCAGGGCCTGCACGGTGACGCCCGGCGGCGGCACATCGTCGTCCGGCACGAAGAAATCCGACATCAACGGCACCGAGGGATCGACGCGATAGCGCTCGAAGTCGCGCACGCCGTTGGCATAGAGCACCTTGTCGTCGATGCAGAAATTGCCTGTGAACTCGCGCGATGGCCGCGTGACGATCGCGTAGGCCGCATCGCCCATGATCTCGGGCGTGCGGCTCGCGCGCATCATGGCGTCGCCGCCGAGCAGATTGCCGACAGCAGCGGTCGCGATCGTGGTGCGCGGCCACAATGCGTTGACCGCAATGCCTGAAGATTTTTGCTCGCCGGCCAGCCCGAGCACGCACATGCTCATGCCGAACTTCGCCATCGTGTAAGCGGTCGAATGCTCGAACCACTTCGTCTTCATGTCGAGCGGTGGCGACAGCATCAGGATATGCGGATTCTCCGCCTTCTTCAGATGCGGAATGCAGTATTTCGACACCATGAAGGTGCCGCGGGTGTTGATCCCCATCATGAGGTCGTAGCGCTTCATGTCGGTTGCCTGCGAGGGGGTCAGGCTGATGGCGCTGGCATTGTTGACGCAGACGTCGATGCCGCCGAATTCGGCGACGGTCTGCTCGATCGCCGCCATCACCTGGGCCTCATCCCTGATGTCGCAGAGCACCGGCAGCGCCTTGCCGCCGGCGGCGCGGACCTCGTCGGCGGCGGTGTAGATCGTGCCCTTCAGCTTCGGATGCGGCTCGGCGGTTTTCGCCGCGATCGCGACATTGGCGCCGTCACGCGCGGCGCGAAGCGCGATCGCCAGCCCGATGCCGCGGCTCGCACCCGAGATGAACAGCGTCTTGCCTTTGAGCGATGTCATCTGTCGGCTCCTCTTTAGTTAGGGACGCACACTGTTAGGGCTCCCTCCCCCTTGCGGGGGAGGGTAGGGGAGAGGGGTAAGCCACAAGCACCGACTTCGCGGCCACCCCTCTCCCTAGCCCTCCCCCGCAAGGGGGGAGGGAACGACGGAGCAAGCGTCGCCGCCATCGCGCACCTGTTACAGCGCTACCCACCCGCATGCAGCACGCGCCCGCGCGTTTCCGGCAGCGCGTAGGCGGCGATGAAGAACACGGCATAGGCCGCCACCGCGAAGATCGCGATCGCGTTGGCGAGCGTGGTCGTCGTCGAGAGCGCGCCGACCAGGAACGGAAACAGCGCGCCGACGCCGCGGCCGAAATTGTAGCAGAAGCCCTGTCCGGAGCCGCGCAGCCGGGTCGGATAGAGCTCGGTCAGGAATGCGCCCATGCCGGAGAAATAGCCTGAGGCAAAGAAGCCGAGCGGGAAGCCCAGCACCCACAGGACCTCGTTGGACAGCGGCAATTGGGTATAGAGCAGCACGATCGCGATGGCGCCGAGCGAGAAGATCAGGAACAGATTGCGCCGGCCGATCCGGTCGGCAAGCCAGGCGCCGACCAGATAGCCGATGAACGAGCCGATGATCAGCGTCGCGAGATAGCCGGTCGAGCCGACCACCGAGAGCTTGCGCTCGGTGGTGAGGAAGCGCGGCACCCAGAAGGTGATGGCGTAATAGCCGCCCTGCATGCCGGTGCCGACCAGCGAGGCCAGCAGCGTGGTCTTCAGGATCGGTCCCTGGAAGATCTCCCACAAGGCGGCGGGCCCGCTGCCGGATGCCTGCTGCTGCGCCATCGTCGCGGCGGAGATCTCCGGCTCGGTGACATAGCGGCGCAGATAGAACACCAGCAGCGCCGGCAGCGCGCCGATCACGAACATCCAGCGCCAGGCGTTCTCCGGAGGCAGGATCGAGAACAGGATCGCCTGCGCCAGCACCGCAAGGCCCCAGCCGATCGCCCAGCCCGACTGCACCGAGCCGACCGCGCGCCCGCGATATTGCGGCCGGATCGCTTCGCCGATCAGCACGGCGCCGGCCGCCCATTCGCCGCCGAAGCCGAGACCGAGCAGCGCGCGGGCGATCAGCAGCTGGTCGAAATTCTGCACCACGGCGCAGACCAGCGAGAAGAACGAGAACCAGATGATGGTGAGCTGCAGCGTCTTCACCCGCCCGATCCGGTCGGACAGATAGCCGCCGAGCCAGCCGCCGACGGCGGAGGCCAGCAGCGTCACGGTGCCGGCGAGGCCGGCAGTGCCGGCATCGACCTTCCATAGCGTGATGATGGTGCCGATCACCAGCGGATAGATCATGAAATCCATGCCGTCGAGCGTCCAGCCCGAGGCGCAGGCCCAGAACGTGCGCCGCTCCGGCAGGTTCATGTCGCGATAGAAGGCGAGGAGACTGGTGTCCTCGATCTCTGCGACTTCGATCGTTTTGGATTCGGCCGTGCTCATGCGCGTTCCCCGGAGAAATCATTCACCGGCTGTTTGCGATCCGCGGCCGGAGTTGCGCGGACCGCCAATCTATCGCGATGTTGCAGGCCGGGCAAAGCCGCGTTTGCCCCTCTAGGTCTTTAGTTCGAGCATGACCTTTTCGGAAAACCGCTTCGCACTCTTCCGGATATCATGCTCTAAGGCGCGATTATTCTTGGTTGAGTCAGCCGGACCGCAGACTCGCTTCGCCTCTCCCGCTTGCGGGGGAGGCCGACGAGCGACGCGGAGCGTGGCGGGTGGGGGCTCTCTCAACAATATGACTCGCGGATAGACCCCCACCCCAACCCTCCCCCGCAAGCGGGAGAGGGAGGGCAGCGTCTTCGCGGTCGCCGGTTCGACCTAACTTCATCAAGCTCTAGTATCCCGCGGCCTCGGAGCCGCGCGTGCGCGGGTCGGGCGCGCCGAGCAGACCATTGGTCGTGACGACGATCGAGTTCGCGGAGGAGTAGCCGAGCGGCTCGACCGGTTTGTGGCCCTTGGCGCGCAGCTCGGCCAGCACCTCGTCGGGAAAGCCGCGCTCGATCCGGACCTCGTCGGGCAGCCATTGATGATGCATGCGGGGCGCCGCGACCGCGGCCGCGATGTCCATCTTGTAGTCGATGACGTCGACGATGATCTGCGTCACCGCGGAGATGATGCGGCTGCCGCCCGGCGATCCCGTCACCAGCACGGGCTTGCCGTCCTTCAGCACGATGGTCGGCGCCATCGACGACAGCGGGCGCTTGCCGGGCCCCGGCAGATTGGCCTCGAAGCCGACCAGGCCGAAGGCGTTGGAGGCGCCCGGCGCCGCGGTGAAATCGTCGAGCTCGTTGTTGAGCAGCACGCCGGTGCCGTCGGCGACGAGGCCGACGCCATAGGGAAAGTTCAGCGTGTAGGTGTTGCTGACGGCGTTGCCGCTGGCGTCGACGACCGAATAATGCGTGGTGTTGTCGCCCTCATGCGGCTGTTTCGCATTGCGCACATCGGTCCAGGGCGTAGCGCGCGCAAGGTCGATGGTCGCGCGCTGCCTGGCAGCATAATCCTTGTCGATCAGCAGCTGCGTCGGCGCGTCGACGAAGGCAGGGTCGCCGAGATAGCGGGCGCGATCGGCATAGGCCCGCTTCATCGCCTCGATCATGACATGCAGCGAGGCGGCCGAGCCCTGCTTCATATCCGACATCGGAAAGCCTTCGAGGATGTTGAGGATCTCCAGCAGCACGACACCGCCGGAGGAGGGCTGCGGCATCGAGACGATGTCGTAGCCGCGATAGGTGCCGCGGATTGGCGTGCGGATCACCGGCTGATAGGCTTTCAGATCCGCGAGCGTAAAGATGCCGCCGGCATTCCTGATCCCGCTGACAAGCTTCTCGGCGACCGCGCCCTCGTAGAACCCACGAGGTCCCTGCTCGGCAATCGCCGTCAGTACGCCGGCGAGATCGTCCTGGATCAGGCGGTCGCCCTCATGCAGCGGCGTGCCGTCGGCATGCGAGAACGTCTTGGCCGAGTTCGGCCAGCGCGACATGCGGCGGTACATGTCCGACAGCGTGTCCGACGTATCGTCGGTGACGATGAAGCCGTCGCGGGCGAGATCGATCGCGGGCTTGACGATCTGTGCCAGCGTGAACTTGCCGGAACCGTATTTCTCCAGCGCCAGCGCGAGGCCCGCGACCGTGCCGGGAACGCCGATCGCGAGCGCGGAGTTGCGCGACTTGTCTGGATCAGGCTTGCCGTCGGCGTTCAGGAACATGTCGCGGGTTGCGGCCTGCGGCGCGGTTTCGCGATAATCGATTGCGACATCTTCGTTGCGGCCGGCGAGATGGATCACCATGAAACCGCCGCCGCCGATATTGCCGGCGCGCGGATAGGTCACCGCCATCGCAAAGCCGGTGGCGACCGCGGCGTCGACGGCGTTGCCGCCCTGCCGCAGGATGTCGGTGCCGACCCGCGCCGCCAGCTTCTCCTGCGCCACCACCATGCCGTTGTCGGCGCGAATGCTTTGAATCGTATTGGTGGCTGAGGGCTCGTAAGCGCGCCGCTGCACCTGACCGAAGGCCGGCGTCACGATGCCGATCACCAGGAGAGCGGCAAACAGCCGTCGCGACATCGTTGCTGTCAGCGCCATCGAAATGTCCTGCCCTGTTCATCGCCGTATCAGCAAACCGGCCCATGCTATATGGGAGCGGATTGAAGCGGCAAAAGCCTGCCTGTGGTTCGAGTTGGGGAATATCTTTCGCGATGACGGCAACAATGCAGACGGGCGCTGAACATGCGAAGGCCACCACCAAGGTCTATCCTGGCCGCGCCGCCGTCATCAGCTGGATCTTCTTCGACTGGGCCGCGCAGCCCTATTTCACGCTGATCACGACCTTCGTGTTCGCGCCCTATTTCGCGAGCTTCGTTGCGCCCGATGCCGCGAGCGGGCAGGCGCTGTGGGGCTTTGCCACCGCGGCTGCGGGACTTGCGATCGCGCTGCTGTCGCCGGTGCTGGGTGCGATCGCCGATGCCAGCGGCCGGCGCAAGCCGTGGATCGCTGTTTTCGGCGCGCTGCTGGTGATCGGCTCGAGTGCGATGTGGATCGGTAAGCCCGGCAATCCCGACATCATTCCCGCGCTGCTGCTGGCCTACGCGATCGCCAGCGTCGGCGTCGAGTTCGCCACCGTGTTCAACAATGCGATGATGCCGACCCTGGTGCCGCCGGAGCGGATCGGGCGGCTGTCAGGCACCGGCTGGGCCACCGGCTATGTGGGCGGCATCCTGAGTCTCGTGCTGGTGCTCGGCTTCCTCGCCGCTAATGCCGAGACCGGCCGCACGCTGTTCGGCCTCACGCCGCTGTTCGGTCTCGATCCCGTCATGCATGAAGGCGATCGCATCACCGGACCGCTGACCGGGCTGTGGTTCATCATCTTCGTGATGCCGATGTTCCTGTTCACGCCGGACTATCCGGCGAAACGGCCGATGCGCGAAGCGCTCGGCGAGGGCATGCGCGAGCTCAGGGAATCATTGGCCAGCCTGCCGAAGCAGCAGTCGCTGGCGCGGTTTCTGCTGGCGAACATGATCTACACCGACGGGCTGGTCTCGCTGTTCGCGTTCGGCGGCATCTATGCCGCCGGCACGTTCGGCTGGGACACCATCCGGATCGGCACCTTCGGCATCATTTTGGCGGTGGCCGGCACATTCGGCGGCTGGCTCGGCGGCAAGCTCGACGATGCGTTCGGTCCGAGACGCGTGATCACCGGCAGCCTCGTGATCCTGCTGTTTGCGATCGTCGTGATCCTCACCGTGAACAAGGATTCCATCCTGTTCATCCCGGTTGCGCCGCCGGTGCCTGGCGGTCCCCTGTTCGCGGGCGCCGCCGAGCGCGCATATATCGTGCTCGGCTGCCTGATCGGCGCCACCGGCGCGCCGCTGCAGGCGGCCTCGCGCTCGCTGATGATTCGGCTCGCGCCGAAGGATCGCATCGCGCAGTATTTTGGCTTGTTCGCGCTGACCGGAAAGGTGACGTCGTTCATCGGCCCGCTGCTGATCGGCGCGATCACGGCAGCGACCGCGAGCCAGAAATACGGCATGGCGGTCCTGGTGGGGTTCTTTGTGGTGGGGCTGGTGTTGCTGGCGAAGGTGCGGGAATAACCGCCGCCGTCGTCCCGGCGAAGGCCGGGACCCATAACCACCGGCCAAGCTTGGTGAGGGATAACTAACCCCAGCGCGCCTTCGATAGATCACCCGGTATGGGTCCCGGCCTTCGCCGGGACGACAACTGATAGATCAGTGCCTGAAATGCCGCACGCCGGTGAACACCATGGCGATGCCGTGCTCGTCGGCGGCCTTGATCACCTCGTCGTCGCGCATCGAGCCGCCGGGCTGGATCACGGCGGTCGCGCCGGCTTCGATGCAGGCGAGCATACCGTCGGCGAATGGGAAGAAGGCGTCGGAGGCGACCACCGAACCCTTGGTCAGGGGCTCGGCGAGCTTCAGCTCGGCCGCCGCATCCAGCGCCTTGCGCGCGGCGATGCGCGCGGAATCGACCCGGCTCATCTGGCCGGCGCCGATGCCGACCGTGGCGAGATCCTTGGCATAGATGATGGTGTTCGACTTGACGTGTTTTGCCACCCGGAAGGCGAATTTGAGATCGCGCAGCTCGGCATCGGTCGGCGCGCGCTTGGTCGCGACCTTCAGGTTCATGTCCTCGACCACGGCATTGTCGCGGCTCTGCACCAAGAGGCCGCCTGCAACGGTCTTGGCGGTGAGGCCGACCGCGCGCGCGTTCGGCAGGCCGCCCGCGAGCAGCAGGCGCAGATTGCGCCGGCCTGCGATGATCGAGATCGCCTCTTCGGTCGCGTCGGGCGCGATGATCACCTCGGTGAAGATGCCGATGATGGCGCGCGCTGCGTCCGCATCGAGCGTGCGGTTGACCGCGATGATGCCGCCATAGGCCGAGGTGGAGTCGCAGGCAAGCGCGCGGGCATAGGCGGTGGCGAGATCCGGACCCTCGGCGACGCCGCAGGGATTGGCATGCTTGACGATCACGCAGGCCGCGGTGCGCTGCGGGTCGAACTCGCCGACACATTCATAGGCCGCGTCGGTGTCGTTGATGTTGTTGTAGGACAGTTCCTTGCCCTGCAGCTGGCGTGCGGTCGCAACGCCCGGCCGCTTCTCCGGCGTGGCGTAGAACGCCGCGGTCTGGTGCGGGTTCTCGCCGTAGCGCAGCGACTGGATCAGCCGGCCGCCGAAGGCGCGGAAGTCCGGCGCCTTGGTGTCGAGCTGCACGGCGAACCAGTTCGAGATCGCGGCGTCATAGGCCGCGGTGCGCGCATAGGCCTTGGCGGCGAGCCGCCGGCGCAGGCCGAGCGAGGTCGCGCCCTTGTGCGCGGTAAGCTCGTCGAGAACAGCTTGATAGTCGTTCGCCTCGACCACCACGGCGACGTCGTCATGGTTCTTGGCCGCGGCGCGGATCATCGCGGGGCCGCCGATGTCGATATTCTCGATGCACTCCTCGAAGCCGGCGCCTTTGTCGACGGTGGCCTCGAACGGATAGAGATTGACCACCAGAAGGTCGATCGGCGCGATGCCGTGCGAGGCCATCGCCGCGGCGTGTTCCTTGTTGTCGCGGATCGCGAGCAGGCCGCCATGCACCTTCGGATGCAGCGTCTTGACCCGGCCGTCCATCATTTCAGGGAAACCGGTGAGCTCGGAGACGTCCTTGACCTTGAGCCCGGCCGCCGCGATCGCCTTGGCGGTGCCCCCGGTCGAGACCAGCTCGACGCCATGGTCGGAAAGCGCCTTGGCGAAATCGATCAGTCCGGTCTTGTCGGAAACGGACAACAGAGCGCGGGTCACGCGGCGAAGCTGTTCGGTCATTCTAGGAAATCCCTGGCTGTTAAGGCAGCCGGGTAGCACGGTTTTGTGTGGCACGAAACCGGTCTCCGAGGCCGATTCCCGGGAATCTATCCCCGTCACCCTGAGGAGCGCCAACGGGTCCGCGCGAAGCGCGGCCCGATGACAGGCTCCGCGCGTCTCGAAGGGTCGACGGCCACCGGCGGGGCCGTGGATCCTTCGAGACGCCGCTTCGCGGCTCCTCAGGATGACGGTTCAAATAGCGGAGATTGCCCTACAGCGGCAGTTCCGGCTCGCGGCGGGCGTTGCGGCGAGCGTTGGTGGCGGTGGCCGAGGTCGAGGAGCGCACGAAGCTCCAGCGGATGGTGGCGGCCTGCCTTGCGTCCTGCCGGATCACGATCTGGGAGGTGCGGCGCGGGCCGTCATTGCCGGCCAGGAAGACGCTGTCCTCGAGGTCGACCTTGTCGTCCAGCGCCTCGAAGGTCCAGACGTCGCGATTGGGCAGCACCAGCATCACGCCGCGGGCATCCGACAGCCGGCTCGCCTTCACCGAGGGGTGCAGATGGAAGCGCAGCGCGAAATCGGCCTCGCTGCCCTTGATGCGGCCGCCGGGCGCCGGCGACAGCGAGTCCTCGCCCTCCATCCGCGTGCCGTCCTGGGCGATCATCAGCACGCGGCGGTGGATCACGCCGAAGCGCGAGAGATAGCCGTCATGCGAGGCGGTCAGCACGTCGCCGCCGGGGATGGCCTCGCGGTAGCTCTCGACATTGCTGGGCCCGCTGGTGACCGGCGCGCCGCGCAACAGCCGCTTCATCGCCGACAGTTCGACGAACTGGCACGATGAGGTGTCGCGATAGGTCAGCGTCGAATGCGCCGCGGTGGAGCGAGCGAACGGCCGCCAATTGTCGCGCCCCGTGTTCGGCATGCCGCAATTGACGACGATGCGGCTGACGCCGGAGGAGAGCTCGAACGACAGGCAGCCGGCATGCGCATCCTGGCTGACGCTTGCTGGTGGCGGCGGACCGGTGTCGATGATCAGGGTCATGTTGCCGGCATCGAGGCGCTGGAAGCCGGTGTGGGGCATGCTCGCCATCGGCACGCCGCGGGTGTCGTCATAGGCGAGCAGTGTCGCGACGAGATCGGACGGCGCGGTGCTCATGCCGTTGAACAGCGCGAAGCTGCCGTCGCCGTGCCGGAAGAAGCGCAGCATCGGCATCATGCGGTCGATGGCGTTGAGCAGCGCCGGCGGCGGCGCGATATTGCGTGCAGCAAAGGTCTGCCGCAGCGGCAAGAGATCGCTGAGCAATTCGACCAGCGCGCCGGGATTGCGCGAGATGTGGCCGCCGTCGGGCAGGATCTGGCGCTGCAATTCGTCCGACAGCCTGCGCGTGGCCGATTTGATGTTGCGCGCCTGGTTGGCGAGGCAGAGCGAGGCGTAGCACAGCGCGATCAGCACTTGCAGGCGCGGCACGCCGTCAATGTCGAGTGTTGCGTGGCGCAGATAACGGATCTCGCGCGCCAGCCCGCGCAGATATTTGCGGTAGAATTTTCCGTCGGTGTCGCCGAGCACCAATGGGGCCTGCGACAACAGCGAGATCACCCGCCGTGCGCGCACGTCGGCGCGCCGCTCCAGCGGCCGCTTGCGGGCCTGGTTGGAGATCCAGTCGTCGACCAGCGAGCGGGCATTGGCGCGGGTCAGCGCGGTGTCGGCGGCGCGCAGATGGCGCAGCCAGCCGAAGCCGAGCAGGGCGGCCTCCCAATCCTCCGACGGCGGTTCGAGATCGAAGATCGAGCGGCCGTGGCAGGTGACGATCTTGCCAGCGAACACGAATCGCCCGGCATAGATCTCGGCCGCGCGGGTGGCGTCGGCGGTCCGCAGATCATGCGGGGCGATGATCAGCCGGTCGGTGCGGCCGGGCCAGAGCCGCGACAGTGCCACCGTGCTCCCGCTGGCGCGTGCGAGCATGCTGCGGGCAAACCGGCCAGCAATCAGCGTCGAGATGCGTCTGCTTTGAGCGACCGACACGCCTAACCTTGCGGGGAGGGAATTTTCAACGAATCCTTATTTAATCCGGAAACGCGGCCAAGACACCCTCTTGATATCGAAGACACCCTCTTGATACCGCGCGAATCACTTCGAGCTTAGAGGACTGAAGTTTAAAATCAGGATTTGACCAGCCGGGCCGCGTAAAAACCGTCCAGTCCACCCAGCCGCGGGTCGGCGTTGGGCAAATGGCTGGGCAGGGTGCGCAGATCGCCGTCGGCGGTGATGATGTCGTCGAGGCCGGCAACCTCGTCCTTCTCGATCGGCGCACGGCGCAGGCCTGATTCGCTCGCCAGCAGCGCGGCAATCGCGTGCTCGCCTTCCTCCGGCTCCAGCGAGCAGGTGCAGTAGACCAGCGTGCCGCCCGGCTTCAGCAGATTGGTGGCCTTATGCAACAGCCGCTTCTGCAGCGCCGTCAGCGCGGCGATGTCGCTTTCCTGGCGCAGCCAGGCGACGTCGGGATGGCGGCGGATGGTTCCCGTCGAGGTGCAGGGCGCATCGACCAGAATACCGTCGAAGCTCGCGGCCTCCGCCGGCCATTCGGCGGCGTCGGCGACGACGGTCTCGGCTTGCAACGCCAGCCGCGTGAGATTGTCGCGCAGCCGCGCGACGCGCGCCGGCGAGCGGTCGACCGCGGTGACCTGTGCGCCGGCCAGCGCGAGCTGGGCCGTCTTGCCCCCGGGCGCCGCGCAGAGATCGGCGACCCGCTTGTCCTTGATGTCGCCGAACAGGCGCACCGGAAGTGCTGCGGCGGCGTCCTGCACCCACCATTGGCCTTCGGCAAAGCCCGGCAGCATGGTCACGGAACCCTGCAGCAGCGTGCGTACGGTTCCCGTCGGCAGGATCTCGCCATGCAGGCGGCTCGCCCATTGCGGCGCGTCGGACTTCACCGTGAGATCGAGCGACGGTTCGTGGCCGAGCGCCAGCGCCATGTCGCGCGCGGTGGCTTCACCGTAATGCGCATTCCAGCGCGCCAGCATCCATTGCGGCAGGTCCAGCGTTTGCGGGCTGATCTCGTCGATCAGGCCCTGGCCCTCGCGCGCGCAGCGGCGCAGCACGGCGTTGACCAGCCCGGCATATTTCGCCGCGCGCCGGTCGGACTGTACGAGCCGCACCGAGAGATCGACCGCGGCATGGTCAGGCACGTCCATCCAGAGGATCTGCGCGGCGCCGATCAGCAGCGCGCTCTGCGCGCGCGGTGCATCGGTCGGGACACCGCGGTCGAGCAGGCGTGACAGCAAATGGCCGAGCGTGCCGAGCTTGCGCAGGATGGTCGACACCAGCCGGCGCATCAGCGCGCGGTCGCGATCGGCCAGCGATTTCAGGCCGGGATGCGCGCCGGCGCCGTCGAGCTGATCGTCGAGCGTGCGGTGCTTGTGCAGCACGCCGTCGAGGATGTCGGCCGCGATGCGGCGCGCGGCGAGACCGGGGACTTCGGCAGGGACTGCAAATCTTGAAGGAGGCATGGAGCGGAGATATCTCGAAGGTGCTGAGTTACATTCGGCTCATGCCATCAACTCGAAAACACCACTGGCATGCGAATATGCCAAATGTAAGAATCGTCTTGCGGGATTTTGTGATCGTGATGTCGTCACTGAGCCAACACCAAGATACGAAATTCGCAGGCAGAAAGTTTTGTCATGTCTGAGAAATCGCCATCGCCATCGCCATCGCCATCGCCATCGCCATTGCCGCCGGAACCCGCGCCGCGCAAGCCGCTGACGCCGGCGGCGCAGCGCGCGCTCGCCGAGGCTGCGGCGCGGCGCAAGGCTGCCGAGGAAGCCGCCGCGAAGGATGCGGCCGCGCGGCCGAAGGAATTCCAGGGCCCGAAGGGACCAGAACCGACGCGTTACGGCGATTGGGAGACCAAGGGCATCGCCTCGGACTTCTGAGAGTCTTGTCTGCCGGCCCGACTCAAGCCAGTCTGGGAATATGTCCCCATACGAGAGAATAAATCCTTATCGTGGGACGGGACGTCCGCCCTTTCGCCGCTCACCCTGGGGCCGGCGTGTCTCGGCGGCGCTGCCGTGGGTGTTCGTGCTTGGCATTGCCGTCGGCAGCGTGCTGCCGGTCCGCCGATGGGTGCCTGAATGGGTGCCCTTGCCGTCGCACTGGTCGTTGAGCCGGTCGCGCGATGCCGAAATGATCCGGCAGCGCGCCGGCGCGCCTGACGCACGCCACGCTGTTGATGTCGTCAGGACGATCGATGGCGACACCTTCGAGGCGCGGGTGCATCTCGCGCCGGGACCCGATCTGTACACGCGGGTCCGGCTGCGCGGCATCGATGCGCCGGAGCTGAAGGCGTCGTGCGCGCGCGAACTGCAAATGGCGCAAGCGGCAACGGTGGCGCTGCGCGATCTGCTCGGCCAGGGCGACGTCGCGATCTACAATGTCGGTCCCGACAAATACCAGGGACGTGTCGTCGCCGACGTTGCGACGAAGAAGACCGACAACGTTTCGGCCGCGCTGCTCGCGGCCGGCCATGCGCGCGCCTACAATGGCGGCCACCGCTTCGGCTGGTGCGGATACTTTACGCGCTGAGCGGTCGTGGCGGCGATAGCGCAGGACAGGCAAACAAAAAGCCGCGCATCTGCGCGGCTTTTCTTTCGACGAAGCGCCCTGCGCGATCAGCGGGTGACGACGACTGTCGTGCCGATCTCGACGCGCGAGTAAAGATCGGTGATGTCGGTGTTCAGCATGCGGATGCAGCCGTAGGAGACGAAGCCGCCGACCGAACCCGGCACGTTGGTGCCGTGGATGGCATATTCGCCGCCGGCCAGCGTCATCGCGGCGACGCCCATCGGGTTCGCCGGCGAACCGCCTGCGATTACGTTCGGGATGCTCGGCTTGTCGCGCCTGATCTCGGCGGGCGGCGACCAGGCCGGGTTGCGATACTTGCCGTCGATCCGGGTCGTGCCGGCCCACTGCTTGCCGGACCTGCCGACGCCGACCGGGTAACGCATTGCGTGACCGGAATCGAGAATGAGATAGAGCCGCCGTTCGTTGGTCTTCACCACGATGGTGCCCGGCTCATAATTATCAGCGTGTATTCCGACCATTTCCGGCCGCGCTTCGGCCGTCTGCGACATCACAACAACAGCGCCAAGGGTGGCAGCCAGCGCCACCGCAAATTTCATCGACATCAACCTCTCCACTTCCCAACAGCTCCCAGGAGGAGCCAAAAACGAAGGTGTAGAACCCTGAAAAAGCCGGGCCCGCCGGTCCACGCACGCAATATTAACCGCGTGTCTTAACCGAGTGGTTTCACACCGGCCGCGAGACACGTCCTGATGGCGGGCAGAAAAGGAAAAGTTCGGATTAAAGTAAATGACCTGAAAACAACACTTGGCCACAAACGCGCCGCAATGGTGCCGCGCCTCTGACAATCCCGTGAAACAGCCGGCCTCGGAGTGTGATGAGATTACGCTGAATGGCGGCCGCGACCGCAGTGTGCTCCCGGTCCCGCATGCGGGGAGGCTGGCCAGTCTGCCGTGAGATCGATTCAACCTGACTTGATCGTGCTCCAAAAAAGCGAAGGGCCGCGGCGGTGATCGCACGCGGCCCTTGCTCGATGTTCCGATCTTGCTGCCGCCGGCCTATGCCGGCGCGCCCTTCTTGTTCTGCCGGTTCTGCACGAGGTCGTCGACCACGGCCGGATCGGCCAAGGTCGAGGTGTCGCCGAGGCTGGACGGTTCGTCCTCGGCGATCTTGCGCAGGATGCGGCGCATGATCTTGCCGGAGCGCGTCTTCGGCAGGCCGGGCGCGAATTGAATGAGGTCCGGCGAGGCGATCGGGCCGATGTCCTTGCGGACCCAGGCGACGAGCTCCTTGCGCAAGGCCTCGGTCGGCTCGGTGCCCTTCATCAGCGTGACATAGGCGTAGATGCCCTGGCCCTTGATGTCGTGCGGGTAGCCGACCACGGCGGCTTCCGACACCGCCTCATGCGCGACCAGCGAGCTCTCGACCTCGGCCGTGCCCATGCGGTGGCCAGAGACGTTGATGACGTCGTCGACGCGACCGGTGATCCAGTAATAGCCGTCGGCATCACGCCGGCAGCCGTCGCCGGTGAAGTACTTGTTCTTGTAGGTCGAGAAATAGGTCTGCTCGAACCGCGCATGGTCGCCATAGACCGTGCGCATCTGGCCCGGCCATGATTTGGCCAGGCAGAGATTGCCCGAGGTCTCGCCCTCCAGCGTCTTGCCGTCGGCATCGACGATTTCAGGCGCCACGCCGAAGAACGGCCGCGTCGCCGATCCCGGCTTCAGCTTGGTCGCGCCGGGCAGCGGCGTGATCAGGATGCCGCCGGTCTCGGTCTGCCACCAGGTGTCGACGATCGGGCAGCGATCGTCGCCGACCACGCGGTAGTACCACTCCCAGGCTTCCGGATTGATCGGCTCGCCGACCGAGCCGAGCAGGCGCAGCGATTTGCGCGAGGTCTTCTTCACCGGCTCGTCACCGCCCTGCATCAGCGCGCGGATCGCGGTCGGCGCGGTGTAGAAGATGTTGACCTTGTGCTTGTCGACCACGTTCCAGAAGCGCGAATTGTCCGGGTAGTTCGGCACGCCCTCGAACATCAGCGTGGTCGCGCCGTTGGCGAGCGGCCCATAGAGGATGTAGCTGTGGCCGGTGACCCAGCCGACGTCGGCGGTGCACCAGTAGACGTCGCCGTCGTGATAGTCGAAGACGTATTGATGCGTCATCGACGCGAACACGAGATAGCCGGCCGAGGTGTGCAGCACGCCCTTCGGCGTGCCGGTCGAACCCGAGGTGTAGAGGATGAACAGCGGGTCCTCGGCATGCATGTGCTCGGCCGGGCATTCCGTCGTGACCATCTTGGCGGCCTCGTGATACCAGAGGTCGCGCGTCGGGTTCATGTCGACCTTGCCGCCGGTGCGCTTCACCACCACGACCCAATCGACGCCGCCGGTTTTGGCGATCGCGGCATCGACATTGGCCTTCAGCGGCACCTTCTTGCCGCCGCGCAGGCCCTCGTCGGCGGTGATGACCACCTTGGAGTCGCAGTCCTTGATGCGCTGGGCAAGGCTGTCCGGCGAGAAGCCGCCGAACACCACCGAGTGGATCGCGCCGATCCGCGCGCAGGCCAGCATGGCGTAGGCCGCTTCCGGAATCATCGGCAGATAGATCGTGACGCGGTCGCCCTTCTTGACATTCCGCGTGCGCAGGATGTTGGCCATCTTGCAGACTTCGTCGTGCAACTGGCGGTAGGTGATGTGCTTGGATTCGGAGGGGTCGTCGCCCTCCCAGATGATCGCGGTCTGGTCGCCGCGCTTCTCGAGATGGCGGTCGATGCAATTCCAGGCGACGTTCAGCACGCCATCTTCGAACCACTTGATCGAGATGTTGCCGGGCGCAAAGGAGACGTTCTCGACCTTGGTGAAGGGCTTGATCCAGTCGATCCGCTTGCCGTGCTCGGCCCAGAAGCCGTTGGGGTCCTTGACCGAGCGCGCGTACATCTCGCGATATTTGGCGTCATCGATGTAGGCGCGCTTGGCCCAGTCGGCCGACACGTCATAGATCTTCTCGGACATCATTTTCCTCCACTCATTGCCGATCGCACACAACGCGCCGACAAGCCATCTTGATCATTGCCGCGATTATGCGTTGCCGCATTCCGGCCCGGCAAGGAAAAAGGACTGTCACTTTCGTCGCGGCAAAGCCGCCGGGCATCCTGCCGGCTTCCTCATCTGATTGGGCGGTTTACCGCGCCTGGTTGACGAGCGAAACCTATGCTCCATCGTCTGCTTCAGGTCACTGGTCTCTTGGTCGTAGTGGTATCGTTCTCTGCTCCGCTTGCCGGCGTTTCACGCCGTCACCGCAGAGGCTGGATGTCGCGAAGGAATTGCTGACCGCGATCCGCTGATGCCGATATTGGAGAGCCTCAATCAACGTTCAGGGAGCGACGCCGACGGTGGCACGGCGCCAATTCTGCTGGACCACCTCCAGCGTGCTTCGATGAATACCGGCAGGGCCGCCGCGACGATCCGCGCCGACAATTTCGCCCGAACAGGCTGTGAGGTTTGATCATTCTTCCGGACGAGCTGGACGGATCGTGAGGTGCGGCGGTGCCGTCCGGGGACCTGGTACGAAACGGCACGATCCCTGACCTTTCTCGTGGAGCCTGGTCGCCCTGGTCGCGCCTAAAAACCCGGTTCCCAAGCCGGGCTTCCGCCATTTTGACCGATCCCGGAGGGCTCAAAATCAAGGTTAGCGGGCGAATGGCACCCATGAAAGGTAATTAGAAACCGTCGATAACCGATTCGCGACTCGCAATGTCAGCCCTGACGCCCTAAATCGCCATTCCGAGGCCGGACGGCCCCACCGGAACGAAGCCCGAAGCAACGGCATTACCGGGAGAACAGCGGAACAAGGCGTCTTGGAAGTATGATGGATCAGCAGAACATCGCGGCTGTGCGGCCCATGTCCGCCGATCCCGCTGTCGCCTTGGCCAAGGCGCTGGGCCAATGGCCCAAGCAGCCGCAGGCAAAATTGCGGCCGCAGGCGAAGTTGCAGCCGCCCCGGGCAAAGCTCATGCTCGACGCGCCCGCTGCCATCAAGACCTCGGTCGAGGATCTGGCGCGTGATCTGGGCCTGCGGCTCGGCGACCAGAATGAGCTGACCATCCGCCGCATCAAGCGCGGCAAGAATTATTCGTTCGTTCGCGCCAACGGTTCGCGCGTCCGCGATGCGCGTACGATCCGCCGGCTGCATGCGATGGCGGTTCCGCCGGCCTATCGCCAGGTGCGCTATTCCAGCGATCCGAGCTCGCATCTGCAGGCGGTCGGCCGCGATGCCGCGGGCCGATTGCAGTACCGTTATCACGCCGACTGGGAGAAGGTCCGCGAGCAGCGCAAGGCGCATCGCCTGGCCAAGCTCGTCGCCGCGCTGCCGAAGATCCGGCGCAAGGTCTCGGCGTTCCTGTCCGGCGACGAGCCGACGCGCGAGTTCGCGCTGTCGGCGGTGATCGAGCTGATCGCGCGCACCGCGATCCGGCCCGGCAACGAGTCCTATGCCCGCCTCAACGGCACCCGCGGCGCCACCACGCTTCTGAAGTCCAACGTCACGCTGGAAGACGATTCCCTGGTGCTGACCTTCAAGGCCAAGGGCGGCAAGGCCGTACGCAAGGAATGCGATGCGGCCAAGCTGGTGCGTGCGATCGGCATTCTGCGCGGTGTCCCGGGCAAGCGCATGTTCCAGTACCACGACCGCTCCGGCGTGGTCCGCGCTGCCTCGACCACGGCGGTGAACGCATTCCTGCGCGAGCTCGCCGGCATCAAGATCTCGCTGAAGGATTTCCGCACCCTGATGGCCTCGGCCGTCGTCGTGGAATCGCTGTCGCGGATCACGCCGGCCGCCAGCCAGCGCGGCCGCAAGCGCCAGGTGCTGGACGCGATCCGCGCCGCCGCCGACCAGCTCTCCAACACGCCGGCGATCTGCCGCAAGAGCTATGTCCACGACACCATCGTCACCGCCTTCGAGGACGGCATCCTCGAACGCTTCGCCGCGACGATGGGCGGTTACCGCACCCAGTCCAAGCGCGAGCAATTGCTGGCGCAGGTGGTGATGGCGGCGGGGGCGTAAGCCCGCCTCACTCGTCGTCCCGGCCAAGCGAAGCGCGAGCCGGGACCCATTACCCCAAATGTTGATTGTGGAAATGAGCTGGAGCCACAGCACGCCCTAACAATGGTCGCCTGTGGTTATGGGTCCCTGCTTTCGCAGGGACGACGGTTGAGTTTGTGGAACGCTACAGCCCGCCCATCTTGCAGACGTATTTCCATTCCTCTGATGTCACCGGCTGCACCGAGAGCCGCGAATATTTCACCAGCGCCATGTCGGCGAGTTTCTTGTCGGCCTTGATCGCGGCCATCGTCACCGGCGTCTTCAACGGCTTGTCGGCCTTGATGTCGACGCAGACGAACTTGCCGGTCTTGTCGGTCGGATCGGGATAGGCCTCCTTGATGATCTCGGCGATGCCGACGATCTCCTTGCCCTCGTTGGAATGATAGAAGAACGCCTTGTCGCCCTTCTTCATGTTGACGAGGTTCTGCCGCGCCGTGAAGTTGCGCACGCCGGTCCAGGCTTCGCCCTTCGCGCCCTTGGCGACCTGCTGGTCCCACGACCAGGTCGACGGTTCGGATTTCACCAGCCAGTAATTCATCGCAACTCACCCCGTTCTCGAGCGTCCATTGCGCGGCAATCTACAGGCAGCCGGATGCCCGCGACAAGCACGGGCATCTGATCCTGATGGCAGCACTCACTGCTTCAGGTATCGATCGAAGAATTTGGCGATGTCGGTGAAGGCTTCCTTGGTCTCGGGCGCATCGACGTTCATCTGGTACTGCGCGTGGGATTGCCCCTCATAGACATTGAGATCGGCGATCACGCCGGCGCGGCGCAATTTGCGATGCGTGCGAACCGTGTTGCTGAGGAACAGGTCGCGCGTGCCCGACGTCAGGATGGTCGGCGGGAAACCCTTGAAGTCGCCGTAGATCGGCGAAATGTAGGGATTCTTCAGGCTGGTCCCGTTGGCATAGAGCTTGGCCGCGCGGCCGAGCCATCCGTCCCAGGTCACCAGCACATTGTCGAGCCACTCGTTGCTCGCGTAGCTGTCGCCGATCTTGTCGATGTCGGACCACGGCGTGCCGGGCGCGATGGCGGCAGGCAACGGCAGCTTCTCGTCCCTCGCCCGCAACACCATCGCAAGCGTCATCGCGCCGCCGGTCGAGGTGCCGAAGATCGCCAGCCGGTGGCGCTCGTGCGATTTCAGAACCTCCTTCCACACCGCCATCGCGTCGTCCATGGCAGCCGGATAGGGGAAGTCCGGCGGCATCCGGTAGTCGACGGAGATCACCTTGTAGCCGCCGAAGCCGGCCATCATGATGGCTTCCGGCAACGCCGCTTCGCCGGGGCCGAATACGTAGCCGCCGCCATGCACGTGGATCAGCAGGCGCCGCCGGTTCTCGAGCGCGATCTTGTTCGGCGTCACGATGTAGCAGTGCACGCCGGCAAGCCTGGTTTCCTCGACCTTGACGCCGAGCTTCGCCTTCATCGCCGGGATATTTGCGACGGCTTCCTTGGCGCGGCGATCGATCAACTCCTTCCATTCCGCCGGGGTCTTCGGGTCGGCGTTGAAATGCGCCGGATAGGGCGCGCCGATCATCGCCTGCATCTCCGCCGAGACGTCACTTGAGGGATTGCCGATCGATTTGAGCGGGGCGACCCGCTTGCCATCCTCGGCGTTCGCCGCAGCCTCGCGCTTGGCGAGTTCGTCGTACGGTACCGCCGTTTGCGCGCGCGTGGTGGCGCAAGAGGTGGCGACGGCAAACAGAATGCTGATCGAAACGATAACGCGACGCAGTTGACGCATGTACTTTCCCCAAGTTCGGTTTCTTGTTGTTGGAACGGGATCCGACGGTCGCTGCTACGCCAGCACAGTGCGCATGATGTCTGCGCGAAAGCCAGCGCCGTCAAGCGCGACGGCTGCAGACCCGCTATGGGTGGTTGAATGCCGTCTGGGGTAGCTCACCCGCGGCGAAGTTCAGGAAGCTCCGAATGCGCGGCGCCATCAGGCGTGCGCTGGGAAAGACCAACTGGACCGGGATCGGCGCCACTTCATAATCCCTCAGCACGCGGACCAGGGTCCCTGCCGCGAGTTCACCCGCAACCTGGTACGACAGCACGCGCGTCAAGCCCATGCCGTCACGCGTCAGTCCGATCGCCGTTTCGGCGCGGTTGACCTCCATGCGGCTCGACACCTTGACCTTCTGCGGACCCCCTTGTTTGTGCTGGAACGACCAGGCCGCGGGGCTCGCCTGATTGACGAAGGTCACGGCGTGATGCCACGCGAGATCGTCGGGTCTGCGCGGCCGGCCATGCCGCTTCAAGTAATCGGGGCTGGCGACGACAATGCGCCGGACTTCCCCGACGCGTCGGGCCCTCAGCGAGGAGTCCGTCAGATGGCCGATCCGCAGCGCGATGTCGATCCGCTCGTCGATCAGATCGACGAGACGATCCTCGAGCACCAGTTGCAGCGTGATGTCAGGGTGACGTTCAAGGAATGCGCGCACCAGCGGTGCGATGTGACGGCTGCCGAACAGCGTCGGCGCTGACAGCTTGATGTTGCCGCGCAGGCTTGCGGCCTCGCCGATCGCGCCGTCGATCGCGTCGTCATAATCGGAGAGCAGGCGGCGCGCCTGCGCCGCAAGCCGCGCGCCGGAGTCGGTCAGCGACAGCTTTCGCGTGGTCCGCTGCAGCAGCCGGGTGCCGAGGCGCCGCTCGAGCTCGGCGACGATCCGCGTCGTCGAGGAGGGTGAACGTGCGAATTTTCGGCCGCCGGCCGCAAACTTTCCGCTGTCGACGATCGCGAGAAACAGGCGGAGCTCCTCGAGCCGGTCCATCGTCATCCCTCCCTGATTGTTCTGAAACACGGAATGATCTCTGCTGAAATCGGGCGATTGTGCCAACACGCAATTGTGTGAACGCTGGCGGCACGCAATGCGAGGAAACGACATGCTCCTGGATCGCCGGACGTTTACGACCCTGGCCGCGGCTTCAGTCACGGCCGCGACGGTGCTGCCCGATCGGTCGCGCGCGGCAGGCCGCCCGCCGTTCCGGGCGGTCGCCTTCGACGGCTTCCCCGTGATCGATCCCCGTCCCGTGTTCGCCCGGACGGACGAGATGTTCCCGGGCAAGGGCGCGGAGCTGAGCGCCATGTGGCGAACCCGGCAATTCGAATACACCTGGCTCAGGACGCTCGGCGGGCAATATGCCGACTTCTGGCGGGTCACCGAGGACGCGCTGGTGTTCGCGGCAAAGGCGATGAAGATCTCGCTCTCGCCCGAGCAGCGCGACCGCCTGATGCAGTGTTACCTGGAACTCAAGGTGTGGCCGGACGTCGTGCCGGCGCTGGTGCAGCTTCGCGCCGCCGGCCTGCGCATGGCGTTTCTTTCCAACTTCACCGCACCGATGCTGGACGCGGCGATCAAGAATTCCGGGCTCGAGGGTCTGTTCGAAGATCACCTCAGCACCGACAAGGTCGCGGCCTTCAAGCCGGATGCGCGCGCCTATCAAATGGGTGTCGACGCGTTCGGACTGAAGAAGGAGGAGATCGTCTTTGCCGCATTCGCCGGATGGGACGTGGCCGGCGCAAAATGGTTCGGTTATCCGACCTTTTGGGTCAACCGCAGCAATGCGTCAGCCGAGGAACTCGGCGTGACACCCGACGGAGCGGGGCCCGGACTGCACGACCTCGTCGCCTTCGCGACGGCGCGGTGATGAGAACGCTCTTGAACGAAGCGGTCGCCGTCTCGCGTGGAGAAAGCGCGTCAGCACGACCAGCTCTAGCCTTCCGCCTTGAATGGCCGCGTCAGCAGGCCTTCGATCGCGTCATCGATCGTCAGCCGGTCGCTCAGGATCGCGGCGACCGCGTTTGACACCGGCATATCGACCTTCTGCGCGGCGGCGAGCTCGCACAGCACCGGCGCGGTGAATGCGCCCTCGGCGAGCTTGCCGACCGGCGCCGCTTCGCCGCGGCCGAGCGCGAGGCCGAGCGCGAAATTGCGCGATTGCGCGGTCGAGCAGCTGAGCAGGAGATCGCCCAATCCTGACAGGCCGGAGAGGGTTTCGGTGCGCGCCCCGCAGGCGCGGCCCAATCGCGCGAGCTCGCTGAAGCCGCGCGTGGTCAGCGCGGCGAGCGCGGAAGCGCCGAGATTTTTGCCGGCGACGATGCCGGCGGCGATCGCCAGCACGTTCTTGGCCGCGCCGCCGATCTCGACGCCGCGGACGTCGGTGGTGTGATAGGGCCGGAAGGTCGCCGAGCCGAGCGCTTGCACGAGCGCACGCGCCAGCGCCTCGTCTTTGGTTGCCAACGTTACGGCCGTCGGCAATCCGCGCGCGACGTCGTCGGCGAAACTTGGTCCCGACAGGATCGCGGGCACGGCGCGCGGTGCTGCTTCCGCGATCACCTCGGTCATGAACTTGTGCGTGCCGTGCTCGATGCCCTTGGCGCAGGCGATGACCGGTGTATCGGGCGCAAGATACGGCGCCAGATGGCTGACCGCGGCGCGCAGATGCTGCGCCGGAGTGACCGCGAGAATGATGTCTGCGCGCGCGGCAGCGGCGATATCCGATGTCACCGCGATGTCGGGATGAAGCTGGACGCCAGCCAGCCGCGGATTGACCCGCGTCGCCTGGATCTGCGCGGCATGCTCTGCATTGCGCGCATACAGCGTCACCTTGCGTCCGGCGCGCGCCGCGACCTCGGCCAATGCGGTGCCCCAGGCGCCGGCACCGATCACGCTGACTGACATATGCGCGGGCATCGGAACCCTCAGCTCAATATCCGGCGCGGCTGTTGGCGTAGCCGGCCGGCGCCTTGGCGTTGGCATCGAGCAGCCAGCGTGCGCGCGGCGGCGCTTCCAGCGTGTCGGTGAGGCCGAGCGCCATTCGCTCGGCGCCGGCCCAGGCGATCATCGCGCCATTGTCGGTGCAGAGCGCCGGCGGCGGGATGATCAGCGTGGTCTGCGCTTTCGCCGCGACATCCTGCAACGCGCTGCGAATGGCATGGTTGGCGGCAACGCCGCCGGCCGCGACCAGCGCGCGCGGCGTGCCGAACCGCTCCTCGAACAATCTCAAGCCGACGGTCAGCCGATCCGCGGTCGATTCCAGCACCGCGGCCTGGAAGCTTGCGCAGAGATCGCTGATGTCCTGCGGCTCCAATGGCTCCAGCCGGCTGGCTTCATTGCGCACCGCCGTCTTCAATCCCGACAGCGAGAAATTCGCATCGGGCCGGCCGAGCATCGGGCGCGGAAACGCAAACCGCGTCGGGTCGCCGCCGGCGGCTGCGCGCTCGACTTGCGGTCCGCCGGGATAGGGCAGCGACAGCATCTTCGCCACCTTGTCGAACGCCTCGCCCATCGCGTCGTCGACGGTGGTGCCGAGCCGCACATATTCGCCGACGCCCACGACGGCGACGATCTGGGTGTGGCCGCCCGAGGCCAGGAACAGACAATAAGGAAACGCCAGCGCGCAGGTCAGCCGCGGCGTCAGCGCGTGCGCCTCGAGATGGTTCACCGCAATCAGTGGCGTATCGTGCACCATCGCGATCGCCTTCGCGGTGGTGAGGCCGACAATCACGCCGCCGATCAGGCCGGGGCCGGCGGCTGCCGCGACCGCCGACAATTGTCCGTAGCCGACACCGGCCTCCTTCATGGCGGAGGCGACGATCCCGTCGAGCAGGTCGACATGGGCGCGTGCGGCGATCTCCGGCACCACGCCGCCGAAGCGGGCGTGCTCGTCGGTCTGCGAGCGCACGACGTTGGAGAGGATCCTTGCCTGTCCGTCAGCCTGGCGCTCGACCACCGCGGCTGCGGTTTCATCGCAGGTGGTCTCGATCCCCAGCACCAGCATCGGTGGTTCGTGTCCCAATTGAGGCCCTTGTGCTACCAGCATGATCCGGACAGGCCGGAACCGGTTTCCGGCAAGATCATGTTCATCAAAATGTCCCCTCCGGGGTAGCATTGCGAGGTCTCAAAGTGCAATCGGTCGGCAAGGTCCAATTCGCAAGCCGGGAGACCTGATCCGTGACCATCCTTGTCACACGACCGCATCCGGACAACGAAGCGACGCTGGCGACGTTGCGCCAACGCGGCTTTGCGGCCGTCGCGGCGCCGGTGCTGCGCTTCGAGCCGTTACCGTTCCATGACGACGACGCGGATTATGACGCGGTCATCCTGACCAGCGCCAACGCCCCGCGCGCAATCGATCTCGCCGGCAGCCGGCTGCTGCGGCTGCCGCTGTTCGCGGTCGGCGCACACACCGCCGACGCGGCGCGCGCCGCGGGCTTCGGCAAGGTGATGGTGGCCGAGGGCGATGCGGTGAGCTTGCGCGATCTCGTGCTCGCGCGGGTCAAGGCCGGCGAACTAGAGGCTTCGGCCACGCTGCTCTATCTCGCCGGCGCCGACCTGTCGCGCGATCTGGCGGGCGAGCTCAGCGAAACCGGCCTGACCGTCGTCACCCACACCACCTACCGCATGGCGCCGGTGGCCGGCTTCCCAACGGCGGTCAGTGACGCCTTCCTGGCCAACCGGATCACCGCGGTGCTGCATTATTCCCGCCGCAGCGCGCAGGCGTTTCTGGACACAATACGGGCCGACGGAATCGAGATTTCGGCGCTCGCCCTGCCGCAATGCTGCATCTCGGCCGCGGTCGCCGCGGTGCTCCATGACGCCGGCGCGACCAAGGTGGTGGTGGCGGCGCGGCCGGACGAAAACGCCCTGCTGGAGGCGCTCGGTCGCACCCTGCGGCCGTGAGCGGAATAATTCTTTCGTCTGACCATGATGTTAGGCAATGCTCCGGTTTTCGGATCGTGCTCTAAGAACGTCGGCCGATTCTGCTACAATGTGCGGCCAGTAGTTTTGAGGACCCTCGCGATGGCTGAAGAAAGGCCCGACGACCCAGGACCTTCGCCGGATTCCCGGCCCAAGCGCCCGCCGCCGACCATCGATCTTCAGGCGACCGAGATCTCCAGCGAGCCGGCTAGGGCGGAGGGGGGCGAGGAAGCCGCCAAGGAAACTGACAAGGATACCGACAAGGCAGCGGAGGCGGCCGCGCCTGAGGCGGAGCCCCATCCGGATCCTGCTCGCCAGGCAGAGCCGCAGCCCGAGGCCGCCCCCGCAGCGTCCGTGGCCGAGCCGTCGCGGCCGGTGTCGCCCTGGGTGGTGGCGCCGGTATCGGGCGCGGTCGCGGCAGCGCTCGTGATCGGGGTCGGCTGGCTGCTCGGCTGGCCCGCGGTGCCGCCGGCGTCCGCGCCGCAGCCCAGTGCCGCAACGGTGGACGAACTCGGCACGCGCCTGACGGCGCTTGAAGCAAAAGCGAGCAGGCCGGTCACTGCGGCCGCCGATCCCGCGGCAGCCGCGCGGCTGGAGGCGCTCGACAAATCGATCGCCGCGTTGCGCACCGAGCTCGCCGCCACGCGGGCGCAATCCGACAAGCTTGCGGCGGCGGTTACTGATGTGAAGGCCGCGCCGCGCGATGGCGCGGCTGCGCCCGACATCTCCGGCATCACGGCCCGCATCGACAAGGTCGAGAGCGCGGTGAAGGCGCAGGGTGCCGCGATCGCCAAGCAGGATAGCAAGATCGCCGACACCAAGGCCGAGGCGAAGGCGGACGACGTGCCGTTGCGCCGCGTGGTGGCGGCATCGTTGCTCGACGTCGCGGTTCGTCACGGCGATCCCTATGCCTCGGCGCTCGAGGCCGCGAAAGCGATCGCCGACAATCCTGACGCGCTGAAGCCGCTCGACGTCTTCGCCGCATCAGGCGTGCCTAGTCCGAACAAGCTGTGCCGCGATCTGATCGAGATCGTGCCGCAGCTCGCACCGCCGCCGCCGGACGCCGCGGCGGCCAGCGCCGGGCTGGTCGATCGTCTGCAGGCCGGCGCTTCCAAGCTGATCCGCATCGAGCGGACCGACGGCACCGGGACCGACCGCGGCAGCATCGTCGCGCGCGTGACATCGGCCGCCGTGCATAATGATCTCGCATTGACCGAGCGCGAATTGAAGTCGTTGCCGCCGGCCGATCGCACCGCGGCGCAAGCCTGGCTCGCCAAGGTGGACGCGCGCCGCGCCGCGCTCGACGCGTCGCGGAAATTTGCCGACAACGCCATGGCGGCGCTCGCCACGGTCAACCAGTAAGTCTTTGCAATAGGCTCTCGATGATCCGCATCATTCTGTTCCTGCTGCTGATCGCGCTCGCTGCAGCGGGTGCGGCCTGGTTGGCCGATCAGCCCGGCGATCTCGTGCTGAATTGGGGCGGTCTGCGCCTGACGTCCAAGCAGCCAATGTATCTGCTCGGCCTCGTCATCGTCGTCGCGATGGTCGCCGGCGTGATCCTGCGCGGAATGTGGAAGATCCCGGGCCATGTCCGCCGCGGCAGGCGCGAGCGGCGCCACGCGCGCGGCCGTCACGCGATCACGCGGGGCCTGCTCGCGATCGGGCATGGCGATTCGTCGGCAGCGCGCGCGCATGCCGAAGTGGCACGGCGCCATGCCGGAGGCGATCCGCTGACGCTGTTGCTGCACGCGCAATCGGCGCAGCTCGACGGCGATCGCGACGGCGCGCAGCGCGCCTTCCGCGCCATGGCCGAGCGCGCGGACACGCGGCTGCTCGGCCTGCGCGGCCTGTTCATCGAGGCACAGCGCGCCGACGATCCGGTTGCGGCCGTGATGATCGCCGAGGAAGCGCTGAAGATGTCGCCGTCCTCGTCTTGGGCCTCGCATGCGGTGCTCGGTTTCTGCTGCGCCAAGGGCGATTGGGCCGGCGCGCTGTCGATCATCGACAACAACCAGGCCGCCGGGTTGATCGACAAGGCGACCTATCGGCGGCAACGCGGCGTGCTGCTCGCGGCGCGTGCGCTCGAGTTCGAGACCATCGATCGCGACCTGTCGCGCGCGAGCGCGATGGAGGCGCTCAAGCTGGCGCCGACGCTGATCCCGGCCGCGGTGCTTGCCGCCAAATTCGAGAGCGAGGCGCATCAGGTGCGCCGCGCGATGCGGATCGTCGAGACCGCGTGGCTGGCGCAGCCGCATCCCGATCTCGCCGACGCCTATTCGCATGTGCGGCTCGGCGATGCCGCGCGCCAGCGCCTGGTGCGCGTCGAGACGCTGGCAGCGAAAACGCCGGGCCATATCGAGGGCGCGCTGGCGATCGCGCGCGCCGCGATCGATGCGACCGAATTCGCCAAGGCGCGTACGGCGCTGGAGCCGTTCACGGCGGCGCCGACGCAGCGCGTCGCGCTGTTGATGGCGGAGATCGAGCGCACCGAGCACGGCGACAGCGGCCGGGCGCGGGCCTGGACCTTGCGCGCGGTGCGCGCGCTTCACGATCCGGTGTGGACCGCGGACGGCTATGTCTCCGACCGCTGGCGTCCGGTGTCGCCGGTCACCGGCCGTCTCGATGCCTTCCAGTGGCAGACGCCGGTGGCGGCGCTGCCGTCCGACAAGGGCCATGCGATCGAGCCCTCGCCGTTCCAGGAGGCGATGCTGGCGCCACGCCGGGTCGAACCGCCCAAGGAAGTCGCCAGCGAGCCGCCCCCGCCCAAGCCGGCTGAGCCGGTCGAGGCCAAGGTCGAGGTCAAGCCCGTCGAGCCGGCTACGCCGACGGCGCAGGATAACGCCCCGCTGCCGGCGGCTGTCGAGGCTGAGCCAACCCCCGCCGACCCGCCCGCATCGGAGCCGGCTCCGCCGCCGGCCGCCGAATCGGCCCCCCCGGCGCCCGCGCCCCTGTTCCGTTCCCGGACCGACCTGCCCAAGGCGGCGCCCGCTCCCGTTCCGGCCGTGATCCCCATCGTCCGGGCCCCCGACGACCCCGGGGTCGACGAGGACGGCGCGGTAGACGAATTTGCGGAACAAATCGGCCCGCCCAAGGCCCAGATCGGCGGTTGGCGCGGATTTCTGTCACGTTTGGGAAGCTAATTCGCGGTTAGATAACCGGTGTGTGGTTCAATAACCGCGTTTGCCTTGCCAATCGGGGTCATGCCCGATATCAGGTGGCGCGTTGTCAGGCCGTTGCCGAACGGTTCGCCGCAATAGCTCAGTTGGTAGAGCACGTCATTCGTAATGACGGGGTCGGGGGTTCGAGTCCCTCTTGCGGCACCACCCCTCAGCGACATCCCCCGCCTCGATGCGCAGGTGAGATTTACTCGCCTGGATTCTCGCGCGGCACAGTCTGCATATGATCGCAATCGCGACCGGTCCGCCGGCTGCCCGGTTGGCGACAGTGGCGGCCCCGCAGTGCGTCAGAACATGGTACAACCCCGGCGCGAGATGCCCAAACACGAAGAAAACGCCGAATGCACCGCCCGCGCCGAGACGAACGCGGTATTCAGATGGGTGACGATGAACGTGGCGAGATAAACGCCCGAGCCGATCTGCAACACCCGGAACACATCCGGCGGTAGCGAACTCCAGCGCAACACCAACCGCACCCAATGCGCAAGCCGACTAAATGATTGGTGAGATGAGACGCGACATGGAGCAGAATAACCGCGGCGGAATCGGTCTTCGTAGATTGGGCGTTTTCGCGCGGAAGACTTAATAACCAAAATACGTTGCCGGGGAGTGACGTTGGGACCGAAGAATCGCGATAGCGAATTTCAACTACAGCTTGCCTTCCTGAGGGAGTTCCAACGCGCCCATAATCGCCCGCTGCGCGTCCTGCATATCGGCAATATCGCGAACAACGCCTACAATAATGCCTTGATTCAGCGGCGCTTCGGAATCGAAGCGGATGTCATTTGCTATAACTACTATCACGTCATGGGTTGCCCGGAATGGGAGGCCGCAAGCTTCGACAGCAACATCGACAACATGTTCCCGGATTGGTGGGCGACCGAGTTGGGCGGTTGGCGGCGACCGGATTGGTTTGTGCAAGGCCCCGTTCTCGATTGCCTCTCGTACCTTCGTGCAAAGAACGCCGGCGACGGCGGAGCAGCCGCATTTTTCTGGACGCTGCTGCAGGCAAGATATTGGGAGATGCTTGATGGCATCGCCGCCGCAGAGAGCCGGGTCCGTCCACCGATGCCGGAGCATCTGGCAGACACAATTTCAATTGCGCGTGAGTTTCAGGACTTCCAGGCAAGCAAGGCAATTCCGCAGCCGCTCGATCAACCGACCAGCGTCCTGCCAGGGGCGACCATAGAGCCTGAGCCTACACTCTTCCCGATTTCGTCGGCCTCGTCAGAGCCGGCCTCGCCTGATCCGCAGCCTGTGCAAAGCCGATCTTCTGCCAACGAATATCCAGATTCCGAAGGACCAGGCCGCTTCGTATCAACCTATCGCTCCTTGCTGGCGAAGTACGTGTTTGTTCATTTGCGGCGTGAGGCGGAAACCGGCGTCGTCGACGGGGCGAGTCTGGCGGTCGCAATTTGGCGAAGCCAGAGACGCAGCCGCGGCTTGCCGCGCTTTGGCTTCGAGTTTCCAGCCGATGTCTTCACGATGCCGAATCCTGACACCGCGCCGCCGGCTGCAAGCAAAGGTAAGGAATATCGGACGTTCCGCGGCTCGCGGTCATCAAGTGCCAAGGGGCCAAGCCGCCTCGTATCAATCTATCGTTCCCTGCTAACGAAGTACGTATTTGTTCATTTGCAGCGTGAGGCGGAAACCGGCGTTGTCGCCGGGCCGAGCTTGGCGGTCGCAATCTGGCGAAGCCAGAGACGCAGCCGCGGCTTGCCGCGTTTTGGCTTCGAGTTTCCTGTTGGTGTCTTTACGGTGCCGAATCCCGACGCCGCGACGTCGGCTGCAAGCGAGAGCGATGAAGATGGGACGTTTCGCGATTTGCGGTCACCAAATCCCAAAGGGCCAGGCCGCCTCGTATCAATCTACCGTTCGCTGCTAACGAAGTATGTGTTTGTTCATTTGCAGCGTGAGGCGGAAACCGGCGTTGTCGACGGGTCGAGTGTAGCGGTCGCATTCTGGCGAAGTCAGAGACGCAGCCGCGGCCTGCCGCGCTTTGGCTTCGAGTTCCCAGCTGATGCCTTCACGATGCCGGATCCCGTCACCGCGACGCCGGCCGCAAGCAACAGCGCGGCCGCTGACGTCGGTTCATCAGGCATTGCCGTGGTGATCCAACCGGCCATCGTCGACCGCCCGGAGTTTCGCTATTTCGAAAAATACGGCAAGGGCGAGGATCGAAACGCCTCGCAACGTGCGGCACGTCTTGGTGACCTGCTGCGACAGTTCACGGACTATCCGGCAGAAGCCTTGGTCTTGGTTGAAGCCTTCGCATCCACCATTGCCAATGAATTCGCCGACGTATTGGAGCACTATGACATCATTCAGGGTTATTCGATCGACGGGTTCATTCCGTTCATCAACGGACTCAAGAATTACACATGTTACGAGCATGGCACGTTGCGCGAACTGCCTTTTGAGAAAACCTATAATGGCATTCTTTGTTCGGCGTCGTACAAGAATGCGGCTTTCTCCTTCGTGACCAACTCGGACGTGCTGCCGTCTGTGGCACGGCTGAAGTTGAATAGAGAGCGGACCGTTTATCTTCCGCATGCCTTCGACGATGAAAAGATTTCAAGCTTTCGAGCAGGCCTCAAGATTCCGAAGCGGGACCCCAAGGTCACCACATTCTTTAGCCCGACGCGACATCACTGGCACGCAGCACCTGTTTCGATGCAGAAAGGCAACGATCTTTTCTTGAGGGCGGCAGCGCAGGTTGCGCAAGCGGATCGCGATTTTCGCATCATCCTGGTCGAGTGGGGCGTTGACGTTTACCGAAGCAAGGAACTCATTCAGGAACTTCGAATCGAAGATATGGTTTCGTGGATACCGTCGTTGAACAAGGCGGAGCTTCGACAGCGGTACTGCTCGAGCGACGTCGTCGTCGATCAGTTCAGGATACCCGCAATCGGCGGCGTTACCTTTGAGGCAATGGCGCTCGGACGCCGCGTTATAACCAATCTTGATGAAACCCAATCAGCGGAGTTCTTTGGAGCGACGCCGCCTTGCCTGGTCGCCGACAGCATCGAGTCGTGCGCGGCCCGGATTCTCGAGGTTCTTGCTGATCCGCTGGACGGCAACGGCTGCGGCGATGCCGCGCGTCTGTGGTTTGAGAAATGTCATTCCGCGCAGCGCGTCGTCGCGCTTCAACTGGCCGCCTATCGAACGATTTGCGCCGCCTAGATCCGCGCCCCGCACAGTCCGCTCATGATCGCGATCGCGACCAGCGCGCCGGCCGCGAGCCCGGTTGCCCAGATACGGTTGGCAACCGCCGTGGCCACACCATGCGCGATCAGGACGCCGCGCAGTCCCGATGCGAGATGCGCGAGGACGAAGAACACGCCGAGTGCGTAGTGCGGCACCAGGCGGATGCTCCAGGCGTCGTGGATCAGGCCGGTCGGTGCGCCCGACGCCCAGTCCCAATTGGTGTCGATGTGGTGCACGGCCCGCGCCGAGACGAACGCGGAATTCAGATGGGTGACGATGAACGCCGCGAGGTAGACGCCGGAGCCGATCTGAAACACGCGGAATGCATCCGCCGGCCGTGAGCTCCAGCGCCAGGCGAGCCGTACCCCGACGACGACCTGGAACAGCATCAAAGCGACAAGCACCGGCTCGACCACGGACGATCGATAGACCGTGCGGCCCATCTTCATCACGGCGGCATGAACCTCGGGTCCAAGCAGGCCGAGCAGATGATTGGTGAGGTGAAACGCGACATAGAGAAGGATGACCGCCGCGGCGATGCCATGCGTGACACGCCATCCGGCAATGGACGGAGCAGTCGCGGCTGATACTGCCGGCCGCTCTTGCTCGCCGCCGAGCAGCACATAGAGACACGCGGCGAGCCAGCCCGCGACCCAGACGAGCTCGTCGCTGACATGGATATGCAGCAGTCCAAGACCGACGCCGGTCAACACGAACAGTGGCGGCGCACCGATGCTGAGATAGGCGAGCCGCCGGGCGCGCAGCTCGAACGAGGAAGGTGCTGGCTTGGTCATCCAATAGGCGCAGGCGAGACCCAGCAAGGGCGCGGCCGTTGCAGCCAGCAGAAGGAGTGCCGCCAGCGCCAGCCGCCCAAACGATATCGGACCGTTAGCGGGCGAGACCGCGAGATGAAATCCATCGAGCAGGAACGGATAGGCGATCGCGCCGGCGACCGGGATCGTTGAACGGAGCCTTTCGGCGACCGCATTCGCCAAGCCATCGTCGCCGGGCCGTGCGCGACCTTGTTCTAGTGCACTCACCGAGTTCTCCAGAGTTCAGGCATCGTGCGAAGGAGAGGGCCAAACCGACGGATCTATTCCCGGGTCACCATCCGCGGCGCAACACACAAGCTCGTGCTGTAGACGCCGGCGTGCACGGCAAATGATGTTGCGCCGAGACCGTGTCTCAAGGCGCATCATCGTACAGTGATACGGGCCCGCCGACAGGACCAGGTTCCAACAATCCGACTGGACCACCGACCCGTTGGCAGTACTGTCCTGCTGGCGTGATGGAAGACGCCTCCGATCACTCTTTCGCGTTGACAAGCGATTCAATGCGCCGCGATTGCGCGATGGCGTCGCCGAGATCCACGAACGCTGCAATATCTTGAGGTGCCGCCGCCAGACC
The DNA here is from genome assembly GCF_038957035.1 of Bradyrhizobium sp. B097. Classification (NCBI taxonomy): domain Bacteria; kingdom Pseudomonadati; phylum Pseudomonadota; class Alphaproteobacteria; order Hyphomicrobiales; family Nitrobacteraceae; genus Bradyrhizobium; species Bradyrhizobium sp. B097. The sequence goes on from NZ_CP152412.1 coordinate 87,253, forward strand.
GATCCCGTCGGCATCACCGGAACGCGGAGCCCATATCGTGCGGCTCTCCAGAAGATAGGCGCCGTATGCCGCTTCGATCCCGGTGTAGCCGTTGGTCCTCAGTTCTTCCTGGATCGAGTAGGCCGCCAGCGCGGCGTTGGTGACAATCGACGTCTCAATCAGGGCTTTTCGATACCCAGGGCGGTGCACGACACTTGGCCCGAACGCGGCGACCAGCTTTCTCTCGGAAGTCTGGACCACGACCAACGCACCGTCGAGAATGCTGCGGAGCGAACGCTTGGTCGCGAGCGGCAAGTATTCACGCGGATTCAGGAATACATCGACGGCTGTCGTAAGCGCGCCGCACCCGCTGTGGCCGAGTACGACGATGAGTTTGAGGCTGCCGCCAAGGTTCTCGACTGCGTATTTGAGGCTTCCAAGCACCTCTATTCCGAGGCCGTTGCCCGCGACGCGGACCACGAAGAGATCATTGGGTCCGAACGGAAACTGCAATCCTATTGAGCGATCCATCGGCAAGCCGCCGTTGATCCAGATCAAGACTGCTGCAAGGCGGGGACCGCGGTGATGCCCTGTCCAGGGCGCCGCCGAGGTGGGGCGCAGCTGCGGCTGATGATCACAGGGAGATGAATGCGGCACGCGATGGCTGCGTGAAGCAGCTCACACAGTCGTCTGGACGACCTGGCTAGTTTTCCGGCCACCAACGGGAGAACAACAATGCGCAAACTCATCCTGATCACGGCGATGGTTTTGGCTTCCGCTTGCGCGCAGGCCGGTGAACGAAGCCTGTCGTTGGGCGGGGCAGGGTCGCTGCCGGTCGCCGCGTCGAATTCGGTCAATGCTGCCGCTGTCGAGCCGCCACCGAAGCCGCCGGAAGCGCCAAAATATGTCGAGCGCGCCGCGCCTGTCGCGACGCCGGCTCCCACTCCGCAGGCCCAACCCACAGTGCAGCAGGCGCCACTGCAGCAGGCCAACGTCCAGCCGCAGGCGGCGCCCGACACCAGACCGGCAGGCGAGCAGCGGGCGCCCTCGCACAGGTCGGGCCACCGCCGCCACGCACGGCGCTGGACCGAGGGCCGCATCATCGGCGAGCTGCATCGCCACGGGATTTACTGGTAGCCACCAGTTCAATTTCGTCATGCCCGGGCAAGCGCGCGAGGGCGCGTCTTCAAGCAAAACCGCCCGGGCATCCCCGTCTTTGCCCAACGGGTCAAATTGCCTTGTCGAGCGCCGGCACCCGCCAGCTACTTTGCATGGGGTTGTTTTCGATATTTTGGTGGGACCCGCAGCTACCGGACGCGATGGCGCCACGCTCGAAGGCGCATAGGCAGAAGGTGGCTGCGATCAGAAAGCGAAAACGCCCCCGGATCGGATCCAGGGGCGCTTTGCGTTTGGCGTATTCAATGCGTGGGTTGTGCTAGTCGGCGATCGTCTGCACGACGTTGCCGATTGGCCGGCCCGTTGCGATCGGCTTCTCGGTCTTCGCCATCATCGCGTCGTATTCGGGCAGCGTCTCGATCTGGGTCTTGGCCTTCATCCAGACCACCTTGTAGCCGCCCGCCTTCAGTTTGCGCAGCAGCGTCGGCAGCGCCTGCGCGGTGTGCTTCTGCAAGTCATGCATCAGGATGATGCCCTTGTGCTCCTTGTCGAGCTTGGTCATCACGTTGTTGATGACTTCGTCGGAGCTCTTCGATTTGAAGTCGTTGGAGTCGACGTCGACCGAGAACATCGCGATGTTACGGGTGCCGAGATAGGCTGTGGTTGCCGGGGTGTGCGCCAGCGCCGGGAAGCGGAAGAACGGGGCGGGGTTGCTACCCAGCGCCAGCTTCACCGCGCTAAAGCCTTTCTCGATCTCGTCCTTGGCCTGCTGCTCGGTGAGCTTCTTGCTCGCCAGATGCGCATGCGACCAGGTGTGGGCGCCGATGGTGTGGCCGGCGGCGGCGACCTGGCGGAGGATGTCCGGGTGATAGGTGGTGTGCAGGCCGATCGGGAAGAACACCGCCTTGGTGCACTCGTCCGCCAGGGCTTTGAGCACGGCCGGCGTGGTCGGCCACGGACCGTCGTCGAAGGTCAGCACGACCTCATGGTCGGTCAGGAAGTCATATTGCTTGTACTGCAGGAAGCCGAAACCCGGGCCGCCAGTGGTGTCGACCACGACGGTGCGGCTGATGCCGAGCGCATCGGGATTGGCGCATCTGGGTGCGGCGGCAACCGGGGCCGGCGCCGGGGCGGGGGCAGCGGCCGGGGCTGCCGCCTGGGTGGCATCGGCGCGCTTCGACAGCGCGGCGGTCGTCTCGACATCGTCCCTGGTAGCCTGCTTTGCCGCTGCCGCAGGAAGCGCATCGGCCTTGGCTGCGGCAGTTGTCTGCGGAGGAGCCGCGTCGGCACGCGGGGAGGAGGTCCAGAACCACACACCGGCGATCACGATCGCCGCTACAACACTGGCCAGCATCAGGCCCAACGCACTACGCATCGCTACACTCTCTCGGAACTTAAGGATACGCCACACCCGTAACGAGCGATTAATGCCAACAAGGTCTTAACGCGATCCCAACACGGCGCCGGAAGGACAAGAAAAAGTGCGGCTTACGCGTGCGTGATGACCATCACAGTTGGTCAGCTCGCTCCCGTGCAGGATCGAACCCATCGAACAACGGGCCCCGCCATTTGCGGCGCCGATGGGAGCCGATCATGACCACCGTCTTCAAAAGTCAGGTTCTAGAGCGTGCAGTTCGCAGCGTCGGCGTCGCGCTGGCTTTTGCGGCCAGTTTTTCCGTGCTGTCGTCGACCGCGAGCTTTGCGTTCAGCGCCGAGGCGCAGCAGATGTGCTCGGGCGACGCGTTCCGCCTGTGCAGCGCGGAGATCCCGAACATCCCCAGGATCACGGCCTGCATGGTCAAGAATCGCTCCCAGCTGAGCAGCGGCTGCCGCGTGGTGCTGGATCGCGATCTCGCCGCCCAGCGCAGGGCCGCCGCGGAGTGATCTTGCGCGGCATCTGACGGGGCAGACCTGCGGCGACGAGACGCAGGCCGTCTCCGGATGGTCATCCCGGGGCGGAACCTGCCGCTTCGCCCTCGGTTTCAAGCTTCTTCGCGGCCCTGAAACGCTATAGAACCGGCGTTGCATTCCTTAGAGGCATTGAAGATGACCCGATTTCTATTCGCCGTCGTTCCACTGGTTCTGTTGACGTCGGCCGCCTCGGCACAGCAGCAGGGGCGTGATGCCTGCTCGCGCGACGCCTCGCGGTTCTGCCGCGCCCATCTCAGCGAGGGCGATCAGGTCGTGCTGGCCTGCCTGAAGGAGCATCGCAGCCGCCTCAGCAAGGCCTGCCAGCAGACGCTCATCGACAACGGGCAGTAGCTCCGATCACCGTCGTTCCGGGATGCGCGCAAGCGCAGACCCGGAACCCCGAGATTCCCCGATGCGCAATTGCGCATCTGGGGTTCATGCTTCGCATGCCCCGGAATGACGACTGAGACTACGTGCTGCTGCCCGCCGCCGTCGCGACCACCGGGATCACTTCCTTGGCGGCGCGGTCCGGGGTCTCGTCCTTCCAGCGCACCGAGCCGAACGGGCGCTCCAGCATCCGGCGCACCCGGATCGGGTCGGCGCCGATGTGGAAGTCGGCCGCCTTCTGGTGCAGCTCGCGCTCGATCTGGGTGGCGCGGTTGCGCTGGCGCAGGAAATCGAGCCAGGTCGGGCAATGATAGCGCTCGGTCCACAATTCGGGATCGGCGATGTCGCGTGCGATCGACCAGCCATAGGCGCCGTTGCGCTGGCGGCTCAGCTGCACGTCCTGCATCACATTGTGGAAGGCGCGGGCATTGTCCTGCGCCACCCGGTACTCGATCTCGACCACCAGCGGGCCGCTGCGCCCGGTCAGTTGCAGCCGCACCTCGGGATCGGCCAGCGTATCGGTGGCGTCCTCGTTGCGCGCGCCGACCGGCGGCATCCTGAGCCAGATGCCGAGCACCGGCGACAACAGCATCAGCCCGGCGGAGATCAACAGCGCCATCTCGACGCCGCCGAGGTCCGTGATGCGGCCCCAGCACCAGCTTCCGATCGCAATGCCGCCGGCGATCGAGGCCTGGAAGGCCGCCAGCGAACGGCCTGCGACCCAGCGCGGCGCCGACAGCTGCACGCCGATATTGAACAGCGCGATCGCAAGCATCCACACCGCGCCGGCAACCACCAGCGCGGCGGCGGTGAGCACCGGCTGCCTGCTCACGGCGACGATGGCGATCGCGACGCCCATCAGCAGCGCGCAGGTGCGCACCGCGGCTTCGCCGCTGAGCCGGCTGCGAATCTCGCTGATGTTGAGCGCGCCGATCACCGCGCCCATGCCGAAGGCGCCGAGCATGATGCCGTAGGTCTGCGCGCCGCCATGCAGCAGGTCACGCGCCACCAGCGGCATCAGCGCCGAGACCGAGCCGCCGATGATGCCGGTCACCATGGTGCGGGTCAGCACGATTCTGATCGACGGCGAATTGGTGATGTAGCGCACGCCGGAGACGATGGCGCGGTTCAGCCGCTCGCGCGGCAGCCGCGACGGCTCGCTGACGCGATTCCACAGGAACAGCACGGTCAGCAGCGGCAGATACAGCACGGCATTGGCGGCGAATGCCGCCACGGCGCCTGCGGACGCGACCACGATGCCGCCGATCGCCGGGCCGAAGCTGCGCGCGATGTTGTAGCTGATGCCGTTCAACGCGACCGCGGCGGGCAGCGTCTCCGACGGCACCTGCTCGCTGACCGAGGATTGCCAGGCCGGGCCGAACAGCGCCATGCCGCTGCCGACGACGAAGCACAGCGCAAGCAGGATGTTCGGCGTCACCAGACTGAGCCAGGCCAGCACCGTCAACGTGGTGGCGCCGGAGAGTGCGATCGCCAGCGACACCAGTGCCACGATGCGGCGGTCATGCATGTCGGCGATGGCGCCGGCCGGCATCGCGATCAGCATCACCGGCAGCATCAGCGCGGTCTGCACCAGCGCGACCTTGTCGGCCTCCGCGGTCATCTGGGTCATCGCCCAGGCGGCGCCGACGCCCTGGATCAGGATGCCGAGGTTGGAGAGCAGGCTGGCGAGCCAGATTCGCCTGAAGATTGAGTGCCGCAACGGCGCAGTGATACTGTCGGGTCGATCAGGCGGTGCGGTCATATCCGGTTCCGGTTGGCCTGCTATGGCTTGTTGAATGATTCCGGCTGCATCAACTGATGCCCGCCAAATGCGTGTCCTGTCCAGAGATTACGGTATCCTTGGCGGGTGTAGGACACAGCTAAAGCCCTGAAAGGGTTGGGGAAGGGGACAAATGGCGCTGTCGCGGCGGAGTATTTTGCAAGGAGCCGGCGCGCTGTCCCTGCTGGCGGGCCGTCTTGCCGTCCCGGCCCTGGCTCAGTCGGTCCTCGCTCAGTCGGTCCTGGCGCAGCCGGCGCCTGCCGGCGACATCCCGCCGATCCTGTTCGTGCATGGCAATGGCGATCACGCCGCGCTCTGGTTGACGACGCTCTGGCGGATGGAATCGAACGGCGTGCCGCGTGAGCGCATGGCCGTGATCAATTTCACCGATCCCTTGGCGCGCACCGACGACAAGGTCGAGCAGGCGGGCCGCTCCTCGACCGAGGACCAGCGCCGCGAGCTCGCCGAGGCGGTCAGGGAGCTGAAGCAGAAGAGCGGCGCCGCCCGCATCGCGCTGGTCGGAAATTCGCGCGGCGGCAATGCGATCCGCAACACCATCAAGAATGGCGGCGGCGGCGACATCAGCCACGCGGTGCTGTGCGGCACGCCCAATCACGGTGTGTATGCCTCGGACGACGGGCTCGGCAACGAGTTCAACGGGCGCGGTCCGTTCCTGCGCGGGCTGAACGACGGCGACAGCGAAGTGACTGCTGGCACCGCATTCCTGACCTTGCGCAGCGATGGCCTCGACAAATATGCCCAAGCCGACGGCCGCTTCATCGGCAAGCCGGGCACGCCGACCAACGTCACGGCCGAAGGTCCGGCGTTGAAAGGCGCGACCAATCTGGTGCTTGGTGCCGTGGATCATCGCGAGACCGCGTATCATCCGCGCGCCTTTCGCGAGATCTACAAATTCATCGCGGGGCACGAGCCGTCGCGGATCGAGATCGTGCCGGAGGCGGCGGTGAGGCTGAGCGGCCTCGTCACGGGCACGCCCGGCGGCGTGCCGACCAACCGGCCGGTGCCGGGTGCCACGGTCGACATCTATCGCGTGTCGGCGGAAACCGGCGAGCGCCTCAGTGGTCCGCTGCACAGTTCGCAGACCGGCGCCGACGGCCGTTGGGGACCAGCGCAGGTCGATCCGTCCTGGCCGCTCGAATTCGTGCTGACCTCGCCGGGTGCACTGACGACGCATATCTATCGCTCGCCGTTTCCGCGCTCCTCCGAGATCGTGCATCTGCGCGCGGCACGACCGCTGCTGCCTGCCGATGCCAGTGCGGGCGCCATCGTGCTGATGTCGCGGCCGCGCGGCTATTTCGGGCTACCGCGCGATATCGTGCTGTTCGACGGCAAGGAACCGGCCGATGTCAAATCCGGCGTGCCGACGGATGCCGTGACGACGTTGCGGCTCGCCGCGGCCGATGTCGGCCGTCCGGTGGCCGCGATCTTCAACGGGGAACGCATCGTGGCGCGGGCCTGGCCGGCGTCGGAGAATCGGATTGCAGTCGCCGAGCTGACTTATTAGGTCTGGTGCAGGGTCCGCGCGCCTTCATGGCGCCGGGATCGCATGGCCGGATCGGCCGTTGCGTGAGGCAGGAAGCGAGGACCATGAGCATAGCCGAAGTCTACGACATCACGGTCACGCGGCGTCCCCTGGTCCCGCCGGCGCCGCCGCGGGCCCCCGACGACATGGGTGCGTTCGAGCGGATGCGGGTGATGCGCAACTCGCCGATCGAGACCTGGGGCCAGCGCGCCTATGAGGACGACATCGTCCAGGGCCGCTTCCTCAACCACTCGAGCTTCATCCTCAACACGCCGGATGCGATCCGCCACGTGCTGGTCGACAATTACGAGAACTACACCCGCACGCCGGCCGGCCTTCGCGTGCTGCGCCCGATGCTGGGCGAGGGACTGCTGATCGCCGAGGGCCGTGCGTGGAAGCATCAGCGGCGTACGCTGGCGCCGGCGTTCACGCCGCGCGCGGTGACGACACTGGTGCCGTACATGATCGCGGCGGTCGACGAGACCATCGCCAAGCTGAAGGCCGCGAGCGGCGGCCCAGTCGATCTGCGCGAGGTCATGCAGCGCATGACGCTGGAGATCGCCGGCCGCACCATGTTCTCGTTCGGCATGGATCGCCACGGCGCCGCGCTGCGTGACTTCGTGATGGAGTACGGCGACACGCTGGCGCGGCCGCATATGCTCGACCTGGTGCTGCCCTTGAGCTGGCCGACCCTGCAGGATTTCCGGCGCGCCCGATTTCGCAAGCGCTGGACCGCGTTTGTCGGCCAGCTGATGGCCGAGCGTCGCGCTGCCGGCAAGGATGACAACGCGCCGGCCCGCGACCTGTTCGACCTGATGGGCGCCGCGCGCGATCCTGAAACCGGCGCGGCCTTCACCGACGCCCAGCTCGGTGACCAGGTCGCGACCATGATCCTGGCCGGCCATGAGACGACCGCGACCGCGCTGTTCTGGGCGCTCTATCTGCTGGCGCTCGATCCCGACACCCAGGAACAATTGGCAGCAGAAGTCAGGAGCGTGTCGACATTAGGCGCGCTCGACATCGAGCGGCTGAAATTCACCCGCGCCGTGATCGATGAAACCATGCGGCTTTATCCGCCGGCGTTCCTGATCGCGCGTGCGGCTGCCGGTCCCGATAGCATCGCGGGCCGTCCGGTCAGGGAGCATGACGTAATCCTGATCGCGCCGTGGCTGCTGCACCGGCACGAAAAGTTGTGGCGCGATCCTAACGCGTTCGTGCCGCAGCGTTTCATGACACAGACGCCGCCCGATCGCTTCGCCTATCTGCCGTTCGGGGTCGGCGCGCGGGTCTGTATCGGCGCGCATTTCGCGCTGGTCGAGGCGACGCTTGCGCTTGCGCGGATCATCGGCACGTTCCGCGTCGCGCTGGCGGACAAGGATCCGGTGCTTCCGATCGGCGTGGTGACGACACAGCCGAACCGCTCGCCGGTGTTCACGATCAAGCCGCGCTGACCTTGCGCGACGGTGTCGCAATGCTCATCTAAAGCGGGATAACTCTTCGTCGAATCGTCATCCCGCTCTATCTCTGTGTTTTGAGCATGATCTCTGCGGAAAACCGCTACACGCTTTTCCGGATCATCCTCTAGGGGCTCACCATGAGCGATACGCAAGCCCACTTCGCAGTCCTCAGGCAGACGACCGATCCGGCCGTCGTCGATGCCATGCAGCAGCTGATCGCGGACGGCCATGACCGCGAGCTCAATCGTATCAACGTTCTGGATTTCTCGCGCCGTACCGGGCTCGACCAGGAGAAGGTGATCTCCGGCTTCCTGCATGCTTCGCGGCTCGGCCTGTTCGACATGAGCTGGAACGTGCTGTGTCCGGGGTGTGGCGGCGTGCTCGACGCCCACACCACGCTGAAGTCGCTGCGCCATGACGACTACAATTGCGCGCTGTGCGCAGCCGGCTACGAGGCCTCCGTCGACGAGCTGGTCGAGGTTGCCTTCACCGTCAGCCCGCGGGTCCGTCACATCGCCGCGCACGAGCCGAACACGCTGCCGATCTGGGAATATTTCCGGCAGATGTTCTGGAGTTCCGGGATCGAGTTCGACGAGAGCGCGGTGTCGACCCTGATCAACGAGGTGACGCTGGAGGGGCTCGAGCTGCCGCCCGGCGAAAAGGCGATCCTGTCGCTCAATCTGCCCAATCAGTTCGTCATCGTGTTCGAGCCGGTGACGCATTCGGCGCACTTCTTTGCTGTCGAGGGCGAGCCGACTACCGAGCGCCAGCAGTTCTCGATCGCGTTCAACAAGTCTCATGCGCCGACCGGCACCTCGACGATGCGGCCGGGGCCCCTGCGGCTCTCGCTGGAGAATCACGCCGACGTTCGCGTGCTGCCGTCGGTGTGGATCGCGGGCGATCCGCTGCACAAATTGCTCGGCAAGCGCAAGCCGATCCTCACTGCGAAGCGGATGCTGTCGAACCAGACCTTCCGCGACGTGTTCAAGGCCGACAATCTCACTGTCGACCAGCGGCTGAAGATCACCGCGCTGACCTTCCTGTTCACTGATCTCAAAGGATCGACCGCGCTCTATGAGCGGGTCGGCGATCTCGCTGCGTTCGACCTGGTGCGCGCGCATTTCCACGCGCTGCTCGAGATCATCGCCTCCGAACACGGCGCAGTCGTGAAGACGATCGGCGATGCCGTGATGGCGACCTTCATCCGGCCCGAGCACGCATTGTCGGCGGGCCTGCGGATGCGGGCTGCGATGAAGCAGCTCAACACCGAGCGCGGCAAGGAAGATCTGATCGTGAAGATCGGCATCCATGAGGGGCCGTGCCTCGCGGTGACGCTGAACGAACGGCAGGATTATTTCGGCCAGACCGTAAATATCGCCGCACGGGTGCAGAGCCTGTCGACGTCACAGGAAATCCATTTGACTCAGCCGGTGATGGAAGCAGCGGAGGTCGCGGGCATCCTCGATCGCGCGGCGATCAAGCCGATCCAGAAGGAAGCGGCGCTGCGCGGCATTGCCGACAAGCTCGTGGTGTACGAGATACCGTAGTCCGGTGCGCTGTCATTCCGGGGCGATGCGACAGCATCGAACCCGGAATCTCGAGATTCTCGGTGCGCAATTGCGCACCTGAGGGTTCTCGCTTCGCGTGCCCCGGAATGACTCAAATTCACATTGCCGACACGTAATGCTTGCTGAAACGTAATGCCGCAGCGGGAACCCGCGCGGATTGCGCCGGTTCTGTTTCCACGCCATATAGATTTCAACAGCGCATGGTCCGGAAAAGTGCGTAGCGGTTCCGGACAGATGCTCAATCAAAGCCTCCAGGCTTCATCCCACAGAGAGAGCGATGCTCGACGGACTCCGCCAATTCATTGCCGATATCGTCTCCCCCGATGCCCAGGCTGACCGCGCCTTCGATGACGGCGACTACCGCCTGGCGGCGACCGCGCTATTGGTGCATGTCGTCTCGCTGGATGGTGAGCCAACGCCGGCCGAGACGCGCAAGCTGCACAGCCTGATCGAGAGCCGTTTCCAGCTCGATCCCGGCACCGCCGACAAGTTGATCGCCTCCGCCATGCGCGTTGAGGGCGAGGCCGTGGATCTCTATCACTTTACCAGTGTGATCATGCGCTCGGTGAATGAGGAGGGACGGCTGCGCATCGTCGAGATGATGTGGGAGCTGGTCTATGCCGACGGCCAGGTTAGCGAGTTCGAGGACAATGTGGTCTGGCGTGCTGCCGATCTGCTCGGCATTTCCTCGCGCGACCGCATCGATCTCAAGCACCGGGTCGCCGAGAAGCAGGCGGAGCTGCCAAAGGGCCCCTGGGGCACGGCAGACGCGGCAATCTGACACGGCTGCCTGCGCAGGCGGACGCCCCCCTGCCGGCGCTGCGCATGACGAAATTTTAATGTCCGCCGCGATTGTGGGCGATCCGACTGAAAATCGGTCGTTTCGTCACGAAACCAGCGGCCCCGCCGCTATCCACAAGCCCATACGCGGCTTGCGTCACACCGCATCCCTATGCTCTCGTCGCCCCGTTGGGGACCTCACTAGAATTTGCAGTAAGAGTTTGAAACGTGACTGAGCGTGTGACGCTGATAACCGGGGCATCGGCGGGCATAGGCACCGAACTGGCGCGCGTGTTTGCATCGAATGGTCACCGCGTGGCGCTGGTGGCGCGGCGCGCCGATCGCCTGAAGACGCTTGCCGACGAGCTCGAGGCCAAGGGCGGCGCGGCGCCGATCGTGATTGCCTGCGATCTGCAGCAGACCGATGCCGGCGAGCGGATCGCGCAGGCCCTGACCGATGCCGGGGTCGAGGTCGAATATCTCGTCAATAATGCCGGCTTCGGCCTGTTCGGCCTCGCGATCGAGCGCGACCGCGCCGAGCAGCTCAATATCATCAACCTCAATATCCGCGCGCTGACCGACCTGACGCTGCGCTTTGCCGATCAGCTGATCCGCAACCGCGGCGGCATCCTCAATCTCGGCTCGATCGCCGGATTCCTGCCGGGCCCCGGCATGGCCGTGTACTATGCCAGCAAGGCCTATGTGCTCTCGTTCTCCGAGGCGTTGCGTTGTGAACTGGCACCGAAGGGCGTGCGCGTCACCGTGGTTTGCCCGGGTCCCGTGCCGTCCGAATTCCAGGACCGCGCCGGCTTTGCCCCCGGATTCGATTCCGCCATCCTCAACGTCGCGCCGGCCGAGGTCGCCCGCCAGGCCTATCGCGGCCTGATGGCCAACAAGCGCGCCGTGCTGCCCGGCGCCTTCATCAAAATGGTGCCGTTCCTGCTCCGGCTGTTTCCGCGCTCCTTCATCCTGACCGCGGTCGGCGGATTTCAGCTCCGCAAGCGCTAGCCTCACCCGAAAAAGCCCGTTCATCGCCGTTAGGCCTGTTTCTGGCCCGCGATTTGCTTCGCATGGGTGTGCGCAAACTCACACGATGTTAACGACCACTTAGCTATGATCGTACCTTACGTGCCGAAACTTTAAGCAGAGGCAATGTTGTTCCGGTCTGACCAAAGCCGTGTCGTGGTGCCCTTCGCGAGCCGAAGGCCGGCCGCGGTCACGCCGGCGGACCAGGCGTCGCTGCGGCCGGTGCTGGTGGTCCTGCATCAGGAGACATCGACCCCCGGCCGGATCGGCAACGCCCTGCGCGCGCTGGGCTACCCGCTCGATATCCGCCGCCCGCGCTTCGGCGATGCGCTGCCCGACACGCTCGAGGCGCATGCCGGCGCGGTGATCTTCGGCGGTCCGATGAGCGCCAACGATCCCGACGACTATGTGCGACGCGAGATCGACTGGATTTCAGTGCCGCTGCGCGAGCAACGTCCGTTTCTCGGCATCTGCCTCGGTGCGCAAATGCTGGCGCGGCAACTCGGCGCCAAGGTCGCGCCGCATCCGCAAGGCCGCGTCGAGGTCGGTTATTACCCGGTGCGGCCGACCGAGGCCGGCCGCGCGTTGTGCCCGGACTGGCCGGCGCGGGTCTATCACTGGCATGGCGAGGGCTTTCAATTGCCCGCGGGTGCGGACCTGCTCGCGGCGGGCGATGATTTCCCGGTGCAGGCGTTCCAGTTCGGCAACGCCTTCGGTCTGCAATTTCATCCCGACGTGACCTACGCGATGATGCATCGCTGGACCACGCGCGGTTGCGCGCGGATGGATTCGCCGGGCGCGCAGCCGGGTCATCTGCACTTCGCCGAGCGCGCCGTGCACGATGCCGCCGAGCGCGCCTGGCTGAAGCATTTCATCGACGGCTGGATCGCGCGCGTGCCGCGGCCGGTGATGCTGCAGGCCGCGGAATAGCCGCCGCGCGGAATTTCGCGCCGCCTTTTCATTTGTAGGGATGTGCTAGTCTTGCCGCGGCTGCCGCGCGCGGCCCGCATCGCCGCGCGTATCAATAACAACGAGGCACAGGGAGATCGTCGTGAGCTACGAACACATCCTCTATGAGGTCAGCGACAGGATCGCGACCATCACGCTCAACCGCCCCGACCGCATGAATGCGTGGACCGCGATCATGGAGCGCGACGTGCGCCACGCGATGGAGACGGCGGCCAATGACGACAATGTTCGCGTCATCGTGCTGACCGGCGCGGGCCGCGGCTTCTGCGCCGGCGCCGACATGGAAGCGTTGAAGGGGATCGATCCGAACGAGGTCAGGCGCGGCGAGAACATTCCGTTCGATATGAACCGCCGTGCCGACTGGCAGACGCGCTACGCCTACTACCCCGCCATCAAGAAACCCGTGATCGCCATGCTCAACGGTGCCACCGCCGGCATCGGCCTGGTCCACGCGCTGTATTGCGACCTGCGCTTCGCGGCCGACAGCGCAGTGTTCACCACCGCCTTCGCGCGGCGCGGCCTGATCGCCGAGCACGGCATCAGCTGGATGCTGCCGCGCATCGTCGGTCACGCCAACGCGCTCGATCTGTTGATGTCGGCGCGGCGCGTGTCGGCTGCGGAGGCGCTGCGCATCGGCCTCGTCAACCGGCTCTCTGCGCCGGAGAAGCTGCGCGAGGAAACCTATGCCTATGCCCGCGATCTCGCCGATTTCGTCTCGCCGAGCGCGATCGCCGTCATCAAGCGCCAGGTCTACGACGTGCCGTTCCAGTCGCTCGCCGAAGCCACCATCGACGCCAACCGCGAAATGCTGATCGCGCTCAAGGGTAACGATTTCAGGGAAGGCGTCGCGAGTTTTGTCGAGAAGCGCCCGCCAAGGTTTACGGGGACGTGAGGGGAGGGGGCCGGGGACGATAAGGTCCGTCTTCGCCCTTTGGGCTTCGCCGGACACCACGCTTCACCCTTCGGGCTCTGCGCGGCTGCGCCACGCGTAGCCCGAAGGGCGAAGCGTGGTGGAGCCAGGCGGGATCGAACCGCCGACCTCGTCATTGCGAACGACGCGCTCTCCCAGCTGAGCTATGGCCCCATTGCGGCCGGGTGTTGCTGAGTATCCCGGCCGTCAGTCGGGCGCCATTTACAGTCCCGCCCAAGGTCAAGTCAAGAACGGTGAAACAACGGTTTTCGGCCGTCCCGCCGGGAACTTCCCTTGTTTGCGGGGGGATGAACCGATATTTAGAGCATGATCTGGACCCGGCGGGCTGCGCCAGCGAAAGTACGTAGCGGTTTTCCGAGAAGATCCTGCTCAAACGAGAAGCGCGCTGGCGGTTCAGTCCGGTCTCGTAGCGCTTCACCTGGTCGTCCCACCCGCGAGCCCCCATCAAATGCGCGCTGTTCTCGACATCGTCATCATCGTCCTCGACCTCTATGTCTGGCTCTTGATCGCCTCCGCCATCCTGTCCTGGCTGATCGCCTTCAATGTGGTCAACACGCGCAACCAGTTCGTCTCCGCGGTGGCCGAGTTCCTGTACCGGATCACCGAGCCGGTGCTGCGGCCGATTCGCAACGTGATGCCGAATCTGGGCGGGCTCGATATCTCGCCGATCATCGTGATCCTGATCATCATGTTCATCCAGCGGGTGATCGCCTATTACATCTACCCCAACGTGATCTGATCCCTCGCGATCGACCCTTGCTGATGGAGCCCTGGCGATGGATCCTTGGCGCTATTCCACCGGGGGCATCAGCATCGCGTTGCGCGTGACGCCGCGCGGCGGCCGCGACGACATCGACGGGATCGAGACGCTGGCCAACGGCCGCTCGGTGGTGAAGGTGCGGGTGCGCGCCATTGCCGAAGGCGGCGAGGCCAACCGTGCGGTGACCGAGCTGCTGGCCAAGGCGCTCGGCGTGCCCAAGGCCAGGGTGAAGCTGTTGTCCGGCGCCACCTCCCGGCTGAAGCAGGTGGCGGTCGACGGCGACCCGAAAGGGCTTGGCGAAACGCTGAGGAAGCTGACCAAGCAGGAAACAAGGGACTGACATGACTGCCCGCATCATCGACGGAAAAGCCATCGCCGCCGAACTTCGCGCCCGCGTCGCCGACGAGGTCGCCCGCGTCAAGCGCGACCATGCGCTCACGCCGGGGCTCGCCGTCGTGCTGGTCGGCCATGATCCGGCGAGCGAGGTCTACGTCCGCAGCAAGCACACCCAGACCCAGGCAGCCGGCATGGCCTCGTTCGAGCACAAGCTGCCGGAGGACGTGTCGCAGGCCGATCTCTTGGCGCTGATCGCACAGCTCAACCGCGATCCGAAGGTGCATGGCATCCTGGTGCAGCTGCCGCTGCCGAAATCGCTGCACACCGAGACCATCATCAATGCGATCGACCCGGCGAAGGACGTCGATGGCCTGCATCCGAACAATGCCGGCCGGCTCGCCGGCGGCCTTGCCGCGCTGTCGCCCTGCACGCCGCTCGGCTGCATCATCCTGACCAAGAGCGTGCACCCCTCGCTCGAGGGCATGAACGCGATCGTGATCGGCCGCTCCAATCTGGTCGGCCGTCCGCTGGTGCAATTGCTGCTGAACGAGAACGCGACGGTGACGATCGCGCATTCGCGCTCGCGCGATCTGCCGAAGCTCTGCGCCCAGGCCGATCTGGTCTATGCCGCGGTCGGCAAGCCCGAGATGGTGCGCGGCGACTGGCTGAAGCCGGGCGCGACCGTGATCGATGTCGGGATCAACCGCATTCCGGTTACCGGCGGCAAGCCGAAGCTGGTCGGCGATGTCGCATTCCAGGAAGCACTCAACGTCGCCGGCGCGATCACGCCGGTGCCTGGTGGCGTCGGGCAGATGACGGTGGCGTGCCTGTTGGTCAACACGCTGCGCGCCGCCTGCGCGATTGCCGGCCTGCCGACGCCGGCGGTGTGAGCAAGCGCAAAGATCTCTAGGCCGTCATTGCGAGCGAAGCGAAGCAATCCATCGCGCAGCATTCGCGGAACTATGGATTGCTTCGTCGCTACGCTCCTCGCAATGACGGAGAAGGCGGAAGGACTTCAGTCCTTCCCTATTTCTTCTTCGCGCGCTCGATGCCTTCGAGGATCAGCTTGCGGGCTTCGTCGGCGTCGCCCCAGCGCAGCACCTTCACCCACTTGCCCTTCTCGAGATCCTTGTAGTGCTCGAAGAAGTGCTGGATCTGCTGCAGCGTGATGTCGGGCAGGTCGCTGTAGTTGTGCACCTTGTCGTAGCGCTGGGTCAGCTTCGACGACGGCACTGCGATGATCTTCTCGTCGCCGCCGGCCTCGTCTTCCATCAGCAGCACGCCGACCACGCGGACGCTCATCACGGCGCCCGGCACGATCGCGCGGGTGTTGACGATCAGCACGTCGCAGGGATCGCCGTCGCCCGACAGCGTGTGCGGGATGAAGCCGTAATTGCCGGGGTAGCGCATCGGCGTGTAGAGGAAACGGTCCACCACCAGTGTGCCGGCCTCCTTGTCCATCTCGTACTTGATGGGCTCGCCGCCGACGGCAACCTCGATGATGACGTTGACGTCGTGGGGCGGATTTTTTCCGATCGATATGGCGTCGATACGCATGGATTGCTCCGCGTGGCCTTTGGAAGTTGTGAACGATGTGATTTTTTGCTTGGCGCCGCCAGGCCGCGAAACAGCATCAGACCCGGCCTTGGGGCCGGGCTGGCCGTCGCGCGCAAACGCTCAGGCTGTTTAGCCTTGCTGCAGCTGCGAGAGAAGCAGGATTTTCAGTTGCTCCAGGCGAAAGCGACCTTGTCGAGCGACTTCGGCCCGAACCGCTCCGAGGAGCGCGCCACCATGCGGCCGCCCAGTGCGCGGTAAAACTCGGTCGCCGGCTCGTTGTCGGAGAGCGCCCAGATCACCATGGTCTTCAGGCCGCTCTGCAGGAGGTCGCGGCGGGCTGCGGCGAACAGGCGCCGACCGAAGCCGAGGCCCTGGAATTCCGGCCGCAGGTAGAGCTCGTAGATCTCGCCTTCGAAATGCAGGCTGCGGGCGCGGTTGCGGCCGTAATTGGCGTAGCCCGCGATCCGGTCGCCGAACACCAGCACGCTGACGCGGCTGCCCTTGCGGATGGCGCTGTCCCACCACTGCGGGCCACGGCGATTGATCAGCTTTTCGAGTTCGGCGCCGGGGATGATTCCCTGATACGCCGAGCGCCAGGCTTCGTCATGGGTAGACGCCACCGAGGCTGCGTCTGCAGCTTTGGCCGGCCGGACCTCGATTAGCGTTGTGCTCATGCATGTAATCAAAGCAAGTCGGAGGGCCGCCTTCAAGGTCCATCGTTAATTATCGGTTAACCTGTGGATTTTTTGCATCAGTGTCATGAAAACTTGTACCGAAAGAGGACACTCGCCGGGCTCAAGCGACCGATCGCCGATCCTGGCCTGTGCAAAGCGTGGATCGCGAGCGCTGGATGACAATGCCGCAGATCGGGAAAAGGCCGTTCGGAGCTGATTCGCCGCGGGAATTTTGCGAGCGAATCCAGTCGCAACGTGGTTGCGTCGCGCGTTCTGCGGCCGCGCCGCCGCAGTGGATTTCCGCGCGTACCCGGCCTATGGCTGCGGCGGTATTGTTGCGCGCCGGGACCGGCCTGATCGCGAGCGGACTGCGATGACGCTCTACTTCCTGATCAAATATCTGCATGTGCTCGGCGCCATCGTGATCCTCGGCACCGGGACCGGCATCGCCTTCTTCATGCTGGCGGCGCATCGCACGCATGATGCGGCCTTCATCGCGCGCACGGCGTCGACCGTCGTGATCGCGGACATGATCTTCACGCTGAGCGCCGTGCTGCTGCAGCCGGTGAGCGGCGGACTGCTCATGATGCTGTCGGCCACAAGCCTGACCGAACGCTGGCTGTTGGTTTCGCTGGCGCTCTACGCGCTGGCCGGCGCGTTCTGGGTTCCCGTCATCTTCATGCAGATGGAGATGCGCGACCTCGCGCAGGCGGCCGCCGAGAAAGGTCTTCCGCTGCCGCCGCGCTACGATGCGCTGTTTCGCCGTTGGTTCCTGTTCGGGATTCCCGGCTTCGGGTCGGTGATGATCGTCCTGTGGCTGATGATCGCGAAGCCATTTTAGAGCATGATCCTGTCCCCATGAGTGACGACGCATCACACAACATCCTCGTGATCGGCGCGTCGGGATTGATCGGGCGCACCATCACCGACGATCTGAGGGCGCGCGGCTTTCATGTGATCGGGATCGCGCGGCATTTCACGCCTGCACAAAAGATGAGCGCGGCCGACCTCGAGCTTCCCGTGATGTCGATGGATGCCGCGGCGCTGACGCAACTGCTTCGCGCGTACGAGGCGAACATTGTCGTCAATTGCCTCGGCGTTTTGCAGGATGGTCCGGGCAGCGACACCCGCGCGGTGCATCGCGACTTCGTGGCGCGGCTGTTGCAGGCTGTCAGCGACAGCCACCGCGCCATCCGTCTCGTGCACATCTCGATTCCCGGCACCGCCAACGAGGATCGCACGGCCTTCAGCACCACCAAGCGCGAGGCCGAACGGCTGATCGCCGCGTCCGGCATCGCCTACGCGATCCTGCGCCCGGGCTTTGTCATCGCGCCATCGGCATATGGCGGCAGCGCCATGCTGCGCGCGCTGGCGGCGCTGCCGGTCGATTTGCCGGCCGACGAGGCCGCGACGCCGTTCCAGCCGGTTGCGGTCGAGGATATCGCGGCGACCATCGCATGGCTCGCGGCGCGCGATGTCGCCGATGAAGCGGTGCGATCGGTGACATGGGATCTGATGCAGCCGCAACCGATCGTGCTCGGCGGCGTCATCGCCCAGTTCCGCTGGTCGTTCGGCACAACGAAATATGTCCGCCTTCCGACGCCGTCGTTCCTGATCGATCTCGGCGCCCGTCTCGGCGATCTTACAAGCCGCCTCGGCTGGATGCCACCGCTGCGCTCCAATGCGATCGCCGAATTGCGCCGCGGCGTCACCGGCGATCCCACAGCCTGGATGACCGCGACCGGCATCGTGCCGAAGACCATCGCGCAAGCCGTCGGCGGCCGCCCGGCGACCATCCAGGACAAATGGTTCGCGCGGCTGTTCCTGATCAAGGCGCTGATCTTCGCAAGCCTCGTGCTGTTCTGGGTCGCGTCCGGCTTCATTGCGCTGGTCATCTCTTACCACGCCGCGGCCGGCATGCTGAGCGCGCATCATTTCCCGCCTGCCTTGATCGGACCGGTGACGGTCTTGACCAGCCTGATGGACATGAGCATCGGTGTGCTGATCGCCTTCCGCCGCACCGCGGCGTTCGGTCTTGTTGCAGGCATCATCGCCTCGCTCGGCTACATGGCCGGATCGGCGATCCTGACGCCCGATCTCTGGATCGAGCCGCTCGGCGCGCTGGTGAAGACCGGGCCTGCAATCGTGCTGATGCTGGTCGCGTTGCTGATGTTGGATAACCGATAGCGTTTTCGAGCGAAGTGGGAACCGGTTCGCGTGAAGAAAACGCGTCGAAGGAAATCAAGATGAGCAAGTGGCCGGATGACGACGTGATCCTCTACGACGGCGTCTGCATCTTCTGCTCACGCTGGGTTCGCTTCGTCATCGCCCGCGACACAACGCGCCGCTTTCGCTTCACGCCGATCCAGTCCGACTACGGCACGCGGCTGGCAAAGACTTTCGGCATCGACCCCGACGATCCCGACACCAACGCCGTAGTCCATGGCGGCATCGCCTGGATGAAGTCGGACGCCGCACTGACGGTGCTGAGTCATCTGCCCGGCTGGGGATGGACCCGCGTGCTGTTTAAGGTCCCGAAGCCGCTGCGCGACGCGGTCTACAGCCTCATCGCGCGCAACCGCTACAAGATCTTCGGGAAGTACGAGACGTGTTTCGTGCCGGATGCCGACATGCGGGCGAGGGTGTTGGAATAGTTTCCGCCGTCATTGCGAGCGGAGCGAAGCAATCCATCTCTCCGCCTGTGGCAGTATGGATTGCTTCGCTCCGCTCGCAATGACGATGCTGCTATTTGCGCGTCAACTCAGCCACCACTTCCCTCGCCGCCCTCTCCCCGCTGTCCCGCGCGCCATGCGCAGTCGAGAAGAAATGCGGCGAGGTGGCTTCGCCGGCGAAGAACAGCCGGCCGTCGACCGGTGCGGCCAGCACGGCGCGCTTGTCGGCGTGACCGGGCAGAGCGTGCGAGTAGGAGCCGCGGGCGAACCGGTCGTGCGCCCAGCGGGATTCGCTGAGCGGCTTCAGCTTGCGACGGAAATCGTTGCCGAGAAAGGAAACGATCTCGTCGATGCTGTGGGCGGCGATCGCGCCGTCGCCGGCATCTTCGAGCTCTCGCGCAAAACGTCCGCCGAAGAAGCCTTCGATGCAGGGCTGGCCGAACGGGCGGATGTGATAGGTGCCCATCTCGGTGCGCATGGTGGCGCCGCGCAGGTTGCCTTCCTTGGGCAGCGCCTCGGGCTCGGCGAGTGCCAGCGTCACCTTGTCGGCAAGGCCGAGCGGCAGGCTGCGCGCGGCATCGAGCTTGTCGGGCAACGCCGGCGAAAAGCGGATCGCCTCGTCGCCGATCAGATTGGTCGGCACGGTGACGATCACCTTGTCCGCCTCCAGTGTGCCGCGCGATGTCTCGATGCGCAGGCGCTTGCCGGAGTGATCGATCAGCCGGACCTCGCAGTTCAGCGCGACCGATACTTGTTCGCCATAGGCCGCGACCAGCGCGCCATAGCCGCGCTTGACGCGCCAATTGACGTTGCTGTCCTCATAGGCGTCGAAGTCGAGGATCGAGAGCTGGTCGAGCTCGCAGCCGTTCACATAGGTCGAGATCGCATCGATCATCGGGTTCCAGCGGTTGCCGGGCTCGAGATAGCGATCGGCGGATGCGTCCATGCCGCCGTGCGCGGCCTGCTCGATGCGATCGTAGAACTGGTCGAGCGCAAGCATGAACGCGTCGCGGTCAGCCTGCGGGAATGCCTTGCCATATGCGCGCTCGCGCCACGGCGGCAGGTCCTTGTTGAGCTCGAAGCCGAGCTGCTGGGCGATGCCGACGAAGCTGTTCTGGTCGGCCGAGTGCAGCCAGCCGCAGCCGACGTCGAACACCACGTCAGGCGCGGCCTGGATCGTATGCGCGCGGCCGCCGAGGCGGTCGCGGGCTTCCAGAACGATGCTGGAAAGGCCGGTGCCCTTCAGCGCATGCGCGGCGCCGAGGCCCGCAGCGCCGGCGCCGATGACGGCAACATCGACCGTGGAGGGAAGGGAACTCATGTCCCGGCTCTAGCACGTCTGGAAAGACGCCTGAAGTCACCACGCGCATAACTGTTATCACCCGTGAATGCGGGTGATCCAGTATTGCCGAGACGGCGATGATAGAGCCGATAGGCCGCGGCGTACTGGGTGCCCCGGTCAAGCCGGGGCACGACAGATGGGGCTTACGCTACGGCTTCCTTGGCCTTTTCGGCGCGCTTGCGGTCGTTCGGATCGAGATGCTTCTTGCGCAGCCGGATCGACTTCGGCGTCACCTCGACGAGCTCGTCGTCCTCGATATAGGCCAGCGCCTTTTCCAGGGTCATGCGGATCGGCGGCGTCAGGCGCACCGCTTCGTCCTTCGAGGTGGTGCGGATGTTGGTGAGCTGCTTGCCCTTCAGCACGTTGATCTCGAGATCATTGTCGCGGGTGTGCTCACCGACGATCATGCCCTTGTAGACCTTCCAGCCCGGCTCGATCATCATCGGGCCGCGATCTTCCAGCTTGAACATCGCATAGGCCACCGCTTCGCCCTGGTCGTTGGAGATCAGCACGCCGTTGCGGCGGCCCTGGATCTCACCCTTGTAGGCGGCATAGCCGTGGAAGATGCGGTTCATGATCGCAGTGCCGCGGGTGTCGGTGAGCAGTTCGCCTTGGTAGCCGATCAGGCCGCGGGTCGGCGCGTAAAACACCAGCCGCAGGCGGTTGCCGCCGGACGGGCGCATCTCGATCATCTCGGCCTTGCGCTCGCTCATCTTCTGTACGACGACGCCGGAATGCTCCTCGTCGACGTCGATCACGACCTCCTCGATCGGCTCCTGCCAGGCGCCGGTCGCCTCGTCCTTCTGCAGCACGACGCGCGGGCGCGACACCGAGAGCTCAAAACCCTCGCGGCGCATGGTCTCGATCAGGATCGCGAGCTGCAATTCGCCGCGGCCGGAGACTTCCATCGAATCCTTGTCGGCGGCCTCGACGACGCGCAGCGCGACATTGCCCTCGGCCTCGCGCAGCAGGCGGTCGCGGATCATGCGCGAGGTCACCTTGTCGCCTTCAGTGCCGGCAAGCGGCGAGTTGTTGACGATGAACGACATCGACACCGTCGGCGGATCGATCGGCTGCGCGGTCAGCGGCGCCTCGACGCTGGGATCGCAGAAGGTGTCGGCGACGGTGCCCTTGGTGAGGCCCGCAATCGCGACGATGTCGCCGGCGTCGGCTTCCTCCAGCGGGGTGCGCTCGATGCCGCGGAAGGCGAGGATTTTGGTGATACGGCCTTGCTCAATGGTCTTGCCGTCGGCGCCAAGCACCTTCACGGCCTGGTTCGGCTTGATGGAACCCGATGAGATGCGGCCGGTGATGATGCGGCCGAGATAGGGGTTGGCTTCGAGGATGGTGCCGATCATGCGGAACGGGCCCTCTTCGACCTTCGGCGGCGCGACGTGGCGCACGATCAGGTCGAACAGCGGCTGCATGCCGGCGTCATGCGAAGCTTCCGGGCTGTCGCCCATCCAGCCCTGCTTGGCCGACCCGTACAGGATCGGGAAGTCGAGCTGCTCCTCGGAGGCATCGAGTGCGGCGAACAGGTCGAACACCTCGTTGATGACTTCGGTCGGGCGTGCGTCGGGGCGGTCGACCTTGTTGATCACGACGATCGGCTTCAGTCCGACCTTGAGCGCTTTCGACACCACGAATTTGGTCTGCGGCAGCGGGCCCTCGGCGGCATCGACCAGCACCAGCGCGCCGTCCACCATGTTGAGGATGCGCTCGACCTCGCCGCCGAAATCGGCGTGGCCGGGGGTGTCGACGATGTTGATGCGGGTATCTTTCCACTGCACCGAGGCCGCCTTGGCCAGGATGGTGATGCCGCGCTCGCGCTCCAGATCGTTGGAGTCCATGGCGCGCTCGGTGACCTTCTGGTTCTCGCGATAGGTCCCGGATTGCTGCAGCAGGCGATCGACGAGCGTGGTCTTGCCGTGGTCGACGTGGGCGATGATGGCGACGTTACGAAGGTTCATGGCTCTTCTTCTGGTCGTGCAATGGTTAGATGCGCGATCTCGCCGGACCAGTTTGGCCGGCCGCTCGCTCACGTGGCCCAATCGGGGCCCGGATCACGCTCATACCCAAGAAATTTGACGGGGACGCATCACCCCAAAAAGGAAGCCCGGTCAGAGGACCGGGCACCTTGCGCGTTGCGGCGCAATATAGTCAGAAAACGCCAAAAAACAACGGTTTATTGGCGGTTCAAGTGCCTGATTTTCGCTCCGGAAGCCGGTTTTGAGGGGCTTTTCGGGGCCGATTCAGCCTCGCTTCTGCGCCCGCGCGAACACAATCAGCCCGAGCCCGCCAAGCGTCACCAGCACCGCGAGCCCGGTGATCGGGTCGTTGGACCCACCCAGAGTAACACTGAGGACCACGCAGAGGGCGCCCGGGACCAGCAGCAGCACCCCGACGATCAGCATGAAAATCGCGCAGCCAGGCGGCAGGCGCGGCTCTCGCCACGGCGGCTCTGTTGGCGGGGGCGGGTCGGAATTGCTCATGAGCTCCCCTTGATCGCGGCGCGGATCAGCATCACGCCGGCAAAGCAGACCGCGAGCCCGAGCAGGATCAGGAAGAGAATGGAGGGATCGGTCTTCGACTCGCTCAAAACGCCGAACCCGAACAGGAGGGCGCAGAGCCCGGGCAGCAGCAGGATCAGCCCGAACAGCACCATGAACGCGGTAGCGCAGCCGCCACGTTGCGGTGGGAGCGGCGGAGGCAGCGAGGGCGGAGATCCGTCCGGATTGATGGGGCGGTCGTCGTCGCTCACCTTGGCACCTCCTCACCTTGCCGTGCCTCGCGATAGGTCTGCCCCGCCAGGCTTGCGCGGATGCCGTCGATCAGCCCATTGCGATAGAACAGATTGTAGGTGTCGAACGGGATGATCGCGCCGCTCTCGGTGACGAAGTGGATGCAGCTTCGCTTGACGTTGCCGACGCAGAAGTTGAAGCGATCGAGAAACTGCACGATGGTGACGCGGAACACGCTCTCGTAGGTCAGGCCGTCCGGCACCTCGAAGCTCGGCAGGCAGCACAGCAATTCGCAGACCCGCTCAGAGGTGTTGAGCGGCCCCGACGACAGCGAGAACAAATCGACGAACTTCTCCCGCAGCACCGGATATTTCTCCGGACTGATCGTGTTGGGCATCACGGCGATGAGCTGTTCCTGCGGGATCAGCGAGGTCAGCGGCAGCACCTTGTCGCCGTTGCGCAGGCCATAGCCGATCGAGATGCTCTCGGGATTGCACGGCAGCGGGATCATATCCTTGTCGCCGAACACCCCGGTTTCGATCACGCGCCGGCGGATCTCCGACAGCATGATGCGGTCGGTGTCCTTGTTGAAATCCTGGTTGCGGCCGGCGTCCTGCACCGGTTGCAGCGTGACGCCGCGGACGCATGTCCAGGTCAGCGCGTGGCGGACGATGTCGCCGATCTCGGCGTCGTTGACGCCGCGCTTGATGGTCGCGACCAGCGTGGTCGAGACGCCGTGGCGCTCGAGATTCTCCAGCGCCTGCTGGCGGATCTTGCGTAAGTCCGCGCCGCGCAGATTGACCAGCGCCTCGCGCTTCAGCGAATCGAACTGCAGATAGACTTCCAGCCCGCGCTTGTTCTCGGCGAGCTTCGCCACGAAGTCGGGCTCGCGCGCGATTCTGAGGCCGTTGGTGTTGATCATGACGTGACGGATCGGGCGGGCACGCACCGCGTCCAGAATGGCGAAGAAATCCGGATGCAGCGTCGGCTCGCCGCCCGAGATCTGCACCAGGTCGGGCTCGCCCTCGCTCGCCACCAGCGCATCGAGCATTTTCTCGATCTTCGCCAGCGGCGTGAAGCTTAAGCGTGCCGGCGAGGACTCCGCAAAGCACACCGGGCAGGTCAGGTTGCAGTGCTCGGTGATCTCGATCAGCGCCAGGCAGGAGTGCTGCTCGTGGTCCGGGCATAGCCCGCAATCATAGGGACAGCCGAATTCGGTGTGGCGCTGGAAGGCCAGCGGCCGGTCGCCGGGCTTGATGAAATCCTTGCACAGCCGCCAATAGGCCGCATCGGTCGAGACCAAGGTCGACTGCACGCCGTGCTGCTTGCAGCGCTTCTCGTACCAGACCTCGTTGCCTGATATCTGGATCTTGGTCGGCACCAGGGTCAGGCAGGTCTCGCAAAGCGACTGGGTCTGGCCCCAGAAGATGTAAGGGCGGGACTTACGCAGCGGCGCGTTCATGCTTCAAGCTCACATTCGGGGCCGTCGCCAGCATGACGGCGGCATAAACCATGACAAACAGCGACAGCAGGTGGAACAGCGAGAACGGGCCGATCAGCGCGCCATAGGGCTTGATGAACTCCCACACGAAGCGCTGCAGGCCGTAGTAGAACAGCACGAGGTAGAATCCATTGGTGATGACAGCGGCGTTGCGGTTCAACACGGCCCAGACGTAGAAGGCCGCGAACGCCGCCATCGCCAAGCTTTCATAGAGCTGTACCGGATGGCGCACGACGCCGTCGCCGAAATCATGGCCCCAGGGCAGTGCGGTCGGCGTGCCATAGGTGAAATCCTCGAGCCCCGCGAAATAGCAGCCGAGCCGGCCGACCGCGACGCCGACCGCAAGCGGCAGCGCAAACCGCGCCCCGGTGCGCAGCGAGATGCCGTGCAGCCATTTGTAGAGCTCGATCGCGACGATGCCGCCGGCCAGCGCGCCCTCGACCGAGCGGGCGATGCCAGATATGCCCGAGAACCACAGGTTCAACGTCCCGAAGATGTAGGCGCCGATGCCGGCGCCGAACACCAGCGCGGCGATATACGTCAGCTCGAAGGATTGCCGCGGGAATTGCAGCCCCCGCACCCGCGATAGCCACCACATCGCGATGGCCGCCGCGCACCATGCTGCGACGTCGAAAACGGCGTGAAGTTCAGCCCCACTCATGAAGCGAGTGTAGCGTGATTTTCGCGGTCCGCGATAGCTGTCCTCCCTCTCCCCGTTCTTACGGGCTCGAGACGAGCGAAGCTCGCTCTCTCGCCGAGTTCTGACCGCGGTGAGACCTGTACCTCCTCACCCGGATCGCATCTGGCGATGCAATCCGACCTCTCCCCGCAAGCGGGGCGAGGTGAGCCAGGGCATCAGTTCGCCGGGTTGTCCTCGCTCGGATACACCCCGCGCAGCACTTCCTCGAAGTGATCCTTCACTGCGTCGTTGCACAGGCAGGAGCGCAGCTTGAGCTTGTCCGGGTCGCGGATCACGATCGCGCCGCGGCGCGTGTCCAGCACGCCCTCCGCCTTGAAGTTCTGGATCACGCGGCTGGTGTAGCTGCGGCCGACGCCGAGCAGGGTCGAGAGCTGCTCATGCGTCAGCGGCACCACGCCATCGCCATTGGTGCGCTCGATCGCCGAGATGATCCATTTCGCGGTGCGCTGCTCGATCGAGTGGATCGCATTGCAGGCGGTCGACTGGAAGATCTGCGCCAACATGCAGTCGGCATAGCGCGCGAAGATGTTGCGCACCGAGATCGACGTCAGCTTGGCGGCGTCGAGCTTGCTGATCGGCAGCCGCACGAACGGCCCGCCGAACTTGACGGTGATGCGGGTATAGGCCGGCAGGAATCCCTGGCTGACGATGCCGCCGACCGCGCCCTCGCGGCCGACCAGGATGGTCTCGACGTCGCGGCCGTCCTCGTTGGCCACCAGGTAGGACGCAAGGCTCGGTCCGCATGGGAAATGCACGATCTGGACGTCGTCGCCGGGATTGTAGAGCAGATCGCCGGCCGCCGCCTCGACCATCGCAAGATGCGATGCGATCAATGCGTAGTCGGCGGCATTGAGCCGGCGCAACAGGTTGTTGAACGGCCGGTCATTCGTCCCGGCCACATCGGTCCGTTTCGCAATCATTGGGAAATCCTGCAGAGCCAACGCGGACCATATTGAAGAAGTTCCAGCTTTTATGTGCACTAGTGAACAGACGCGGCAGCTTACGATGTGATGGGTTTCATCCCGGGAACAACCGGCGTGCTTTCGGGCGCCGGTCGCGGGCCATCCGGCCGGACTGATCCGGTCCTCTCATCCATCATCGAAGCAATGGACACCGAGCCATGGAATCCGCTCCCAATGCCGGCATGCCCGGTGACGTTCTCGTGGTCGAGGACGATCCGATCATCTCGCTCTATTTCGAGGACACCATCCTGGGCTTCGGCGCCCGGACGGTGCGCACCGCTGCGAACGTCGCCCGCGCGCTCGAATTGATCGCCGAGCGCGCGCCGGATTTCGCGCTGCTCGACGTCGGCCTCGTCAGGGGCGAGAAGACCTTCGCGATCGCCGAGCGGCTGGATGCGCTGAAGGTGCCCTTCGCGTTCGTGACGGGTTATGGCGCTGATATCAGGCTGCCGGAATCGCTCGCCGGCAAGCCGCGGTTGACCAAGCCGTGTTCGAGCGAAGCGCTGGAAGCCGCGCTGAAAAACGGACACTGACCGATCGGCGGGCTTCGGCCTCGCCGTCGGTGCGTTCGTCGTCTACCATCCGATCTATCGGATTCGGCGACGCACAGGCATCGGGAAGCCGTCATGGCGATCAGGACATCTGCCGCTGCGCCCGCAGCGGCGCTCTCTCTCGGGCTGCTCCTCGCGCCGGTTGCAACGCATCCGATGGCCGCTGTGGCGTTGTCGTCGCTGGCCTCGGCTGTCGCCATCGGTTTCGTGTCGCCGGCCATCGCCGAGCCGGCCGCGCTCACGAGCGAGCAATCGGCCGCGCTCAAGACTTACGACAATGCCCTGAAGAACTTCGTCTCGATCCTGCGCCAGCGGCGCGCGCAGATCGATTCCCGTCAGCCGCTGCCCGACCTGCCGGGCCAGGCCATCTACCTTGCCCGTGTCGAGATGATGAGCGCCTACAAGGATCTCACCGATGCGCTTCCGTCCAGGATTGGAAAACCCAACCGATTCGGAATCCCGCCGGCCTATTTCGACGCCGACAATGAGCCGCTGCTCGACGAGTACAGGAAGCTGTTCGATGTGATGGAGGCGCCGCCCGCGAACGCGCAAAGCTCCGAGACGCCGTTCAAGGACGTGGTCGACCTGGCGACGGTGATCGCGCGCGCCAGGGGCCTGGATGCCGTTGGCGCCGCTGCCGCCGGCCGGATCAGCCTCGGCCTGTTCTTTGCCGAGACAAGCGGCAAGCAGAATGCCGGGAATGCGCGGTCGAACACCTACAAGGGCAGCCTGCAGACCGGTCCGTCCGAAGATCGCAATGGTCGAAAGAAGTGGGCCGCCATCAAGCCATCGATCGCGGCCCTCGATCCTGCGCTCGGCCGTCGCGACGACATGGAAGAAGCGCGCGTCGGCAATCTCGATCACCGGTTCAATCACTGGACCGCGGTGCGCGATGCGCTCATGAACCAGCACGCGGATATTTTCCCGCAGGTCCCGGCGATCGCAAAGGCCCTGCCCAATCCGATCGATCAGATGAAGCTCTTCGAGCTCATCCAGATCATTCCCAGCCCGACCAGGTCAGCCCTGAAATCAGGCGACCTCGTCAACTACAGAATTTCCGAGCCCAGGATCATGGGATATCTGCGCAACAACAGCATCTTCGCCTTCGGTCGGGCCGACAGGGCAAGGACATCCGCGAGCTTCCGCGAAATCCTCGACGCGATGTGGCTCTTCAGCCCCAAGTTCGAACAGGCGCTGGCCAAATTCGCGGAGATCAAGGCCGGCAAACCGGGCTGAGCCGATCGCTCGGCGGTCAGAGCGGACCGAGGAGCGCCCATCGCGGCTCGCAGAATTCCTTGACGGCAGAGGCGACGCTGCTGCTGATCGCGTTGCGACGCTCGGGCGAGTCCATCTTGAGTTCTTCGTCCCGGTTGATGATCGATCCCGCCTCCAGCAGGACGGCGGGCATCGCGGTTTTTCGCAGCACGATGAGCTTATCGTAGCTGTAGACGCCGGTGTCCTTGTTCAGCAGGGGATGCTGGTCGTGGCCCATGATGGGCTGGCTGTATTGCTCGGCATATTGCAGCCCCTCGGCCTTCAACTCCCTGGCGACCAGCTCGGCGAACAGCAGGCTGGTCTCGAAGTCCGGATTGCTGCGGGAGACGAACACCGAGTAGCCGCTGAAGCGGTCGCTGAAGTGGCGTTTCTTGCCCTCGAATTCCCAGTCCTCGAGCATCTTGTTGGGCACGGAATCATGATGGATCGACAGCAGGAGATCCGCGTGCAGATTGTTGGCGGCGGCAACCCGCCTGAACAGGCTGGGCCTTGCCTTGCCTTCGGTCAGCAGCAGCCTGGTTTCGGCAAAGCCTTCGGCCTTCAGCTTCTCCTCGATCAGCCGCGCAAGGCGCAGGTTGAAGGCGAACTCGGCGACGTTGCGTGCGCTGATCGCGCCTTCCGATTCAGCGGTATGTCCGACGTCGAGAACGATCCGCAATGTCGAGGGATCGCATTTGGCTGAGGCCGGCTTTGAAGCGGAAGGCGGCAGGGCGACCGGCCCAAGGGCGGCAAGCCGCGTGGCGCGTGGCTTTGATGGCGCGTGGTGCCTTGCCAATCTGGCCGGCTTTGCCGATTTCGCGCGCCTTGGCGCTTTGGGATGCTTCGATGAGCTCTTGAAGAGATCAGGCAGCCAGCCGGCATCGCTGATCTCGATCGGCAGCAGCGCGAACACAGCGATCGCGACGACAAGCAAACGGTGCGGCCGAAGCCCCACGACGATGCCACCGAGCACGCGAATCAATTCGCAGCGCCTCATGCTCCGCCCCTCCGGGCCCCCAGCATAACGGCTCTGATAGAGGTACCGGAAGAGGCAGGTCGCGTCCATCCCCCGTCAATCGCGACGCCCCTGCCTTGGGGCAAGGGCGTTCAGCACGGGGAGGTGGTTCCGTCGCGGCTGCGACCTGATTACACCGGCTTCGGATCGAGCGTGATCGCCCACAGCTCGGCGTCGACGCGGTCGCGAAGGCTCACCGTCATCTGCCCGCTCTTGCCGTCGATCTTGACGTGACCGAAGAACTGCATGCCGGCCGACGGCGGCAGGTTCTGGTTGGCTTCGCCCGGCGCCTTGACGAACTTCACCTCGGGACCAAACGTGTTGTCGAGCTCGTTCGGACCGAATGTGCCCGCATGCAGCGGGCCGGAGACGAACTCCCAGAACGGATCGAACTCCTGGAACTGGGCCTTGTTCGGGTTGTAGTAGTGCGCAGCCGCATAGTGCACGTCCGCGGTCAGCCACACCGTGTTAGCGATGCCGGCGGTCTTGATGAAGCGCAGGATGTCGGCGATCTCGAGCTCGCGGCCGCGCGCCGGGCCGTCGCCCTGCGCGAAGGCTTCCGAGCCCTTCTTGTTGGCGGCATCGTCATAGACGATCAGCGACAGCGGCATGTCGGAGGCGATCACCTTCCAGGTGGCGCGCGAGTTGAGCAGCGCGCGCTTCAGCCAGGCCATCTGATCAGGCCCGATGAAATAGGCGTCGGGGCCGTAGGTCTCCTGCAGATTCGGACCGTTGGGGCCGCGATAGCTGCGCTCGTCGAGCATGAACACGTCGAGATGCGGGCCGTAGCTCAGCGTGCGATAGACGCGGCCCGGCTCGACGATGCTCTCGCGCATCGGATACATCTCGTGGAAGGCTTTTGCCGCGCGCGCGGCGAGCACGTTGATGTCGCGCTCCTTGTAGGCGGCCGGCAGCTGCTTCGACAGCGACCAGTTGTTGGTCACCTCGTGGTCGTCCCACTGCACGAAGATCGGCACCTCGGCATTGAAGGCGCGCAGATTGCCGTCGAGGAAATTGTATTTGTGCGCGGCGCGGTATTCGTCGAGCGTCTCGGCGACCTTGGCCTTCTCCGGGATCGTGATGTTCTTCCAGATCTTGCCGTCGGGAAGCTTCACTTCGGAGGAGATCACGCCGTCGGCGTAGATGGTGTCGCCGGAGTGCAGCAGGAAATCCGGATTGTGCTTCTTCATCGCGGCGAAGGTGATCATGCCGCCGTCGTCGGGGTTGATGCCCCAGCCCTGACCGGCGACGTCGCCGCCCCACACGAAGGAGACGTCGCGGCGGTCGCTCGGCGCGGTGCGGAAGCGGCCGACCACGGGCTCGCCGACAACGTCGATATGGGCGAGGTCGCGGAAGCGGACGCGGTAGAAGATGTCCTGGCCGGAGGGCAGATTCTCCAGCAGCATTTTTGCGGTGAAGTCGCTTTCCGGCAGCGCCGTGATCGGCGGCAGCGCGCGGGCATTCTTGAACGAGTCTGACGTCGCGACCTCGACCATCATCTGCGAGGGACGGTCCGCGCGCGCCCACACCACGCCGCCGTCGACGCCGACATCGCCGGACTGCACGCCATGGGTGATCACGGGGCGGTCGGCCGCGCGCGACAGATGAGGCATCGCGATCACGCCGGCGCCGGCCGCAGCAGCCGTCGAGAGAAAGCGGCGGCGGGTCAGATTTCGCGAGAACCGGATCGTCATGGGGAGCCTCCTCAGGTCACAGCGACAATGCGCCGCGGGTGAGCACAGACCTAGAAAAATTCCATGACGGAGAGATTACAGGGAGGGTGTGTGAGGCGAGCACGTCTGTCGGGCTCCCTCTCCCGCTTGCGGGGGAGGGTGGGGTGGGGGCTCTCTCCACGAGTCGTATCGCGGGGAGAGCCCCCACCCGCCGCGCTCTGACGAGCGCGTCGGCCTCCCCCGCAAGCGGGAGAGGCGAAGGGAGTTCGTGGATAGAGTGGCGATGCTTCTACGCCGTCCCCGCGGCCCTGAACTGGCTCGCGGTCCGCTGCAAATTCTGCGGCATGCTGAGCAGCAGCGCCTTGCGGTCGGCCACCGCGTTGTGGAACTGCTCGAGCGCGATGTTGAACGCGGTCAGCGTGCCTTCCTCGATCGCGCCATGCTCGAAACAGTCGAGCGTGTGGCGCAGGATGTCGTCGGCTTCCGCCTGCAGCTGGTCGAGCTCGTCGGTCGAATCACTCTGCCGCGCGGTCTTCAGCATCTCCAGCAGGCGCTCGCGCTGCGAGGTGTTGGTGTTGCGCTCGTCCTGCTTGAGATAACCGGCGAACCACGCGCCGGCCGAGCCCATCGCCGAGAACGCCATCAGGCTCCACCAGATGTAATCGCTGTAGCGGTCGAGGAAGGTCTTTTCCTCGCCGTCGACGAAGGCCGCCGCGCCCGGATGCACCGGGATGGTGGCGTCCTTGTCGGTGTCGGGCGTCTCGATCTTGGCAGCGAGCGGAAAATCGTTCTTGAGCGATTGCCGGATCGCGAACAATTGCCGCGTGAATGCCGCGACCGTCGCGTCCGACAGGCCCTTTCGCGCGACGATGTGGTGCGAGAAGCTGATCGTCTTCACCTCGTCGTCGGGCCGGTCGGCCGAGCCGAGCGAGCCGGCGGGAATTTCCGCGGCCTCATAGGCCGGATGGTTCTGCGCGATCGCCTCGGACGCATCGATCGGCAGGAAGGTGGGCTCGCCGCCGTCTTTGGTCGACGCCGTGATCGCATCGATCGTGAGCTTGCTGTTGGCCGGGCCGACGGCGAGATAGGCATCGGCCTTCAGGTTCTTGATGGCCTCGACCGCTTCATTGGCCGGGAATTGCACGATCTCGACCTTCATCGGGTCGACGCCGTATTGCTGCAGGATCAGTTTCAGCAGATTGACGTTGGCCGGCGTGCGGCCGACGACGCCGATCTTGCGGCCGCCAAGCTGCGCGATCTTGGTGATCTTTGCGGCCTTGCGGCTCTTGCCCTTGGCTGCGGGCGGCACCCACATCACCACGACGTTCTTGCGCAAGGTCGCGACCGCCTGCGCATTCTTTGGCACCTCGAGGTCGCCACGGATGATGGCGAGATCGGCCTTGCCGTCGGCCAGCGTCTGCGCGCTGGCGGTGGCGCCGTCGGTCTGCACCGGGCGCAGCTTGACCTGGGTGTGCTGCTGGTTGTTGAAGGCCTGCGCCAGCGCCTGCACGACCTTGAGGTCGTCGCTGCTTGCGGGGCCGACCGCGATCCGCAGCGTCACCGGACGCACCGCGAAATAATACCCGGCGGCCATCGCGCCGACGATGGCAAGCGCGCCGGCGATCAAGACGAACATCAGCCGTCGCTTTGCAGAGCGCAGCGGCTTGGGCGATATGCTGGCGGAGCCGTCTGTCATCGATCTCGCAAACAATCGTCGGGGCTCAATCTCGCAAAACTACCAACGCGCACACATTCTGCATTTGTAGCAAATTCCTGACCCCACAGATGTTACATCTCCGTCATGGTTACCAGCGGCGATAGGACGCTATTTCGGCCTTAATTTCGGCGTGGATCCCACCCCGGAGGCCGGTTGTTAGGCTAAGGTCGGCGTCAAACGGGAGGGTTGCCATGGTCGAAAGGCTGTCAGCGGAAGCAAGGAAGGCCGCGCTTTGGGAACTGGCCGGCTGGTCGGAGCTGGCCGGACGCGAGGCTATCGCAAAGACCTTCGTGTTCAAGGACTTCAACGAGGCCTTCGGCTTCATGGCGCGCGCCGCTTTGGTCGCCGAGAAGAGCGACCATCACCCCGAATGGAAGAACGTCTACAAGACGGTCGAGGTCGTGCTGGCGACCCACGATGTCGGCGGGGTGACCAAGCGCGATATCGACCTCGCCAAGGCCATGAACGCGATCGCGAGGCAGCTCGGGGTCAACTGACCCGGCTGCGCCCAACCTTGCGCCGGTTGGCCGACATCACCAGATTCGCATCGTCCGCCGCCGATCCGTCGCGCGGCGCCGAAGGGAACCTGGCGATGCCATCGACCGACACCGGCGTGGGATTCGGGCCTGCCGACCGGCTGGCGCAGGACCCGGAAAGCGTGCGCCGCCGCTTCTGGATCAAGTTCAAGAAAGTGGTGGCGCGGCTGCCGTTCGCCGAGGATCTGCTGGCCGCCTATTACTGCGCCTTCGACCGGCAGACGCCGCGCCATGTGCAGGCGGCGCTGCTCGGCGCGATCGCCTATTTCATCCTGCCGTTCGATTTCATCCCGGACATGCTGCCGGTGCTCGGCTTCACCGACGATGCCGCCGTGCTCGCAACCGCGATCCGCATGGTGGCAAGCCACATCACCCCGGAGCACCGCGAAGCCGCGCGCGCCGCGCTGAAGCGCGGGGTGCCGGAAAGCGCGGAATAGTAGCCCGGATGAAGCGAAGCGTAATCCGGGGTCTTTCTCACCATTCGATCGAGCGGCCCCGGATTTCGCTTCGCTCCATCCGGGCTACGACGCTCTCGATCCGTCATCCCCGCGCAACGGCTAAGCCGTTGTCGCTGGAGGTGCGAGCGGAGCGAGCCTCGAAGGATGCACGGCCGCGCCGGTGGCCGTCGACCCTTCGAGAAGCGCGCAAGGGCGCGCTCCTCCAGCGACAAAGGCGGAGCCTTTGCGCGGGGGTGACGGTGATAGGGCGACGCGCGCGGTCGCCCGTCCTCAGCTTCCCGGATGCAGGATCACCTTGCCCATCGCCTTGCGGCCGGCGAGTACCTTCAAGGCTTCCGCGGTCTGCGACAGCGGGAAGGTGCGGTCGACATGCGAGGAGATCTTGCCTTCCGCGGTCCACTGCACGAGCTTCTCGAGGTTCTTGCGGTTCTTCTCCGGGTTCAGCCGCGCCCACGCGCCCCAGAACACGCCGCGGATGTCGCAGCCCTTCAGCAGCGCGAGGTTGAGCGGAATCTTCGGGATGTCGCCGGCGGCAAAGCCGATCACCAGGAAGCGGCCTTCCCATGCGGTCGAGCGCAGCGCGGCCTCGGCATAAGAGCCGCCGACCGGATCGAACACGATGTCGGCGCCCTTGCCGTTGGTCAGCTTGCGCAGGCCTTCTTTCAGATCTTCCTTGGCGTAGTTCAGCGTCAGCTCGGCGCCGTGCTGCTTGGCGAAGGCGAGCTTCTCGTCCGACGATGCGCAGGCAATCACCTTCAGGCCCGTCAGCCTGCCGAGTTCGCACGCGGCGAGGCCGGTGCCGCCGGCAGCGCCGAGCACCGCGAGCGTCTCGCCCGGCTTCGGGCTCGCGCGATCTTCCAGCGCATGCAGCGCGGTGCCGTAGATGATGATGATGCCGGCAGCGCGGTCGTAATCGAGATTGTCGGGAATCTTCACGATCGAATTCGCAGGGAGCGCGATCTTGTCGCGCGCGCCGTTATGGCCGCATGACGCAACGACGCGGTCGCCGACCTTCAGATCGGTGACGCCGGCGCCGACGCTCTCGATCACGCCGGCGACTTCGGCAGCCGGCGAGAACGGGAACGGCGGCTTGATCTGGTACTTGCCCTGGATCATCAGGATGTCGAAGAAATTCAGCGCCGCCGCCTTGATCGCGATCACGGCTTCGCCGGGACCCGCCACCGGATCGGGCACGTCAGCCAGCACGAGATCGTCGGGTTGACAGTATTGCGAGCAGAGGATGGCTTTCATGGACACACCTGAGTTTCGGACGCAGAAAGAGCTGCAAGATCTTGGACTACAAGCTTCATGCCGGATTTGCGGCGGAGCGACAATACAGTGCGGAGGGATCAAACTATGTTTGAAAAAGGCCTGCTAGCGAAAAAGCGCATCCTTATCACCGGCGGCGGCTCCGGTCTTGGCGCAGCGATGGGCGCCCGCTTTGCCGAACTCGGTGCCGAACTGATCATCTGCGGGCGGCGGCAAGAGTTGCTGGAGGAAACCGCGGGCAAATTCCGCAGCGAGCTCGGTGCCAAGGTGTCGACCGCGCGCTGCGATATCCGCGACGGCGCCGCGGTCGAGGCGATGATGGATCAGGTCTGGCAGAAGGCGCCGATCGACGTTCTCGTCAACAATGCTGCCGCAACCTTTATTGCGCAGAGCGAACATTTGTCATTCCGTGCCGCGGACGCGATCCTCGCGCCGACGCTGCATGGCACGATGTACTGCACGCTCGCCGTCGGCCGGCGCTGGATCGACGGCAAGCACAAGGGCGTGGTGCTCTCGATCCTCTCGACCTCCACAATCACCGGCCGCGCCTTCACGGTGCCGTCGTCGATGGCCAAGACCGCGGTGCTGGCGATGACCAAGAGCCTGGCCGTCGAGTGGGGCCCGAAAGGCATCCGCACCGTGGCGATCGCGCCCGGCGCGTTCCCGACGCCAGGTGCCACCGGGCAGTTGCGTCCCGAAGCGCGCGGCGAGACCTGGTCGCAGCGCAATCCGCTCGGCCGCGCCGGCGAGCATTCCGAGCTTGCCAACCTCGCGGCCTTCCTGATTTCCGATCAGGCCGGCTACATCAACGGCGAGATGGTGGTGCAGGACGGAGGCGCGCATTTGCGCAGTTCCGGTGCTGAGGACCTGCTGCAATGGACCGATGCGCAGTGGGAGAGCCAGCGCGCGGCACGCGCCAAGGGCTGATCAGGCGCTGATCAAGGGCCGATGCGCGACAACAAGCGCTGAGCAAGAACTGAGAATCAACGGATGCGCGTGCGGCTGTGGCCAGCGCGCGCGTTCGGGCCTAACTGCCTTCCCAAAAAAGCGTTTCCCGGTTATCCATCCGAGCCGGCGGAGGGGAATCGCCGGGCCATCTTCCAGTCACAATGATGGGGGAACCAGTTGGCCGTGCGGCAGATTCTGACATCACTGGCTGTTTGTGTCGTGTGCGGGATCGTCTCCCTCGCGCCGGCGCAGGCTGCGCCCAAGAAAGATGCGGCGAAGGAAGCGGCCAAGCCGGCGCCTTCGGCTGCCGCGGTTGCCGCCGGCGGTGCGGAGCCGACGCTGATCGGCCAATTCGGCACCTGGGGCGCCTACACCGCATCGCCCAACGGCAAGAAGGTGTGCTTTGCGCTCGCCAAGCCGTCGTCGTCGAAGACCAACCCGCCGAACCGGCCGCGCGATCCGGCCTATGCCTTCATCTCGACCCGCCCGGCCGAGAAGGTCGTCAACGAAGTCTCGATCATGATCGGCTACACCGTAAAGCCGGGCTCGGAATCGACGCTCCAGGTCGGCGGCGGGACCTATGCGATGTACACCCAGGGCGACGGCCTCTGGATCAAGAATGCGGCCGAGGAGGAGCGGATGGTGGAAGCCATGCGCAAATCGGCCGATCTGACGGTAAAAGCCGTCTCGGCGAAGGGTACCGAGACGATCGACAGCTTCTCGCTGAAGGGCCTGGCGCAGGCGCTCGACCGGCTGGGGCAGGACTGCCGGCGTTAAGACCGGCTCAAGGACGTAAAAATTGAGGTATTTGGCGGCTTTCCAGCACCGGCTGGAAGGCCTATTTGAGGTTTCATGACCGACACCGTGACCACCCAAGCCGTGTCCGGCGCCAGCGCGCTGGTCGAAAAGGTTCCGCTCGAGACCTATGTGCCGCCGGCCAAGCCGTCGCTGATCGGGCTGTCGCGCGCCGAAATCGCCGATCGCCTGGGCGAGATCGGCGTGCAGGCCGCGCAGCGCAAGATGCGCACCCAGCAGCTCTGGAACTGGATGTATTTCCGCGGCGCCAAGAACTTCGGCGAGATGACCAACGTCTCGAAGGACATGCGCGCCGAGCTCGAGAAGCATTTTACCGTCGACCGCCCCGAGGTGGTCGCCGAGCAGATCTCCAATGACGGCACGCGCAAATGGCTGCTACGGCTACCGAGCGGCGACAAGGTCGAGCGGCCGCACGAGGTCGAGTGCGTCTACATTCCCGAGACCGATCGCGGCACGCTGTGCGTTTCCTCGCAGGTCGGCTGCACGCTGAACTGCTCGTTCTGCCACACCGGCACGCAGCGGCTGGTGCGCAACCTCACCGCCGGCGAGATCGTCGGCCAGGTGATGGTGGCGCGCGACCGGCTGAATGACTGGGCCGACCGCGAGGACGGCACGCGGCGCGTTACCAACATCGTGATGATGGGGATGGGCGAGCCGCTCTACAATTTCGACGCGGTGCGCGATGCACTGCTGATCGTCGGCGACAATGAAGGCATCGGCATTTCCCGCCGCCGCATCACGCTGTCGACCTCGGGCGTGGTGCCGAACATCCAGCGCACCGGCGAGGAGATCGGCGTGATGCTCGCGATCTCGCTGCATGCGGTGCGCGACGAGCTGCGCAACGAGCTGGTGCCGCTGAATCGCAAATATCCGATCAAGGAATTGCTGCAGGCCTGCCGCGACTATCCCGGCGCCTCGAACGCGCGGCGCATCACCTTCGAATATGTGATGCTCAAGGGCGTCAACGATTCGCTCGATGATGCCAAGCTGCTGGTGAAGCTGCTCAAGGGCATTCCGGCCAAGATCAACCTGATCCCGTTCAATCCGTGGCCGGGCACCGCCTACGAGTGCTCGGACTGGGAGCAGATCGAAAAATTCTCCGAATACATCTTCAACGCCGGCTATTCCTCGCCGGTGCGCACGCCGCGCGGCCGCGACATCCTCGCCGCCTGCGGCCAGCTCAAGTCGGAGACCGAAAAGCTCTCGGCCCGCGAGCGCCAGGCGCTGCGCGCGATGGCGATGACGGATTGATTAGATGGCCCTGATCGGCCGCCTGTTCGTCGTCGCCTTCGGCTTCCTGATGGCCTGCTTCGTGGCCGGGATCATCGTGGTCGTCGCGGTGCTGTATCCCGAGATCAGCGATTTCGGCGGGCAGATCGACCAGAGCGCTGTCAACGTCGTGCTCGGCTTCGGCTTCATCTTCATATCCGGCTTTGCATTGTTGCCCGCGCTGATCGTGGTGCTGATCACCGAGGCCTTTTTCATCAGGAGCGTGCTGGCCTACGCCGTCGGCGGCGCGATCGTCGGCGCGGCCTGCTATCTCGGCCTGGTTCCGTTCGATCCCGACATGATGCAGTTCCACGGCATCGTGCGCCGGCACATGGAGATCATGACCGGCGCCGGCATCGTCGCCGGCCTGGTCTACTGGTTGATCGCCGGCCGCACCGCCGGCGCCTGGCGCGAGCCGTCGCGCCCCTTGCCGCCGCCGCCACCCTTGCCGTCGCAATCGCCGCGGTCGTGATCGGGATTCTCATCCTCCCCTGGAGGGGGAGGATCGGTTCGCATGAAGCGCAAACGCAATGCGAACCGAGGTGGGGTGAAATCCCTCCACATGAGAACTGCCCGTGTTGAGAGATCACCCCACCCCGGCTCACGCTTCGCTCCGCTCAACGTGAGCCGACCCTCCCCCTCCAGGGGAGGGTAAGGCAAGCCGACGCACTTTCCATGCCCCACAGCCTCGGCTAAACCGCGCGCCATGAACCGGACCGGACTTGTCATCGCGCTGGCGCTCGCGCTCATCATCGGCATCCTGTTCGGGATCTATCCCGAGCTCGACCTGAAACTGGCGGCGCTGTTCTACGATGCCGCGCAGAACACCTTCCCGCTGAAGCTCGACGCGGTGGCGTCATTCGCGCGCGATGCGGCGATGTGGATCGCCTGGGCGCTGGTGCTGCCGGCGATCGTGACCATCGTCTGGAAATTCATCCGGCCGGATCGGCCGATGCTGATGTCCGGCCGCGCCGCGGTGTTCCTGCTCACCACGATGCTGCTCTCGGCCGGCGTGCTCACCAACCTCACCTTCAAGAACTATTGGGGTCGGCCGCGGCCGGTGTTCGTGACGCAGTTCGGCGGCGACCTGCAATTCATGCCGTGGTGGGACCCGCGCGGCGGCTGCCCGCGCAATTGCTCGTTCTTCTCCGGCGAGGGCGCCACGGCGTTCTGGACCTATGCGCCGGCGGCGCTGACGCCGCCCGCCTGGCGGCCGCTGGCCTTTGCCGGGGCGACCGTGTTTGGCATCGTTACCAGCGGGCTTCGAATGGCCTTTGGCGGGCACTTTTTCACCGATGTCGCGATTGCCGGCCTGGTGTCGTTCTTCACCGTCTGGCTGTTCTATGCGCTGATCTACCGCTGGGCCTCGACCCGGCTGACCGACGCCCAGGTCGATGCCGCGCTGACGCGGCTGGCGATGCCCGGCTACCGGCTGATGCAGCGCTGGCGCCGGGGCGGTAAGGCCGAGCCCGGCGGTACGGAAGCCTGATTAAAGGCGTGCTCCGCCTTCCGAAATTTGATATCGCCACCCCAGAAACCTCATCGATTTCGACCGATTGGACCGTCCCATGAGTACGATTCTGAAAAGCCTGCCCACTGGCGAAAAAGTCGGCATCGCATTCTCGGGCGGGCTCGATACGTCAGCGGCGCTGCTCTGGATGAAGCTGAAGGGCGCCAAGGTCTTTGCCTACACCGCCAATCTCGGCCAGCCCGACGAAGCCGACTACGACGCGATCCCGCGCAAGGCGATGGATTTCGGCGCCGAGAAGGCCCGCCTGGTCGATTGCCGCACCCAGCTGGTGCATGAGGGCATCGCCGCGATCCAGTCCGGCGCCTTCCACATCTCGACCGGCGGCATCACCTATTTCAACACCACGCCGCTCGGCCGCGCGGTGACCGGCACAATGCTGGTCGCGGCGATGCAGGAGGACGGCGTCAACATCTGGGGCGACGGCTCGACCTTCAAGGGCAACGACATCGAGCGCTTCTATCGCTACGGCCTGCTGACCAACCCGAGCCTGCGCATCTACAAGCCCTGGCTCGACCAGCAATTCATCGACGAGCTCGGCGGCCGTGCCGAGATGTCGGCGTTCATGACCGCGCAGGGCTTTGCCTACAAGATGAGCGCGGAGAAGGCCTATTCGACCGACAGCAATTTGCTCGGCGCGACCCATGAGGCCAAAGATCTCGAGAGCCTTGCGAGCGGCATCACCATCGTCAATCCGATCATGGGCGTGCCGTTCTGGCGCGCCGATTGCGACGTGAGGCCCGAGAAGGTCGTGGTGCGCTTCGAGGAGGGCCAGCCGGTCGCGCTGAACGGCAAGACGTTCGCCGATCCGGTCGCGCTGTTCCTGGAAGCCAATGCGATCGGTGGCCGCCACGGCCTCGGCATGAGCGACCAGATCGAGAACCGGATCATCGAGGCCAAGAGCCGCGGCATCTACGAGGCGCCCGGCATGGCGCTGCTGCACATCGCCTATGAGCGTCTGGTCACCGGCATCCACAACGAGGATACGATCGAGCAGTACCGCATCAGCGGCATGCGGCTCGGCCGCTTGCTGTACCAGGGCCGCTGGTTCGACTCGCAGGCCCTGATGCTGCGCGAGACCGCGCAGCGCTGGGTGGCGCGCGCCGTCACCGGCGAGGTGACGCTCGAGCTGCGCCGCGGCAACGACTACTCGATCCTGAACACCGAGAGCCCGAACCTGACCTATGCGCCGGAGCGCCTCAGCATGGAGAAGGTCGAGGACGCCGCCTTCTCGCCGGCCGACCGCATCGGCCAGCTGACGATGCGCAACCTGGACATCGCCGACACCCGCGCCAAGCTCGGGCTGTACAACAAGACCGGGCTGCTCTCGAGCGGCGAAGGTTCGCAGATCTTCCAGCTCGAGAACGACAAGGATTGAAGGCGACGCTCTTTCACCTCGTCGTCCCGGGCAAGCGAAGCGCGACCCGGGACCCATAACCACCGGCCATGGTGACGAAGCACGCTGGGGCCATGTCGTGCTTCAACGACTGCTCCCTGTGGTTATGGGTCCCTGCTTTCGCAGGGACGACGCCGGGAGAGAGTTCGGCTACTTCACCCTGAGCGCATCCAAGAGCGAACGGAACGCACGCGCGTAATCCGTGCCGGTCTTGCCGATGTCAGGGCCGGCGGAGACCGCGACTGCGGCTTCCGTCACCGCGCCGAGCAACAGCCGCGCCAGCGGCTCGATCGGCTGCTTCGCGATCACGCCGGCATCCATCGCGGCCGTCAGCGCGCGCGGAAACTTGCCGCCGAAATGCTTGGCGTCGATCTCGCGCCAGCGTTCCCAGCCGAGCACGGCCGGACCATCGCGCAAGATGATCTGGCCGGTCGGGCCTTTTGAACACGCCGCGAAATAGCCCTGCGTTCCCGCCGCCATCGCCGCGAGCGGATCGTTCTCGGCGCGCGAGATGCGGTCGAGATCGGCGACGAGGTCCATCGAGACCTGCTCGAACACGGCCTCGAACACCGCCTCCTTGGTTGCGAAGTGATGATAGACCGCGCCCTTCGCGACGCGTGCGCCACTGGCGATGTCGTCCATCGTCGTAGCTGCGAAGCCGCGCTCGCCAAAAATGCGCCGCGCCGCCTTGACGATGGCGGCTCTGGTTTTCTCGCGCCGTTCGGCCTGGGTTGCCATAGCGAATGTCTAGCCCAGGTTCCGGATCGGCGCCAGTTGACTTACCGACTCCTGGTCGATAAATACCGACCATCAGTCGGTAAATGGAGATTGCCCGATGCCCTCGCTCAAGACGCTGCAAGCCTTCGCTGATGCGGTCGAATCCAACGACCATGTCGGCGCGATCAGGAACTTCTATACCGCCGATGCCCGCACCCAGGAGAATGACGGCGAATGGCGCGTCGGCCGCGAGGCGCTGGCGGCGCGCGAGGCGGCGGTGCTGGCCGCGGTCTCCGGCGTGAAGACCACGCGGCTCGGACCGCTGCTGCTCGACGGCGATCATTCGGCGATCTGCTGGCGCTTCGAATTCACCGGCAAGGACGGCAAGGTCCGCCGCATGGAGGAGGTCGCCTGGCAGACCTGGCGCGGTGAGGAACTGGTCGAGGAGCGCTTCTTCTACGATCCGGCGCAGATGGCGCGCTGAGGTCGGGCCGGCCCTTGCGGCAATACGCCCCGGCGCCGCCTCATTGCGGCGTCATCCGCCGCCACTAGCCTCCGCCCCCGCGCGCATCATGCGCAAGGGGGCGGGAGCATCGATCATGATCAAGCTAGTTGCCGGCGTGGCCTTCATGCTGGTGTTGTCGGCGGCGCCGGCGCTCGCCCAGACCATCTATCCGATCGATCGCGCCGATATCCTCGTCGGCGCAAAATTCGACTTCAAGGTCGAACTTTCTGGCGTGGTCGATCAAGCCCGGCTGAAGGTGACGCTGAACGGCGCGGACTATGCCGCGGTGTTCGGCCAGGGCGGCACATTCACCGCGCGCGAGGCGGGCCGGGACCAGTCGGCGTTGCTGCTGCGCGACGTCTCGCTCGCCAAACCCGGCCCGGTGACCGTCGAAGTCAGCGACGGCACGCAGAGCCGCACGGTGAGCTGGACCGTCTACGACACCGGGCCACGCAAGGCGAAGAACGTGATCCTGTTCATCGGCGACGGGATGTCGCCGGCGCATCGCGTCGCCGCGCGGATCCTCTCCAAGGGAATCGCGGAAGGCAAGAGCCGCGGCAAGCTCGCCATCGACGACATGCCGCATATGGCGCTGGTGGCGACCGCTGGCTCGGATTCGATCATCACCGACTCGGCGAATGCCGCGAGCGCCTACGCCACCGGCCACAAGGCCGCGGTCAATGCGCTCGGCGTCTATGCCGATCGCACGCCCGATCCGCTCGACGACCCCAGGGTCGAGACCATCACGAGCCTCCTCAAACGGGCCGGGCTCGCCGTCGGCATCGTCACCAACACCGAAATCGAGGACGCGACGCCGGCAGCGATGGTTGCGCATACCCGACGCCGCGCCGCCTATGACGCGATCGTCGCGCATTATTTCGATGCCAGGCCCGACGTACTGATGGGCGGCGGCGCCGCGAACTTCCTGCCGCAATCGGCCGCGGGATCGAAACGCAAGGACGACATCGATTATCTCGCGCGCTTCCGCGACGCCGGTTATCCGGTCGCGACCACCGCAAGCGAGCTGAATGCGCTCGCCGCACGTCCGGAGACGCGGCAATTGCTCGGCCTGTTCGCGACCGGCAACATGGACGGCGCGCTGGACCGCAAGTTCCTCAAGGGCGGCGGCGTCAAAAAATTTCCCGAGCAGCCCGACCTGACCGAACAGGTCCAGGCTGCGCTCACGGTTCTGTCGAAGCACGAGTCCGGGTTCTTCCTGATGGTCGAGTCCGGCCTGATCGACAAATACGCCCATTTGCTCGACATGGAGCGCGCGGTCTACGACACCATCATGCTCGACAACGCGGTGCGGCTGGCAAAGGACTGGGCCAAAGCGCGCAATGACGACACGCTGATCCTGGTCGTCGCCGACCACAACCATCCGAACAGCCTGGTCGGCACCATCAATGACGACATGGCCACGACACCCAATGTGCCGCTGCGCGAGCGCGTCGGCGTCTATGACAAGGCCGGCTTCCCGAATTACCCGGCGCCCGATGCCGAGGGCTATCCGTCACGCGTCGATGTCAGCCGGCGGCTTGCGATCTTCTCGGCCAGCCTGCCCGACCATTACGAGACGTTCCGCCCGAAGCTCGACGATCCGAACGAGCCGACCGTGAAAGGCGATCAGCCCGACACCTTCAAGGCCAACGACAAGTACAAGGACGTTCCCGGCGTCGTGCTGCGTTTCGGCAATCTGCCGGCGATGATCGGTGCCAGCGTGCATTCTGGCGAGGATGTTATCCTTACCGCGACCGGGCCGGGCAGCGAGCGCGTCCACGGCTCGATGGACAACACCGAGGTGTTTCGCGTGATGGTCGACGCGCTGGGGCTGGGGGCGCGGAAGTGACGAACGACGCAACGGCATACTCGCTGCACCTCTCCCGCTTGCGGGGGAGGTCGGATTGCATCGAAGATGCAATCCGGGTGGGGGCTGCTTCCACAATGTGACTTGCGGAGAGACCCCCACCCCAACCCTCCCCCGCAAGCGGGAGAGGGGGCAGAACGATTGCGTGGCTGGCAGCATGCTTTCATCAAACAAAAATGGCCGGGATCGCTCCCGGCCATTTCGTAGCGTGATGTCGCGCCGGCTCAGCGCGGCGGCGCGGCGGAGGCGGTGCCGCCGTTGAGCAGCGGGGTGATGCGGCGGACGGTGACGCGCCGGTTGATGCGGCTCGGTCCGTCG
The DNA here is from genome assembly GCF_038957035.1 of Bradyrhizobium sp. B097. NCBI lineage: Bacteria > Pseudomonadati > Pseudomonadota > Alphaproteobacteria > Hyphomicrobiales > Nitrobacteraceae > Bradyrhizobium > Bradyrhizobium sp. B097. The sequence continues at coordinate 131,782 of NZ_CP152412.1, forward strand.
GTCTGCTCCTTCAGATATTGCGAGCCGTAACCCTGCGAGGTCAGGTTTTCCGCCGGCACGCCGAATTGCTGCGTCAGCAGCTCGGCGGCGGACTGCGCACGGCGGTCGGACAGCGACAGATTGTCGGTGTCGTTGCCGGTCGCATCCGTGTGGCCTTCGATCAGGAACACCTCGCGCGGATTGCGCTGGATGGCCCGGTTGAGGCCGTCGGCGATCGCCTGCAGCTTCGCCGCCTGATCCGGCGGGATCTGCCAGGACCCTGAGTCGAAGTTGATGCTGTTGACGTCGATCGACGGCATCAGCATGCGGACGTTCGGGCTGTAGCGGATTTCGTCGAGCGAATAGCGTCGCGCGATCCGATCCACCGGCGGTGCCTCCATGGTGTCGTAGATCACGTCCGGCGCCGCGCTGTCGGACTCGACGATGTAGCGATCATAGGGGATGCGGACCACCGGCGGAGGCAGGTCGACATAGAAGCCGCCGACCGCGCCCGGATCGCGATAGCTGTTGTCGATGATGACGAGCTCGCGGCCACCGGGCTCCCTGCGGATCCGGCGCAGCATCTGGCCATCGGGACCGACCACGGTGATGATCTCGCTGCCGTCGGGACGAACCACGATGGTGCGGGTCTCGCCGCCGATCGTCTCGGTGCGAATGTCGCGCGCGCCATAGCGGAAGCGATAGACGTCGTCGCCGCGCACATAGGCCTGACCACCCGGATCGCGGATGATGATGCGGTCCGGCTCGGTGTAGATGGTGCGGCCGTCCTCGACGACTTCCTGCCGCTGGTTGTGCAGGTCGGCGATGGTCCCGCCGATGATCGCACCGGCGACCACGCCGACGCCGACAGCGGCACCGATCGCGAGCGGCGAGACGTTGTCACGTCGCGGAGGCGGCGGAAGCGGCGCCGTGACCGTTGGCGCGGCCCGGAACGCCGACGAGACGGTCGGCGGGGCGTATTGCGCCTGGCCGGGCGGGGGCGTTGCGGCCGCCGAGCCGGGGACGACACCCGGCGCGGCGGGGCCGGCCGGACGTGCCGCGGGCGCGCCCATGGCCGCTCCTTGGGCCGGCGGCACTGCGGGCGCAGCACCAGCAGCGGGCGGAATGCCCGGGCGTGCCGGCTGACCCGGAGCCGGTGTCGCGCCGGGGGCGCCCATTGCGGCGCCTGGGGTCGCCGGTGTTCCGGGCGGTGTGGCGGGACGTCCCTGCTGACCCGGCGCCGGTGGCGTCGGCGTCGCGCCGGGAGGCGTCACGGCTGGTGGGGTGCCGGGCGCGCCGGGCCGTGCGGGCGGCTGTCCGCCTGCTGCGGGAGGCGTTGTCGTTGTCGATGGCGTGGGCGTTGCCGGCGCCGTCGCGCCGGGCGGCGTCACCGCGGGCGGCGTGCCCGGCGGTTGCTTGGCACCGCCAGGACGTTCACCGATAGGACGTTCGCCACCCGGACGATCACCAGGCCGGCGCTCGGCCGGCGCCGGTGTTGCAGCTCCCGGAGCTGCCGGTGTCGGCGTTGCAGCCGGCGTGCCTGGGCGTGCTGCCGGAGCGGCAGCCGGTGCTGCGGGAGTAGCCGCCGGTGCGGGGGTCGGCAGCGTGTGCGCGGGTCCTGCGCCGGGCGGTGGCGTGCCCGGCCGCTGCGGTGCTGCAGCGGGCGGCGGAGGGGTCGGCGTGGGATGTGCGGGCGCTGCCGCCGGCGGTGGCGGTGTCGGCTTCGCCGGTGCAGCCGCGGGCGGCTCCGGCCGTGCAGGTGCTGGCGATGGTGCCGGCTTCGCGGCAGGCGGCTCGGGCCGCACAGGCGCGGCTGCCGGCGGAGGCGGAGCCGGGCGCGCGGCGGGCGGTTCGGGTCGTGCGGGAGCGGCCGGCGGAGCAGGATGTGCCGGGGCGGCCGCGGGCGGCGGAGGCGGAGCGGGGCGCGCAGGCGCGGCTGCCGGCGGAGCTGGTGGCGTCGGATGTGGCGGAGCGGCGGCAGGGGGCGGAGGTGGCGGAACGGGGCGCGCGGGCGCTGCGGCCGGCGGCGGAGCCGGATGCGGCGCGGCTGCGGGAGGCGGCGCTTGCGGATGCGGCGCGGCTGCCGGAGGTGGCGCTTGCGGATGCGGTGCGGCGGCGGGCGGTGCAGCTGCGGGCGGTGCCGGATGCGCAGGTGCGCCCGGTGCTGGCCGTGGCTTCGGCTTTCCGTCAGGTCCGAGCTCTTCCTTTGGCTGCGCCTGTGCGACGACCAGCGGCGAAGTTTGTGCGTGCGACGCTGAGGTGGCGAATTGCATCACCGTCAGCGCAGTCGTGGCAAGCAGCACGAGACGAAGCTTTGTCATAATCTTGGAGTCCCCGGCGGAAAGTCTGGGCAGGAAGGAAAGAAAGTCAGAGCCGAACAATTCGGCAGGACGATGAATTGCCAGCCGTTAGGCCGGATTGTGGCGAGCGCCGAATCATCGGCGAAGTTTATTTCGACATTATAACGGGTTGCATCTGCGCTTGTTCACTGCGCGTTCAGAAGAAACGCTCGGACACACTCACAATCGATCTGGAACCTGGGCGTGACGGCGAATCAGGGGACGGCGGGTCGATCTGTCGCAGGCGGCGGGCCGGTAGGTCCGGGCGGTCCGCGCACCGGTGATTCGTCGGTCTTGCCGGACGGCTCGTCCGGTCGCTGCGCCGTTTCCTGAGCGGGCTCATCCGGGCGCGTGGCAGACCGCCTCGATGTTGTGGCCGTCGGGATCGAGCACGAACGCGCCGTAATAGTTCGCATGATAATGCGCGCGAATGCCGGGCGCGCCGTTGTCGCGGCCGCCGGCCGCCATCGCGGCCTTGTAGAAGGCGTCGACGGTGGCGCGATCCTTGGCTGTGATCGCGATATGCACCGGCTTGTTCATCGCGCCTTCGCTGCCGATCCAGAAATCCGGCTTGCCGTTGGCGCCGAAGCCCGCCGCAGGCGCGTGCCCGGTCACTTCCGCTGGCACTTCCATGATCAGGCCATAGCCAAGTGGCGCCAGCGCCGTCTGGTAGAACGCCTTCGCGCGCTCGTAGTCGGAGACCGAAAAGCCGATATGGTCGATCATTGCGAGCTTCCCTCGTTGTGCCGCATTGGCATCCGCGCTTTCATTTCACCTCCCCTTGGAAAGGGGAAATGAAGATGTAGCCCGGATGAAGCGAAGCGCAATCCGGGGTTGCTCTAGCCGCGGATGGTCTGATCCCGGATTTCGCTGCGCTTCATCCGGGCTACGGTCCGTCTTCTTTCAGGGGAAGGAGGACGCAAGTCCGTCGTCCGGCGCGGCCGACCTCGGCCGCGGCTACACCTCAACCGCGTACAAGCAGCGTGTTGCTCCGCGTCCGGCCCCGATCGACGTAACCGCGCGCGTGCATGTCCGCAATACAGTCGTCGGTCCATTCGTCCTTTGACAGATGCTCGATCACGACCGCGCGCGGCCACAGCCGCTCCGGCGCGTCGCGGAAAAAGCCGGTGAGCACGCGGTCCTCGAACCCCTCGACGTCGATCTTCAGCGCATTGACGCTGGTCGCGCCGGCCTCGTCGAGGATGCGTTGCAGCCGCAGCGACGGCACCTTGAACGCCTTGCCCGTGGGCGTGCCGGTGACGATGTGGCTGGCGCCGAGATTGTCGCCGTCGGTCTCGATCATCAGCTCGCCGTCGGTCGGACCTGCGGCGGCTGCAACCAGCCGCACCTGCGGAAAGCCGGAGGCCTGCGTGTTGAATTTGAGCCGCGCATGCGTCATCGGATGCGGCTCGATCGCGATCACCTTGCCATCGGGCCCGACATCGCGCGCCAGCGCCAGCGCATAGGTGCCGACATTGGCGCCGAGATCGACGAAGGTGCCGCCGGCGCCGACATGCGCCCGCAGGAAGGCGAGCTCCTCCAGATTGTAATCGGGATTGAACAGCGCGCCGCGCTCGGTCGCGCTCGCCTGATGATAGAATCGGAACGATGCGCCCTGATAGGTCACATCAAGCGGTCCCGAACCGAACAGATTGACCAGCCGCGACAGCCAGGGCCGGAACGCGCCGCGCTTCAATCCTGAGCCATGCGCAAGCCGGATGATGGCGGCCTGCGCCCCATTCGGCGCCAGGGCGCCGAATGGGGCCGGCGAAATGTCGTTGCTCGGGATCACGCATTGCCTCATCAAAAAGCGCGGCATGCATAGCCGGTTTTGGTCGCAAACTCCAACGGTCGCGTGGTCGCCTTCTCCGTCATTCGGCGCTCAGTCCTGCAGAGCTCGGACAAATCATGTCGCGAGAACGCGGATGCACGCGCAAATCTATCCCCGTCATCCCCCGCGCAAAGGCTTCGCCTTTGTCGCTGGAGGTGCGAGCAGAGCGAGCCTCGACGGATGCACGGCCCGGCTGGTGGCCGTCGATCCTTCGAGACGCGCTACGCGCTCCTCAGGATGACGGAATTGACAATTGTGCTGTGGTTATGGGTCCCTGCTTTCGCAGGGACGACATCGCGTTTGAGGCGCGTGAACGCAATCACCTCACCCCGCTGCCGCCTGGTCCCGCTTCAGCCGGCGCGAGCGCGTGGCCTTGTGCAGTACGCGCGCCAGCTGCTCGGCCGAATACGGCTTCTGCAACAGCTCGAAGCCGCCGCTGCCTTGCTGCGACAGCACCTGACTGTAGCCGGAGGCAAGCACGATCGGCAGATCGAGCCGCTGCCGGCGGATCTCCTCCGCAAGCTCGATGCCGCTCATGCCGGGCATCACGACATCGGTGAACACCAGGTCGAACCTGTCGGGGTCGACGGCCAGCTCTTCCAGCGCGTGGGTTGCGTTCTCGACCAGCACGCAGGTGCAGCCGAGCTGGGTCAGGGTGTCGGCGGCGAACTTTCCGACCTCGGCATTGTCCTCGACGATGAGGACCGACGCACTGGTTTGATCGATCGAAGGTGCATCCTCCGTGAGCGGCGATTGTGCGTTGTGTCTGCCGACGACACGCGGGAGATACAGCGTGAACGTCGAGCCCTTGCCGACTTCACTGGTCACGGTGACCTCGCCGCCGGATTGCTTGGCGAAGCCGAACACCTGCGACAGGCCAAGGCCGGTCCCGTGACCGACCTCCTTGGTGGTGTAGAACGGCTCGAAGATGCGGCCGAACAATTCCTGCGGAATTCCGACGCCGGTATCGGCCACCGACACCGCGACATGGCCGTGCGGGCTCGGCGGCGTGATTGCCTCGGACGGCAAATTTTTCACGGCGCGGACCGCGATCGTAAGCCGGCCGACGCCGTCCATCGCGTCGCGCGCATTCACCGCCATATTGATGATGGCGGTCTCGAACTGGCCGGCATCGGCGTTGACGAGGCAGGTCTCGTCCGGCACCTGCGCTGTGATCTCGATGCGCGAGCCGATCAGCGTTGTGATCATCTCGCTCAGGGTGCGGACATTCTGGCAGACGTCGAACACCTCGGGCTTCAGGGCTTGCCGGCGCGCGAACGCGAGCAGCTGGTTGGTCAGCTTGGCGGCACGGTTCACGGTGTTGGAGATCGCATCGATGTAGCGCTGCCGCCGCGCCTCCGGCAGGTCCGGCCGCCGCAGCATGTCGACCGACGCGCGGATCACGGTGAGCAGGTTGTTGAAGTCATGCGCGACGCCGCCGGTGAGTTGCCCGAGCGCCTCCAGCCGCTGGCCATGCCGCAACGCGTCCTCGGCCTCGATGCGCCGGTCGGCCTCCTCCTGCAGGCGCTCGGTTCGCCGGAAGGCGAGCGCAAGCAGGCCAAACAGCAGCGCGGTGGCCGGTATGCCGAAGATCAGGTGCTGCGCCATGGTCGAGATCCAGCGCGCCTGGATCGCCGAGGTTTCGAGCCCGGCGCTGACATAGATCGGGTATTCGGCCAGCCGCTGATAGCGCATGCGCCGTTCGATACCGTCGGCCGGGGAACGGATCGTCATGCCGCCGGTCTCGGGATTGGCGACGACCTGTCGCCCCAGCGGCCCGCTCGGCTCGAACCTGGCGTCGTGGTCGATGACAGGGAAATGCGCCAGTATCGAGCCATCGGTCCGGATCAGCGCCAGGAAGCTGCCGGGCTCGCGGCCGATCTTGGCGTAGAAATTCTCGAAATATTCCGGAAGCACGGAGGCCTGGATCACGCCGCCAAAGCTGCCGTCCTCGTTGTTGCGGCGGCGGCCGACGCTGAAGAATCGCGAGCCCTGATAGGGTGGCCGCGGCGTCAGCACCTCGCCGATATAGGTGCCGATGTCGCGCTCGGCGTGGATGCGGAAGTAATCCCGATCCGAGAAATCGATGTCGGGGGCCGGTTGCACGAGGCTGTTGACCAGCGCATGGCCGTTGGCATCGAATACCCAGATCGATTTCACCTGGGGGAGCGTGTCGGCGACCCGGCGCAGCCGCTCGTGCAGGCTCTTCTCGCGCGCGGCGATATCGGCATCACTCATGCCGCGGACGACCTCGGTGATCTCGCCCAGGCTGCGGTCGATGGTCTCGAACACCTTGAGCGCGTGCTCATGGGCGACGTCAAGCGTGCGCTGGATTTCCTGGTCGGCGGCCTCGCTGGTCGAGATCCGGGACATCGCGGAAGCGAACAGGAACAGCGCCAGCGGAAGGGCCAGCGAGGCGGCCATCATCCATTGCAGCAGTCTCAGCGAATTGCGGTGTGCGGTCGGCACGTGCGCTCCGGCTCCTTGCGGACCTTAACGCAAACCGTCGCGCCGGAGGAAGCGAAACCCCGACCCGGATGGCGATCCGCCGTCCGCAGGCTGCGAAGGGTGTCCAGAGCGATCGGCCGCAGCCAGTCCGCGCTCGGGCCCGCCGCGGAGAGGCATGCCGCCCGCGTGGCCGACCCAGTCGTGCCGGCCGGGCGGATACCGCCCGGAGGGATCACGACCTCGTTAGCGAGGGCGCGGCAGTCAAGCGGAAAATCGGCCGGAATGACGATCGCGGACGCCGTTTTTAGGAGTTCTAAAACCACTCACGGGCAAATGCTTGACCCTGTGACTACCTGCTGAAACACAGGCCGCATGACAGGCGATCCAAACTCCTCCCAGGATAACTTACAGGACATCCGGCTCGGACATGCGGATCGCGGTTTTGTCGGAAAAATCATCAGGCTCGATGCGCTCGTGACGGGTTCATCGCTCTCTCCGCAGGAGCTCGAGCAGCGTCTGGTGGAGATGGGATTTGTCGAGGGCGCGCGCGTGGAAATCCTGCATGAAGGCACGATCCGGCGGGATCCGATCGCGGTGCGTGTCGACAACATCACGATCGCGCTGCGCCGGAGCGAAGCCATGGCCGTGATCGTCGAATGACAACTGCATCCCTGCGCCTGGCGCTGGTCGGCGCGCCGAACACCGGCAAGACGTCGCTGTTCAACCGGTTGACCGGCAGCAGCCAGAAGGTCGCCAATTATCCCGGCGTCACGGTCGAGCGCAAATCCGGCGGCTTCGTCACGCCGGAGGGCCGCAGCGTGACCGTGCTCGATCTGCCCGGCACCTACTCGCTGCGCGGCCGCAGCCCGGACGAGGAAATCACCCGCGACATCGTGCTCGGCCGCTTCGCCGGCGAGGCGGTGCCCGATCTCGTGCTCTGCGTCGCCGACGCCACCAATCTGCGGCTGACCTTGCGGCTGGTGCTCGAGCTGAAGCGCGTCGGCCGGCCGATGATGCTCGTGCTCAACATGATCGATATCGCCAGGCGCCGCGGCGTCACGATCGATCTCGATCGCATGTCGCAGGAGCTCGGCCTGCCGATCGTGACCTCGGTCGCGGTCCGCAAGGGCGGTGTCGACGAACTCTTGAAGCGGACCGACGAATTCCTGGCGCGGTCTCAAGAGGCGACGGCCAGCGAGTGGGCGGCGCCGACGATTGCCGATCTCAAGGCGGCGCAGCGCGAGGCGGACCGCATCATCGCGGCAGCCGTCACGCTGCCGACCAAGCCCGACACGCTGACCAACCGGATCGATTCGGTCGTGCTGCATCCGGTCTGGGGTCTCGTGATCCTGGCCGTGATCCTGTTCGTGATGTTCCAGGCGGTGTTCACCTGGGCGCAGCCGGCGATGGAATTGCTGGCGGACGGCTTCTCCGCGCTCGGGCAGCTGATCCACGATTTGCTGCCGGAAAGCTGGAGCCTGTTGCAGAGCTTCCTGCAGAACGGCCTGATCTCGGGCGTCGGCAGCGTCATCGTGTTCCTGCCGCAGATCATCATCATCTTCCTGTTCATCCTGCTGCTGGAAGATTTCGGCTACATGGCGCGCGCCGCATTCCTGATGGACCGCATCATGGGCGGCGCCGGGCTGCATGGCCGCGCCTTCATTCCGCTGCTGTCGAGCTTTGCCTGCGCCATTCCCGGCATCATGGCGACGCGGGTGATCGACAACCGGCGTGACCGCCTGACTACGATCCTGATCGCGCCGCTGATGACCTGCTCGGCGCGGATTCCAGTCTATACGCTGATCATCTCGGCCTTCGTTCCGGCGACCTCGCTGTGGGGCTTCGTCAACCTGCAGGGGCTCGTGATGTTCGGCCTCTATGCCGCCGGCATCACCAGCGCGCTGACGGTCTCGGCGATCGCAAAGTTCTTCCTGTGGCGCGACCATGCGCCGGCGCCGTTCATGCTGGAATTGCCCGACTACAAGGTGCCGCGGCTGCGCAGCATCGCGATCGGCGTGCTCAATCGCGCGAAGATGTTCCTGTATCGCGCCGGCACCACGATCCTCTCGATGATGGTGCTGATCTGGTTCCTGGCCTCGTTCCCGACCGCGCCGGCCGGCGCCGAGGGGCCGGCGATCAACTACAGCTTTGCGGCGATGATCGGTCACGCGCTCGAGCCGCTGCTGCGGCCGATCGGCTTCAATTGGCAGATCGCTGTGGCGCTGATCCCGGGCATGGCGGCGCGCGAGGTCGCGGTCGCGGCGCTCGGTACCGTGTATTCGATCGAGGGCGGCAAGGAGGCCGCCGAGCAGATCGGCCAGGTGCTGGCGCAGAAATGGACGCTGGCAACCGCGCTGTCGATGCTGGTCTGGTACATCTTCGCGCCGCAATGCGCCTCGACGCTCGCGGTGATCCGCCGCGAGACCGGCGGCGCGAAGTGGATGGTGGTGACGTTCCTGTACATGCTCGCGCTGGCCTATGTCGCGAGCTTCCTGACCTTCAATCTGGCGCAGGCGCTGGGGCTGCATTAGCCGGGCCGTCGCGTTCTGTCGCGGCGGCAATGGGTGCAACCGGGCGGGCGACGAAGTAGAGTTCGTTCGGGGCGCCTCTCGCGCATCCACGGGTTCCCTGCGAGACCACGCAATGTCGACGTTCGGCCTGGAGCGGGTATTTTCGCCTCGAAGCATCGCCATCGTCGGCGGCAGCCCGCGGCCGTCGTCGCTCGGCGCGGCGGTGCTGCGAAACCTCAGGGCGAGCGGCTTCCCCGGCAGGCTGGGCGTCGTCAACCGGCACTATGTGGATGTTGGTGGCGAGCCGACCGTTGCCGACCTGAAGTCGCTGCCGTTCGTTCCGGATCTCGTCGTCATCAGCGCACCGGCGGCGGCGATCCCGGAGATCGTGGCGGAGGCGGGGCTCGCCGGCGTTGCCGGCGCCGCGATCCTGTCGGCCGGCCTCGGCCATGGCGCAGGCTCGCTCGCGGAGATCGTGGAGCAGACGGCGCGGCGGCACGGCATGCGCCTGGTCGGGCCGAATTGCCTCGGCGTCATGGTGCCGCGTGCGAAGCTCAATGCGAGCTTCGCCTCCCATCAACCGTCGGATGGCCATGTCGCGCTGATCTCGCAGTCCGGCGCGGTCGCGTCGGCGATGATCGAGTGGGCGGCGGAGCGGCGGCTCGGCTTCTCGGGCATCGCCTCGATCGGCGACCAGCTCGATGTCGACGTCGCCGATCTCCTGGATTATTTCGCGCTCGACGATCATACCAGCGCGATCCTGATCTACCTCGAAGCGGTCAAGGATGCGCGCAAGTTCATGTCGGCGGCACGCGCCGCGGCGCGCATGAAGCCGGTCGTCGTCGTCAAATCGGGACGGATGGCGGAGGGGGCAAAGGCCGCCGCGACCCACACCGGCGCGCTGGCCGGCTCCGATGCGGTCTATGACGCCGCGTTCCGCCGTGCCGGCATGCTGCGCGTCTACGATCTTCGCCAGCTGTTCGACTGCGCCGAGCTGCTCGGCCGCGGCTTCGTGCCGCGCGGCAACCGGCTTGCGATCCTGACCAATGGCGGCGGGCTCGGCATCCTCGCGACCGACCGGCTGGCCGAACTCGGCGGCGTTCCCGCGACGCTGCTGCCGCAGACCATTGCGCGTCTCGACGAGTTGCTGCCGCAGGGCTGGTCGTCAGCCAATCCCGTCGACATCGCAGGCGATGCCGATGCCGCCCGTTACGTGGTGGCGCTCAACGCGCTGCTCGATGACGCGAACAACGACGCAGTGCTGGTCGCGAATGTCGAAACCGCGGTGGCGCCGGCCGAGGGCATTGCCGAGGCGGTGGCGCAGTGCGTGCGTGACCGCAGGACCAAACGAAGTGCGGTCGCCGCATTGGTGCTTGCAGCGTGGGTCGGCGCCGACGAGCGCACCGGCGCGATCTTCGAGGCGGCCCGCATCCCGCATTTTCCGACCGAGGACGATGCGGTGCGCGCCTTCATGTATCTGGTGCGCTATCGCGAAGCCTCCACGGCGCTCGCCGCGACCCCGCCGGGCGTCGCATCGGTATTCACGCCGGAGACGGCCGCGGCGCGGCATGTGATCGTGAGGGCGTTGTCGGAAGGGCGCGCCTGGCTCGATCCCGCCGAGATCGTCGCCCTGTTCGAGGCCTATCGCATTCCGATCGTGACGACGGTCGTCGCGGACAGCGCGGAGGACGCCGCCGAGAAGGCGGTGCCGTTCCTCGCCGAGGGGCACGCGATCGTGGTCAGGGTGTTCTCGCGCGACATCAGGCACGCATCCGATGTCGGCGGCGTGATCCTCGACCTGCGCACCAAGGACAGCGTCGTCGAAGCGGCAAGGACGGTGCTCGAACGCGCCCGAAGCGCGCGGCCGGATGCGACGCTGCAAGGCGTCACGATCCAACCGATGATCGTGCGGCGTGCGGCGCGCGAACTGGTCCTCGGCATCGCCGACGATCCGACCTTCGGCCCGGTGATCGTGTTCGGCCGCGGCGGCCCTGCGGTCGAGGTGATCAATGACAAGGCGGTGGCGCTGCCGCCGCTCGACATGAATCTCGCCCATGAGCTGGTCGGGCGGACGCGCGTCTCGCGGCTGCTCGGCGGCTATGGCGATGTGCCGGCCGTCCCGGCCGAACTGGTGCCGCTCACCCTGGTCAAGCTGGCGCAGATGGCGGCCGACATTCCCGAGGTCGCCGCGCTCGATATCAATCCGATGCTGGCGAACGAGACCGGTGTGCTCGCACTCGATGCGCGGGTGGCGATCCGCAAACCGGCGCGGCTGTTCGCCGGCCAAACCAGACTCGCGGTCAGGCCATATCCGTCGCAATGGGAGGGCGAGCTGGCGCTACGCGACGGCTCGCGCGTCACGGTGCGCCCGATGCGGCCGGAGGACGAGCCGATGGTCGCCGCGTTCTTCAAGCGCGTCACCGCCGAAGATCTCCGGCTGCGCTTCTTCCACGCGATGAAGGAATTCTCTCACGCCTTCATCGCGCGCCTCACCCAGCTCGACTATGCGCGCGCGATGGCGTTTGTGGCGCTCGATCCGGCGACCGGCGAGATGATGGGGGCGGTCCGGCTGCATTCGGACTCGCTGTACCAGAACGCCGAATATGCGATTCTTCTGCAGTCCGATCTCAAGGGCAAAGGGCTCGGCTGGGCGCTGATGCAGCTCCTGATCCACTATGCGCGGTCGGAGGGATTGAAGCGGCTGTCCGGCCAGGTGCTGACCGAGAACACCACGATGATCGGGATGTGCCGCGATCTCGGCTTCACCGCCACGATGGATCCGGAGGATCACAGCATCGTCGATGTCGTGCTCGACCTCGATCGACCTGCCGTCGATGCGGTCGGCGCTGATATCCTGATCCGGCGAGCTGCGGCTGGCCGCCTATCATAGCGCCAGCCGCGGCTGTGTCGGATCAGATCTGGCGTTCGACCATCTTGAACTTGAGCTCGGCGATCGCTTCCGAGGGGTTGAGGCCCTTCGGGCACGCCTTGGCGCAGTTCATGATGGTGTGGCAGCGATAGAGGCGGAACGGATCCTCGAGATTGTCGAGCCGCTCGCCGGTCGCTTCATCGCGGGAATCGGTGACCCAGCGCGTCGCCTGCAGCAGCGCGGCGGGACCGAGGAAGCGTTCGCTGTTCCACCAGTAGCTCGGGCACGAGGTCGAGCAGCAGGCGCACAGGATGCACTCGTACAGACCGTCGAGCTTCTCGCGGTCCTCGTGGCTCTGCCTCCACTCCTTCTGCGGCGTCGGCGTCGTGGTCTTCAGCCACGGCTCGATCGAGGCATACTGGGCGTAGAAATTGGTGAGATCGGGCACGAGGTCCTTGACCACCGGCTGGTGCGGCAGCGGGTTGACCTTCACCGCGCCGCCGGCGCCGACGTCGTGCATCGACTTCGTGCAGGCCAGCGTGTTCTGACCGTCGATGTTCATCGCGCAGGAGCCGCAGACGCCTTCGCGGCAGGAGCGGCGGAAGGTCAGCGTCGGATCGATGTGGTTCTTGATCCAGATCAGGCCGTCCAGCACCATCGGACCGCAATCATGGGTGTCGACATAATAGGTGTCGACGCTCGGATTCTTGCCGTCGTCCGGGTTCCAGCGATACACCCTAAATTCGCGGGTCTCGGTGGCGCCGGCCGGCTTCGGCCAGGTCTTGCCGCCGGAAATCTTCGAATTCTTCGGAAGTGCGAATTCAACCATGCTTGCTCGCCTTCGTTCTCAGTAGACCCGCGCCTTCGGCGGGATGTACTGCACATCATTGGTCATCGTGTAGTCGTGGACCGGACGATAATCGATCGCGGTCTTGCCGGCCGGATCAATCCAGGTCAGCGTGTGCTTCATCCAGTTCTTGTCGTCGCGCGCAGAGAAGTCTTCGCGCGCATGCGCGCCGCGGCTTTCGGTGCGGTTCGCCGCCGAATCCATCGTCACGACCGCCTGCACGATCAGATTGTCGAATTCCAGCGTCTCGATCAGGTCGGAATTCCACACCAGCGAGCGGTCGGACACCGAGATGTCGCCGACGCCGCCGTAGACCTTGTGGATCAGGTTCTGGCCTTCCTGCAGCACGTCGCCGGTGCGGAACACCGCGCAATTGTTCTGCATCACATGCTGCATGCTGTCGCGCAGCTTCGCGGTCGGCGTGCCGCCGGAAGCGTAGCGGAAGTGATCGAGCCGGCCGAGCGCGCGGTCGGCCGAATCCTTCGGCAGCTCCGGCTGCTTGGCGTTCGCCGTCAGCTTGTCGGCAAGGCGCAGCGCGGCGGCACGGCCGAACACCACGAGGTCGATCAGCGAGTTGGAGCCGAGGCGGTTGGCGCCATGCACCGAGACGCAGGCGGCTTCGCCGATCGCCATCAGGCCCGGCACCACCGAATTGTCGTCGCCGTTGCGCTTGGTCAGCACCTCGGCGTGATAGTTGGTGGCGATGCCGCCCATGTTGTAGTGCACGGTCGGCACGATCGGGATCGGCTCGCGGGTGACGTCGACATTGGCGAAAATCTTCGCTGATTCGGAGATACCCGGCAGCCGCTCATGCAGCACCTTCGGATCGAGGTGATCGAGGTGCAGGAAGATGTGATCCTTCTTCTTGCCGACGCCGCGGCCTTCGCGGATCTCGATCGTCATCGCGCGCGAGACGACGTCGCGCGAGGCGAGGTCCTTGGCCGACGGCGCGTAGCGCTCCATGAAGCGCTCGCCTTCGGAGTTGACGAGATAGCCGCCTTCGCCGCGGGCGCCTTCGGTGACGAGACAGCCCGAGCCGTAGATGCCGGTCGGATGGAACTGGACGAACTCCATGTCCTGCAGCGGCAGGCCGGCGCGCAGCACCATGCCGCCGCCGTCGCCGGTGCAGGTGTGTGCCGAGGTGCAGGACGCATAGGCGCGGCCATAGCCGCCGGTCGCCAGGATCGTGGTCTGGGCGCGGAAGCGATGCAGCGTGCCGTCGTCGAGCTTGAGCGCGATCACGCCGCGGCAGACGCCCTGGTCGTCCATGATCAGGTCGATGGCGAAGAATTCGATGAAGAACTCGGCCGCGTGGCGCAGCGACTGGCCATACATCGTGTGCAACATGGCGTGGCCGGTGCGGTCGGCGGCGGCGCAGGTGCGCTGCGCCTGGCCCTTGCCGTAGTCCAGGGTCATGCCGCCGAACGGGCGCTGATAGATCTTGCCGTCCTCGGTGCGCGAGAACGGCACGCCCCAATGCTCGAGCTCGTAGACCGCGTCGGGCGCGTTGCGCACCATGTATTCGATCGCGTCCTGGTCGCCGAGCCAGTCCGACCCCTTCACGGTGTCGTACATGTGCCAGCGCCAGTCGTCGGGATGCATGTTGCCGAGCGAGGCCGAGATGCCGCCCTGCGCCGCAACGGTGTGCGAGCGGGTCGGGAACACCTTGGTGATGCAGGCGGTGCGCAGGCCCGCTTCCGAGCAGCCGACCACGGCGCGCAGGCCCGCGCCACCGGCGCCGACCACGACGACGTCGTAGGTGTGGTCCTGGATCGGGTAGGCCTTGCCATTGGTAGCCGGGCCACTGCCGTTGGTGGCCTTGCCGTTTCCTTCACCGGCCATGGGTTATACTCCCGACGACAATTTGAGGATTGCGTAGATCGAGGCCAATGCGACCGCGACGCAGAAGAAGTTGTTCGCCATCACGCTGGCGATCTTCAGCTTCTCGTTATGGATGTAGTCCTCGATCACGACCTGCATGCCGATCTTCATGTGCCAGGTGCTGGCGACGATGAAGAGCAGCAGGATGATGGCGATCGGGATCGAGCCGAGGATCTGCGCCGCGCCGGCATGATTGCGGCCGATCAGCATGATCACCACGACGATCACGGGAACGATCAGGAGCGTCATCGCGACCGCGGTGAGGCGCTGGCGCCAGAAATCGCCTGTGCCGGTATGGGCAGACCCGAGGCCGCGGACGCGCTCCAGCGGCGTGCGCATCGAAGAGGGGCCGCTCATCGTCCACCTCCAACCGCATAGGCAATGATCCAGACCAGCACGGTCAGCGCGATGCCGGCGACCACGGCGCCCCAGGTCAGCGCTTCGCGCTCATTGGCCTTGAAGCCGTAGCCGAGATCCCAGACGAAATGCCGGATGCCGCTGCACAGATGGTGCATCAGCGCCCATGTGTAGCCGAACACGATCAGCTTGCCGATCGCGCTGCCGGTGAAGGCCTGCACGTTGGCGTAGGCGGTCGGGCCGGAGGCGGCCGCGATCAGCCACCAGGCGAGCAGCAGGGTGCCGAAATAGAGTGCCACACCTGTGGCGCGGTGGACGATGGACAGCGCCATCGTCAGCGTCCACCGGTAGGTCTGAATATGGGGTGAAAGCGGTCGTTCGATCCTGGCGGTCATCGGCGGGCTTTATGTTGTGAGGGACCGCGGCCGGCCCATCGGGGAACGCGGTAGAGGAGTTCTATTTACGGAGTCGGATCAGCCCGCGCAACGGCCAAATAGCCTTCGGTCGAACCGAAGTTCATTGTTAGCGTTGCCGAATTCTGATTGATCCGCAGTGTGGTATACCAGATGCAAGGTCGAGTGAACTAAAAAATGAATCAGGAAACCTGAATATTGATCGGCGGGTTTAGCTGCGCACGGACGGAGTCCGGAAGGCATCGATTTTGCCCCATTGTTCCACCAGATAATCGACGAATGCCCTGATCTTAGGCGATGCGAGGCGTGACGGCTGAAGCATCAGATGCAGCGGCGTCGGGGCCGGCTCATGATCGATCAGCAGGCGTTGCAGACGGCCGCTCGCGAGATCGGACTGCACCTGCCACGACGGCACGCGAACGATGCCCGCGCCCTCCCGCGCTGCACTGACCAGTGCCTCGAGGCTATTCATCCAGAGCCGACCGGATATGCGGAATTTGCGACCCGTCTTCGAGCCGTCGGCAAAGCGCCACTCGGCGCTCCCTGGCGAATCGGAAAACACCAGGCAGTCGTGCGACGAAAGCTCGTCCGGCGTCCGCGGCTCGCCGCGCCGCGCGAGATAGTCCGGTGATGCGCACACGATCATCTGCAGATCGGTGAGCTTGCGCGTGACGAGCTGCGAATCGCGCAGGCGGCCGATGCGGACAGCGAGGTGGATATCCTCCTCGACCATATCGACCGCGCGATCGATCAACAGCAGGTCGACGGCGAGTGCCGGATAGCGGCGCAGAAACTCGACCAGCAACGGCGCGATCACGAGCCGCCCGATCAGGCTCGGCGAACTCAACCGAATACGGCCCGACGGCTGATGCGGGTCGCGCGCCAACGCCGCCTCGATCTCCCTGACTTCGCCGAGAACCGATTTCGCGCGCTCATAGAGAATGCGCCCGTCATCGGTCAGCGCGAGCTGGCGCGTGGTGCGCAGCAGCAGGCGGGTGCCGAAATGCTCCTCGAGCGCGCTGATCTGGCGGCTGACCGAGGTCAGCGAGCTCGGCAGCGACCGCGCCGCCGCCGACAGGCTACCGGTCTCGACCGCGCGGACAAAGGCCGCCATCGCCGCAAGCTGGTCCAAGCCCGATCCTTCCGCATTTCGCAACAGAGCCTGCTCAACAGCATAGATACTCCCGAATCCCAAAAGGGGCTATTGCTCTCCGCGAACAGTCTCAAGACGGCGCCAATGCCTGCGTGCGGCGCCAACCACCGTGCGAAGGACATGATGGCCGGCCTCGATCCCAAGGAATTGCTCGAGCTTGCGCTGCTGCTGATCGCGGTCGGCGCGCTGTCCGGCTTTCTCGCCGGCCTGTTCGGCATCGGCGGCGGCGCGATCCTGGTGCCGGTGTTCTACGAATGCTTTCGTCTCGCGGGCGTGCCGCTCGAGGTGCGGATGCCGCTGTGCATCGGCACCTCGCTCGCGATCATCATCCCGACCTCGCTGAGCTCGTTCCGTGCCCATTATCGCCGCGGCGCGGTCGACATGGAGATCCTGAAGCGCTGGTGGCTGCCGATCGTGATCGGCGTTGCCGCCGGCAGCGTCACCGCGCGTTTCGCGCCGGAACGGCTGTTCAAGATCGTGTTCGTCGTGGTGGCGTGGTCGGCGGCAGCACGGCTGCTATTGGCGCGCGAGACCTGGAAATTCGGCGACGACGTGCCGAAGGGTTTTCTGATGCGCATCTACGGCTTCTTCGTCGGCCTGCTGTCGACGCTGATGGGGATCGGCGGCGGCCTGTTCGCCAACCTCTTGATGACCTTCTACGGCCGGCCGATCCATCAGGCGGTAGCGACCTCGTCCGCGCTCGCGGTGCTGATCTCGATCCCCGGCGCGCTCGGCTATGTCTATGCCGGCTGGCCCGCCGCTGCGCGCTTTCCCGACGTCACGGCGCTGCAACTGCCGTTCGCGCTCGGCTATGTCTCTCTGATCGGCGCGCTGCTGGTGATGCCGACCACGCTGGTCACCGCGCCACTCGGCGTCAAGGTCGCGCACGCGCTGTCGAAGCGCGCGCTGGAGGTGGCGTTCGGAGCTTACCTCTTCATTGTCGGCGGACGATTTGTGATCAGCCTGCTGGGCGGGCACTGATCGGCTCGTCGTTCAGCCGTACTTCGCTGTGACCCCACCGTCGGAGGTCTCCGACGCCCTCGATCCGACCGGCGTGGGACAGGAAGCGCAGGCGTGCTCCGATCATTTCAGGAGCTATTGGCAATTTCAGTTTATCGCAGTCTGCGATCGCGACCCCTATAATCATCGCGACCTTTTGCCATCGCGATGTCAGGGCCGACATGATGATGTCGTCGAGCGCTGCTTCCGTAGCTTCGCGGGGAAGACGCACGTCGCTCCACTTCAGTTCGGAGCTCGGGGGAGGCAGTTCTTCGCGAAGCTCCAGCTTCATCAGGTCGCGAAACTGTTCGTAAAGTGGCAGCATCACTTGCCATTCCAGCTCGAGCAGGAGGTCATAGAGCGGGCCATCCAATTCAAGCCGCTCCTGCTTTCCGAGCTCCGCAATCGCGATTCGAGCCTTCTTCATCGCCTCGTGCGCGATGACGAGTTGATCGTTAATCTGGATAGCCTGCTCCCGCTCCATCTACCCCTCACGACGTTCTCGCGGCTTCAACCCTTCGCGTAGATATCCTTATACGTATCCCGCAAAATATTCTTCTGCACCTTGCCCATCGCATTGCGCGGCAATTCGTCGACGACGAAGACGCGCTTGGGCATCTTGAATTTGGCGAGCCGCCCGTCGAGCGCCTTCAGCACCGAGGCCTCGCTGATGTCGGCGCCCTTGCTGCAGACCAGAACGGCGGTGACGCCTTCGCCGAAATCGGCATGCGGCACGCCGATCACGGCGGATTCGATCACGCCGGGCATGGCGTCGATCTCGCTCTCGATTTCCTTGGGGTAGACGTTGAAGCCGCCGGAGATCACGAGATCCTTGCCGCGGCCGAGGATGTGGACATAGCCCTTGCCGTCGATCTTGCCGAGGTCGCCGGTGATGAAGAAGCCGTCGCTGCGGAACTCGGCCTTGGTCTTCTCCGGCATCCGCCAGTAACCCTGGAACACGTTCGGGCCCTTGACCTCGATCATGCCGATGGTTTCGCGCGCAAGCTCTTTGCCGGTCTCGGGATCGGTGACCCGCACCGAGACGCCGGGTAGCGGGAAGCCGACCGCGCCGGGCACGCGGTCGCCCTCATAGGGGTTGGAAGTGTTCATGTTGGTCTCGGTCATGCCGTAGCGCTCAAGCACGGCGTGGCCGGTGCGGGCAGACCATTCGCGATGGGTGTCGGCGAGCAGCGGCGCGGAGCCCGAGATGAACAGCCGCATGTGTTTGGTGGCGTCCTTGTTCAGCCCGGGATTCTGCAACAGGCGGGTATAGAAGGTCGGCACGCCCATCATCACGGTGGCGCGGGCCATCAGCTTCAGGATCGCGTCCGGATCGAACTTCGGCAGGAAGATCATCGAGGCGCGCGAGAACAGCGTCACGTTGCTGGCCACGAACAGGCCGTGGGTGTGATAGATCGGCAGCGCGTGGATCAGCACGTCCTTGTCGGTGAAGCGCCAGTAGTCGACCAGCGAATACGAGTTCGACGCCAGATTGTCGTGCGACAGCATCGCGCCCTTGGAGCGGCCGGTGGTGCCCGACGTGTAGAGGATTGCGGCGAGGTCGTCATTGCCGCGCGGCACGGTGGCGAATTCCTTCGCCGCCTTGTCCGCGGCCTCGGTCAGCGAGCCTCTGCCGGTCGGGTCGAGCGTCTCGACCTTGGCACCCACCTTGGCGGCGATCGCCTTGATGCCCTCCAGCTTGGCGGGATCGCAGACCACCAGCGACGGCTCGGCATCGGTGATGAAGTATTCGAGCTCGTTCAGCGTATAGGCGGTATTGAGCGGCAGGTAGACGCCGCCGGCGCGCACGGTGGCGAGATAGAGCACGAGCGCTGAGACCGATTTCTCGGTCTGCGCCGCGACCCGGTCGCCCGGCTTGACGCCGCGTTCCACCAGCACATTCGCCATCTGGCCCGCGCGCGCGATCAGGTCGCCATAGGAGATCCGGCTGCCGTCGAGCTGCTCGATCGCCAGCCGATTGGTGTCGTCGAGGCCGTCGAACAGGCGGGAAAACAGGTTGGCGTTGGTGGTCGTGTTCATGCAACATCCCCTGAGGGGCGAAAGCGCCGGTAAAGGTCCGGTTGGATTAGCAAAAACGCCCTTCGGAAAGCAACGGAGACAGTTTGCATGACAAATAATGGGAAACGCGTGGCCTGGGTTACCGGCGGCGGCACCGGAATCGGCGAATCCGGGGCGGAATTCCTGGCTGCGGACGGCTGGACGGTGGTGGTCTCCGGCCGCCGCAAGGAAGAGCTCGACCGCGTGGTGGCCAACATCACGAAAAAGGGCGGCAAGGCCGAGGCGATCCCGCTCGACGTCAGCAACAAGGCCGACGTCAACAAGGCTGCCGACGCGATCGTCGGTAAACACGGCCGCATCGACCTGCTGGTCAACAGCGCCGGCATCAACGTGCCGAAGCGCAGCTGGGCCGACATGGAACTGGAAGGCTGGGACAAGCTGGTCGAGGTCAACCTCAACGGCGTGCTCTACTGCATGCGCGCGGTGCTGCCGACGATGCGCAAGCAGCAGGACGGCTGCATCATCAATGTCGCCTCCTGGGCCGGCCGCCACGTTTCGAAGATGCCGGGCCCGGCCTACACCACCACCAAGCACGCGGTGCTGGCGCTGACCCATTCCTTCAACATGGACGAATGCATCAACGGGCTGCGGGCCTGCTGCCTGTCGCCGGGCGAGGTGGCGACGCCGATCCTGAAGCAGCGGCCGGTGGTGCCGAGCGAAGCCGAGCAGGCCAGGATGCTGCAGCCGGAGGATTGCGGCCGCACCATCGCCTTCGTCGCCAGCATGCCGGCGCGGGTCTGCATGAACGAGATCCTGATCAGCCCGACGCACAACCGCGGCTTCATTCAGACGCCGACGAACAGGGATTAGGCTCAACTCCCTCAACGCGTCGTCCCTGCGAAAGCAGGGACCCATAACCACCGATGTCGATTGTTAGCAAAGGCTGGAGCCCCAACCTTCGCAAAACGACCATTCGTGGTTATGGGTCCCGGCTTTCGCCGGGACGACGGCGTGGACGGTTTTGCGATCTACGTCACTCGCTGATCTCGTTCAGCTCCTTGCCGGTATGCTCGGGCACGAACAGGTACACGCCGATCGCCATCGCGATCATCAGCACGGGGATGCAGAGGAACGATAGCGCGAACGAGCCGGTGTGCTGCTGGAGCGCGATCGAGACGAAGGGAAACAGCACGAAGCCGACGAAATAGGCGATCGCCCAGACCACGCCGTTGGCGGCGCCGCGGATGCGGGTCGGGAAGATCTCCGCCGTCAGCGTCGTGCTCGGGCCCCAGAAGCCGAGGAAACCGAGACACCAGGCGAGCCCGAATGCCCACAGCAGGACGCGGTCCTCGGAATAGACCCAGAGCGTCATGAAGATCGCGCCCTCGATCAGGGTCACGATGAAGGTGCGGCGGCGACCGATCTTGTCGATCAACCAGCCGACCAGGCACAGGCCAAGGAAGCCGCACAGGCCGTAGAACACGTAGAACAGGCTGTATTCCGCGGTCGACCAATGTTTCTCGGTCGAGAGGTAAAGCGGCATCCAGGCGCCGACCGTGCCGTAGATGCAGGTGCTGGCGCAGGCCACGAACAGCGCGACCAATGTCGACGGCAGCACGTCGGGCATGAACACCTGGCGGATGCCGACCGATTTGGCCTTGCCGAACCAGGCGCTGTCCTCGTTGTTGACCGTGCCGCCGCGCGCCAGCGTCTCCGAGATGCGCCGCTTGCGATCCTGCGCGCGCACCCAATAGGGCGATTCCGGGCAGGTGGAGCGGATATAGATCGCGAGCAGCGCGATCACACCGGGCACCATCACGGCGATGCGCCAGCCGTAATTGGCGGCAACCAGCCCGGTGATCGCGCCCGCGAGCGTGGCGCCGAGACACCAGGCCGAGCGCGTGATGCTGATGACGCGGCCACGCAGCCGGGCCGGCCAGGTCTCCGCCACCAGCATCGAGCCGAGCGACCATTCGCCGTTGAGCGCGAAGAACAACAGCGAGCGCGCGATCACGAAGACCGTAAAGGTCGGCGACAGCGCCGCGACCGGCATCAGGAGTGAGAACAGCGCGATGTTGACCGCGAGCAGCGTGCGGCGGCCGTAGCGGTCGGCGAGCCACGGCCAGAAGTAGAGCCCGGCGATTCCGACGAACAGCGCGATCTGCATGCCGGAGCGATATTCCGGCAGGCTCAGCTGGAATTCCTTGATCACCATCGGCGAGATGAGCGCGAAGATGACGCCGTCCATGCCGTCAAAGCCCCAGCCGAGCGCATTGGCGGTGGCGATATGCCAATGGGTTTTCGTCAGCTCAGTGCTGCCGGCGACGGCGCGATAGTTGGCGTATTGCAGGTGCTTTTGCTCGAGCGGGCCGACGTCGCTGCCAGCATCGTTCACCGCAGGCGTGGCGTGGCCATCAGCCGTGATGCTGCTCATGATTGCTTCTCCCCACGATCAACTGCCCGCGAAGCTGCGCCGCAATCTCAGGCTGAACCAATCAGGCAAGGGCGGCAAGCAAATTGCTCGCGGCAGCGCACCCGTCCATTCCGCTGAATGGAATGCGCGACGGCTGCGTGAAGCGCCGCATCTACGGAGCGCGCGCCAATCGGTTTCAGGAATCACAAAGAGTTATTTCCGGAAACCGCCCGGAAAACCTCCCGTAGCTCAGGACAACGACGACGCATTGATCAACCAACACGCGCCGTTGTTGCCCCTTCATCGCCGGCGATGACCAAGCCGGCTGGATACCTCATCGGGAGACGAACCATGTCGAAGCGTATTGCCTATCTCGCTGCCGCCGCCTTCAGCGCGCTCGCGATCACTGCCACTGTCGTGGCGCCGGTCCGTGCCGAGGAAAAGACCGTGATGGTCGGCGGCGCCGCGATGTTCCCGTCCAAGAACATCGTCCAGAACGCCGTCAATTCGAAGGACCACACCACCCTCGTCGCCGCGGTGAAGGCCGCCGGCCTGGTCGACACGCTGGAAGGCAAGGGCCCGTTCACGGTGTTCGCGCCGACCAACGCCGCGTTCGGCAAGCTGCCGGCCGGAACCGTCGACAATCTGGTGAAGCCCGAGAACAAGGCGACGCTGACCAAGATCCTCACCTATCATGTGGTGCCCGGCAAGCTCGAGGCCTCCGACCTCACCGACGGCAAGAAGCTGAAGACCGCCGAGGGCGAGGAACTGACCGTCAAGAAGCAGGACGGCAAGGTCTGGATCGTCGATGCCAAGGGCGGCACCTCGATGGTGACGATCTCCAACGTCAACCAGTCGAACGGCGTCATCCATGTGGTCGACACCGTGCTGATGCCGGCGACCTAACACCCGGCGGCCGATTCAGTCCCTGAGCGCCTGACGAAACAGCGAGCCGGAGCCTCGCCCCGGCTCGCATTTTTGTGACCAGATGGAGTGGCGTATATCGAACTGATGATGCGCACCCCCGTAACGGAACGCCGGTTCCCGGCGTATAAGCCGGTAACGACCACGAGCAGAGACATTCCATGACGAGCCTTGCCGTCAGCGACCACCAGGCAGAGACCGCGGCGCCCGCGAAGGTGATCCAGCCGGTCTGGGTGCGGATGGTGCACTGGATCAACGCGTTTGCGATGATCCTGATGATCATGTCCGGCTGGCAGATCTATAATGCCTCGCCGCTGTTCGGCTTCACCTTCTCGCGCAGCATCACGCTGGGCGGCTGGCTCGGCGGCGCGCTGCTCTGGCACTTCGCCGCGATGTGGCTGTTGATGGTCAACGGCCTGATCTATCTGGCGCTCGGTTTCGCCACCGGCCGCTTCCGCAAGAAGCTGCTGCCGATCACCCCCGGCGGCGTGATTGCCGACACCAAGGCGGCGCTGACCTTCAAGCTGTCGCATGACGATCTCAGCAAGTACAATTCGGTGCAGAAGCTGCTCTATACCGGCATCATCACCGTCGGCGTCGTCATCGTGCTGTCCGGCCTGTCGATGTGGAAGCCGGTGCAATTGCATTGGCTGGTGTCGTTGTTCGGCGGCTACGACATCGCCCGCTACGTTCACTTCACCTGCATGGCGCTGATCGTCGCCTTCCTGGTGATCCATGTCGCGCTCGCGCTGCTGGTGCCGAAGAGCCTGCGCGCCATGATCATCGGGCGCTAAGGGAGGGTGTGATGGGTCGTCTCAGAAAACTCCTGATCCCCGGTGTCGACAAGAAGCAGCTGGTGCGCGATGCGGTGAAGACGATGCCGGAGCTGACACGCCGCCGCTTCATCACGGCGGGGACCAGCCTCGGTGCGCTGACGCTGCTGACCGGCTGCGACGTGGTCGATTCGTCGTCGGCGGAGGAATTGCTGAAGAAAGTCTCGAAGTTCAACGACGCGGTGCAGGCCTGGATGTTCAATCCGGATGCGCTGGCGCCGACCTTCCCCGAGAGCATGATCACCAAGCCGTTTCCGTTCAATGCCTATTACGACCTCGACGATGCGCCTGACATCGCAGGCGCGGACTGGAAGCTCGAGGTGCGCGGGCTGGTCGAGAACAAGAAATCGTGGACGCTCGACGAATTGTACAAGCTGCCGCAGGTCAAGCAGGTGACGCGCCACATCTGCGTCGAAGGCTGGAGCGCGATCGGCAGCTGGACCGGCACGCCCTTGCGCGATTTCCTCACGCTGGTCGGCGCCGACACGCGCGCCAAATATGTCTGGTTCCAGTGCGCCGACAAGGACGGCTACAATTCGCCGCTCGACATGCGCACGGCGCTGCATCCGCAGACTCAGATGACGTTCAAATTCGGCGATCAGATCCTGCCGCGCGCCTACGGCTTCCCGATGAAGATCCGGGTGCCGACCAAGCTCGGCTTCAAGAACCCGAAATACGTGCTCTCGATGGAAGTCACCAACGACTACAAGGGCGGCTACTGGGAAGACCAGGGCTACAATTCGTTCAGCGGGAGTTGACTCATTGTCGTCCCGGCGAAGGCCGGGACCCATACTCCGCGGCCGTGGGAACGAGCAGGCGGGGAGACGCTTCCTTCCACCAAAACCGGTTGTGGTTATGGGTCCCGGCCTTCGCCGGGACGACGCTAGGAGGGGACCTTCCGCTGAAACGCCGACAGCACCGCCCCCAGCGCCAGCATCGCGGCCGAGACATTCAACGCAAATGACAGGCTGCCGACGGCGTCGGTGATGGCGCCGACCACGATCGGGCCGAGCGTCTGGCCGATGCCGAAGGCGATGGTCACCGCCGCAATCGCGGTCGGCCAGGCTTCCGGCGGGTAGTTGAGACGCACGAAAGCGGTGGTCGAGCCGACCACCGCAAAGAACGCGACGCCGAACACCAGCGCCGAGATTGCGAGCAGCAGCGGCGAATGCCCGAAGATCGGCAGAGCTGCGCCGAGCGCGTTGACGCCGAGGATGATGGTGGTGGCGAGCCCGCCGCGGTCGAGCGCCAAAACCCGCCGCCAGACCCATGGCGTCACGAACGCGCTGACGCCGATCAGGCTCCAGAACGCGCTCTGTGCACCCGCGCCGCCGCCACCGTCGCGGACATAGGCGATCATGAAGGTCATGTAGGCGATGTAGCCGGCGCCGAACAGGAAATAGGCGGCGAGGTAGATCAGGACCGGCATCGCAGCGAATTTGGTCCGCACGATGCCACCCGCGGCAGTATTGGCGTGCAATGGCGCAAGCAGCAGCGGCACGGTCATGATCGCGGAGAGCAAGGTCATCGCCCACCACACGATCCACCATGAGCCGGCGCCAAAACCCTGCAGCACGTAGGGCGCGATCAGGCCGGATGCCAGGATGCCGACGCCCGGCCCGGCATAGAACAGGCTGAGCAGGAAGTTGGCGCGTTCCGGCCGCGACTGCGCGATCGTCGCCGCCAGCGCGCCACCGCCGACGAAGCCGATCGCGGCGGCGAAGCCGACCAGCAGGCGGGCAAAGCTCAGCACGGCGAAATTGCCCGAGATCGCGCACAGCGCCAGCGACAGTACGCAGGCCAGCGTCGACCAGCGCACCGAGGTGGCCAGCCCGAAGCGCTGGATCAGGCGCGAGGCGAACAGCGCGCCGACCAGATAGCCGGCGGCGTTGATCGTGTTCATGAAGCCGGCGGCCGAATAGGACCAGGCCAGCGCGTCGCGCATGTCGGGCAGCACCAGCGAATAGGCGAAACGGCCGATGCCGAGACCGACCGTCGGTGCGAGCGACAAAATAAGGATCAGCCGCGCGGGATGCGGGTAGGACGGGGCGGGGGCTCTCACAATTTACTCCGGCAATGCGCCCATTGTGGCAGGCCGCGCCGGTCCTGCCCAGCGCCATGGGCAGCAACACTGTCTTGCGTATCGGGCAATCAGGCGATCAGGACCAGCGCGACGCCGGCGACGGTCAGCAGGGTTCCGGCGACGATCCGCGCGGTGATCTCGACATGCTTGAGCATCATCGCGCTCAGCGCCACGGTCACCAGCGGGTAGATCGCAGCGAGCGGCGCCACCAATGTGATCGGGCCGTTGCGGACCGCGGCGAACAGGCTGAGCGCGCTGAGCCCGTTGCTGATCCCGGTCAATGCAAACCAGAAGCGGCCGTCGCGCGGCGCCTGCACCATGAAGCTGCCTTTGCGGATCCGCTGGACTGTCAGCAGCACGATTGACGACATGATGTAGCCGACCAGGCAAGCCCATAGCGGGCTCGGCCAGATCGCCAGCCCGAGCTTGGCAATCGGGGGCACGATGCCGCGCACCAGCGCGCTGGCGAGCGGCAGCAGCAGGGCCCAGCTGCGCCAATGGCCGAGGTCGCGGGGTCGGGTCGCGGTGATGATCGCAGCCCCGGCCACCGCGACCACGAGGCTGATCAGCTGTTGCGGCTCGAGCGGCTCATGCAGCAGCACCACGGCGGCGGCGACCGCAAGCAGCGGCGCCAGATTGCCCAATGTCGAGGTGATGACAGGTCCGAGCGCCCGGTTCGAGGCGAAGGTCAAGAGCGTCAGCGAGGCCGGGAAGAACAGGCCGATCGCCATGAAGATCGGCAGGCCGCGCCAGACCACCGGCTCGCCATGCATGATCAGCGGCGACAGCACCAGGAACAGCAGGGTGAAGGACGGCACGCTGATCGCGGCGCCCGACAGCGGCTCGACAGTGCGCAGGCCAAGCTGCGCCAGCACGACGCCGGCGCCAAGAAAAATGGCCGAGGCGAAGGCGTAGATAATGGCTGCGGTCATGAGGTCCGTCTTGTTGGCTTCTTTTGGGGCGCGGTTGGCTCTTGGCGGGCCATTTTGGCCCTGCGACGGTGCCTTGCCAATCCGCCCGGGGCGTTTTAGCACTCGGCCGGATTTTCCTCCGCTCGTCATGCCCGGGCTCGACCCGGGCATCCATCCATCTTCAAGGGCTTCTTCGAAGCGGGATGGATTGCCGGGTAATCCGTGCGGGGACGCGCTTCGCGCTCTTGCCCGGCAATGACGACAAACAGCTACCTAGAGGTAACGACCATGGCGACCCATAAACTGCTGCTTCTCCCCGGCGACGGCATCGGCCCCGAAGTGATGGCCGAGGTGCAGCGCATGATCGACTGGCTGAATGCGCAGGGCATCGCGAAGTTCGAGACCGAGCAGGGCCTGGTCGGCGGCTCGGCCTATGACGCGCACAAGGTGTCGATCTCCGAGGGCGACATGGCAAAGGCCAATGCGGCCGATGCCGTGATCTTCGGCGCGGTCGGCGGTCCGAAGTGGGACAGCGTGCCCTACGAAGTGCGCCCCGAGGCCGGCCTGCTGCGGCTGCGCAAGGATCTCGGCCTGTTCGCCAATCTGCGTCCGGCGGTGTGCTATCCGGCGCTGGCAGATGCCTCGAGCCTGAAGCGCGAGGTGGTCGAGGGCCTCGACATCATGATCGTGCGCGAGCTCACCGGCGGCGTCTATTTCGGCGAGCCGAAGACCATCACCGATCTCGGCAACGGCCAGAAGCGCGCGATCGACACCCAGGTCTACGACACCTTCGAGATCGAGCGCATCGGCCGCGTCGCCTTCGATCTGGCGCGCAAGCGCAAGAACAAGGTGACGTCGATGGAAAAGCGCAACGTCATGAAGTCGGGCGTGCTCTGGAACGAGGTCATGACCCAGGTGCATGCACGCGAATACAAAGACGTCACGCTCGAGCACCAGCTCGCCGATTCCGGCGGCATGAACCTCGTCAAGACGCCGAAGCAGTTCGACGTCATCGTGACAGACAATCTGTTCGGCGACATGCTGTCCGACATCGCGGCGATGCTGACGGGGTCGCTCGGCCTGCTGCCGTCGGCTTCGCTCGGCAAGGAGGACGCCAAGACCAAGGAGCGCAAGGCATTGTATGAGCCGGTGCACGGCTCGGCGCCTGATATCGCAGGCAAGGGCCTCGCCAATCCGATTGCGATGATCGCCTCGTTCGGCATGGCGCTGCGCTATTCCTTCGGCATGGGCGAACTCGCCGACAAGGTCGATGCCGCGATCGCCGCCGTGCTCGCCAGCGGACTGCGTACCGCCGACATCAAGTCGGCTGGCACCACGTCCGTCAGCACGGCGCAGATGGGCGAAGCGATCCTGAGGGAATTGCAGAAGCTGCACGCGTAAGGCTTATGCGGTCATTCCGGGCGGCGCGATCCGTCCCGGAATGACAACACCAAGATACTCAAAAATGCCGGACTCGCCGGCATTTTTCTTGAAATTGCCGCGGCCCTTGCTAGGCGTGTGAATATCGGCGCAAAGCGAACACGCGGTGCCGGTCTACCCAGGAGCGCGATGCGTGCGTGCCGTCGGTATTGCCGTTGCATCGATATTGTTCGCGCATCCAGCCCTCGCGATCGATTGCGCGACGGCAAACAGTGCCGCGGAAAAAGCGATCTGTTCAGACCCTGAAGCACGCAGTGCCGATGAGGCGCTTGGCAAGGCATACATTCAACTGCGCAATTCGCTGTCCGCCAATGCCGCGGCCGTCTTGCGGCGTTCTCAGACCGAATGGATTCAATCACGCGACGCGGTCTGCGGCGCCCCCACGGCAATCAAGCCATTGTCCGAGTGCCTTGCGCTGCAATCCAGGGAGCGGCAAAGGTTTCTGGACGGAAGGCCGCGTGCCGGCGATGTCGCCGACCGTCTGTTCCGGCGGCTATTCATCGCGCGGCCGGCGAAGAACGGTTCGGCCGATCTTTCCATCAGCGCAATCGAATTCGTAGGCGGAGGCGATTGGCAATCGCGGCTGAACGGAGCGATCGACGCCGCAGTCAAGCGAGCGACCGCCACCGCCGAAGCGGCAAAAGAAAATCCGGGACGCCACGACAACTATGAGGTTGGTCTGGAGATCGACCTCCCCTACGCGTCCTCGCGGCTGGTTTCGGTGCACGTGACGAGCGAAAGCTATATCGGGCAGGCCCACCCGGATTCGGGCTCTTACAACATCAACTTCGACAGGACGCTGAACCGGCAACTGAGGTTCGACGATCTTCTCGCCGAAGCCAGCGCAAAGCCGATTTTCGAATTCTGCCGATCGGAGGTCGCGAAGCAGAAAAGGGAGCGATCGGATGACGCCGATCACTGGAAGGATGACGTCGAACTGACGGAAGTCAGCGAGAATTCAAAGGACCTTAAGTCTTGGAGTTTCGACGCCACGGCAGCCGTCGTCGACTATGGCTCCTACGGTTTCGGAGGGTACGGGCAATGCATGTGCAGCTGCACGATTCCGTATTCGATGCTGCGTCCGCTCGTGAAAAAGGACTTTCCGCTTCCCTAGTGGAAGGCAGGTCACAGGCGTTGCGCCATCAACAAAAAATGCCCGGCCAGAGCCGGGCATTTTTATATCGGCTGTTCGCCGAAATTCTCAGTACAGCGGGAAGCTCCGCGGATAGCCGCCGAGGTCGGCCGGCGGACTGAGCGGCTGGCGGTCGATCGGGCGGTTGTTGTTCTCGCGCGCGAACGACGGATAGCCGACATCCGGCGGGTAGGCGTAGTCGTTGAACTTGCGGTCGCCCGGCAGCACTTCGGTGCCGGCGTCGAGCCACGAGCGCGTGGTAACGTAAACGCGGGTGCGCGGACCCTGCTGATAGACGCGGTTCGGACCCTGCGCGCCGTAGTAGCGGCGGCCATCACGGTCATACTGCTCTTGCTGCTTGCGCTTGCTCGGGGTCTGCTGCGCGCTGGCCGCGGTCATGCCAAACGCGGTTGCGGTGACGGCAGCCGCGGCAAGCAACACCACGAGCTTGTTCGCGGCAGGGAATTTCAAGGTCATCGCATCCTCGTCATTACGGCCCCCTTGGGGGGCTGGCGCATCAGCCAAAATCACTCGGAACACATTGTAGCCATGGAGGGTGGGGCGTCACTAGGTCAATTGCGCCACACCATCAGAGATAATGCGTGTCCAAGCGCAAAAGTTTCATGAAAACCAGTGCCTTGCCACGGTCTCGCCATCAAAGAGCGCCGCGCAGAAGCGGGTTCTCGCTGCCCATCACCCAGTCGGCCGACAGGGCGGGCGGGCCGGAGGTAACGCAGTCGGTGCGCCGCAGCTCGGCATGCGCGAACAGCGCGGCGAGCCGCGGGTCGCTGCCAGCGGCCAGCAGGGTCAGCCGGTTCAGCATGCAAATGATCGTGGCGCGCTGGGCCGGCAGGCTGGCGCCCTGGCAGGTCCAGCCGGAGATGCGCAGATCGGGCGCGTCGGCCTGTTTGAGGAAGCCGAGGCAGGCGCGGCTGCCGTCCTGCCGCGTCGGACGCAGCAGGGTGACACCGCCGAACTTGCTGTCGACGGTGCCGGCGGCCTCGAGCTCGCGGGCACGGCCGGGGTCGAGCCGCCCGGCGATTTCGGTCACCGCAGGCCCCATGGCCTCGCTGCCGGGGCGGTAGATTTCCAGCTCGGCTGCCGGCGCGCCATTGGCATCGGTCCAGCGGAAGACGTCCTTGCGGCCGCCCTCGGGGTGCCTGAAGATTTCGTAAGTCTCTGTTTTATCTCGCGGATCGAGCCTGCTGACGGCAAAAGCCGGCGCCGAGCGGCCAGCCAGGCTCCAGCCTGCGGCCGGAGGTGCGGCCAGCGCGGTTGCGTCCGGCAGTTGCTTCCATAGATAGACGCCGAGGGCGGCGAACAGCGCGAGCACGGCGACATAGGCGAACAGCCGGGAGAGCGTGGCGTACACCTCGTCGACGAAGCTCGTCAGCGCTGACGGATTTCTCGTATGATGGGGCGCGGCCGGATCGGCCCGAAATAAACGCATCAAAACGCTCAAGAGCTACGCAACGTTGTCTTGACGGGGTTTCTCGCATAGAAGCGCTGCCTCTTCCCTTTCCGCAGCTTGCGGGGGAACGGGCATTTTTCGTCGGAGAGTGAACGATGGGTTACAAAGTCGCGGTGGTCGGAGCGACCGGCAATGTCGGGCGCGAAATGCTCAACATTCTCGACGAGCGCAAATTCCCCGCCGACGAGGTCGTCGTGCTGGCCTCGCGCCGCAGCGTCGGCGTCGAGGTCTCCTATGGCGACCGCACCCTCAAGGTGAAGGCGCTCGAGCACTATGACTTCTCCGATGTCGACATCTGCCTGATGTCGGCCGGCGGCTCGGTCTCCAAGGAATGGTCGCCCAGGATCGGCGCGGCCGGCGCGGTCGTGATCGACAATTCCTCGGCCTGGCGCATGGACCCCGACGTGCCGCTGATCGTGCCGGAGGTGAACGCGGATGCGGCCGCCGGCTTCACCAAGAAGAACATCATCGCCAACCCGAACTGCTCGACCGCGCAGCTCGTCGTGGCGCTGAAGCCGCTGCACGACAAGGCGACGATCACGCGCGTCGTGGTCGCGACCTATCAATCGGTGTCGGGCGCCGGCAAGGATGCGATGGACGAATTGTTCTCGCAGACCAAGGCCGTCTACACCAATGACGAGCTGATCAATAAGAAGTTTCCGAAGCGCATCGCCTTCAACATCATTCCGCAGATCGACGTCTTCATGGAAGACGGCTACACCAAGGAAGAGTGGAAGATGATGGCGGAGACCAAGAAGATCCTTGATCCCAAGATCAAGCTGACCGCGACCTGCGTGCGCGTGCCGGTCTTCGTCAGCCACTCCGAGGCCGTGAACGTCGAGTTCGCCAACCCGATCACGGCGGACGAGGCGCGCAACATCCTGCGCAACGCGCCGGGTTGTCTCGTGATCGACAAGCACGAGCCGGGCGGCTACGTCACGCCCTATGAGGCGGCCGGCGAGGACGCGACCTATATCAGCCGCATCCGCGAGGATGCGACGGTGGAGAACGGCCTGTCGTTCTGGTGCGTGTCGGACAATCTGCGCAAGGGCGCGGCGCTGAACGCGATCCAGATCGCGGAAGTCCTGATCAACCGCAAGCTGATCACCGCGAAGAAGAAAGCGGCCTAAAGGCGGGGACCAACGGGGGGGGCGCAACCATGTCGGAACAGCTGGCTCCCACCCCATCGAGCTCTCCGACGCCGCGCATCATGCGCGGCTTCGAATATGTGCTGTTCAACAGCCGCTGGCTGATGGCGCCGTTCTATGTCGGCCTGGTGGTGGCGCTTGCCGTGCTGCTGCTGAAATTCGCGCGCATGCTCTGGGAGTTCGTCCTGCATGCGTCCGGCTACAAATCGACGGAAGTCATCCTCGATGCGCTGGCGCTGATCGACGTCACGCTGGTCGCCAACCTCATTCTGATCGTGGTCTTTTCGGGCTACGAGAACTTCGTCTCGCGCATCGACACGTCGGGCAACCCGAACTGGCCGATCTGGATCACCAAGATCGATTTTGCCGGGCTGAAGCAGAAGCTGTTGGCGTCGATCGTCGCGATTTCAGCGATCCACGTGCTGGAAGCGTTCCTGAACATCGATGCCGCGTTCGACGCGACGCGGATGACCTGGCTCGTCGCCGTGCACCTGGTCTTCGTGATCTCGGCGCTGTTGCTGGCGCTCTCGGATCGCTGGGGCGGCTATCACGGTGACGAGTAGCCGAGCGGCTACGCGCCGGCCTTCATGGCATCGGCGACGCTGATGAATTCCTTCGCGACCCGGTCGAGCACGAACAGCGAGCCCTCGGCGACGCCGAAATAGGCGCCGTGCAATTGCGTCTCGCCGCTCTCGACGCGCTCGCGCACGAACGGGAACGTCATCAGGTTCTCCAGCGAGCGGAACACCGCGGCCTTCTCGATGCGGGTGACGAAGTCCTGCATGCTCTCGTGATCGCGCTGCTCGACGATCTCGCCGGGCTTGATGAACATCTGCATCCATTTGCCGATGAAGTCGCCGGGCGTGAGCGGCTTGATCCTGTCGACGAAGGCGCGGATGCCGCCGCACTGGGCATGGCCCAGCACCACGATGTTCTTCACCTTCAGCACGGTCACGGCATATTCCAGCGCGGCCGAGACGCCGTGCGCATTGCTGTCGGGCTGATAGACCGGAACCAAGTTGGCGATGTTGCGGACCACGAACAACTCGCCGGGGCCGGCATCGAAGATCACTTCCGGAGAGACGCGGGAATCGCAGCAGCCGATCACCATGGTCTCGGGAAACTGGCCGCGCTCAGACAGGTCCCGGTATCGCGACTGTTCGGTCGGCAACCGCTGGGTCGCGAAGGTCCGGTAGCCGTCGATCAACTGCTTCGGAAAGGAATTCATGGCCTCTGGCTAACCACATGCCGGTGACTGGAACAAGACTTTCGGCGTGCATCCTGAGATGATACGGCAGCGTTGAAAGATGGTTCCGCCCAATGCCCAAACAATGGACAGTGGCGGAGCCCGAGCCCCAAGGAGAATGCCGATGACCCGTCCGCGCCGCAGCCTGTTGTTCATGCCGGGATCGAATGCACGGGCGCTGGAGAAGGCCCGCACGCTGGCGGCGGACGGCATCATCCTCGACCTCGAGGATTCCGTTGCCCCCGACGCCAAGGCCACAGCGCGCGAGCAGATTGCCAAGGCGGTCGCCGCGAAGGGCTTCGGCAAGCGCGAGGTCCTGATCCGTATCAACGCGCTCGACAGCCCGTGGTGGGTCGACGACATCGGCATGGCCGGCAAGGCGCAGCCGGACGGGATCCTGGTTCCGAAGATTTCCACCGTCGACGATCTCAACGCGGTCGCCGATCGCCTCAGCGACATCAACGCGCCTGCCTCGATCCGGGTCTGGGCGATGATCGAGACCGCACGTGCCGTGCTCGACGCCGACAAGCTTGCCGCGGCATCGAAGGACTCCGAGGTCCGGCTCGCCGGCTTCGTGTTCGGGCCGAACGACATTGCGCGTGAAACCCGGATCCGGATGAAGCCGGGCCGGGCGGCGATGATCCCGATGATCACGCATTGCATCCTGGCGACCCGCGCGCACGGGCTCGAGATCCTCGACGGCCCCTATGGCGACATCAGCAATATCGACGGCTTCGCGGAGGAATGCGCGCAGGGCCGCGATCTCGGCTTTGACGGCAAGACGCTGATCCACCCGAGCCACATCGACGCCTGCAACGCGATCTTTACGCCGCCGGAGGCCGAGGTCGCTGAGGCGCGCAGGATCATCGCCGCGTTCGAGCAGCCGGAGAACGCCTCGCGCGGTGCGATCCAGCTCGACGGCCGCATGGTGGAGCGCCTGCACGCCGAGATGGCGAAGCGCACCATCGCGATCGCGGACGCGATCGCCGCGATGGGGCATTGACCTTACCCTCCCCTGGAGGGGGAGGGTCGACGCGAATGAAATGAGCGGCGGGGTGGGGTGACGGTCTCTCCACGGATACTCCGCCCGTGTTGAGAGATCACCCCACCCCGGCTCGCATTTCGCTACGCTCAACGCGATCCGACCCTCCCCCTCCAGGGGAGGGTGATTATCGTGCCCCAAGCCTCTCCGACGCCCATGATATGCCATGGCCGCGGGGCGTCCGCATGATTTCGGAATAATAGAAGAATACCGCTGATTTGCCCGACGAGTCAAGCTGCCATGCCGAGCGCCGGCAGCCGCCGGCTACTTTGCATGGGGTTGTTTTCGATATTTTGGTGGTGCGCCCCTCCAGGGGAGGGTGACTAACCTCCAAACTTCTCCGAAGCCCAGGCATAGAGGCTGCCCGGGATCGGCGCCTCCTTGCCGCGTCCCTTCGGGGAAATGTGAAGGCCGACAATTTCGGGATCGTTCAGGTAGCGCGAAAAATCCGACGGCTCGAAGAACAATCTTGGCTCGGCGTGAACCGCGTAGAACGAGCGCTTCGGCAGCGCGTGCTGTAACTCGCCTTCGCGGCGCGCGAGCGCGGTGAGCGCTGCGGGGCCGTAGATCGCGATGCGGATATCCGAGAGGCGATTGGATTTGCCGCGCAGCTTGCGCATCGCGAAGGTCAGGCGGTGACGCAGCGCCAGCCAGTCCGGCGTCAGCTCGTCCTGCTGCATCAGCGCTTCGAATGCGCGCACGATCGGATCGTTGTGCGGCAGATACAGCACGGAGTTGCCGAGCTGCCGCGGCCGTTCCCAGGCAAAATACGGCTTTGCCGGATCGATCTCGACCGGCTTCAAGAGCAACACATCGGCGTCGAGCCAGAGCCCGGCGCGCTGTGTCATCAGCCGCATGCGGAAGAAGTCGCTGAATTGCAGGATGGTCCAGTCGCGCCACGAACCGTCGCGCTCGGCCGGGCGCAGCCGCTCCGAGAACGCATGCGGCAGCACCGCCTCGGCCTCGGCATTGCCGATGCCGTCCGGCAGGCCGGGAATTGGATCGAAACTGTAGACGGTGACCTTGTGACCGGCCGCCACCTGCGAGCGCAGACAGGTCCGGCGCAACGCGTCCATCGAGCCGTGCCAGAAGGTGACGATGTCAGGCAGCATGGGCGTCAGCCATCAGCAGGTTCGTGAGAAGACAATCTCGCAAAGAAAAGCCCCGGCGCCTGAAGGCACCGGGGCGCGATGACAGGCTGCGCCTCAAGCCCAGGCGCGCTCCTTGAGCTTGGCCTCGTAGGTGTCGATCGACGACTTCTTCTCCATCGTCAGGCCGATGTCGTCGAGGCCGTTGATCAGGCAGTGCTTGCGGAACGCATCGATCTCGAACTTCACCGTGCCGCCGTCGGGGCCGCGGATCTCCTGGTTGGGGAGATCGATGGTCAGCGTCGCATTGGCGCCGCGCTCGGCATCGTCGAACAGCTTGTCGAGGTCCTCCTGCGACACGCGGATCGGCAGGATGCCGTTCTTGAAGCAGTTGTTGTAGAAGATGTCGCCGAACGAGGTCGAGATCACGCAGCGGATGCCGAAGTCGAGCAGCGCCCAGGGCGCGTGCTCGCGGCTCGAGCCGCAGCCGAAATTGTCGCCGGCGACCAGCACCTTCGCATTGCGATAGGCGGACTGGTTGAGGACGAAATCGGGGTTCTCGCTGCCGTCATCCTTGTAGCGCTGCTCGGAGAAAAGCCCCTTGCCAAGGCCGGTGCGCTTGATGGTCTTGAGGTACTGCTTCGGAATGATCATGTCGGTGTCGACATTGATGATCTTCAGCGGTGCCGCGACGCCTTCCAGCGTGGTGAACTTGTCCATCGGTGCTCTTCCCGGGCAAAAATAGGGGATAGGGGCCGGATGTTTATCGCGAATGCGACAGCGGTAAAAGGGCCATTTCTGCAGGCCTAGCCCGCATCGGCCTCAATAGCCTCCATATCGGCGTCGGAGAGGCCGAAATGGTGCCCAATCTCATGGATCAGCACGTGGCGGACGATGTGGCCGAGGGTCTCGTCGTGCTCCGCCCAGTAATCCAGGATCGGCCGCCGGTAGAGCCAGACCAGGTTGGGGAGGCGGGCCACATCGCCATGGCTCTGCTGCGGCAGGCCGATGCCGTGAAACAGGCCGAGCAGATCGAACTCGCTCTCGGCCTGCATCTCGTCGAGCACCTCGTCGGTCGGGAAGTCGTCGACACGGATGATCAGGCCCTCGCAGAGGACCCGGAACGCCTCTGGCAGGCGCTCGAAAATCTCGTGCGCCATGGCCTCCATCTCGGCGAGCGAGGGGGCTTTTGCTGTGGTCCACATGACACTCCTTTAGCGCGAGTGGCTCAGCCGGCGCCAGCGCAGTTGACCTTGGCGGTGCAATGGGAGACCGTGCGGCCCAAGATTGAGGCTCAAGAACGGGGCTTGGGTGGCGTGATGAAACGGATCGTGGCGGCAACGCTGTTGGCGGTAGCAGTCGGGCTTTCGCTTCCGGCCGGAGAGGCGCGGGCACAGAGCGCGGCGGCCGAAGCGCGCATCGGTGAGCCGGCGCCGGTTGTGCGCGAGCGGGTCGTCGAGCACCGCCGGCTCAGGCGGGTGCCGATCTACCGGTCGCGGCCCGATCATTGGGAACCGGATGTCATCCCGCGCTACAATCCCGGTCCGAACGCCGTGCGCGATTGCACCGCGACCTATGTGCAGGAGCACCGGCCGAGCGGCACCGTGATCACGCCGCGCATGAACTGCTTCTGGCGGCCGGGCTAGAGCGCATTCGCGCGAAGCGGAATCTAGTGCAAATGTCGGCGCGCTGCGCCGATCAGTCCGGCCGCGACGACCGCTCCCACCGTTCCATAGACCGCGAGCGCCATCAGCACTTGCGTGAGCTGGCTCGCCGTTCCCATGCCGCCGCCCGGTCCTTGCGAGGCGAGCGCGACATCAACTGAAATCATGGACCCAGCGAGCGTTGCCGCGCCGAGTGCCAGCCATTTGCGCGGGCCTTGTTGAGTCATCGGCGATCTCCTGCGCGAAGCTCCTTACAACATACGACCATTGTCTATGCCGGTTTTACGCACAGACACGAAAATTCCAGCGGCTGCGTTGGAACCTGCGTGCGCCAGCGGCATTCACCATCGTGGCGCAGTCATTCACATCCCATTCACGTCGCCTGCACTCTGCTTGCGATCTGCGTCGCGGCAACGGGGGTCGATTCGAATGCCAGAGCGTTTTCGAGCGAAGTTCTTCGCGTGAAGAAAACGTCAAGGCAAGAAGCTCGAGTCGTCGTTGCAAGACGTGACATCAAGGGATCAAGGAGAAAACGTATGAAGGTGATGAAGGTTCTGGGGCTTGCGGCCGTCGGTGCCGTGCTGGTTTTGGCGGCACCGGCCGAGCGCGCGAACGCGATGTCGCTTGCGACTCCGGGCGCCGCCGCAACGGTTCAGGACAACGCGAACCAGACGACCACGCAGGTCCGCTATGGTCATGGTCATGGCTGGCATCGTGGCTGGGGTCGTGGACATCACCGTGGCTGGGGCTGGGGCCATCGCCGCCACTGGCGCCGCTGATCGCGCGGCGTATCAGCGCAGTTGAGACACAGGCCCGTGAGCAGCGGGCCTGTTGCCGTTCTCAGCCATCAAACCGGCAGATTCGCGCGCGCGAGATGAGATCAATCGCAATCTGCAGGAGTTGATCATGATGAGATGGATCTGTGTTGCCGCGGTCGCTTGTGCATTCGCGCTGACGGCGCCGGCATTGGCAACCGCCGCGGCATCAGCCAAGCCGCAGGCCGCGACACAGCAGCGGCAGGCGGGCAAGGCGACCGACTTCAGCGCGCAGCGCCATCATCGCCATTACCATCGTCACCATTATCACCAAGGCTACTATTACCAAGGCTACCGGCCTTATTACCGGCCGTACTACCAGCCCTATTCCTATTACCGGCCGTACGGCTCCTATTATTACGGACGGCCCTATTACTATCGACCGTACCCATATGCGGTGCCGGCGCCGTTCACCTTTGGCTTCGGGTTCGGCCCGTTCTGGTGATGCAGCCGGCCGCGCTGCGATCGTCGCCGACATTCCCGCTCGGCCATACGGGGTCTATTGGTAAGGTCTGAAACGACAGCGGGCGCCAAGCGGCGCCCGTTTCTTCAGGTCACTCTCGCTGGAGAGCGCGCTAGTCCCAGTTCTTCAGCTTCCAGGACTTTATCTTCCACGGCGTCAGGTTTTCCATCCGCCATTGCGTCCAGCGCTCCGGCGGCCAGTGGCTGAGGCGCGAGGTTTCCTTCACCTCGGGAAGCGGATCGATGATGCGTGGTGCGGCGCGGCGGCGCTTCTGCCGCGTCGCCTCACTGATCATGTCGACGAATTCGTTCTTGTCGGCCACGTCCGGCTCCCCACGAAGCTTGTGTTCGCAAGGAGCCAGTGTGCGTGCGCCCCGTTAACGAGCCGTTTCCGAAACGGCTCGAGCTTGAGGCGAAAACCGCGCTTACCCTACCGCCAGTCGCGGACGTCGACGAAATGGCCCGCGATCGCGGCGGCCGCGGCCATCGCGGGCGACACCAGATGGGTGCGGCCCTTGAAGCCCTGGCGGCCCTCGAAGTTGCGGTTCGAGGTCGAGGCGCAGCGCTCTTCCGGCTTCAGCTTGTCCGGGTTCATCGCCAGGCACATCGAGCAACCCGGCTCGCGCCATTCGAAGCCGGCCGCAACGAAGATCTTGTCGAGGCCTTCGGCTTCCGCCTGTTCCTTCACGATGCCCGAGCCCGGCACGATCATCGCGTTGACGTTGGCGTTGACGGTCTTGCCCTCGGCGATCTTCGCGGCGGCGCGCAGGTCTTCGATGCGGCCGTTGGTGCAGGAGCCGATGAAGACGCGGTCGAGCTTGATGTCGGTGATCTTGGTGCCGGCGGTCAGGCCCATATATTTCAGCGCACGGTGCTTGGAGAGCCGCTTCGCCTCATCCGCGATCTTGTCGGGATCGGGCACGAAGCCGGTCACCGAGATCACGTCCTCAGGGCTCGTGCCCCAGGTGACGATCGGCGGCAGCTTTGCGGCGTCCAGCCGGAGTTCGTGGTCGAAATGCGCGCCCTCGTCGGAGCGCAGCGTCTCCCAGTAGCGCATCGCGGCATCCCAGGCCGCGCCCTTCGGCGCCTTCGGGCGGTCGCGGAGGAAGTCGAACGCCTTCTGGTCGGGCGCAACCAGGCCGGCGCGCGCGCCGCCTTCGATCGACATGTTGCAGACCGTCATGCGGCCTTCCATCGACAGCGCACGGATCGCCTCGCCGGCATACTCCAGTACATAGCCGGTGCCGCCGGCGGTGCCGATCTCGCCGATGATCGCCAGGATGATGTCCTTGCCGGTCACGCCTTCAGGCAATTTGCCGTCGACGATCGCGCGCATGTTCTTGGCCTTCTTCTGGATCAGCGTCTGCGTCGCCAGCACGTGCTCGACCTCGGAGGTGCCGATGCCGTGCGCGAGCGCGCCGAACGCGCCATGCGTCGAGGTGTGGCTGTCACCGCAGACGATGGTGGTGCCGGGCAGCGTAAAGCCCTGCTCCGGGCCGATGACGTGGACGATGCCCTGACGCTTGTCGAACTCGTTGTAATATTCGATGCCGAATTCCTTGGCGTTCTCCGCCATCACCCGCATCTGCTCGATGCTCTCGGGGTCGGGGTTCGGCTTCGAGCGGTCGGTGGTCGGGATGTTGTGGTCGACGACGGCGAGCGTCTTCTCGGGCGCGTGCACCTTGCGGCCCGCAGCGCGCAGGCCTTCGAACGCCTGCGGCGAGGTCACCTCGTGCACCAGGTGGCGATCGATATAGAGCAGGCAGGTGCCGTCCTCGGCCTCGTGGACCAGATGGTCGTTCCAGATCTTGTCGTACAGCGTGGTCGGTTTGGACATGAGCTTCAGCTCCAGAAGAAATTCAGTGGTGAATGGCGTTAAGCGCGTCTCGGCGCGCGAGCAGGCGACAGCGTCCAGGCAGCGTTACGCTGCGCGCGTAAGCTCAGACGTTGCCGACGTCGCAAAGCGTCCGAAGAAGCGGCCGGGCAACCGCGAGCGATCGTCGATCACGACGCGCTGGCAGGTCTGACTTGCTTGATCCGGAACCATTCTAAATTTCTAACACAGGGCTTGCGCCCGCGACAATCGATCGATGCTCGGGCCTGTCCATCAGATAGGTATGCCGCAACAAAAAAGCGCGGGGCAGGCCCCGCGCTTTTGGTCACATCCGGTTGTCGTTTGACGCGTTTTCTTGACGCGAACTGGTCCCCACTTCGCTCGAAAACGCTATGAAGGGGAACGTTACTCGCCGACGGCGGTCTGGCGGTCCTGCTTCTCGACGATGCGGGCCGACTTGCCGCGCAGGCTGCGCAGGTAATAGAGCTTGGCGCGACGAACCTTGCCGCGACGCACGACCTTGATCGAGTCGATCATCGGCGACATCACCGGGAAAACGCGCTCGACGCCCTCGCCGTACGAAATCTTGCGCACGGTGAAGCTCTCGTTGAGGCCGTGGCCGGAACGGCCGATGCAGACGCCTTCATAGGCCTGCACGCGGGTGCGTTCGCCTTCGACCACCTTCACGTTGACGATGACGGTATCGCCGGGGCCGAATTCCGGAATGGTCTTGGCGGCGGCGAGCTTGTCGAACTGCTCTTTTTCGAGCTGCTGAATCAGGTTCATCGAAATCTCCATCGGCGGCGCGCCCAGCCTGTGCGGGCTGCGCAAACGTCCATCTATCCTGCGCGTGTGCGGATTAGGCCGTGCCTATAAGGCAAAGCGCAGGGTTTGTCACCCGTCTGTC
Organism: Bradyrhizobium sp. B097; assembly: GCF_038957035.1. Lineage (NCBI taxonomy): Bacteria > Pseudomonadati > Pseudomonadota > Alphaproteobacteria > Hyphomicrobiales > Nitrobacteraceae > Bradyrhizobium > Bradyrhizobium sp. B097. Next base: position 172,840 of record NZ_CP152412.1, read on the forward strand.
GTGTTTTTTGTCCCTCGCCGGGCCGCTTTTTGGCTGGCCTTCCGGGCCCAGAGATCGGGCCGCCGGGCCGCCGTCAGGGCCTCGGACTGGGCCAGCCGCCAGGCCGCGACCTTGGCGTGATCGCCGGAAATGAGGATTTCCGGGATCTGGCGGCCCTCGAACTCCTGCGGACGGGTGTATTGGGGGTATTCCAGTAGTCCTTCGGAAAAACTCTCCTCGGTTCCCGAGGCCAGCTTCCCCATCACCCCCGGCAACAGGCGGACGCAGCCGTCGATCAGGGCCATCGCCGCGATTTCACCGCCGGACAGCACGTAATCGCCGATCGAGACCTCCTCGAGCCCCCGAGCCTCGATGACCCGCTGGTCGATGCCCTCGAAACGGCCGCAGACGATCAGGGGGCCAGGTCCGGCCGCCAGCTCGGCGACGTGGCTCTGGGTCAATGGCCGACCCCGCGGGCTCATCAGGAGGCGCGGGCGGTCCTGCGCAATATCAGCGGCGTCGATCGCTGCCGCCAGCACGTCGGCCCGCAGCACCATGCCCGGGCCGCCACCGGCCGGCGTGTCGTCGACGCTGCGGTGCCTGTCGGTCGCCGACGCCCTGATGTCGCGCGCCTCCAGCGCCCAGAGACCACTGGCCAGTGCCTTGCCGGCCAGGCTCACGCCGAGCGGTCCCGGAAACATCTCCGGGAACAGGGTCAGCACGGTGGCGCGCCATGGGATCGCTTGGGATGGGGTCTCTTGCGATGTCATGGCCTCTGGTTACGGCACCACGGCCGTGAGGTCGAGGCTCTGCATCATCGCGGCCGCGTCCACCGCGCGGCGGAAGTCGGCGAGATTGAAGGTCGCGACGTTGATCTTGCGCAGGTCAAGCAGGCCTTCGGCGGCGAGGCCGGCCAGCTGGCCCGGCGCCGTGCGATCGTACATGAACTGCCCGACCACCTCCCAGTCGTTGGCCAGCATCTCGCGGAACGCGAGTTCGAGCGGCACCTCGGCGCTGCCCATCAGCACCATCCGGCCGCCACGCCGGAGCGCGCGCAGAGCGGACAGCGTGGTCGAGGTGCTCTTGGCGGCGCCGAGCAGGTCGAGCGCGACATCGGCGCTGCCGCCGGCGGCGCGGCGGATGATCTGAAGGTCGGCGGCGGCATCGCCGGTCACCACAGCGGGAATGACGCGCGGGCCGAATGCATCGCGCAACTGCTCGAGCGCGGCCTGCTTGCGTCCGACCGCAACGACGCGGCCCGCGCCCATCGCGACCGCGAGCATCACGCCGCCCGAGCCGAAATAGCCGGTCGCGCCGTTCACGATGATGGTCTGTCCGCCGCGCAGGCCGGTGCGCTGCAATCCGCCGAACGGCACGATCAGTTTTGCCAGCCCGATCAGCTCGGTCGCCGGTCTGTCGTCGAGATTGGCAAGCGGCGTGACGCAGGCGGCAGGCCAGTGCGCGATCTCGGCAAACACGCCGTCGCGCCAGCGCGCCTGCAACGCGAACGCCTCCGGCGTCGTCACCGTGGCGGTGAGGCCGATCAGGATCTGCGGCGGATCGCGATCCGGCACGTCGCCGCGCAGATGCGGGCTGAGGAACACGCGGTCGCCGCTCCGCACATGCGTGACGTTCTCGCCGGTGGCGACGACGCGCGCGATCGCGTTGGTGCCGGGCACGAACGGCATCGGCGGCAGGCTGTAGGGCAGCGCGCCGGATAGAAGCTTGTTGGTATATGACAGCACCATGCCGGCCTCGACCCGGACCACGACGCCATCGGGCGCGGGCCCGGGCGTTGCGACATCCTCGAAGCGAAGATCATTGTGGGCGTGTAGCCGCCAGGCCTTGTGCGTGCTTGTCATGGTTTTTGCTTTCAGTTGGTCGTCCCCATCGACACAACGGACTATGTATTGCGAAGCAAGGGCGGCGCCAGACCGGCGATGCAAAGTTACGCGTCAGGCGCCGGCGCGGTGTCCGCCGGCTCCGTCGGCAAGATGCCGCGCGAGCGCCACTGCAAGCGGGCAGATCGCCAGCGCCGTGAGCGCGGTCGCTGCCGTGGCGAGCGTCGGGCCGAGCGCATCACCGAGCAGGCCATAGAGCACCGGCGCGATCGCGCCCGATCCGATCGTCCCCGTATAGAACAGCGCGAAGGCGCGCTCGGTCTGATGTGGCGGCGTGAGCTCGGGCACCGTGCCATAGAGCACTGAGGAGGTGCCGTTGAGCATCACGCCGAGCAGCGGCAGCAGTACGATGGTGGGCGCCAGCGGCAATATCAGCACCGCAACGATCAACGCCGCCGTGCCGCCTTCGGTGATCAGCACGGTGCGCAGCATGCCGACGCGCTCGCCGAGCCAGCCGCAGGTGAATTTCCCGGCGGCGCCGCCGATGAAGACCAGCGCCAGCGCGAGGCCGTTGGTCGGCAGCGAGGCGCCCTTGTCGCGCAACAGGAACGGCAGGAAGGTGAGAAAACCCATCCTGACCGCGGTGTCGAGGATTCCGATCGCGAGCAGCCAATGAAAGCCGCCGCCGGCGCCGTCGCGGCGCGACGCTGCGGCCATCTTGTGCTCGGCGCCCCTGCCGACCGATGGCATCCAGAGCGCGATGCAGATCGCGACGAGCAGACCTGCAAGCGCGAGCACGAGCAGCGCGTGCCGCCACGACATGATCACGAGCAGGATCGATGTCAGCGCCGGGATCGCCGCCTTGCCGAGATCGCCACTGAAATTGTAGATGCCGAGCGGGCCGCGCGCCGCCGCGCCGTAGGCGCGCGACACCGCTGATGATGCGATCGGATGCTGCGTGCTCGAACCCGCGCCGGAGAGCGCCAGCGCCAGGCCAAGTCCGATGACGCCGCCGGAGAGTCCCGCGAACACATAACCGAGCGCCGATAGCGCCGTGCCAGCGATCAGGATGATCTTGCCGTCGATCCGCTCTGCGGTGCGTCCCACCGGAATCTGCAACCCGGCCATCGCGCCGGCATAGAGCCCGCGCAGCAGCGCCAGCAGCCCGTAGCTCAGCGCGAACTCCGACTGCCAGACCGGCAGCAGCACGTAGATCAGGTCGGTGTAGCCGTCATGGAGGGCGTGGTTGAGCCCGGTCACGGACAGTGTACGCGCAGCCCGGGCGTGGTCGGGGCTAGACGTGCCGGCTTCCACGGATACGCTCATCGTCGCCATCCAGAGCAAGAAAATCTAACGATGGAGCGACAGCGCATCGGAGGGGGCTTTCGAAAAGAAGAGATATGTAAGTGGCTTGCTGCGCAATATGCGCTCGAATGGCCACTGTCACAAATCAGTAATAATCGGATTATGCGTTAGAAAATCTGGTATTGAGCAGTTATGTTCATCCCACGCCGCAGCCTGCCGCCGCTCAATGCGGTCCGTGCCTTCGAGGCCGCCGCCCGGCTCGGCAGCTTCAAGGAAGCCGCTGCCGAGCTCAGCGTGACCCATGGTGCGGTCAGCCAGCAGATTCGGCTGCTCGAGGAGTGGCTGGGTGCGCCGGCGCTGTTCCGGCGATCAGTGCGGCGCGTGGTGCTGACGCCGGCGGGCGCGGCGCTATTGGCCGAGTTTGCTCCGGCGCTCGACCGGATCTCGGCCGCCGTGCAGCAGCATCGCGAGCGGCGCGGCGATGTCGCAGTGGCGGTGTTGCGGGTCAACGCGCTCGCGACCTTCAGCCTGCGCTGGCTGCTGCCGCGGATGAGCCGGTTTCGCGCCGAGCATCCCGACATCGAAGTGCGCTTGAGCACATCGAACGAGCCGGTGGATGCACTGCCGGAATCATTCGACGTCGTGATCCGCGGCGGTCCGGATACATTTCACGGCTTTTCGTCGCGCTTCCTGGTGTCGGAGCGGAGATTGCCGGTGTGCAGTCCCTTGCTGCTTGAACGACTGCCGCTGCACGAGATCGCGGATCTCTCCAGGCACACGCTGCTGCATGTCACGTCGATGCCGCGGCTATGGCGCGACTGGCTGACTGAAGCCGGGCACTCCGCGCTGGAGCCGGCGGCCGCGCTGACCTTCGATCATTTCTATCTGACGATCCAGGCCGCGCTCGATGGTCTCGGTGTTGCGATGGGCCCGACCGCGCTGATCTCGGACGATCTCGCGGCCGGGCGCCTGGTGACGCCGTTTCCCACCATCAGCCTGCCGGCGCGGAGCTACTTCGCGTATTTTCCGGCAGGCCGCAGCAACGATCCGCACAGCGCGGTGTTCTGCGACTGGCTCGAGCAGCAGGGCCGGATGACGGGTTGATATTTTCGGTTCAGACTGCCGACGGATCGTCGCCGTCGACTTCCTGCGGCAGCTCGATAACCACGCGGCCGCCGGCGAGATCGACAGTCGGCACCACGGCATTGGTGAAGGGCAGCAGCATCGTCGCGCCCTGCGGCGGGGCGATCTCGATGATGTCACCGGCGCCGAAATTATGGATCGCGATCACCTTGCCGAGCGTATGCTCTGATGTCGTCACGGCGGCGAGGCCGATCAGGTCGGTGTGGTAATATTCGCCGTCGTCGGTTTCCGGCAGCCGGTCGCGCGGAACATAGAGCTCGAGCCCGTTGAGCCGTTCGGCGTCATCGCGGCTGGCGACACCCTTCAGCGTCACCACCAGATGGTCCTTGGCCTCGCGCGCATGCGTGACCTCGAACTGGCGCGTGCCGTCCTTGGTCATCAGCGGGCCGTAGTCCTTCACGGCCAGCGGATCTTCGGTGAAGGTCCACAGCCGGACGGCGCCGCGCACGCCATGCGCAGCGCCGATACGGGCGACACAGACCGGTGCAGTCACCGTGGCCGCCGTTCAGCTTAAGCCTTGGCGGCGGCTTCGGCCTGCGCCTTGCGCTCCTTGCGCGGCACGGCCTTTTCCGGGTTGTTGCGCGCGGCGCGCTTCACGACGCCGGCGGCGTCGAGGAAACGGGTCACGCGATCCGACGGCTGCGCGCCCTTGGCGAGCCAGGCCTTCACCTTGTCCATGTCGAGCTTCAGGCGGGCCTCGTTGTCCTTCGGCAGCAGCGGGTTGAAGTGGCCGAGACGCTCGATGAAGCGGCCATCGCGCGGGAAGCGCGAGTCGGCGACGACGACGTGATAGACCGGACGCTTCTTGGTGCCTGCGCGAGCGAGGCGGATAACAACGGACATTTAGTTCTCCTTCAAAGGTCAATGTGTTCGATTGATTGGCATTCCGCGTCGCGCCGGCTGCATGTGAGCCGTCGCGACGAATTCCTCATTTCTTCTTGCCCGGGAAACCGCCGAGGCCCGGCAGCATCGGCTTGCCGGAAAGGCCGGTCAGGCCCGGCACATTCGGCAGGCCGCCGCGCAGCCCGGCCGGCAAATCCTTCGGCAGACTGGGCAGACCGCCGCCGGCGCCGCCCTGCATCTTCTCGGCGAGCGCCTTCATCTCCTCGGCCGAAGGCGGCTTCATGCCGCCGCCAAAGCCCATCGCCTGCGCAATGCCGGCGAGCGGGCCGCGCTTGCCGCTTCCCATGGCCTTCATCATGTCGGCCATGTTCCGGTGCATCTTCAGCAGCTTGTTGACCTGCTCGACGCTCTGGCCGGCGCCGGCCGCGATGCGCTTCTTGCGGCTCGCCTTCAGGATGTCCGGATTCTTGCGCTCCTGCCGCGTCATCGAATCGATCACCGCGACCTGGCGCTTGATGATCTTGTCGTCGATGCCGGCCGCCGCGATCTGGTTCTTCATCTTGGCGATGCCGGGCATCATGCCCATCAGGCCGCCGATGCCGCCCATGTTCGCCATCTGCTGCAGCTGTTCGCGCATGTCGTTGAGGTCGAACTGACCCTTGCGCATCCGCTCGGCGGTGCGCGCGGCCTTCTCGGCGTCGATGTTGGCGGCAGCCTTCTCGACCAGCGAGACGACGTCGCCCATGCCGAGGATGCGGCCGGCGATGCGGTTCGGATGGAAGTCTTCCAGCGCGTCGGTCTTTTCGCCGGTACCGAGCAGCTTGATCGGCTTGCCGGTGACTGCGCGCATCGACAGCGCGGCGCCGCCGCGGCCGTCGCCGTCGACGCGCGTCAGCACGATGCCGGTGAGGCCGACGCGTTCATCGAACGCGCGTGCCAGGTTGACCGCGTCCTGGCCGGTGAGAGAGTCCGCGACCAGCAGCACTTCATGGGGGTTGGCGGCGGCCTTGATCTCGGCCGCCTCCTTCATCATGTCTTCGTCGAGCGTGGTGCGGCCGGCGGTGTCGAGCAGCACCACGTCGTAGCCGCCGAGCTTGCCGGCCTCTAACGCGCGCTTTGCGATCTGCGGCGGCATCTGGCCGGCGACGATCGGCAGCGTCGGAATGTCGAGGTCGCGGCCGAGCACCGCGAGCTGCTCCATCGCCGCCGGGCGGTAGACGTCGAGCGAGGCCATCAGCACCTTGCGCTTGTCGCGCTGGACCATGCGGCGCGCGAGCTTTGCGGTGGTGGTGGTCTTGCCGGAGCCTTGCAGGCCGACCATCATGATCGGCACCGGCGGCACGGAGTTGATGTCGATGGTCTGGCCGTCGGAACCGAGCGTGGCGACCAGCTCGTCATGGACGATCTTCACGACCATCTGGCCCGGCGTCACCGACTTGACGACGGTGGCGCCGATCGCCTGCTCGCGGACCCGGTCGATGAAGCTGCGGACGACCTCGAGCGCGACGTCGGCCTCGAGCAGCGCGCGGCGCACCTCGCGCATCGCGGCATCGACGTCCTTTTCGGTCAGCGCACCGCGCCCCGTCAGACGATCGAGAATGCCACCAAGCCGTTCCGACAGATTGTCGAACAATGCCGTTGTCCTTCGTTGCGCCCGTGAGCGCGCTTCACTCGCTTCTCGTCATACCCGCCAAAGGGGGGTATCCAGTCCGTCGCGGCCTCCCGGTTCAATCCGGGCTGCCTCTGGCATACCGGATCCCCTGCTTCGCAGGTGATGACCAGATAGCCAGATAGATTGCCTCGGCACCGTGCCAAGACGATGGTCCAAACACTTTCGCGCCCGAGGGCGCATCGCGCTGTCGGGCGTTGGCCTCTGGCCTCCAGGACCAGTCGGCGGGTCGAAAAGACGGATCTTTCCGAGAAAGTCGCGGCGTTAAACGCTGCCGGGGCGGCAAAGTCAAGGAAAGTTTCGCTGCAATTTGCTCGGCTCAGACCCTAAGGCATTGAAATTGCGTCAATTTGCTGTGTTGGTTCGGAATTCGGCATCGTCACCCATATAAGCGGAGCCTGCCTCCTGTTTGGGAACCCGCGTGCCCATCGTCACCCGCCGCCGCCTTCTCGCAACCTTGACCGGAGCCGCTGCCGCGCTCGGCGTGCCCTCGATCTGGATGTCCCTGATGAAAACCTATGACGGCCCCGTCTCCGATCACTTCGACGGCCTGCACTTCATCGATCCGGACGGCGCGCCGCCGAAATCGCTCGGCGAGTTGCTGCGCTGGCAGTTCGGGGGCAGGCGGCAGCGCGCGGTCTGGCCGGAATGGGCGCCGAGCCCCTATGCAGATACGCCGCCGCCCCGGGTCGACGGCGACAAGGTGCGGCTCTGCTTTATCGGTCATGCCAGCTGGCTGATCCAGGCCGGCGGCCTCAACATCCTGGTTGATCCGGTGTGGTCGATGCGGGCCTCGCCGTTCGGCTTCGCAGGGCCGAGGCGGCACAACGATCCCGGCATCGCTTTCGAGAAGCTGCCCAAGGTCGACGTCGTGCTGGTGTCGCACGGCCATTACGATCATCTCGATGTCGCGACGCTGTCGAAGCTGACGGCGGCATTTGCGCCGCGCGTGATCACGCCGCTCGGCAACGACGTCACGATGCGCGCCTCCGATGCCGCGATCAAAGCCGAGGCGTTCGACTGGCATCAGCGCGTCGAACTTGGAGGCGGCGTTGCCGTGACGCTGGTGCCGACGCGGCACTGGTCGGCGCGCGGCCTGTTCGATCGCAACAAGGCGCTGTGGGCGAGCTTCGTGCTGGAGACGCCGGCCGGCAAGCTCTACATCGTCTGCGATTCCGGCTATGGCGACGGACGGCATTTCCGCCGCGTAGCCGAGGCGCATGGCCCGTTGCGGCTCGCGATCCTGCCGATCGGCGCCTACGAGCCGCGCTGGTTCATGCAAGACCAGCATATGAACCCGGAGGATGCGGTGAAGGCGCTGGCCGATTGCGGCGCCACCCAGGCGCTGGCGCATCACCACGGCACATTCCAGTTGACCGACGAAGCGATCGACGCACCGGCGATCGCGCTCGGTGAAGCGCTCGACGTGGCCAAGGTGCCGCGCGAGAAATTTGTGACGTTGAAGCCGGGGCAGGTGTTCGAAATCTAGCGTCGTCCCGGCGAAGGCCGGGACCCATTACCCCAAATATCGATTGTTGCGCGACGCTGGGGTCACGATTCCGTTCACAACCAAACTCGGTGGTAATGGGTCCCGGCCTTCGCCGGGACGACGGAGGCTACTTCTCCTTGATCGCCCAGGAGACGCTGACATTGACGGTCAGCGTTTCCTCGCCTTGCGCCACTGGCGTCGGGGCGGCGAAGCCTGCCGTGGCCATCTTGGCACGGAACATCGGGACCGGCGCCGAGCCGACCTCCGAGATATTCAACGGCGCGCCGAGCGTGACGCCGGCGGCCTTGGCGTAGATTTCCGCTTTGCGGCGGGCGTCGGCGATCGCCCGCTCGCGTGCGTCATCGAGCAGCTTCGAGGCCTGCGACACCGAGAAATTGAGCCCGCCGATATCATTGGCGCCGGCGCCCACCAGCACATCGATGACACCAGCGACCTTGCTCACATCGTGCAGCTTGATCGTGACGCGATTGCTCGCGTGATAGCCGACGATGCTGGGCGGGGCGTTCGGCGACGACGGCGGACGGTTGGCGAATTGCGGCTGCAGCGACAGCCGCGAGGTCTGATAGTCCTTTTCCGCGAGGCCGGCGCCCTTCAGCGCGGCCAGCACCTTGCCCATCGTCACATTGTTGGCGTCGGTGGCCTCGCGTGCGGTCTTGCCATCGGTGGTGACGCCCGCGTCGAGCTGCGCCTCGTCGGGCGCCGCCGAGACGGTCGCCTCGCCGGTGACCGAGATCGCCGGTGGAAAGTCGCTGTCGGCGAGTGCAGGCGCAGCCAGCAGCGTGGTTGCGATGAGGCTGGCAGCGATGGGGAGGCCCAGTGGGAGGCCGACGGGGAGGCGATAGGTCATCTGGCTCACTTCAGGGGTACGTAGACGTTGATCACAAGCTTGTCTTCGGCGGTCTTCAGCGGATCGGTGATGTATTCCTCGATAAAGGTGTCCTTGGCTTCGAGCTTCTTGTCATCGAGGTGATTGGTGATCGCCTCATAGGTGTTGTCCATGTTGTCGTAGGACCCGCGATGGACGAATTTCAGCGCCTTGCCGTCGGGCGAATTGCCCATGCTCATGTTCTTGCCGAGGTTCTTGACGTCCTGGTCGACCGGGATTTCGGCGATGAAGGTGAAGCCGGTGTCGTCGGTCGAGGTGTAGACGATCATCGGATTGCCCGATGCCTTGACGCCGTCCTTGTCGAGCAGCGCGGTGAGCTGCTTGAACGCCTCGATCAGCGCGTCGAAGGCCGAATCCCAATTGGCCGTGCCCTTCAGCATCACGACCTTCTTCGGTTCCAGCGTGAACGGCTCGCCGAACGGGTCGGCAGTCTGCACCGGGGCGGCCGGCGGCGGCGCCGGGGTCTGCGACGCGGCCGGGCTGTCGGCCGGCGACTTGGTCTCGGCCGGCGGGGGCACCGGCGTTGCCGATGGCGCAGGCGCAGGCGTTGGGCTCGGGCTTGCCGCCGGAGCGGGCGAGGCTGACGGCGACTGGGCAGGCGCCGGGCTTGCCAGGGTGATCGCGGCCAAAGGGAGCAGCGCGACCAGGGCGGCGCGGAGCGTCTTGATGCGGTTCATTTTGTTATTCTCCATCCCCTTCCCCAGACGGCGGCTCGATCTGTCCCGGCGCGCGGTCCCTGAGGTGCGATATTCCTAACACGCGAGTTCTGCATTCGTCCCATGACAGATGTGTCATAGCTGCCTGCAGACTGGCCAACGGCCCACCACTCGCCATATAACCGGGCGGAATTTAGGAAAATCGATGAGCGCGCTCGCCAATCACGCATTCGCCAAGATGAACGGCATCGGCAACGAGATCGTCGTCGTCGACCTGCGCGATTCAGAGGCGCAAGGTCGGGCGCAGGTGTCGGCGGCGGAGGCGCGCGCCATGGCGTCGCCGGCCGGCGGCGTGCCCTATGACCAGCTGATGGTGCTGCAGCCGCCGCGGCTCGATGGCACCGAAGCGTTCATCTCGATTTACAACAATGACGGCTCGGAGGCCGGGGCTTGCGGCAACGGCATGCGCTGCGTGGTGCGGCGGATCTTCGAGAAGACCGGCCAGACATCGGCGACGTTCCAGACCCGCGCCGGCCTGCTCAATTGCTGGCAGGGGCCGGCGCCCGATCTCTACACCGTAGACATGGGTGCGCCGAAGTTCGGCTGGCAGGACATTCCGCTGGCTGAGGAATTTCGCGACACCCGCTACATCGAGCTGCAGGTCGGGCCGATCGACAACCCGGTGCTGCATTCGCCGTCGGTGGTCTCGATGGGCAATCCGCACGCGATCTTCTGGGTCGATGACGTCAATGCCTACGACCTCGAACGTTTCGGGCCGCTGCTGGAAAACCATCCGATCTTCCCGGAACGCGCCAACATCACGCTGGCTCATATCGTCGATCGCGACCACATCACGATCCGCACCTGGGAGCGCGGCGCCGGCCTCACCAGGGCGTGCGGGTCGGCGGCCTGCGCGACGGCGGTTGCGGCGGCGCGGCTGAAGCGCACCAATCGCGTCGTCGAGATTACCCTGCCCGGCGGCAAGCTCGGCATTGAGTGGCGCGAGCGCGACGATCACGTGCTGATGACCGGCACCGCCGATTTCGAGTATGAGGGCCGCTTCGATCCGGCGCTGTTCGCCAGCGTCGTCTGATCGGGCGTGGGATCGATCATGAGCGTCGACGTCGTCACCTTTGGCTGCCGCCTCAACGCGTTCGAATCCGAAGTGATTCGTCGCGAGGCGGAGCAGGCGGGGCTCACCGACACCATCGTCATCAACAGCTGCGCCGTCACCAACGAGGCGGTGGCGCAGGCCCGGCAGTCGATCCGCAAACTGAAACGCGAACGCCCCGCGGCGCGCATCGTCGTCACCGGCTGCGCAGCGCAGACCCAAGCCGAGATGTTTGCCGAGATGGCCGAGGTTGATCGCGTCGTCGGCAATGGTGAGAAGATGCGCGGCGATGCCTGGCGGGCAACGCGCGCAGCTTTCGACATCGGCGCAAGCGAGAAGGTTGCGGTCGCCGACATCATGGCGGTGACGGAGATGGCGCCGCATCTGCTCGACGGCTTCGAGCGCGGCCTGCCGCGGGTGTTCGTGCAGGTGCAGAACGGCTGCGATCATCGCTGCACCTTCTGCATCATCCCCTACGGTCGCGGCAATTCGCGCTCGGTGCCGATGGGCGCGGTGGTCGATCAGGTCCGTACGCTGGTCGAGCGCGGCCACGCCGAGATCGTGCTGACCGGCGTCGATCTCACGAGCTATGGCGCCGACCTGCCGGGCGCGCCGAAGCTCGGCCAGTTGACCCGGCAGATCCTGCGCCACGTGCCCGAGCTGAAGCGGCTGCGCATCTCCTCGATCGATTCGATCGAGGCCGATCGCGACCTGCTCGATGTCATCGCCGACGACGCACGGCTGATGCCGCATCTGCATTTGTCGTTGCAGTCCGGCGACGACATGATCCTGAAGCGGATGAAGCGCCGGCATTCACGCCGGGACGCGATCGATTTCTGCACGCTGGTGCGCCGGCTGCGGCCGGACATCGCGCTCGGCGCCGACATCATCGCGGGCTTCCCGACCGAGTCCGAGGAGATGTTCACGCGCTCGCTCGATCTGGTCGCGGAATGCGATCTCACCTTCCTGCATGTGTTTCCCTATTCGAAGCGTCCGGGCACGCCGGCCGCACGGATGCCGCAGGTCGAGGGCGGGACGATCAGGGAGCGCGCCAAGCGACTGCGCGCAGCCGGTGAAGCCGCGCTGGAGCGGCGGCTTGCTGCGGAAGTCGGCGCGACGCGTGAGGTGCTGATCGAGAGCGACAGGCAGGGCCGCACCGAACATTTCCTGCCGATTGCGGTCGATGGGGACGTGCCGGGCATAGTGCGGCAGCTCGTTGTGACGGGCCATGACGGAGCGCGGCTCGTCGGGACGCGCGGCGTCAAAACAATGATCTAGCGCTCCGTTCCGATTCCGTTGGATCGGAAGTGGCTCCAGATCCGCCTTCGAAAGCGGGCGTGAATGCACGTCAGCTTTGCAGCCAACAGGCGACATCGCAATTGGTGAAGCGGCCATCCAGGTCGAACTGGGGATGATCTCGACGTCGTGCGATAATGTGGTCGACAAGACGATGCGCCTCTTCCGCAATCCCGAAGATGGTGCCTGATTTGCGGGTTGAGGAAAAATCGACACCTGCGAAATAGACCCCCGGTGCTTCAGTCAACCCCTCGCTCTCCAGCGGCTGGCCGTGTGCATTGAGCACGCCGGGCACCTGCACAAAGCTGTAATCACCCTTGAGACCAGTGCACCAGATCACCGTCGTAAGGTGGTGCGCGCTCGGGTCCAGGGACAAAATCGGCGGATCAGGCAGGCGCGGCGCAACAGTCTCGGCTGGATCGTCAATGGACGGCGGAGCATCGGGGCAGTTGCGGCCAATGTAATCGTCGATGTGCTGCCTTGTCCTGGCGGAGACCTCGTCGCCTAGCCGTAAACACTCGTGGACATCGTCCGCGAAAGTAAGCCGGCCGTTGGCGATCCCGGTGAAGCGGCCAAGCAGCACGACGCCCTGCGCGCTCAGCGATTGCAGGCTTATGGTGTGGAGCGCACCGAGCAGCGGCCGCCCCGCAATGCGACCATCGGGACCGACGAAGTCCTTGCGCGGGACGTCAAATAGACCGCTTTCCCGCTCCCAGAACCCGATATCGTGGCCCCGATATCGTCGTGGCTTCCGTCCGGTCCGTCCAGTGGACAGGAAGACGGTCCGCCCCGCCATGACCAGGTCTTCGGCAATCTGCCCCCCGGATTGAGCGCTTCCAACCACCAGGACCGCCCCCGCAGGGAGCGTCTGTGGATTGCGGTAGACAGATGAGTCGATCTGCAGCAGGTGCGGTGGCAGCGCTCGCGCCGCCTCCGGTCGCCGTGCGCAGTTCAGGCTGCCGCTGGCGATGATCACGGCTCGGGCCGTGAGTTCGCCGGCAGACGTGATGAGGCGGTAGATGCCGGCCTTGCCGTCGCGCGTCAGCGCCGTCACTGCCGTGTTGATCGCCACCGGAAGACGGTGGACCCTCGCATACTCCTCCAGGAGATCGACGAATTCCTCGTGCGTGAAAAACCCCTCAGGGTCGGATCCCTCATAACGGCTGCCCGGCATCAAGGTGAGAGACTTCGTCGTGTTCAAATGGAAGGAGTCCCAGCGTTGCGTAAGCCAGGTCTCGCCGATCCGGCCGCGCTCCAGCACGCGGTGCGAGAGGCCGGCTTTGGCCAACACATAGCTGACACCGAGCCCTGCCCAGCCAGCTCCGATCACCGCCGCGTCAAACGGTCTGATCATGCTGATTACTCAATGACGGCCAACCTCATGCGCTGCGATCGCCACCAAGGCGCCACCCGCTTGACCGTGATCTCGGTGATTGCTGCAAATGAGCGAGGCTTCGAATGACCTCCACCGTTCGGCTGCGAATGAAGGCGACCAATCCCGAAATCGTCGCGGCGTACAGATGGAAATGAAGTCGAAAAATCGAACGTCGCGATCTTGTTGCGGCGAGTGGGGAGGTCTCCTCCGGCTGTAGCCAGTATTCCTCATACCAATCAGGCCGAACCACAAACGCGCCCGTCCCACGCTCGAAATCTTCAAGAAAGTCTTTTGGCCTCATGACGCAACTCCTTGAGCCGATGGAGCGTCGCTTGTCGCTCACGCTTCTTGAGGTCGAGCATCTCTGTCATGGAGGGCAGACGGCGCTTCGTGGGTCGATTGCGCGGTTCGATGCGACGTAATCGATCTCGCCGCGTGAAATGCCGATGTCCGTCAGCTCACTGTCACTCAGGCCGGACAAAGCGGCGCGCAGCCGTGCGCGTTTGCGGCGTTCTTGAAACGTCTCCCAATGTCCTTCCAAAAGGCTGACGACGCGCCGGGCAGAAGCGAGCGGCCTGTCCCACCCCGTTGCGATATAGATCGTGCTCATTGCGCAATCTCCGGATGCTCAACTCGGCTGGGCGCGCGCATCGTCGGCGTCGCCTTGCGAAAATGAACTACCGCTGTGTCGCAATCGACCTGTGGCTCCGAGCGTGATAAATTCGCAAAATCTTCGGCCCGGGGCGCGCTTCGTGCCCCTAAAACCCAAGTGCGACCGATATGGCGAAGGTCAATCTCGCACTTCTTGGTGGTTTCCGGTTTCAGACCGAGCCCGGAGAGCCGATCTCGCTGTCGACCAAGAAGGCCGCGGCGCTGCTGGCTTATCTGGCGCTCCACCCGGGCCAGGCTCAGGCGCGTGCAAAATTGGCGACCTTATTGTGGGGTGACCGCAGCGAGGTGCAGGCGCGCGATAGCCTGCGACAGGCGCTGAGTCTGGTGCGCAAGGCGCTGTCGCACGTCGACCCAGGCGCCTTGATCGCTCACGAGGATACAATCAGCTTTGAGCCGACGGCGTTGACCATCGATGCGATCGCGTTCGGGCGTCTGGCTGCGTGCCAGGAGATCGCGAGTCTTGAGCAGGCGATCGCGCTCTATGACGGCGAACTTCTCGATGGCTTCGAGGTTGCCGCACCGGAGTTCGAAGGCTGGCTGACGGTGGAACGTGAGCGATTTCGCGAAATCGCGCTCGAAGCCATGACCAGACTGCTGGACCATCATTTGTCCAACGGCGCCATCGAGGGCGGCATTCACATCGCGGCGCGGCTGCTGGCGGCCGACCCCCTGCAGGAGCGCGTCCATCGCACCCTGATGGAGCTCTATTGCCGACAGGGGAGATACGGCGCGGCGCTTCGCCAATACCGTAGCTGCGCCGATTTGCTCGCAAAGGAGCTGGGGATCGACCCGGATGCGACGACCAAGGCGTTGCGTCGCGAGATCCTTCGCGAGTGGAATCAACGAAAGGCTGCGACCCCGGGCGGTGATGCCGCGGCGACATCTCTCGGAGAGCTCGACGAGACCGAAGCACCGACAGCGCCACGCTCGCCGGAGCGCCGCCAGGTTACGGTTCTCGCCTGTGATCTTGTCGGCACGAGCGCGCTTGCGGCTCGACTCGATCCGGAGGAATTGCGGTCGCTGATCGCTGCCTATCAGCGCTGCTGCATGCCGATCATCGCTCGATCCGGCGGTACGGCGGGCAGGCTCTCCGGGACCGGGATGCTGGCGTATTTCGGCCACCCACAGGCGCACGAGCATGACATCGAATGCGCGGTTCGCGCCGGCCTGAGCCTCGTCGATGCGGTCTCCCGGCTCGATGGCGGCGGCGCCGGCTCCTTTCAATTGCGTGCAGGCATAGCAACCGGTCCGGTCGTGGTCGGCGACCTTCCCGGCAGTGGCACCGATCCGCAGATGATGATCGGCGAGGCCGTGCAACTCGCCGGAGCTCTGGAAAGGATCGCCGAGCCGAACACCGTTCTGATCGCGGCGAGTACCCGCCGGTTGATCGGCAATCTGTTCGACTGCGACGACCTTGGGCCGATGGCGCTCAACGGATTCTCCGAGCCGGTCCCGGCATGGCGGGTGCAGGGGGCAAGCAGCATCGATAGCCGTTTCGAAGCATTGCGCGCGCCCACCACGCCGCTGATTGGTCGAGATGAAGAGCTCGAATTGCTGTTGCGCCGCTGGCGGCAGGCACCCAACGGGGGGCGCGTGGTGCTGCTGTCGGGCGAGCCCGGAATCGGCAAGTCGCGGCTCACGGTGGAGCTGGAGGAACGAGTCCAGGAGGAGCCGCGTACCTGCCTGCGTTATTTTTGCTCACCCCACCACCAGGACAGCACGCTTTATCCGATCAGCCACCAGCTGCAAGGGGCGGCCGGATTCCGGCGCGATGACACCGATGCGCAACGACTTGACAGGCTCGAGGCCGTACTGGCCAGGTCGATCGACGATTTCAGCGAAGCTGCCCCGCTCATCGCCAATCTGCTGTCCGTGCCGACGGGCGGCCGCTATGCGCACTTCGACCTTGCTCCCCAGAAGCGCAAGGAGAAGACGCTTCGGGTGCTTTTGACGTTGCTCGAAGGACTGGCTGCTCGGCAGCCGGTACTTGTTGTCTTCGAGGACATTCACTGGATTGACCCCACCTCACTGGAATTGCTGGACCTGATCGTCGACCGGGCGTCGACGATACCGGCCCTGGTGGTCATCACCTGTCGGCCCGAGTTCACGCCCTCGTGGATCGGTCGTCCCCAGGTGACTTTGCTTGCGCTCAACCGTCTGTCGCTTGCTCAGCGTGCCGAGATGATCGCGGCGGTGGCCGGCGGCAAGGCGCTGCCGCTGGAGGTGGCCGAACAGATCGTCGATCGCGCCGACGGAGTGCCGCTGTTCATCGAAGAGCTTACCAAGACGGTGGTAGAGAGCGGCTTTCTGGTTGAAGCCAATGATCGTTACGCGCTAACGGGGCCGGCAGCGGCGCTGTCGATCCCGTCGACGTTGCAAGGCTCACTGATCGCGCGACTTGATCGTCTTCCTGAGACACGAGAGGTGGTGCAAATCGGGGCGGCGCTTGGTCGCTCGTTCTCGCATGAATTGATCTCCGCGGTGGCGCAGATGCCGCAGCAACAAGTCGATGATGCGCTCGCACGGCTCGGGAGCGCGGAACTGATCTTCCGGCGGGGCGCTCCGCCCGATGCGGCCTATACCTTCAAGCACGCGCTGGTCCAGGACGTCGCGTACGGCACCCTGTCGCGCAACCAGCGGCATCTGCTGCACGAGCGGATTATCAGGACGCTGGAGCAACAATTTCCAGATACCGTGGCGGCGCAGCCTGCGTTGCTTGCTCACCACTGCGAACAAGCGCGGGTGATCGGAAAAGCGATCAGCTACCGACGGAAAGCCGGAGAGCTGGCGCTCGCACGCTCGGCAACGGCGGAGGCGGAAGTTCAATTGCGCAAAGGTCTGGGCCTTCTCGCCAACCTGCCCGAAGGCCCGGAGCGCCACAACAAGGAGCTCCGCTTGCAAGCGGAGCTTGGCGTGGCCCTGTGTGCCGCCCAGGGCTGGGGCGCGCCATCAGCAGGTCAGGCCTTCGACCGAGCCCGCGAACTCTGCGCCGCTATGGATCAAACAGATTGGCTCCCAAGCATAATGACGGGCCAATTTGCCCATCGCCTGTATCGCGCTGAGCTGAGGTCCGCATATCAGCTTTGTGACGAGCTTCTGAATTTGGGCAAGACGTGGAATAACAGCCCGGCTCCGTCGCCCGCCTGGCGATGGACCTCTGAAGCAATCACATGGCTGGGGCATTTCTCGAGGGCGCACAGTCAGCTTTGGTTGGGTGAGTTGGCCGCGGCTCGCGCCGGCGCCGAGGAGGCGCTTCGACTTTATGATCCAGCCAGCCTGGATATCGTCTCCGTCAGCGGGCGTTGGACCAATGATGTTCGAATTGCTCTGTTCTCGGTCAGCATCGAGTCGCTGACGTATCTTGGACACCTTGATCAAGCCTGCGGGCGACGTGATGAGGCGATAGAGCGCGCGCATCAGATCAAGCACGCGGGTTCGATGGGCTTCATACTTTCGTGCATTGCAGGTTGCGAAGCGCACACTGAAACCGATCCTGCCATCCGGTTGGACAATGTCCGGGAATTGGAGACTTTCTGCGCGCAGCACGGCTTTGCGCATTGGGAAAACTCAGCAAAATGGCAGCGTGCATGTTGCCTGATGGCCCTCGGCCGCACGGCGGAAGCGACCGAACTGCAGGCAGATGCCGGTACAGAGTTGCGCACCACGGGGAGCTATCTTCACAAACCGACGCGGCTTATGTCGCTTGCGGAAGCGCTTGGCAGGGCTGGTCGCCCGAAGGAAGGACTGAAGAAACTCGAAGAGGCTGCAAGTGAAATCGAGGTCACCGAAGAACGTTGGGCTGAATCAAATCTGCACCGCATTCGTGGCGAACTCCTGATTGCAATTGGCGACCTTGCGGGGGCGGAAGCAAGTTTCCGCCAGGCTATCGAAATTGGAATCGGCCAAAGCGCAAAATTGTGGGAGCTGAGAGCCGCCACTTGCCTCGCCCGTCTTTG
The DNA here is from genome assembly GCF_038957035.1 of Bradyrhizobium sp. B097. Lineage (NCBI taxonomy): Bacteria > Pseudomonadati > Pseudomonadota > Alphaproteobacteria > Hyphomicrobiales > Nitrobacteraceae > Bradyrhizobium > Bradyrhizobium sp. B097. The sequence continues at coordinate 191,082 of NZ_CP152412.1, forward strand.
GCGTGACCAGGGCAGCCGTGGGCAGGCGCGCGATCTGCTCGCGCCGGTTTACAATTGGTTCACGGAAGGGTTGGACACGGCCGTTCTGAGAGAAGCCAGGGCGCTACTGGCGGAGATCACCGATTGAGCCCGGCCATGCGAAATAATGCAATCGCGCATCGATGATGGCCGTGACAAATTAACCCGACGGGCAAAATTTCCCTGCGCCCTCTGTTCAGATGAGGGCGGATCGAAATCCAAGGCTCGGGCAGATCATGTCGCGAGGATGCGAAAGTTTGACTCACCGCCGCGCCAACAACCTCGATGTCATCCCTGCCTAGTGCGCAATTGCGCACTAGGCAGGGACGACGCCGGGAGGGGCCGCGGCCTCTCGGCTCAAGCTCCGACGCCGCTTATCAGTGCGCGCGGCCGCCGGGCTTTGGCGGCTGTGATGCGCGAACCTGCCAGAACCGCAGCAGGCGATCGGCGTCGCCGCGGGTCATCTTGGTGAACTGGCTCTTCGCATGGGCGAGCTCAACGGCGCCCATGGAGCCGGTCGTATAGCGGCATTCCATCACCGCGGCGGTGGTCGTCCAGCTCAGACCTGCCGCCCGGCACGGCACCAAAAGGCCTTCACTGCGCAGGCTTTGCATCAGGGAGCGGATCACCTCGATGTTCGACTGCGCAAGATCCGCCAGCGTCACGACGGTCTCTTCATATCTTCGCTGCCTGGCGAAGCCGAGCAGGGCGGCCTCGTCGAGCTCGCCGCTGTCCTTCAGCTTCGCGACGTGGCGCTTGGCTGCGGTGAAATCGCGGACCTGCGACATGTCGCGCTCGACGCCGGCGGCGACCGCGGCGATCGCGTGGCGGATTTCCTCGTACAGATACGGCGGGGCGCGTTCCAGCAAGCGGCCGCGAACCTCTTCCGTTGCCTGGCGCAGGAGCTGGAGACGGAGCTCCGCCGGCAGGTCCGCGCGGATGCCGGTCTCGACTGCGAGGGTCGGATCGTGCTCGGCCTGCGCCAGGATGATGGCAAATCCGTCCGGCGATACTTTGGCGCCGGGATTGGTGACCAGGCGGTGGCTCACGCTCGCAAAGCGACGGGCCAGAAGCGCGTCGGTGACGACTTCCTTCAGCCACCAGCGGCCGGCGACGGCGAGCAGGTGCTGCTCGCTCTTGGTCTGCGCGATCTCGACCAGATCCTCGGCACTGAGGCGCGAGGATTCCTGCAGCATCGGCCGCGCGATCCGGATCTCGTCGTTGCTGGCGAGGCGGCGAACGATCGCGGGCGGTGCCTGCGCGACCGGGGCGAGCTGCTCGCTGATCTCGGCAAGCGCCATCCGGGCGCTGATCTCGGCGAGTGCGCGCAGCTCGATGGTCTTGACCAGCCGTTCGAGCACATTGTCGAACAGTTCGATCTGCTCGCTGTTGAAGCTGCCGGCGGAGTGGAGAAACAGGTCAGTGACGCGCTTCGCCGTCGCTATGCATTTTTCGGCGGAGCCGGCGCGTATCGCAGCCTCGACCTCGTCGACAATTGCCTGCCCGGCAGTCAGCATTGCTCGTCCTGAGCCCGTCCCGATTGCTTGTTCTAAGCCGGCTTGCAGCTTTATCGGGCGGACCTGAACGTTTCGTAAGGATAATGATCAGTAGAATCCCGGAGGAAGCTCTACACTCTGACGCGTTTTCTTGACGCGAACCGGTATCCATCCCGGATCAAGTCCGGGACAGGCTTTCGCTGGAAAACGCTCTATTCACCGTTCCAGCCGCAGGCCTTGAGCCGCTCCTGCATGTGCGCCGGCGCCGGCGCGACGACATGCACCGGGTCCTTGTTGCGGGAAATCGGGATGCCGATTTCGCGGGAATGCAGATGCAGGGTCGGCTCGCCGAAGCGCGGACCGTTGCCATAGATATTGTCGCCGACAATTGGCCAGCCCATCGCCGCCGAATGCACCCGGAGCTGATGGGTGCGGCCGGTGACCGGCTCCATCGCGAGCCAGGTGAGGCCGTCGCCGCGTCCCAGCACCTTCCAGTTGGTGACGGCCTTCTGGCCATCCGGATCCGGCTTCTGCCACCAGCCGCGCTCGGCGTTGAGCCGGCCGAGCGGCATGTCGATGGTGCCTGCGTCCTCGGTGGGGCCGCCCTCGACCACGGTCCAATAGGTCTTCGAGATCTTGCTGTGTTTGAACAGCAGCCCGAGCGAGGCGGTCGCCTTGCGATGGCGTCCCAGGACGAGGCAGCCGGAGGTGTCCTTGTCCAGCCGATGCGCCAGCACCGGCGGCCGGGGCAGGCCGAACCGCAATGCGTCGAACGAGGCCTCCAGATTGGGGCCGCCCTTGGGGCCGCGATGCACCGGCAGGCCCGCCGGCTTGTCAATGACCAGCATCAGCCCGTCGCGGTGGAGCACCCGGCCAAGGATTTCTTCCGCGGTCAATTGGGGAACATCGATCAATTCGTCGAGACTTTCGTTTATGAGCCGAAACGGCTAACACACCCGCGCCATGAACGATACCACTGCGGGAACTCCCAAACAGAGCTGGTGGCAGCGGCTGAAAGGCGGCCTGAAGCGAACCTCGAGTTCGATCGGGACCGCGGTCGCCGACCTCGTCACCAAGCGCAAGCTCGATGCGGCCATGCTCGATGACATCGAGGATGTGCTGCTGCGCGCCGACCTCGGTACCGATGTCGCGGTCCGCATTGCGCAGGCGGTCGGCAAGGGCCGCTACGACAAGGCGATCTCGGCCGACGAGGTCAAGGACGTCGTTGCGACCGAGGTCGAGAAGGTGCTGGCGCCGGTGGCGAAGCCCCTCGAGATCGATGCGACGCTGAAGCCGTTCGTGATCCTCGTCGTCGGCGTCAACGGCTCCGGCAAGACCACGACAATCGGCAAGCTGGCCGCGAAATTCTCCGCCGAGGGCCGCAAGGTCATGCTGGCCGCCGGCGATACCTTTCGCGCCGCGGCGATCGAGCAGCTCAAGGTCTGGGGCGAGCGCACTAAATCTCCAGTCATCGCCGGGGCTCAGGGCTCGGATTCGGCAAGCCTCGCCTTCAACGCGCTGACCGCGGCCAAGGAGCAGGCGCGCGACGTGCTGCTGATCGACACCGCCGGCCGGCTGCAGAACAAGTCCGAGCTGATGAACGAGCTCGAAAAGGTCGTGCGCGTCATCAAGAAGGTCGATGCGTCGGCGCCGCATGCGGTGCTGCTCGTGCTTGACGCCACGGTGGGACAAAATGCGCTGTCGCAGGTCGAGGCGTTTCACCGTACCGCAGGCGTCACCGGCCTCGTGATGACCAAGCTTGACGGCACCGCACGCGGCGGCATCCTTGTCGCGCTGTCGGAAAAGCACAAGCTGCCGGTGCATTTCATCGGCGTCGGCGAAGGCGTCGAAGACCTCGCGCCCTTCACGGCGAAGGATTTTGCCAAGGCGATTGCCGGGATCGAATAATTCATCCTTCGAGACGCGCGCTAGTGCGCGCTGCTCCAGCAACAACGGCAAAGCCGTTGTGCAGGGATGACGGTGGGATACGAAAGGTCGTCATCCTGAGGAGGCGCGAAGCGCCGTCTCGAAGGATGGCCAAGACACGAGTTCAATGGACTGAATTGATGGACAAGACCCAGCCACATCCGCTGTTCAAGCTCGCGACCGAGCTCGGGCCGTTGCTCGTGTTCTTCATTGCGAACGCCAAATACCATCTGTTCTTCGCGACCGGCGCGTTCATGGTCGCGATCGTAGCTGCCATGATCGCATCCTATGTCGTGACCAGGCACGTGCCGATCATGGCGCTGGTGACCGGCGCGGTCGTGCTGGTATTCGGCACCCTGACCCTGGTGTTGCACGACGAGACCTTCATCAAGGTCAAGCCGACCATCATTTACGGTCTGTTCGCGGCCGTGCTCGGCGGCGGGCTGCTTTTCGGCCGTTCCTTCATCGCCGTCATGTTCGACCAGATGTTCAATCTGACGCCGCAGGGCTGGCGCATCCTCACCATGCGCTGGGCACTGTTCTTTGCCGGCATGGCTATTCTCAACGAGATCGTCTGGCGGACGCAGACCACGGATTTCTGGGTGAACTTCAAGGTGTTCGGCGTGACGCCGCTGACCATGGTGTTCGCCATCGCCCAGATGCCGCTGACCAAGCGCTATCATCTGGAGCCGGTCTCGCTGGAAACCAGCGAGGCGGACGCCGGCGACCTGCGAAAGTAAATCCGAACGCAGCGCGGGTGATTGTGCCGCGCTGCGTCCGACGCTTCGGAGATCAAGCCTTCAGAGCTCAGCTCTTCTGCTTGGCGACGATCTTGTCCTTGATCTTGTCGTAGGTCGCCTGCGGCAGGATGTTCTTCTGCACCAGTTCATCCTTGCCCTTGTAGGGGCGCCCCTTGATGATCGCGGCCGAATAGGCCTTGCCGACACCGGGCAGTGCGTCGAGCTGGTCGGTGCTGGCGCTGTTGATGTCGAGCAGGTCGTCCTTCGCCATCCCCGTCGTTTTCAGATCAGGGGCCGCCGCTTTCGGGGCGGGAGCCATGTGGCTCTCGGATTTGGCGGCGGGCGCGGCCGGCTGCGGCGACTGGGCCATCGACGGCGTGGCCGTCATCAGGCCGAGCGTGAGTGCGGTAGCAAGAAGTGAAGCGAGCGTGGTCTTGCGCATATGTCCTCTCCGAGGAATGAGTGAAGTCACGCCATGGAGTTAGGGTTGCGTTCGTGGCGTCGCCGTGGCCGTGAAATGAACCGCAGATAAACCCGTCGAAGTATTATGCCGCAGGTGTTTTCTCGCGTCGTTCATGCCCGATTCATGTTCGCGAGTTGCGGCGTGCCGATGCGGTTACGGTCTCGCGCGCAGCGCCTTCTCGATCTCGGCCTTGAGCACGGTGTTGACGTTATCAGGCGTCACCGGTCCGACCAGCTTGTAGACGATCGTGCCTTCGCGTCCGACCAGGAAGGTCTCGGGCACGCCATAGACGCCCCACTCGATGGAGGCGCGGCCGTTGCCGTCGACGCCGACGATGCCGAACGGATTGCCGTAGCGGCCGAGGAAGCGCCGCGCGTTCTCGGGCGAATCCTTGTAATTGATGCCGATGATCTGGAAGCGCTTGTCCCTGCCGAGCTCGGTGAGCAGCGGCGCTTCGTCATGGCAGGGCACGCACCAGGACGCCCAGACGTTGACGATGCTGACCTTGCCCTTGAACGCGGCGGGATCGAGACCGGGGACAGGCGCGCCGTCCTTCACGAGGCCGTCGAGCGCGGGCAGAACGGTCTGCGGTGCCGGCCGGCCGATCAGCGCCGACGGAATTTTGGAGGGATCACCGCCATAGAGCCGCAGCAGGAATAGTCCGGCGAGCCCGAGGAAAACCAGCAGCGGCAGCACCACCAGCAGGCGGCGGGCTTGCGGCGGGCCATTGGTCGCCTGCTCGCTCATCTTATATCCGCCGCGTTGCGGCCGGAGCGGCGCGTGATGCCGCTGGCCTCGATCTCCTTGAGGCGCCCCTGCTGGCGGCGATAGTCGGCGATGATCCAGATGATCAAGAGCAGCACGACCGCCGCGACCAGCGCATACGACGTCACGATGAAAGAGGCGTAGGGACCAAGCGACATCGTGTCACGCCGCCCCAATTTCGTTTGGCGCGGTTCCCTGCGAACCGCTGCCCGCTTCGCTGGTGAATGCGATGCGGCTCGCCTGCATCATCTGCAGGCTGCGCACGCGCCGGCGCAGGATCTCGTTGCGCATCGCCGCCAGATGCAAGGTGATGAAGAGCAGCGAAAACGCGATCGCCATCACCAGCAGCGGCCACAGGAAGGCCTTGTCGAGGGTCGATCCGCCCATGCGGAGCACCGAGGCCGGCTGATGCAGCGTGTTCCACCAGTCGACCGAGAACTTGATGATCGGGATGTTGATCGCGCCGACCAGGGTCAGGACCGCCGCCGCCCGCGCCGCGCGAGAGGGATCCTCCACCGCGCGCCACAGCGCCATCAGGCCGAGATACATCAGGAACAGGATCAGCACCGAGGTCAGCCGTGCGTCCCACTCCCAATAGGTGCCCCACATCGGCCGGCCCCACAGCGAGCCGGTGACCAGCGCAAGGAAGGTGAAGGCGGCGCCGATCGGGGCGGCGGCTTTCGCGGCGACGTCGGCGAGCGGATGCCGCCACACCAGCGTGCCGAGCGCGGCGACGCTCATGACGCCCCAGACGAACATCGAAAGCCATGCATTCGGCACGTGGATGAACATGATCTTGACCGTGGCGCCCTGCTGGTAGTCGTCGGGCGCCATGGCCGATTGGTAGAGGCCGATCGCGAGCAGGATCGCGGTCACGCCCGCGAGCCACGGCAGGATCCGCGCGGTCAGCGCCAGAAATCTGGTCGGATTGGCGAGGTCGGTCAGCGTCTCGGTCAGCTTCATGGCACCGTGATAATCGCCCGATGTGAGCGAGGCAATTGGCCGAACTGCTCTCGGCGAGATTTGATCGGATCCATCTCAGTCCAGTCCGTGCCGCAGGCTCGCGGCGGCGGCAAATGGGCCGATCACGAGGCTGGCGAGCGACAGCGCGCAGAGGATCGAGAACGGTGTTCCGAAGGGCAGGGGACCCGATATCGCCGCCTGCGAGGCGGCAACGCCGAAGATCAGCACCGGGATCGACAGCGGCAGCACCAGCACGGCGAGCAGCAGCCCGCCGCGATGCAGCGTCACCGCCAGGGCCGCGCCGATCATGCCGGTGAAGGTCAGCGCCGGAGTTCCCGCCAGCAGGGTCGCCGCAACCGCCAGTGTCGCCGTGCCGTCGAGATTGAGCAGCAGGCCGAGCACCGGCGTCGCGATGATCAGCGGCAAGCCGGCGGCGATCCAATGCGCCAGCGCCTTGGCCGCGCAGGCGAGTTCCAGCGGCGTCCGGCTCATCACGATCAGGTCGAGCGAGCCGTCCTCGTGGTCGGCCGTGAACAGCCGGTCGAGGGTGAGCAGGCTCGCCAGCAGCGCGCCGAGCCAGAGGATGGCGGGGCCAAGCTGCGACAGCAGCGCCAGATCGGGCCCGACCGCGAACGGCATCAGCACCGTGACGGTGAGGAAGAACAGCACGCCGATCAGCGCCCCGCCGCCGACGCGCAGCGCAATGCGGATGTCGCGGCGGATCAATGCTGCCAGCGCGCTCATGCCGCGCCTCCCATCCGCAAATCGCGCGCGTCGATGCCAAGCGGCAGATGGGTCGCGGCGACGATCAGGCCGCCGCTTGCGAGATGGTCGCGAATCAGGCCGACGAACAGCGCCTGTCCGGCCGCATCGAGCGCTGACGTCGGCTCGTCCAGCAGCCAGATCGGCCGCCGCACCGAGAGCAGGCGTGCGATCGACAGGCGGCGGCGCTGGCCGGCGGAGAGGTAAGCCGCCGGTAGATGCGCGGCGTGGTCGAGCGCCACGGCGGCCAGGCAGCGGCCGGCATCTTCCGTCTCGCCGCCGAGGAATTCCCGCCAGAAGGAAAGATTTTCCGCGACACTCAGCGCTGGCTTCAGCGCGTCGCGGTGGCCGAGATAGTGGGCCTGCTCAGGCAGGCTGAGCTCGGCGTCGCCGCCATCGAGCGCAATCGAGCCCTCGGCGGGAACCAGCAGCCCGGCGAGGACGCGCAGCAGCGAGGTCTTGCCCGCGCCGTTCGGGCCCGTGACAGCGAGCGCCTCGCCGGCCGTGGCCGACAGATCGAGGCCAGCAAACACCTCGCGTCCGCCGCGCACGCATTTCAGATTTCGTCCCGAGAGCCGCATGGTTCGTTGTGTCACAGCCCTCTGAAATCTTTCGCTACCGCGTGAGAATTTTTGGGTCGCGCAACGCTGTCGCACGCTTGTCGGTGTGGCGGTGCTTCTAGAAAGGTTCTATAAGCCCGGAACTTGATGCAGCACACACAATCGGCGGCCGCAAGCCATCCAGGCCATCCCTTGGCCCGTGTCGATCGCCGGTGTTTAGTTACCCTTGCCGGGTATAACTGAGAATTGGGATCCTCCGCATGACCTCACTCGACAGCTTCAAATGCCGCAAGACCATGAAGGTCGGCGGCAAGTCCTACGTCTATTACAGCCTGCCCCAGGCAGAGAAGAACGGACTGAAGGGTATCTCGAAGCTGCCGTATTCGATGAAGGTTCTGCTCGAGAACCTGCTGCGCAATGAGGACGGCCGCACCGTCAAGAAGGAAGACATCGTTGCGGTGTCGAAGTGGCTGAAGAAGCGCCAGCTCGAGCACGAAATCGCGTTCCGCCCGGCGCGCGTGCTGATGCAGGATTTCACCGGCGTTCCGGCCGTGGTCGACCTCGCCGCGATGCGCAACGCGATGCAGAACCTCGGCGGCGACGCCGAGAAGATCAACCCGCTGGTGCCGGTCGATCTCGTCATCGACCACTCGGTGATCGTCAACTTCTTCGGTGACAACAAGGCGTTCGCGAAGAACGTCACCGAGGAATACAAGCAGAACCAGGAGCGCTACGAGTTCCTGAAGTGGGGCCAGAAGGCGTTCTCGAACTTCTCGGTGGTGCCGCCCGGCACCGGCATCTGCCACCAGGTCAATCTCGAATATCTCGCCCAGACGGTGTGGACCAAGAAGGAGAAGATGACGGTCGGTAAGAAGACCGGCACCTTCGAGGTCGCCTATCCCGACTCGCTGGTCGGCACCGACTCGCACACCACGATGGTCAACGGCCTTGCCGTGCTCGGCTGGGGCGTCGGCGGCATCGAGGCGGAAGCCTGCATGCTCGGCCAGCCGCTGTCGATGCTGCTGCCGGAAGTGGTCGGCTTCAAGCTCAAGGGCCAGCTCAAGGAAGGCGTCACCGCGACCGACCTCGTGCTGACCGTCACCCAGATGCTGCGCAAGCTCGGCGTGGTCGGCAAGTTCGTCGAATTCTTCGGCCCGGGCCTCGATTTCCTGTCGGTCGCGGACAAGGCGACCATCGGCAACATGGCGCCCGAATACGGCGCGACCTGCGGCTTCTTCCCGGTCGACGCCGCGACCATCGATTACCTGAAGACCTCGGGCCGCAAGGCCGATCGCGTCAAGCTGGTGCAGGCCTATGCCAAGGCGCAGGGTCTGTTCCGCACCGCCAAGTCGACTGACCCGGTGTTCACCACCACGTTGACGCTCGACCTCGCCGACGTGGTGCCGTCGATGGCCGGACCGAAGCGCCCCGAAGGCCGCATCGCGCTGCCGGCGGTGTCGACCGGCTTCGCCACCGCGCTGGTCAACGAGTACAAGAAGCCCGATGGCGAGACGAAGCGCTTTGCGGTCGAGGGCCGCAACTTCGATCTCGGCCATGGCGACGTCGTGATCGCCGCGATCACCTCCTGCACCAACACCTCGAACCCGAGCGTGCTGATCGGCGCCGGCCTGTTGGCGCGCAAGGCGGCCGCCAAGGGCCTGAAGGCCAAGCCGTGGGTGAAGACCTCGCTCGCGCCGGGCAGCCAGGTGGTGGCGGAATATCTCGCCAATTCCGGCCTGCAGGCCGATCTCGACAAGGTCGGTTTCAACCTGGTCGGCTTCGGCTGCACCACCTGCATCGGCAACTCGGGCCCGCTGCCGGAGGATATCTCGAAGTCGATCAACGACAACGGCATCGTCGCCGCCGCCGTGCTGTCGGGTAACCGCAACTTCGAAGGCCGCGTCTCGCCCGACGTGCAGGCGAACTACCTCGCCTCGCCGCCGCTGGTGGTCGCGCATGCGCTCGCCGGCACCGTGACCAAGGATCTCGCGGTCGAGCCGATCGGCATCGGCAAGGACGGCAAGCCGGTGTTCCTCAAGGACATCTGGCCGACCACCAAGGAGATCAACGCCTTCATGAAGAAGTACGTCACCGCGACGATCTTCAAGAAGAAGTACGCCGACGTGTTCAAGGGCGACACCAACTGGCGCAAGATCAAGACCACGGAAAGCGAGACCTATCGCTGGAACATGGGCTCGACCTATGTGCAGAACCCGCCTTACTTCGAAGGCATGAAGAAGCAGCCGGACCCGGTCGTCGACGTGGTCGACGCGCGGATCCTCGCGATGTTCGGCGACAAGATCACCACCGACCACATCTCGCCGGCCGGTTCGATCAAGCTGACCTCGCCCGCCGGCAAGTTCCTCAGCGAGCACCAGGTGCGCCCCGCCGACTTCAACCAGTACGGCACGCGGCGCGGCAACCATGAAGTGATGATGCGCGGCACTTTCGCCAACATCCGCATCAAGAACTTCATGCTGAAGGGCGCCGACGGCAATATTCCGGAAGGCGGTCTGACCAAGCACTGGCCCGACGGCGCGCAGATGTCGATCTACGACGCCGCGATGAAGTACCAGCAGGAGAACGTGCCGCTGGTGGTGTTCGCCGGCGCCGAATACGGCAACGGCTCGTCGCGCGACTGGGCCGCGAAGGGCACCCGCCTGCTCGGCGTGCGCGCGGTGATCTGCCAGAGCTTCGAGCGCATCCATCGCTCCAACCTGGTCGGCATGGGCGTGCTTCCGCTCACCTTCCAGGACGGCACCTCGTGGTCCTCGCTCGGCCTCAAGGGCGACGAGAAGGTCACGATCCGCGGGCTGCAGGGCGATTTGAAGCCGCGGCAGACGCTGACGGCCGAAATCGTCTCCGCCGACGGCGGCAAACGGGATGTCCCGCTGCTCTGCCGCATCGATACGCTGGACGAGCTCGACTACTATCGCAACGGCGGCATCCTGCATTACGTGCTGCGCAAGCTCGCGGCCTAGGCCCCTTGTTTGAGCATGATCTATCCGGAAAACCGCTTCACACTTTTCCGGATCATGCTCCAGCGCGGATTTGTGATCGGTGCCTCACTGCTTAGTGAGTAGCGGCTAAAAAGAAGGCGGCCTATGACAAGGCCGCCTTCGGGCGTTCTGGGGCACGCAAGTTCAAGGGACAACTTCATGCTCCGTACAATTACGGATAGAAATCATCACGACTGGTTCGCAGTATGACAGCGATGATGGCCTATAATTCTATCTCACGATGGTCCAGCGCCCTTGGTTTCTGCGCGATCGTCGCAATCATCCGCCCCGCTCACGCCGACCCGCGTGCTGTCGTCGAACTCTTCACCTCGCAGGGATGCTCGTCCTGTCCGCCTGCGGACAAGATCATCGGCGATCTCGCGAAGGACCCCAACGTCATCGCGCTGAGCATGCCGATCGACTATTGGGACTATCTCGGCTGGAAGGACACACTGGCGGATTCCCGTTTCAGCGCGCGCCAGAAAGCCTACTCGCACATGCGCGGCGATCGCGACGTCTACACGCCGCAGGCCGTGATCAACGGCTCCGCCCATGTGATCGGCAGCGACCGTGCCAGCATCGAGGATGCTATCAAGGACACCGAGAAGAGCGGCAGCGTGATGTCAGTGCCGGTGACGATGACGCTGACCGGCAAGCAGATCAACGTGTCGGTGGCCGCATCGAAATCGCCCGCGGTGTCGCGCGGCGAAGTCTGGATCTGCTCGATCTCGAAGTCGGTGCCGATCTCGATCGCGCGTGGCGAGAATCGCGGCCGCGAGATCACCTACCACAACGTGGTGCGCAATCTCCTGAAGGTCGGTGACTGGAACGGCTCGTCCGGGAGCTGGACTGTGCCGCTGGAGAACATCACGCGCGATGGCGTCGATGCCGCGGCCGTCTACGTCCAGGACGGCAACCGCGACAAGCCGGGCCCGATGCTCGGCGCCGCATTCACCTCGCTTCACTAGAGCCTTTCGGTTCTGATTGATCAGAACCGAAGCTCTAGATTCTTGTTTGACGCGTTTTCTTCGCGCGAACCGGTGTCCACTTCACTCGAAAACGCTCTAACGCTGCGCGGCTAGCTCCTGCTGGTCGCGTCGTTGGGCCGCACGCATGTAGTCGTGCGACTCCGTGCGGCGGCAAGCGTGCATCCAGTGATCTGCTGAGAGGGAAGTGTCGAGGCTTTGCGCGTCTTGATCGCGCGTCATCGAGTAGGGCCCCAAAACAAAAAGGACCAACTTTCGTTGGCCCAGTGTTTGGGATTTGATTCCCCTGCGAACAGGCCCGATCCCGACGGCCCCGGGGGGCTGGGGGCTGAGGAATCCGGAACCGAAAGGACCGGGCCAACGCAGGATTTTCTTTTCGCAGGGCAGCGGGGCGGGCGATGGGCGGAAGTGGGGCAGCAATATGATTCCTCTAACGTTCCCGTGACTCTTCGGTTTTCCGGACAATCGGTCGCGCCTGGCCGTGGTTAAGGGCTGGTTGCGTTGCGAATGGCCCCTTGCAGGCTCTGTCGCTTAGCGCAATCATGTCACTCTCGTGACGATCCCGAAGTGGGGGCACCGGCCTTCGGAACCCGATCGTCACCGGGATGACAGGAGGCGCTCGATGAGTTTGATCTCGGAGGATAGTGATCCGAGTGGGAATCGTGCCGCGGCGCGTCCCGCCGCCGCGACCCCTCAGCCCAACCGCGTGACATTCAATCGACTTGAGCTCAACCGCATTCTCAATCTCTACGGCCGCATGGTCGCCGATGGTGAGTGGCGCGATTATGCGATCGATTTCCTGAAGGACCGCGCCGTGTTCTCGGTGTTCCGGCGTGCATCCGAAATGCCGATCTACCGGATCGAGAAGGATCCCCGGCTGGCGCGCAAGCAGGGCATGTACAGCGTGATTTCGGCGACCGGCCTGATCCTGCGCCGCGGCCACGAACTCGAACGGGTGCTGTTCGTGATCGATCGCAAGCTGTCGCTGGTGTAGGCGCGGCAAATTCAACAGACCGTAGCCCGGATGGAGCGAAGCGAAATCCGGGGCCGCTGCTAGCGCGGATGAACTTGCCCCGGATTGCGCTGCGCTCCATCCGGGCTACGGATCCCATTTAATCCGTCGGCACCGTCGCCGCGCCCTCGCCGAGCGCGCGCTGCATCATCACGGTATCGAGCCAGCGCCCGAATTTCAGGCCGACATTCGGGTGCGTCCCGATCATCTGAAATCCGCAGCGGCGGTGCAGTCCGATCGAGCCGGCATTGGCCTGGTCCCCGATCACCGCGATCATCTGCCGGAAGCCGCGCGCGTCGCATTCGGCGATCAGGCGCTCCATCAGCCGGAGGCCGATGCCGCGGCGATGGACCGCAGGGTCCAGATAGACCGAGTTCTCGACGGTGAAGCGATAGGCCGGCCGCGGCCGGTAGGGGCCGGCATAGGCATAGCCGGCGACGCGGCCGTCGAGCACGGCAACGAAATAGGGGAAGCCGCCATCGATCAGCGCCCGGTAGCGGCGGGTCATCTCGGCAAGGTCGGGCGGGATCAGCTCGAACGTTGCGGTGCCGAAGCGCACCGCGTGCGCGTAGATCGCCGTGATCGAGGGCAGGTCCGCCTCGGCGGTGGGCCTGATTTCCGGATTGGATCCCGCGGGATTGGACATAGCACGACAGTATTTTGCCCGGCGCAAAAGAAAAGCCCCGGCCGCAAGGCCGGGGCTTGGATTGCAAGGCTTGGATCGATCGCCCGGCTCGAGGCGCTTAGTCGCGCTGGCCGAGCAGCTGCAGGAGCAATGTGAACAGGTTGATGAAGTTCAGGTAGAGCGACAGCGCACCAGTGATTGCCGCACGTTCTGCCATCACGCCACCCTGCGAGGCGTAGCCGTAGATGTAGTCGTTCTTCAGCCGCTGGGTGTCCCAGGCGGTGAGGCCCGCGAACACCAGCACGCCGACCACCGACACGATGAACTGCAGCGCCGAGCTCGCCAGGAACAGGTTGACCAGGCTCGCGATGATGATGCCGATCAAGCCCATGAACAGGAACGAGCCCATGCCGCTCATGTCACGCTTGGTGGTGTAGCCGTAGAGGCTCAGCGCACCGAACGTCGCCGCGGTGATGAAGAACACGCGCACGATCGAGGTGTGCGTGTACACCAGGAAGATCGACGACAGCGACAGGCCCATCAGCGCCGAGAACACCCAGAACAGCAGCTGGGCGGTCGCAGGCTGCAGGCGGTTGATGCCGGCCGAGATGACGAACACCATCGCCAGAGGGGCGAGGATGAACAGCCACTTCAGCGGGCTTACGAACATCGCGTAGCCGAACTGCGTCAGATAGGCGTTGCCAAACTTGGCGACGGCGGCGGACTGGTCGGTGGTCACCGCGCCCATATAGACGCCGAGCGCGGCCAAGCCGGTGATGGCGAGGCCAATGCTCATGTAGTTGTAGATGCGCAGCATGTAGGCGCGCAGACCGGCGTCGACGGCCGCAGCGTCAATGCGCCCGGCGGCCCGGCCGAAAGGAGAAGCGTAGTTGCGGTCTAGGTCCGACATGGTCGAATTCCCGTGGTTGGTCCCGGTGGAGCGCAAGGGATTTGCGGCGCCGGTTCTAAATCTATCTCAGATGGCTCGGTTTGCGGAACATTAATTGCGTGTCATTCAAACCGACTATCCGACCCGAGTGGTATGTGGGAAATTAACACATCCGACGCAAGCTTCCACGCGCGGCCGAATGTCGCTCTAGCCTAGCATTTATAGGCAAAACGGCGCTGCCGCCGCTACAAATTGTCACAAATTCCGCAACACCGAGGCCGGCTTCTGGTTCAGCGCGAGCAGCGTTCCGGCCAGCCCCAATCCGACGGTGACGACCAGCGCGGCGACCACGACCAGCGCGGCGCTGCCGGCCTGCCAGATGAAACTCAGCGTCATCAGCCGCGTCACGATCAGCCAGGCCGCGACCGAACCGGCGATCACCCCGAAGATTGCGGTTGCAAAACCGATCATCAGATACTCCAGCGCGTAGGCGCCGAGCAATCGCGCCCGCGTGGCGCCGAGCGTCTTGAGGATCACGGCGTCATAGACGCGGTGGCGGTGCCCGGCGGCGAGCGCGCCGCCCAGCACCAGGATCGCCGAGATCAGCGTCACGGCGCTGGCGCCGCGGATCGCCAGCACCAGATTGCTGACAACGGTGCCGACCGTCTCCAGCGCCTCGCGGACCCGGACGCTGGTCACCATCGGGAACGCGTCGGCGACCTGCTTGATGATGCGCGCATCATCGGGGGCGTCACTATGGGGTTCCGTCAGGGTCGCGACGTGGCTATGTGGGGCGCCCTTGAAGGCATTCGGCGAGAACACCAGCACGAAGTTGATGCCGAGGCCCTGCCAGTCGATGTTGCGCAGATTGGCGATCTTCGCCGGCACATCGCGGCCGAGCACGTTGACCACGATCTCGTCGCCGATCTTCAACGACAGGCCGTCGGCGATCTTCTTCTCCATCGAGACCAGCGGAGGTCCGCTGTAGTCCGGCCCCCACCATTCGCCCTCGACGATCTTCGAGCCCTTGGGAACTTCGCCGGTGTAGGTCAGGCCGCGGTCGCTTTGCAGCACCCATTCCGAATCGACCGACGGCTTGAGCTGGTCGGTCTTGACGCCGCGCGCGGCGACGATGCGCCCGCGCAGCATCGGCACGTCCTCGACGGTCGAGCCCGCCGCGATCTGCGCCAGGAAGGCGGCAAAGCGGTCGGCCTCGGTGGAGGGGATGTCGATGAAGAAGAACGACGGCGCCCGCTCCGGCAATGCGGCCAGGAATTGCCGGCGCAGATTGCCGTCGATCTGGGTGATGGTGACGAGCACCGCGAGGCCAAGGCCCAGCGACAGCACGACCGACGGCGTCAGCGCGCCCGGCCGGTGGATGTTGGCGATTGCGAGCCGCAGCATGGTCATGCGGCTGCGCGGCAGCCGGCGTGCCACCGCCATCAGGATCTCGGCGATCCCGCGCAGCAGCAGGAACACCGCGATCGACGAGGCGACGAAGACGGCGGCAACCCGCTTGTCATAGGCGAGCCCGATCGCAACTCCGATCAGGAGCGCGACCACCACCGCCATCAGCGCGAGATAACTCCAGCGCGGGCGGTGCCATTCGCTGGCGACGGTCTCGCGGAACAACGCGGCGACCGGCACGTCGTGGACCCGGCCGAGCGGCCACAGCCCGAACGCCAGCGCGGTGAGCTGGCCATAGAGGAAGGAGAGCGCGAGCTCGTCGGGATGCAGCGCCGGCACCACCGGCAGCGGCAGCAGCTTGCCGAACAGGCCGACGATGACGAAGGGGAGCGCGGCGCCGAGCGCGAGCCCGATCAGCGAACCGATCCCGGCCAGCACCACCACCTGCGTGCAGTAGATCGTGAAGACGTCGCGGCCGGTGGCGCCGAGCGCCTTGAATGAGGCGATGACGTCGCGGCGCCGGTCGATATGGCTCTTCACCGCGTTGGCGACGCCGACGCCGCCGACCAAGAGGGCGGCGAGGCCGACCAGAGTCAGGAACTGGGTGAAGCGGTTGATGGTGCGTTCGAGCTGCGGCGAGGCGTTGTTGCGGCTGCGGACTTCCCAGCCGGCCTCCGGCGCGGCAGCCCGTGCGCCGTCGATCAACGCGGTGGTGGCGCGATCGTCGTTGGCGCCGTCGGGCAGCTTCACCCGGTAGATCCAGCGCACCAGGCTGCCCGGTTGCAGCAGATCGGTGGCGCGCAGGCTGGCTTCGCTGATCAGGAAGCGCGGCCCGAGGCCGACGCCGCCGGCAAGCTTGTCGGGCTCGGCCGCCACCACGCTGCGGATCTGGTAGGTCGCGCTGCCGATGCTGACGCGGTCGCCGAGCTTCAGGTCGAGCCGCGCCAACAGCGTTGAATCGGCGGCCGCGCCATAGACGCCATCGCGTTCGGCGAGCAGATCGGCAACCGGCATGTTCGGCTCGAGCGTCAGCTCGCCGAGCATCGGATATTTGCCGTCGACCGCCTTGAGCTCGACCAGCGCCAGCTTGCCGTCGCCGCTGCGGGCCATCGCGCGCAGTGTGGCTGCAACCGAAACCTCGCCGCGGGTGCGCAGATACGCGACCTCCTCGGGCTTGGCTTCGCGCGAGATCAGCGAGAAGGCGACGTCGCCGCCGAGCAGCGTGCGGCCCTCGCGCGACAGGCCGTCGCCGAGGCTCGCGGCGACCGAGCCGACGCCGGCAATCGCCATCACGCCGAGAGCGATGCAGGCGATGAACACGTAGAATCCGCGCAGGCCGCCGCGCAGTTCGCGCAGAGCATAGCGGAAGGCAAGCGACGACGCGCGGCCCTGCACCGCGACTTCGGACGCGATGCTCATGTGGTGGATTGTCCGTCGATGCGGCCGGAACGCAGCCGCACCACACGATCGCAGCGCTGCGCCAGCGAGAGGTCGTGCGTCACCAGCACCAGCGTCATGCCGCGCTCGGTGTGCTTGGTGAAGAGCAGGTCGATGATCTGCTTTCCCGTCGTCTCGTCGAGATTTCCGGTCGGCTCGTCGGCAACCAGGATCGCGGGATCGGGCGCCAGCGCACGTGCGATCGCGACGCGCTGCTGCTCGCCGCCGGACAGCTGCGTCGGGTAGTGATGCAGCCGTTCGCCGAGCCCGACTGATTGCAGCTCCAGCGCGGCGCGCGCGGCGGCATCGGGATTGCCGGCGAGCTCGAGCGGCACGGCGACGTTCTCCAACGCCGTCATGGTCGGGATCAGATGGAACGACTGGAAGACGATGCCGACCTGGCGGCCGCGGAAGCGCGCCAGCGCATCTTCATCGAGGGCATTGAACGACGTCCCGTTGACGACCACTTCTCCGCTGTCAGGACGTTCAAGCCCCGCCATCACCATCAGCAAGGTCGACTTGCCCGAACCCGACGGGCCGATCAGGCCGATGGCCTCACCCGCTGCCACACGAAGGCTGATATCTTTGAGGATATGGACCCGTGCCGCGCCGGTGCCAAGCGAGAGATTGACGTTCCTGACGGCAATGGTGTCCGGCTCGACGTCGGTCAGTGAAGAGGATTCGATGAGACTGTCCATGGTTCGGTCATATGGCACTTCCGCTGCTGCGGTCGAGGGCCGGTTGAGAATCTTCGTGCACATACTCGTGTTGCTTATGGGCTTGATGACGGCGGCAAGTGCGCAGACGCCGGCACCGGAGAATGGCCCGGCGCAAGGTTCGGCGAAACCGATCAAGATGGTGGTTCTGGGCGATTCCCTGAGCGCCGGTTACGGCCTTCCGGCCGCGGCGGCATTTCCGGTCCGGCTACAAAAAGCCTTGGAAACCAAGGGGATAAAGGTCAGTATGACGAATGCCGGGGTATCCGGCGACACCGCCTCAGGGGGCCGCGAGCGGCTCGACTGGTCGGTCGCTGACGGAACTGACGCCGTGATCGTCGAGCTCGGCGCCAACGATGCGTTGCGCGGCATCGATCCCGCGGTCACGCGTGCCGCGCTCTCCGACATCATCACAAAGTTGCAGGCGCGCAAGATCGCCGTGCTCTTGTGCGGCATGCTCGCGCCACCGAACTATGGCAGTGAGTATGCAGCGAAGTTCAACGCGATCTATCCCGATCTCTCGAAGTCGCTTGGCGTGCCGCTCTATCCGTTCTTCCTCGATGGCGTGGCTGCCGATGCCAAGCTCAATCAGGCCGACGGCATGCATCCGACGGCGGAAGGTGTGGACATCGTCGTGAAGAACATGCTGCCCACGGTGGAGGCATTTCTCGGCGCATTATCAGGGCAACGCAGTTGAAATGCAGGCAGCGCGCCGAGTTGTGCCCGTAGGTTTACGAGCTGTTAACGGGTCATGCTTCGCAGAGTCACATATCTCGGGTACAAATAGGCATCGGTGATTCGTCGCCGGGCTTGTTACAGGAGCGGGCTCCCAAAACCCGCGCCAAGCATCGAGGATTAATGCGATGCCGCGTCTGTTCACTGGACTGGAAATTCCGGCCGAGATCGGCCAGACACTTTCCAATTTGCGTGGCGGCCTTCCGGGCGCACGCTGGATCGATCCCGAAAATTATCACGTCACGCTGCGCTTCATCGGCGACATCGATGGCCTCTGGGCCAACGAGATCGCAACGATGCTGTTTCGGGTGAACCGAAAACCGTTCGAGGTCAAATTGCAGGGCCTTTCGAGCTTCGGTGGACGCAAGCCGCGCGCGGTGGTCGCCGCCGTCGAGCCCAGTCGGCCGCTGATCGAACTGCAGGCCGAGCTCGAGCGGATGATGCAGCGGATGGGGCTCGATCCCGAGGGCAGGAAATTCACCCCCCATGTCACGCTCGCGCGTCTGCATGACGCATCGAGCCAGGACGTCGCGGATTATCTGTCCGTGCGCGGCTACTTCCCGAGCCGCAGCTTCATGGCAGACCGCTTCGTGCTGTTCTCGTCGCGCGCGTCGACAGGCGGCGGTCCCTACGTGGTCGAGGATTCCTACGCGCTCTGCGCGTGAGGTTTCTGAGGATCGCGGCTTGAGGTGTCAGGCGGCGGCCGGTGCGGTCGGCCGTGGTATGCAAGGGCTTGCGCTTGCATACCCCATTGGCACAATTCACGGCTTGCAATTTTCCGCGCACTAGGGCCGTAAGGTGGGCCCATGCTGTCCACCTCGCCGAGTTCCTTTCTCGAACACTACAAGTCCCTGGTCGCCTCCGGCGCGATCGAGGCCGATCCGGCGCAGGCGCAAGCCGCCGAAGCGTTCGGGGCGCTGGAGGAGCGGCTCGCGAGCTACAAGCCGCAGCGCAAGCAGAGCCTGCTCGGACGGCTGTTCGGCGGCGACAAGGACGACAAGCCGCCGCGCGGGCTCTACGTCCATGGCGAGGTCGGCCGCGGCAAGACCATGCTGATGGACCTGTTCTTCCAGCAGAGCCCGGTCGAGCACAAGCGCCGTGCGCATTTCCACGAATTCATGGCCGAGGCGCATGAGCGCATCTATGGCTACCGCCAGCAGATCGCGCGCGGCGAGATCGCGGACGGCGACGTGATCGCGCTCACCGCGCAGGCGATCTTCGACGAAGCCTGGCTGCTCTGCTTCGACGAATTCCACGTCACCGACATCGCGGATGCGATGATCCTCGGGCGGCTGTTCGCAAAACTGTTCGATCTCGGCACCGTCGTGGTCGCGACCTCGAACGTCGCGCCTGACGATCTCTACAAGGGTGGTCTCAACCGCGCGCTGTTCCTGCCGTTCATCGCGCAGATTTCCGACCACATGGATGTGCTGCGGCTCGATGCACGCACCGACTTCCGGCTCGAGAAGCTCGTCGGCGTGAAGATGTGGCTGGTGCCCGCGGATGACGCGGCTCGCGATGTGCTCAATGCGGCGTGGCGCAAGATGACTGGCAACGCGCCGTGCAAGGCGCGCCTTATCGAGATCAAAAAGCGTTTGCTGACTGTGCCGTGCTCGTCGCATGGCGTCGCGCGCTTCAGCTTCGCCGATCTCTGCGAGAAGCCGCTTGCCGCGTCCGATTACCTGAGGCTTGCGCACGACTACCACACGATCCTGATCGACCATATTCCGGTGATGGACTACGCCGAGCGCAACGCCGCCAAGCGCTTCATCTCGCTGATCGACACGCTCTATGACAATGCCGTGAAGCTGATGGCCTCGGCCGAGGCCGATCCGGTGTCGTTGTACCTTGCGGAAGACGGCATCGAGGCGATGGAGTTCAAGCGCACGTCCTCGCGCTTGATCGAGATGAGCTCGGAATCCTATTTGGCGCTGCCGCACGGCCGCAAGGACTCCTCGGCCAGCGGCTCGTCAACCGGCCTGGTCGAGACCTGAAATCCAGCCTCGAAATTCGGACTTGAGATTGGCCTTGCGCGCGGTCCGGATCGGAGCAACTTTTCGTGTCTCCGCGCGGATGTTGCTGGCATGCCTGACCGAATTGCAGGCACGGCCCGCAATCGGGCAGGCCGCGACTTGAATGGATCATTCGAAAGGGATAACCACCCTTGCAACCGACTTCCCTCCCTCCTGCACCAGTTCAAAGGACTGATTTCCCATGGCACGCGACAAGATTGCTCTGATTGGCTCCGGACAGATCGGCGGAACGCTGGCGCACCTGGTTGGCCTCAAGGAACTCGGAGACGTCGTGCTGTTCGATATCGCCGAGGGCGTGCCGCAGGGCAAAGCACTCGACATCGCGCAGTCGTCGCCGGTCGACGGCTTCGACTCCAATCTGGTCGGCGCCAATTCCTATGAAGCGCTCGACGGCGCCAAGGTCTGCATCGTCACCGCCGGCGTGCCGCGCAAGCCCGGCATGAGCCGCGACGATCTCCTGTCGATCAACCTCAAGGTCATGGAGCAGGTCGGCGCCGGCATCAAGAAGTACGCGCCCGACGCCTTCGTCATCTGCATCACCAATCCGCTGGACGCGATGGTCTGGGCGCTGCAGAAGGCTTCCGGCCTGCCGCATAAGAAGGTGGTCGGCATGGCCGGCGTGCTCGACTCGGCGCGCTTCCGCTATTTCCTGGCCGACGAATTCAACGTCTCGGTCGAAGACGTTACCGCCTTCGTGCTCGGCGGCCACGGCGACACCATGGTGCCGCTGACCCGCTACTCGACCGTCGCCGGCATTCCGCTGCCCGACCTCGTCAAGATGGGCTGGACCTCGCAGGCCCGCATCGACGAGATCGTCGACCGCACCCGCAACGGCGGCGCCGAGATCGTCAATTTGCTCAAGACCGGCTCGGCCTTCTACGCGCCGGCGGCGTCCGCGATCCAGATGGCCGAGAGCTATCTGAAGGACAAGAAGCGCGTGCTGCCCTGCGCGGCCTATCTCAACGGCGAGTACGGCGTGAAGGACATGTATGTCGGCGTGCCCACCGTGATCGGCTCCAAGGGTATCGAGCGCATCGTCGAGATCGAACTCGCCGGCAAGGACCGTGAAGCCTTCGACAAGTCGGTTGCCTCGGTGCAGGGCCTGGTCGACGCCTGCAAGAAGATCGCGCCCGATCTGCTCGGCAAGTAATCTCAATCGGCAATGACCCGATAGGCGATTTCAATCGCCTGTCGGGTACAAGGTGATGAAATTCCGGCGGATTTTGTAGTTGCGCGAGCTTTGGTATATGGTATACCAGCGTCAAGGCTGACTTGAAGTTCGCCGCACGAGGGTTTGGGAGCGTCTTTCCATGAATATCCACGAATACCAGGCCAAGGCTCTGCTGCACGAATTCGGCGTGCCGATCTCGCGCGGCGTGCCGGTGCTGAAGCCGGAAGATGCCGACGCGGCGGCCAAGCAGCTCCCCGGCCCGATCTGGGTGGTGAAGAGCCAGATCCATGCCGGCGGTCGCGGCAAGGGCAAGTTCAAGGAAGCATCCGCCGGCGACAAGGGCGGTGTCCGCATCGCCAAGTCGGTTGCCGAGGTCGACGAGTTCGCCAAGCAGATGCTCGGCGCGACGCTGGTCACGGTGCAGACCGGCCCGCACGGCAAGCAGGTCAACCGCCTCTACATCGAGGAAGGCTCCGATATCGACAAGGAGTTCTACCTCTCGATCCTGGTCAATCGCGAGACCTCCGAGATTTCCTTCGTGGTGTCGACCGAAGGCGGCGTCAACATCGAGGACGTCGCGCATTCGACCCCGGAAAAGATCGTCTCGTTTTCGGTCGATCCCGCCACCGGCATCATGCCTCACCACGGCCGCACGGTTGCCGAGGCGCTGAAGCTGAAAGGCGATCTCGCCAAGCAGGCCGAGAAGCTGACCGGTCAGCTCTATGCCGCGTTCGCCGCCAAGGACATGGCGATGCTCGAGATCAATCCGCTCGTCGTCACCAAGCAGGGCCAGCTCCGCGTGCTCGACGCCAAGGTGTCGTTCGACAGCAACGCGCTCTACCGTCACCCGGACGTGGTCGCGCTGCGCGACGAGTCTGAGGAGGACGCCAAGGAGATCGAGGCGTCGAAATACGACCTCAACTATGTCGCGCTCGACGGCACGATCGGCTGCATGGTCAACGGCGCCGGCCTCGCCATGGCGACGATGGACATCATCAAGCTCTACGGCATGGAGCCGGCGAACTTCCTCGACGTTGGCGGCGGCGCCAGCGCGGAGAAGGTTGCAGCTGCCTTCAAGATCATCACCGCCGATCCGAACGTGAAGGGTATCCTGGTCAACATCTTCGGCGGCATCATGAAGTGCGACGTGATCGCCGAGGGCGTGGTCGCCGCGGTGAAGCAGGTCGGCCTCAAGGTGCCGCTGGTGGTGCGCCTCGAAGGCACCAATGTCGAACTGGGCAAGAAGATCATCCGCGACAGCGGCCTCAACGTCGTGCCCGCCGACAATCTCGATGACGCCGCGCAGAAGATCGTGAAAGCCGTCAAGGGAGGCTAACGATGGCCGATCATCTCGACGCTCCGACCCCGCTGGACGAACACCGCAAGCTCGCGGTTTTCGCGGGCGAGTGGAACGGCGACGAGATGGTCTATCCGTCGCGCTGG
Organism: Bradyrhizobium sp. B097; assembly: GCF_038957035.1. Taxonomy (NCBI): domain Bacteria; kingdom Pseudomonadati; phylum Pseudomonadota; class Alphaproteobacteria; order Hyphomicrobiales; family Nitrobacteraceae; genus Bradyrhizobium; species Bradyrhizobium sp. B097. The sequence goes on from NZ_CP152412.1 coordinate 214,228, forward strand.
ACCGCGGGCGGTCCGGCCACCTCGCATGTCGTCGCGCGCATCGCGCTCAACGGGTTCTACCTGATCCAGGACACCGTGCAGACCCGCGACGGCAAGGAGAGCTTCGCCACCCACGGCGTCTTCACCTACGACCGCGAGGATCGGGCCTACCGATTGTTCTGGCACGATTCACTCGGCTACTACCCGCCGTCGCCGGCGTCCGGCGGCTGGGCGGGCAAGTCGCTGATCCTGGTGCGCGGCTCGCTGCGCGGCAATGCCCGTCACGTCTACGAGGTCGTCGACGACAACACCTACAACATGAAGATTCAATTCTCGCCTGACGCGGAAGGGTGGGCCGACGTGCTCACCGGCGTGTACCGGCGTATCCACTGAGCATGATCCGGAAAAGTGGTCCCCGGTTTTCCGATATGATCATGCTCAAATCATAGAGTTCCTTCACCGACCGTCTCGCGAAAGCATCTCGAACCATGTCCATTCTGATCGACAAGAACACCAAGGTCATCTGCCAGGGCTTCACCGGCAAGAACGGCACGTTCCATTCGGAAGCGGCGATCGCTTACGGCACCAAGATGGTCGGCGGCGTGGCGCCGGGCAAAGGCGGCTCGACCCATCTCAACCTGCCGGTGTTCGACACCGTCGCGGACGCGCGTGCGAAGACCGGCGCCGACGCCAGCGTGGTCTATGTCCCGCCGCCGGGCGCGGCGGACGCGATCTGCGAGGCGATCGATGCGGAGATCCCGCTGATCGTCTGCATCACCGAGGGCATTCCGGTGCTCGACATGGTGCGCGTCAAGCGCTCGCTGTCGGGCTCCAAGTCGCGACTGATCGGGCCGAACTGCCCCGGCGTGATGACCGCCGGCGAATGCAAGATCGGCATCATGCCGGCCAACATCTTCAAGCCCGGCTCGGTCGGCATCGTCTCCCGCTCCGGCACGCTGACCTATGAAGCGGTGTTCCAGACCACCCAGGAGGGTCTCGGCCAGACCACTGCGGTCGGCATCGGCGGCGATCCGGTCAAGGGCACCGAGTTCATCGACGTGCTGGAGATGTTCCTGGCCGACGAGAAGACCAAGTCGATCGTCATGATCGGCGAAATCGGCGGCTCCGCCGAGGAAGACGCCGCCCAGTTCCTCAAGGACGAGGCCAAGCGCGGCCGCAAGAAGCCGATGGTCGGCTTTATTGCCGGTGTTACCGCACCTCCCGGCCGCCGCATGGGTCATGCCGGCGCGATCATCTCCGGCGGCAAGGGCGATGCCGGTTCCAAGACCGCGGCGATGGAAGCCGCCGGCATCAAGGTGTCGCCGTCGCCGGCGCGGCTCGGGCACACGCTCGCGGAGATGCTGAAGTAACCGCCGTCAGGCGAAGTTCCCGTCGAGGGTTTGATGTGGTTTTGGGCGGGTTCTCATGAGGGAACCCGCCCTTTTACTGCGTTTTGCCAGCAGAATGCCGATCAATAAAATATGAAAATAGGTTCATTTCTTGGTTCTTTTAGGCAGGAATATCTGTCCTAGATAGGGTAAAGGGTATCAATCCAGCCGGCGCACTTCCAGACCGGCACCAGCGCCGTCTCCTACGCGCGAACCGAAAAAAAATCACCAGGACTGCCCCATGTCTCGCCAAGACGCGAATGCTGCTTTTGCTCTCTCATCATTCCTGCAAGGCACCAACGCCACCTACATCGACGATCTCTATGCCCGCTACGAGCAGGATCCGTCGTCGGTCGACGCCGAATGGCAGGATTTCTTCAAGAGCCTGAAGGACGCCCCGGCCGACGTCCAGAAGAACGCCGACGGTGCCTCGTGGGGCCGGGCCAACTGGCCGGTGACGCCGCGTGACGAGCTGACCTCGGCGCTCGACGGCAACTGGGCCCAGGTCGAGAAGGCGGTCGGCACCAAGCTCGCCGCCAAGGCACAGGCCAAGGGCGCCGAACTGTCCGACGCCGACGTGCATCAGGCCACCCGCGACTCGGTTCGCGCACTGATGCTGATCCGCGCCTACCGCATGCGCGGTCATTTCCATGCCAAGCTCGATCCGCTCGGCATCGAGGCGCCGCGCGACCGCGAGGAGCTCGATCCGCGCTCCTACGGCTTCACCGAGGCCGACTTCGACCGCAAGATCTTCCTCGACCACGTGCTCGGCCTCGAATACGGCACGCTGCGCGAGATCGTCCAGATCTGCGAGCGCACCTACTGCCAGACGCTCGGCGTCGAGTTCATGCACATCTCCAATGCCGCGCAGAAGGCGTGGATCCAGGAGCGCATCGAAGGTCCGGACAAGGAGATCAGCTTCACGCCCGAGGGCCGCCGCGCGATCCTCAACAAGCTGATCGAGGCCGACGGCTTCGAGAAGTTCTGCGACACCAAGTTCACCGGCACCAAGCGCTTCGGCCTCGACGGCGGCGAATCGCTGATCCCGGCGCTCGAACAGATCATCAAGCGCGGCGGCAATCTCGGCGTGAAGGAGATCGTCGTCGGCATGCCGCATCGCGGCCGCCTCAACGTGCTGACCCAGGTGATGGGCAAGTCGCACCGCGCGCTGTTCCATGAGTTCAAGGGCGGCTCGGCCAATCCCGACGATGTCGAGGGCTCCGGTGACGTCAAGTATCACCTCGGCGCGTCCTCGGACCGCGAGTTCGACGGCAACAACATCCATCTGTCGCTGACCGCAAATCCGTCGCATCTCGAGATCGTCGATCCGGTCGTGATGGGCAAGGTGCGCGCCAAGCAGGATCAGCACGGAGATCCGCCGGACATGCGCATCTCGGTCCTGCCGCTCTTGATGCACGGCGACGCGGCGTTCGCAGGCCAGGGCGTGGTGGCGGAATGCTTCAGCCTGTCCGACCTGAAGGGCTACCGCACCGGCGGCTCGCTGCACTTCATCGTCAACAACCAGATCGGCTTCACCACCTATCCGCGCTACTCGCGTTCGTCGCCCTATCCGTCCGACGTGGCGAAGATGATCGATGCGCCGATCTTCCACGTCAATGGCGACGATCCGGAGGCCGTGGTGTTCGCGGCCAAGGTCGCGATCGAGTTCCGGCAGAAATTCCACAAGCCGGTCGTCATCGACATGTTCTGCTACCGTCGCCACGGCCATAACGAGGGCGACGAGCCGGCGTTCACCCAGCCGGTGATGTACAAGCGGATCGCCTCGCATCCGTCGACGCTGGAGATCTACGCCAAGCGGCTGGTCGCCGACGGCGTGCTGACCGAGGGCGAGGTCGAGAAGGCCAAGGCCGACTGGCGCGCACGGCTCGATGCCGAGCTCGAAGCCGGCTCGGGCTACAAGCCGAACAAGGCCGACTGGCTCGACGGCAAATGGGCCGGCTTCAAGTCGGCCGATCAGGAAGAAGACGCCCGCCGCGGCGTCACCGGTGTCGATGTCGCCGTGCTCAAGGAGATCGGCCGCAAGATCACCAAAGTGCCGGACGGCTTCCGCGCCCACCGCACCATTCAGCGCTTCCTCGACAATCGCGCCAAGGCGATCGACACCGGTGTCGGCATCGACTGGGCGACCGGCGAGGCGCTGGCGTTCTGCACACTGCTGCAGGAGGGCCACCATGTGCGCCTGTCCGGCCAGGATTCCGAGCGCGGCACCTTCTCGCAGCGCCATTCGGTCCTGATCGACCAGGAGGACGAGAGCCGCTACACGCCGTTCAACCATCTTGGCGGCGAGGATACCGGCCATTACGAGGTCATCAACTCGCTGCTGTCGGAAGAGGCGGTGCTCGGCTTCGAATACGGCTACTCGCTGGCCGAGCCGAATGCCCTGGCGCTCTGGGAAGCCCAGTTCGGCGACTTCGCCAATGGTGCGCAGGTGGTGTTCGACCAGTTCATCTCCTCGGGCGAACGCAAATGGCTGCGCATGTCGGGCCTCGTCTGCCTGCTGCCGCATGGTTACGAGGGGCAGGGACCGGAGCACTCCTCCGCGCGCCTCGAGCGTTATTTGCAGATGTGCGCCGAGGACAACATGCAGGTGGTCAATCCGACCACGCCGGCAAACTACTTCCACGTGCTGCGGCGCCAGCTGCATCGCGAGATCCGCAAGCCGCTGATCCTGATGACGCCGAAGTCGCTGCTGCGTCACAAGCGCGCCGTGTCGCGGCTCGACGAGCTCGGCAAGAACGCCACCTTCCACCGCATCCTGTACGATGACGCGCAGATGCTGCCGGACGAGAAGATCAAGCTGGTGCCGGACGACAAGATCCGTCGCGTCGTGCTGTGCTCCGGCAAGGTCTATTACGACCTGTACGAGGAGCGCGAGAAGCGCGGCGTCGACGACATCTATCTGATGCGCATCGAGCAGCTGTATCCGGTGCCGCTGAAGGCGCTGGTGCAGGAGCTCGGCCGCTTCAAGAACGCGGAGGTGGTCTGGTGCCAGGAAGAGCCGCGCAACATGGGCTCCTGGCACTTCATCGAGCCTTACCTCGAATGGGTACTGAACCAGATCCACGCAGCCAACAAGCGTCCGCGCTATGCCGGCCGTCCGGCATCGGCGGCGACCGCCACCGGCTTGATGTCGAAACATCTGGCGCAGCTCAAGGCGCTGCTCGACGACGCACTGAACTAACGGCCTTCACTGAAGCCATGCCCCGCCTTGTGCCCAATTGCGCACTGGAGCGGGGCATCCGGTATCCCGCGCCATCCAGCATCACCGCTGTCGTCACGGAGTACCGGGTCGTTCGCTTTGGCGGACGATGGCGGACAAGGTTTGCGACTGCCAAATTTGCGACCGCAAGGTTATCGAGGAAAAGATCATGACTGAAATTCGCGTTCCAACGCTCGGCGAATCCGTAACTGAGGCCACGATCGGCCGCTGGTTCAAGAAGGCCGGTGAGGCCGTCGCGGTGGACGAGCCGTTGGTGGAGCTGGAGACCGACAAGGTCACCATCGAGGTGCCCGCGCCGGTCGCCGGCACGCTCGGCGAGATCATCGCCAAGGATGGCGAGACCGTCGCTGTCGGCGCGCTGCTCGGCCAGATCAATGACGGCGCTGCCCCGGCCAAGTCCGCGGCTGCCGCAGCCCCCGCCAAGGCCGCCGCTGCCGCTTCCGCACCGGCCCCTGCCGCGCCCAAGGTGCCGCCGGCCGATGCGCCGCTCGCGCCTTCGGTGCGCAAGCTGTCCGCCGAAAGCGGCGTCGACGCCTCCACCGTCCCGGGCTCGGGCAAGGATGGCCGCGTGACCAAGGGCGACATGCTGGCCGCGATCGAGAAGGCCGCCTCGGCGCCGACCCCGGTCAACCAGCCGGCCGCCGCCGTGCAGGTCCGTGCGCCCTCGCCGGCGGACGATGCTGCGCGTGAGGAACGCGTGAAGATGACCCGGCTGCGCCAGACCATCGCGCGCCGCCTCAAGGACGTGCAGAACACCGCCGCGATGCTGACGACCTTCAACGAGGTCGACATGACCGAGGTGATGAAGCTGCGCGCCCTCTACAAGGATACGTTCGAGAAGAAGCACGGCTCCAAGCTCGGCTTCATGGGCTTCTTCACCAAGGCGGTCGTGCAGGGGCTGAAGGACATTCCGGCCGTCAACGCCGAGATCGACGGCTCTGACCTGATCTACAAGAACTACTACCATATCGGCGTTGCGGTCGGCACCGACCGCGGCCTCGTGGTGCCGGTCGTGCGCGACTGCGACCACAAGTCGATCGCCGAGATCGAGAAGTCGATCGCCGATTACGGCCGCCGCGCCCGCGACGGTCAGCTCAAGATCGACGAGATGCAGGGCGGCACCTTCACCATCACCAATGGCGGCATCTACGGCTCGCTGATGTCGACGCCGATCCTCAACGCGCCGCAGTCCGGCATCCTCGGCATGCACAAGATCCAGGAGCGGCCGATGGTAGTCGGCGGCAAGATCGAGGTGCGCCCGATGATGTATCTGGCGCTGTCCTACGATCACCGTGTTATCGACGGCAAGGAAGCGGTCACCTTCCTGGTTCGCGTCAAGGAGAGCCTGGAAGATCCGGCCCGCCTGGTGCTGGATCTCTAAGGTCATATCGCGCGCGACGCCCGATCTGTTCGGGCGTCGCGATTCTTTGGGTGCTCACGTTTGGGGATCAATGTGACGGACAAGGTCGTTGTCATCACCGGCGGTAGCCGCGGCATCGGCCGCGCCACCGCGCTTGCGGCTGCCGCGCGCGGTTATCGCGTGGTGGTCGGATATGCCTCTAACCAGGCTGCGGCCAACGAGGTCGTCGCCGCGATCGAGGCCAAGAACGGCAAGGCGATCGCGGTGAAGTGCGACGTCGGCAGCGAGCAGGATATCCTGGCGCTGTTCAAGGCGGCCGATGGGTTCGGCACGCTCGGCGCGCTCGTCAACAATGCCGGCATCGTCGGCAAAAGCGGCGTGCGTGTCGACGAGATGTCGGCCGAACGCATCCAGCAGATGATGGCGGTCAACGTCACCGGCAGCATCTTGTGCGCGCGCGAGGCGGTGAAGCGCATGTCGACCAAGCACGGCGGCCAGGGTGGCGTCATCGTCAACCTGTCTTCGGTCGCGGCAAGGCTCGGCGCACCCAACACCTATGTCGACTATGCCGCCTCCAAAGGGGCGATCGATTCCTTCACGGTCGGCCTCGGTTACGAAGTCGCGGGTGAAGGCATCCGCGTCGCCGGCATCCGGCCCGGCCTGATCGACACCGACATCCACGCCGCGGGCGGCGAGCCCGATCGCGCGCATCGGCTTGCCCATATGGTGCCGATGAAGCGCGTCGGCACCGCGGACGAAATCGCCAACGCCATCGTCTGGCTGATCTCGGACGAAGCCTCCTACGTCACCAGCGCGATCCTCGACGTGTCGGGCGGTCGCTAGAACACGATCAGGCGGGAAGCGGTCTTCCGACAAGATCGCGCGCCCGCCTAACTGTCACAGAGTTTAGCTACAGGACCTCAATCATGGCTTCTTACGATCTCGTCGTCATTGGCACTGGCCCCGGCGGTTACGTCTGCGCGATCCGCGCGGCGCAACTCGGCATGAAGGTTGCCGTCGTCGAGAAGAACGCGACGCTGGGCGGCACCTGCCTCAATGTCGGCTGCATGCCGTCGAAGGCGCTGCTGCATGCCTCCGAGATGTTCGAGGAAGCCGCGCACTCCTTCGCCAAGATGGGCGTCAGCGTCCCGGCGCCGAAGCTCGATCTGCCCGCGATGATGGACTTCAAGCAGCAGGGCATCGACGGCAACGTCAAGGGCGTCGAGTTCCTGATGAAGAAGAACAAGATCGACGTCCTCAAGGGCACCGGCAAGATCCTCGGTGCCGGCAAGGTCGAGGTCTCCGGCGACGGCAAGTCCGAGATCGTCGAGACCAAGAACATCGTGATCGCCACCGGCTCCGACATCGCGCGGTTGAAGGGCATCGACATCGACGAGAAGCGCATCGTGTCGTCGACCGGCGCGCTGTCGCTGGAGAAGGTGCCGTCAAGCCTGCTGATCGTCGGCGCCGGCGTGATCGGGCTCGAGCTCGGTTCGGTCTGGCACCGCCTCGGTGCCAAGGTCACCGTGGTGGAATTCCTCGACCGCATCCTGCCCGGCATGGACGGCGAGGTGGCGAAGCAATTCCAGCGCCTCCTGGAAAAGCAGGGTTTTGCCTTCAAGCTCGGCGCCAAGGTCACTTCGGTCGACACCTCGGGCAAGACGCTCCAGGCCAAGATCGAGCCGGCCGCGGGCGGCGCTGCGGAAACCATCGAAGCCGACGTCGTGCTCGTGTGTATCGGCCGCGTGCCGTACACCGAGGGCCTCGGGCTGAAGGAAGCCGGCGTTACGCTCGACAATCGCGGCCGCGTCGAGATCGACGCGCACTTCTCGACCAATGTGAAGGGCATCTACGCGATCGGCGACGTCGTGGCCGGGCCGATGCTGGCGCACAAGGCGGAAGACGAGGGCGTTGCCTGCGCGGAGATCATCGCGGGCCAGGCCGGCCATGTGAACTACGACGTCATTCCAGGTGTTGTGTATACCACGCCGGAAGTGTCGTCGGTCGGCAAGACCGAGGAAGATCTCAAGCAGGCCGGCGTCGCTTATACCGTTGGCAAATTCCCCTTCACCGCGAACGGCCGCTCCAAGGTCAACCAGACCACCGACGGCTTCGTGAAGGTTCTCGCAGATGCGAAGACGGATCGGGTGCTCGGCGTGCACATTGTCGGCCGGGAAGCCGGCGAAATGATCCACGAAGCCTGCGTCCTGATGGAATTCGGCGGCTCGGCCGAGGATCTGGCGCGCACCTGCCACGCGCATCCGACCCGTTCCGAAGCCATCAAGGAAGCCGCGCTTGCGGTGGGCAAGCGCGCCATCCATATGTGATCGAGCATCCGGCGCGCGAGCCGGGTAGAGATCATAGCGATGTTGCGCCGCCTGCTTCAGCCGTTCTGGGTTCTGCTTGCGATCATCTTCCTGATCGAGGCCTGGCTATGGGATCACGTCGAGCCGATCGTGGCCCGGGTGGTGGCGTGGATCCCGCTGCGCGCGCTCAAGCAATGGCTTGCCGAACGGGTCGATTCGCTGTCGCCGGCGATGACGCTGATCGTCTTCGTCGTGCCGCTGATCCCGCTGTTTCCGCTCAAGCTGGTCGGACTCTGGCTGCTCGCGAACCAATACTGGTTCAGCGCGGTCTCGCTGATCCTGTTCGCCAAGATCGTCGGCGTCGGCGTCACGGCTTTCCTGTTCGACGTGACGCGGTCGAAACTGCTGGAGATGCCCTGGTTCGAGGCGCTCTATAATTTCGTGATGGCGCTGCGCGCCAAGGCCACCGAGCTGGTCGAGCCGGTCAAGCGGCGTATCCTCGAGATGATCAGTGGCGATGGTGACGGCTGGACCGCGCGCACGCTGCGCCTGATCGCGCGCTTCCGCAAAAGCGTCCACCAGACCAGCAAGGTTCTCTGATCCAGCCTTTTTCCGTCATCCTGAGGTGCGAGCCTCTTCGGCGAGCCTCGAAGGATGAACGGCCCGGCTGCTGGCCGATTCATCCTTCGAGGCTCGCTCCGCTCGCACCTCAGGATGACGGTCAGAGAGCGAAGCCGCTCCGCGACCTCAATGCAAATGCAGCAGGTGCGGCTGGAGCAGGCCGAGCAAGGTCATCACGACGCCGGCGAGCGTCACCAGGCCGGACACCCAGGCCAGCGCGGCGATGCCGGTGATGATGGTCGCTGACGCCAGCACGATGGCGATCTGGAAGGCGGCGGAGGCAAGCTCGAAGTGATGATATTTCGCGGTGGCCTCGTCGCGCTCGTGCTCGGAGTGCTTGGCGCGTTCGGAGAGTTGTTCTGAACCTTCGCCGGTCTCCGGCTCCGAGCGGTAGCGCGCCGCGGTCTTCTGCCAGTCGTCGATCTGCTTCTGCAGCGCAGCCTTGGCCGCCTCGTCAGTGGTGGTCGCGAGGTTCAGCTTGCCCTGTTCGGCCGCGGTCTGCACCGCGGTGCGGCGGATGCTCTTGGCCTGGAAGAAGGCCCAGAGGTTGGAGGCTTCGACGTTCTTGCTGATCGATTCGGTCTGGGCGCCCTTGCCGAGCGTTTCCGACAGCGCCAGGCAGAGCGCGATCACGGCGATCAGGAGGGCGATCTTCTTGTTTTCGGCCGACGCATGCTCGGCATGCTCCGCGTGCTCCATACTTTCTTGTGCGCTCATGATTCCCCCTCCGGATGAGACCGCGCCACGATTGCTGAATGCGGCGCACAAGGCAAGTGCCGAGCGATTTGTGGCAGCCGTATGAATATGAACGGCGCAAGATGAACGGCGCATTGATGCCGGCCCCGCGCTGTATTTTGAACCCAGGTCCGGGTGCTCAGCCGCGCGGGTGCGCGGAGCGATAGACTTCCAGCAGGCGCTCGCTGTCGATGCCGGTGTAGATCTGCGTGGTCGACAGCGATGCGTGGCCGAGCAATTCCTGGATCGCGCGCAAATCGCCGCCGCGGCTGAGCAGATGCGTGGCGAAGGAGTGCCGCAACGCATGCGGCGTTGCGCTATCGGGCAGGCCGAGCGCGCCGCGCAGCCGCTCCATGGTGAGCTGGATAATGCGCGGGCTTAAGGGGCCGCCGCGCGCACCGACGAACATCGGCCCGGTCGGGTCGAGCTGATGCGGACAGATCGCCGCATAGTCCGCGATCAATTGCAGCACGTTGTGCAGCACCGGCACCATGCGGGTCTTGTTGCCCTTGCCGGTGACGACAAGCACGTCGCCCTCGCCCGGCTTCGGCACGTCGCGGCGCTTCAGCCCCAGCGCCTCGGAGATGCGCAGACCCGAGCCATAGAGCAGCGCCATCACGGCGGCGTCACGCACCAGGATCCAGGTCTCGCGGGTTTCGCCGGCGCGCTCGTCGGCATCGGCAAAGCGCTTCGCCGCTTCCATGTGGATCGGCTTCGGCAGGCTCTTCGCCACCTTGGGGGCGCGGATCGCCGAGAGCGCACCGACCTTGCCTTTGCCTTCGCGTTCCAGGAAACGTCCGAACGAGCGCAGCCCGGCCAGCGCACGCATCAGCGATCGGCCGCCGATCTCCTCAGTGCGGCGCATCGCCATGAAGGCGCGGACATCGCTGGCCTCGAGCGCGGAAAATGCCGCAAGCGTCACGCGCGCGCCCCAGTGCTCGGCCAGGAAGGTCAGGCATTGACGCACATCGCGGGCGTAGGCCTCGAGCGTCTTCGGCGATAGCCGCCGCTCGGCGCGCAGATGCGACAGCCAGCGCGTCATCTCCTGCGTGACCGACACGTCGGCGCAGTCGAGCTCGAGCGGTTGCATGGGCTGATCGGTCCGGGCCATGTGTTGAGGGCTATTGGCGCTGCGATTCTCCTGATTATATCGCACTGCCTTCGTTTACCGTTCGCTAAGACCGCGCTGCGGTGCTAGCCCGGCTTAAAGCTCTGATTCAATGGACCACACCACACGCCCCAGCCCAGCCTCCGCATCGACGACCCGCGTCGTCGACGTGCTGGTGCCTGTCGCGCTGAACCAGACCTACTCCTACCGCGTCCCGCGCGGCATGGAGCTTGCGCCCGGCGACGTGATCTGCGTTCCGCTCGGGCCGCGCGAGGTCGTTGCGGTGGTGTGGGCCGAGAATGCCAAGCCGGATCCGCGGCTGCACAACCGGCTCAAGGACGTCAGCGAGAAGCTCGATGTTCCGCCGCTCAGGGCGGAGCTGCGCCAGCTCGTCGACTGGGTCTCCACTTACACTTTGTCGGCGCGCGGCATGGTGCTGCGGATGACGCTGCGGATGGGCGAGAACCTTGGCCCGGAGCGGATGCGGCTCGGGGTCCGCCTTGTCGGCGAGCCGCCACGGCGCCTGACACCGGCGCGCCGGCGGCTGATCGAGGTGCTGTCGGATGGCTTGCTGCACGGCAAGTCCGAGGCGGCGCGGGAGGCCGGCGTCAGCTCGGGCGTGGTCGACGGCCTGGTCGACGAGGGCACGCTGACGGTCGAGGCGATGCCGCCGCCCGCGCCGCCACCCATTCCCGATCCCGCCTACGCGCAGCCGGATTTCTCGCGCGAGCAGCGCAGCGCGGTCGATATGATGCGGACGCTGGCGGCGAGCGGCAGCTTTCACGTCGCACTGCTCGACGGCGTTACCGGTTCCGGCAAGACCGAGGTCTATTTCGAGGCGATCGCGGAGAATATTCGTCGCGGCAAGCAGACGCTGATCCTGATGCCGGAAATCGCGCTGACTGGCCAGTTCCTCGACCGTTTCGCGCAGCGCTTCGGCGTGCGGCCGCTGGAATGGCATTCGGAGCTCACGCCGCGCACGCGGGCACGCAACTGGGCCGCGATTTCCGAGGGCAAGGCGCCGGTCGTGGTCGGCGCCCGCTCCGCGCTGTTCCTGCCCTATGCCGATCTCGGCCTGATCATCGTCGATGAGGAGCACGACCAGGCCTACAAGCAGGACGAGGGCGCGCATTATCACGCGCGCGACATGGCGGTGGTCCGCGCCCATATCGCAAAAATCCCGATCGTGCTGGCGTCGGCGACGCCCTCGGTCGAGAGCGAGGTCAATGCGCGCAAGGGGCGCTACCAGCGCGTTGTGCTGCCGTCGCGGTTCGGCGGCCAGCACATGCCGCATATCGAGGCGATCGACATGCGCCGCGCGCCGCCGCCGCGCGGGCGCTTCATCTCGCCGGTTCTGGCCGAGCAGATTTGCCATGCAATCGAGCGCCGCGAGCAGGCGCTGTTGTTCCTCAACCGTCGCGGCTATGCGCCGCTGACGCTCTGCCGCGCCTGCGGCCACCGCTTCGCCTGCACGATCTGCGACGCCTGGCTGGTCGATCACCGGTTCCGGCAGCGGCTGGTCTGCCATCACTGCGGCTTCTCGATGCCGCGCCCGAACATCTGCCCGCATTGCGCGGCCGAGGAATCGCTGGTCGCCGTCGGCCCCGGCGTCGAGCGCCTGCAGGAGGAGGCCGCCAGCATTTTTCCCGAGGCCCGCACCATGGTGCTGTCGAGCGATCTCATCACCTCGATCGAGACCATGCGCAGCGAGCTCAACGAGATTGCAGAGGGCCGCGTCGACATCATCATCGGCACCCAGCTGGTGGCCAAGGGACACAACTTCCCGCGGCTCAATCTGGTCGGGGTCATCGATGCCGATCTCGGCTTGAGCAACGGCGATCCGCGCGCCGCCGAGCGGACGTTCCAGCTGCTGAACCAGGTGGTCGGCCGTGCCGGTCGCGAGCAGGGCCGCGGCGTTGGCTATCTGCAGACCCACCAGCCGGAACATCCGGTCATCAAGGCCCTGATCGCGAACGACCGCGAGGCATTCTACGCCAGCGAGATCGATATCCGCGAGCGCACCGGCTATCCGCCGTTCGGCCGGCTGGCGAGCCTGATCGTCTCCGCCGGCGACCGTCCGACAGCAGAAGGATTTGCGCGCAAGCTCGCCGCGATGGCGCCGCTCGACGAGCGGATCCAGGTGCTCGGCCCCGCCGAGGCCCCGCTTGCCGTCATCAAGGGCCGCTACCGCTTCCGCCTGCTGGTGAAGTCGCTGCGCAATGTCGACCTGTCGCAATATCTGCGCGAATGGCTGGAAGCCGGTCCGAAGACCAAGGGCAATCTAAAGCTCGAGGTCGACGTCGATCCGCAGAGTTTCTTGTAGGGATGCCTTTAAAGAAAAAGCCTGCCGTCATTCGCGACGGCAGGCCTTTTGGCGCGAGGCAGGCCTCGCGGCCGTTACGCAACGCAACGCTTACTGAAGCGCTTACGAGACGACCTCGGCGGTGACGCGGCCGACGCCGGCACCGGTCAGGCCGATGGCGCGGGCTGCGCCGGTGGAGAGGTCGAGCACGCGGCCGCGGATGAACGGGCCACGATCGTTGATGGTGACGACGACGCTGCGGCCGCCATGGGTGACACGGAGCTTGGTGCCGAACGGCAGCGAGCGGTGGGCGGCAGTCATGGCGTTCTGGTTGAAGCGCTGGCCGGAAGCGGTGCGGCTGCCTGACTCATTGCCGTAGAACGAGGCCATCCCCGAGAACGTGTGGCCGCCGGACGGCTGGATCGATGCATTGGCATCGCGCCAGGACGAACCTTCAGCGCGGGCCTGGTGATGATGGTGGTGGCGATGATGGTGGTGCCTGGACTTCGCGGACGCCTCCGTCACGCTGCCCCCGACCAGGAGAGTTGCGGCGACAAACGCAAGCGCCGTACGCGAGCGGGTTACATTGCCCGCCGCCTTCTTGATATTCAGCATTGATAAGACCCTCAGACAGTATTGCCGCGAGCGCGGCAAGTGGACCCCCGTCCCTTCGTTGACCAAAGCCGTTTGGTTTCGCAATGAGGCACGAATTGGGCAGTAATTCCCGATTGTCTCGGGCTGAAATATCTTGTTACCGCCTTGGGGTATTCACTCGAGGTTCCGTAACCTTGGCCTTTAACCAATCTTTAACCAACAATATACTTCCGAATACTGATTAGCGGGCCGGCGGTAAGTTTTCAGTAAGTAATCGCCAAATGAAACGGCGGCCCGTTTCGGGTTCCTTGCGCGCCCGGCCATAGGCCCATGCAAATTTCGTTGGAACAAATCCGCGGTGGCGCGAATCGGAGCCCGCGCGCTGAATTTCCGCGCGCCGAATTTTTCTGATTCGAGCACCGGCTGCGGTCGCCAAAAACCGCATGCGACAAGGCGGCTCGCACGATGCCGTCATGTTGCACCTGCGCGATTGCTATGTTAGCAAAGCCGCGATTTTAACGATCCCGGCACGTCCTGTGCCGGTCGAAAATCGAAGTCCCGCTTGAATTCCAAGGGCTTGGATCGCTAGGCGCTGCTTTGGTGGCGACGGTTTTTCCCTTGCGAATTTGACAGCAAAAAAGAGCGAGCTCGTGGCTGCTGAAGATCCGTCCGTTTCGGGAGTGTCCGGTCGTTACGCAACGGCCCTGTTCGAGTTGGCGCGCGACGAGCAATCCGTCGATCAAGTCCGGGCTGACCTCGACAAGTTCGAAGCCATGCTCAACGAGAGCGCCGATCTCAAGCGCCTCGTCCGCAGCCCGGTGTTTGCCGCCGACGCCCAGCTGAAAGCGCTGACCGCGGTGCTCGACAAGGCCGGCATCGCCGGCACGTCGGCGAAATTCCTCAAGGTGCTCACCGCCAATCGCCGGCTGTTTGCCGTCGCCGATGTGATCCGCGCCTATCGCGCGCTGGTGGCGAAGTTCAAGGGCGAGGCGACTGCCGAAGTCACCGTCGCCGAGCAGCTCAGTGACAAGAATCTCGACGGGCTGAAGGCCGCACTGAAATCAGTGACGGGCAAGGACGTCGCGCTCAACGTGAAGGTCGATCCCTCCATTATTGGTGGCCTGGTGGTCAAGCTCGGCAGCCGCATGGTGGATAGTTCGCTTCGCACCAAACTCAATTCGATCAAGAACGCGATGAAAGAGGCAGGCTGATGGACATCCGCGCCGCAGAAATTTCTGCGATCCTCAAGGACCAGATCAAGAATTTCGGCCAGGAAGCCGAAGTCACCGAAGTTGGCCAGGTGCTGTCGGTCGGCGACGGTATCGCTCGCGTCTACGGTCTCGACAACGTCCAGGCCGGTGAAATGGTCGAGTTCGAGAACGGCACGCGCGGCATGGCGCTCAACCTCGAAACCGACAACGTCGGTATCGTGATTTTCGGCGCGGACCGCGAGATCAAGGAAGGCCAGACCGTCAAGCGCACCCGCGCGATCGTGGACGCGCCGATCGGCAAGGGCCTGCTCGGCCGCGTCGTCGACGCACTCGGCAACCCGATCGACGGCAAGGGCCCGATCCAGGCCACCGAACGCAAGCGCGTCGACGTCAAGGCACCCGGCATCATTCCGCGCAAGTCGGTGAACGAGCCGATGGCCACCGGCCTGAAGGCGATCGATGCGCTGATTCCGATCGGCCGCGGCCAGCGCGAGCTGATCATCGGTGACCGTCAGACCGGCAAGACCGCGATCGCGCTCGACACCATCCTGAACCAGAAGCCGCTCAACGCCCAGCCGGACGAGAACCTCAAGCTGTATTGCGTCTACGTCGCGATCGGCCAGAAGCGCTCCACCGTCGCGCAGTTCGTCAAGGTGCTCGAAGAGCAGGGCGCGCTGGAATACTCGATCATCGTCGCGGCCACCGCGTCCGATCCGGCCCCGATGCAGTACATCGCGCCGTTCACCGCCTGCACCATGGGCGAGTACTTCCGCGACAACGGCATGCACGCCGTGATCATCTATGACGATCTGTCCAAGCAGGCCGTCGCCTATCGCCAGATGTCGCTGCTGCTGCGCCGCCCGCCGGGCCGCGAAGCCTATCCGGGCGACGTGTTCTACCTGCATTCCCGCCTGCTCGAGCGCGCCGCCAAGCTCAACAAGGAGCATGGTTTGGGCTCGCTGACGGCGCTGCCGGTCATCGAAACCCAGGCCAACGACGTGTCGGCCTACATTCCGACCAACGTGATTTCGATCACCGACGGCCAGATCTTCCTGGAAACCGACCTGTTCTTCCAGGGCATCCGCCCCGCCGTGAACGTCGGTCTGTCGGTGTCGCGCGTCGGTTCGTCGGCGCAGACCAAGGCAACCAAGAAGGTCGCCGGCAAGATCAAGGGCGAGCTCGCGCAGTACCGCGAAATGGCGGCGTTCGCGCAGTTCGGCTCGGACCTCGACGCCTCGACCCAGCGCCTGCTCAACCGCGGCTCGCGCCTGACCGAGCTCCTGAAGCAGCCGCAGTTCTCGCCGCTGAAGATGGAAGAGCAGGTCTGCGTGATCTGGGCCGGCACCAACGGCTATCTCGATCCGCTGCCGCTCAACAAGGTGAAGGCGTTCGAGGACGGCCTGCTCTCGCTGCTGCGCGGCAAGAACGTCGAAATCCTCGACGCGATCCGCACCAGCCGCGATTTGTCCGACGACACCGCAGCCAAGCTCAAGACGGTGGTCGAGGGCTTCGCCAAGACTTTTGCGTAACAAGACGTTTGCGTAAGAAGACCTTCGCATAAGGGCATCGCCTGGCCGTTGGCCGGGCGATAGGAACAGAGAGGCTTGCGATCTGACCATTGCGGTCGGATTGCCGGGGTGGACGAAGAATGGCGTCACTGAAAGACATGCGGGTCCGCATCGCCTCGACCAAGGCGACGCAGAAGATCACCAAGGCCATGCAGATGGTCGCAGCCTCGAAGCTGCGCCGCGCGCAGAACGCCGCCGAGGCGGCGCGGCCCTATGCCACCAAGATGGACGCGGTGATTTCCAACATCGCTGCCGCGACCAACGGCTCGCCCGGCGCGCCGGCGCTCCTGGCAGGCACCGGCAACGACCAGGTGCACCTGCTTCTGGTCTGCACCGGCGAGCGCGGCCTGTCCGGCGCTTTCAACTCCGCCATCGTGCGTCTGGCGCGCGAGCGGGCGAACGCGCTGCTCGCGCAAGGCAAGGAAGTCAAATTCTTCTGCGTCGGCCGCAAGGGCTACGAGCAGCTGCGGCGGACGTTCGAGAAGCGGATTGTCGAGCACCTCGACCTGCGTTCGGTGCGGCAGATCGGCTTCGTCAACGCCGAGGACATCGCCAACAAGGTGCTGGCACGGTTCGAGGCCGGCGAGTTCGATGTCTGCACGCTGTTCTATTCGCGCTTCCAGTCGGTGATCGCGCAGATCCCGACCGCGCAGCAGATCATCCCGCTCGAGGTGGCTGCACCCGCGGCCAGCGTGGCTCCCGCGACCTCGTACGAATACGAGCCGGAAGAGGACCAGATTCTCGGCAGCCTGCTGCCGCGTAACCTCGCGGTGCAGGTCTTCCGTGCGCTGCTGGAGAACAACGCCTCGTTCTACGGCGCGCAGATGAGCGCGATGGACAGCGCGACGCGCAACGCCGGCGAGATGATCCGCAAGCAAACCCTGATTTACAACCGGACCCGTCAGGCCCAGATCACGAAGGAGCTGATTGAAATCATCTCCGGCGCTGAGGCGGTCTAAGACAGATTTCGAAGGAGAACAGTCCATGGCTACAGCAGCCAACCAGATCGGTCGCGTCACCCAGGTCACGGGCGCCGTGGTCGACGTGCAGTTCGAAGGCCACCTCCCGGCGATTCTGAATGCGCTCGAGACCAAGAACGGCGGCAACCGCCTGGTGCTCGAAGTCGCCCAGCATCTCGGTGAATCGACCGTCCGCACCATCGCGATGGATATCACCGAAGGTCTGGTGCGCGGCCAGGAAGTCACCGACACCGGTGAGCCGATCCGGGTGCCGGTCGGCGAAGGCACGCTCGGCCGCATCATCAACGTCATCGGCGAGCCGATCGACGAAGCCGGCCCGATCAAGTCCGAAGGCCTGCGCGCCATCCACCAGGAAGCGCCGAGCTACACCGACCAGTCGACCGAAGCCGAAATTCTCGTCACCGGCATCAAGGTCGTCGACCTTCTCGCTCCGTACGCCAAGGGCGGCAAGATCGGCCTGTTCGGCGGCGCCGGCGTCGGCAAGACCGTGCTGATTCAGGAACTGATCAACAACGTCGCGAAGGCGCACGGTGGTTACTCCGTGTTCGCCGGCGTCGGCGAGCGGACCCGTGAAGGCAACGACCTCTATCACGAGTTCATCGAATCGAAGGTCAACGCCGATCCGCACAATCCGGATCCGAGCGTGAAGTCGAAGTGCGCGCTGGTGTTCGGCCAGATGAACGAACCGCCGGGCGCCCGCGCCCGCGTCGGTCTGACCGGTCTGACGGTCGCCGAGCACTTCCGCGACCAGGGCCAGGACGTGCTGTTCTTCGTCGACAACATCTTCCGCTTCACCCAGGCGGGTTCGGAAGTGTCGGCGCTGCTCGGCCGTATTCCTTCGGCGGTGGGTTATCAGCCGACGCTCGCGACCGACATGGGCGCGCTGCAGGAGCGCATCACCACCACCCAGAAGGGCTCGATCACCTCGGTGCAGGCGATCTACGTGCCGGCCGACGACTTGACCGACCCGGCGCCCGCGACCTCGTTCGCGCACTTGGACGCCACCACGGTGCTGTCGCGCGCGATCTCGGAAAAGGGTATCTATCCGGCGGTGGACCCGCTCGACTCGACCTCGCGCATGCTGTCGGCGCTGGTCGTCGGCGAGGAGCACTACAACACCGCGCGTATGGTCCAGCAGATCCTGCAGCGCTACAAGTCGCTGCAGGACATCATCGCCATTCTCGGCATGGACGAACTGTCGGAAGAGGACAAGCTGACGGTGGCCCGCGCCCGCAAGGTCGAGCGCTTCCTGTCGCAGCCGTTCCACGTCGCCGAAGTCTTCACCGGCTCGCCGGGCAAGTTCGTCGACCTCGCCGACACCATCAAGGGCTTCCGCGATCTCTGCCAGGGCAAGTACGACCATCTGCCGGAAGCGGCGTTCTACATGGTCGGCACGATCGAAGAAGCCGTCGAGAAGGGCAAGAAGCTCGCCGCCGAGGCGGCCTAAGCTTCATGATGTCGTCATCGCCGGACTTGATCCGGCGATCCATCGAACGAGAACTTTTTTGACTGATGGACCCGCGGGTCGAGCCCGCGGGTGACAGCGCAAAGAACGGAAAGACCATGGCCACCTTCCACTTCGATCTCGTCTCTCCCGAAAAGCTCGCCTTCTCCGGCGAGGTCGATCAGGTTGACGTCCCCGGTGTGGAGGGTGATTTCGGTGTGCTCGCCGGACACGCGCCGGTCGTCGCCACGATTCGTCCGGGTATCCTGACGATCACGACCGCCGGCAAGCGCGAGAAGGTGATCGTGCTCGGCGGCCTCGCCGAGGTGTCGGACAAGGGCCTCACCGTGCTCGCCGACGTCGCGACCGCGCTTGCGGATCTCGATCGCGCGAAGTTCGCCGAGACGATCAACGAGATGCAGGAGAAGCTCTCCGAGAAGGAGGGCTCCGAACTCGACCACGCGATCGAGCGGCTCGACCACTTCAAGAGCATCCAGCACGAGCTCAACGCGACGGCTATGCACTAAGGCGCGGTTGCTGACCAGCGATCGCGCCATAGCGTCGAGTGAGCCGGCTCCTTTGTGAAATCGCTCACACTCTTCCAGTCATCGTCCGCCAAGACTTGAAGCAATCCACGCTCGCCGTACCCGGCGGGTGTTGAATGCTTGTTGCGCCCGGAAGCGTCTGGCGGCATTCTGCCCGGCATATTTGGGTTCCGGGGCTGGTGCTCATGAAGCGCAAGATCGCAGCGATCTTTGCGGCCGATATTGCAGGCTATAGTCGATTGGTTGCCGAGGATGAGGAAGAGACGCTGCGGCGGCTCGCCTCCTACCGGCAGGTCACCGACGACTTCATTGCAAAATGCGGCGGCCGCATCTTCAACACCGCAGGCGATGCGGTGCTCGCGGAATTTCCCAGCGCCGTCGAAGCCGTGCGTTGCGCGATCGACATCCAGGAGAGCCTGCGCACGCGCAACATGGCCTATCCGCCGAGCCGGCAGATGTCGTTCCGGATCGGCATCACCATCGGCGATGTGGTCGAGCGCGATGGCGATCTGCTTGGTGATGGCGTCAATATCGCAGCAAGGCTCGAGGGCCTCGCCGAGGTCGGCGGCATCTGCGTGTCGCGCGCGGTGCATGAGCAGGTCGCCAACAAGCTGTCGGTGCAATTCGCCGATATCGGCGCGCAGGAAGTGAAGAATATCCCGACCCCCGTGCATGCCTACATGGTGGCGATGCGGCGCGAGGACGGCACCTACGCGACGCCGCAGCTCAAGAAGCCGATCAAGGCTGCTGGCGCACCGGCCTGGATGTGGCCCGCTGCCATCACCGTGGTGCTGCTGGCCGCGATCGGCGTCGGCGGCTTCCTCTATTACACCAAGCTGGAAACGTCGGTGACGAAGCCTGCCGTCGTGGCCAGTTCTCCTCCGGCACCCGCGCCCTTGGTATCAGCTTCACCGGCACCATTGGTCGCACCGTCGCCGCCGGCCTCGAGCGTGCCGTCTGCAAAGCCCGCACCGCCTGTGCCGGCTGCACCGGCATCCTCGCTGCCGCCTCCGATCGCATCAGGCGACAAGCTCGCCACCGACATTGTTCCGTTCGTCAGCGACCGCACCCGCATCGCGCTCGCGACCGAGTTTTTGCCGGCAGGCAATTCCAAGGCGATTGCCCTCAACATCAACGGCTTCGTCGGCTGGAGCGTGGCGCAGCCCAGCGAGGACGTGGCGAAGACGGCAGCACTCGATCTGTGCCAGAAGCGCGCCGATAATGCAGGCTCGCCGCGCAAGTGCGAGCTGTACGCGGTCGGCAATGCCATCGTGTATGCCCATGGCCAGCCGCCGGTCCCGCCCTTGCCGTGGGTCAAGCGTGATGTGCTGGTCGAGAAGCCGTACGCCACCAAGGACGTTCCGCTGCTGCGCGAGGCGGCCAGGGCCCGGCTCGACAGCCTGTTTGTGCCGGGGCGCAAGACGCGAACCATCGCGCTCGGTCCGGGCGGTCACTACTTCTTCAATTCGGGTATCGATTCGCTCGAGGAATCGGCGCGGCGCAATTTGCAGGCCTGCGGCGCGGTGGCGGGCGTGCCCTGCACGATCGTCGTGGTCGACGATGTCTTTGTGGTGCCGATTCCGGCCACGTTCCGCGTGACCGGCTTCTTCAAGGCCGCCGACAGCCCGGTCATCACGCCGGGCGAGCGGAGCGACGTCGCGCGGAAGCTTGCCGATGCGGCGGCAGGCTGGAATGCGGTTGCGGTCGGGACGCAGGGACGGCCGGGACTGGGATTGAAGGCGGAGAACGAGCAGAGCGCGGTCAACGCCGCGCTCGGTGACTGCGCCAAGCGCGACAGCGATTGCCATGTCATCGCGGTCGGTCCGTTCACGGTCGGCCCGAACTAGAGCATGATCCGGGAAATGTGAGGCAGCTTACAGCGGGGATCGTCTACCGATGACAAGCTGCGGCGCGATGACGAATTGACCCGATCGCATCGTGATGCGACTTCGGATGTAACGGACAAGATGCTGTGCTGACTTTCTCCACCGATGCTCTCCGCCCACAGGACCGCTTCGAGCACTGGTGCGACGTGCGCGGCAAGAACCTGTTCGGGGTTACCATCGAGCTCGAGCGCGACAGGCGGCCCGATTTCAACGGACGGTTTTCCGCGACGCCGGTCGGCGGCGCCGTGCTGGCGGAAATGTCGGCGTCGTCCTACCGCGTCAGCCGGACGTCATCCGACATCGGACGTGTTCCGAGCAACAGCCTACATCTTGGCTGGCAGGTGCGCGGCCCCGGCCACATGAATATCGGCCGCGATCGCATCCAGTGGGTCGGCAACGGAGATATGGTGTTTGGCCATTCCAATCTTCCGTTTGCGTCGACGCCCGAACGGACCGACGGCTTTCGCTTCTTCAGCCTCAAGATTCCCGTCACCGAAGAGCTCGTGCTCGGTGCGCGGATCGAGGACGTGCCGCTGGTCGCGCTGGCGCGTGATGCGAGCCTGACCCGGCTTGTCGGCGCCATGTTCCGTTCCATGACGCGCGATGCGGCGCAAGCCGGGCAGTTCGCCGGCGAGGTCACGCATATGGTGCGCCTGGCGCTGCTTGCGCGCGGACGCTTGCGGCCACGCCAGGATGAGGTCCGTGCCGCGCTGCATGCCGGCTACCTTCATGCCGCGCGCGAAATCCTGCTGCGCGATCTGCATCGCGCCTCGCTCACGCCGGCCGCGGTCGCCACCGAGCTCGGCATTTCACTCCGGCAATTGCATGCACTGTTCGAGCCGACCGGCCTGTCATTCGCGCGAACGCTGACGGCAACAAGGTTGAAGGAGGCGCGGCGGCTTCTCTCATCGGTGCAGGAGCGCGGCATCGACGAGATCGCGTTCTCGTGCGGCTTCGACAGCATCGCGACCTTCTATCGCGTGTTCCGCGCAACCTACGGCATGACGCCGGGTGATGCACGGCGCCTTCCGCCGCAGGATCAGCTAGAGCATGATCCGGAAAAGTGTGAAGCGGTTTTCCGAAAAGATCATGCTCGAACGAGAATCTAAAGCGCGATGACGATTCAACCTAATCTCATTGCGCTTTAGCGAATTCCGCGAACCGGATCGCGACCGCGCGATAGACCTCGCGGCGGAACGGCACCACCAGATCGGCGACGCGATCGAGGCGCTCCCAGCGCCATCGATCGAACTCGGCGGGCTGGCCGTTGCGCGGCGTCAAGGGATCGATCTCCTCGTCGCGTCCGGTGAAGCGCAGCGCGAACCATTTCTGCCGCTGGCCGCGGAATCTGGCCAGCCGATGCGATGCCGGCCCGTCATAGGCCGGGAATTCGTAGGTCATCCAGTCGGTCTCGCCGAGATAGTCGGCGTTGACCGCCCCGGTCTCTTCCCACAATTCGCGCATCACGGCCTGGCGCGGATCCTCGCCGTCGTCGATGCCACCTTGCGGCATCTGCCATTCGAGGCCGGGCAGCACGATCTCCGGACCGTCGTCCTTGATCCGGTGGCCGATCAACACGCGTCCGTCGCCGTTGAACAGCGCGATGCCCACATTGGGGCGATAGGGCTTATCTGATGACATCTCGACCGGTGCGTCGCGCGTTGATCTGGCCGATCATCCGGCCAATTACTTGGCCGCCAGACCGGCGAATTCCTTCACGACGCGCTCATAGACCGGACGCTTGAACGGCACAATCAGCTCCGGAAGATTCTTCATCGGCTCCCAGCGCCAGGTGACGAACTCGGCCTTGTGGCCGCCGCCGGGGTGGGCGACGTTGATCTCGTTCTCGTTGCCGGTGAAGCGCAACGCGAACCATTTCTGCCGCTGGCCGCGATAGCGACCCTTCCAGGCGCGGCCTGCGACGGTGCGCGGGATATCATAGATCAGCCAGTCCGAGACCTCGCCGAGCTTTTCCACCGACTTGACGCTGGTCTCTTCATAGAGCTCGCGCCGTGCGGCCTGAAACGTATCCTCGCCGGGATCGACGCCGCCTTGCGGCATCTGCCAGACATGCGCGTCGTCGACATGCTCGATGCCGCCGGCGCGGCGTCCGATGAAGACCAGTCCCGCCGTATTCAGCAGCATGATGCCGACGCAGGTTCGATAGGGCAGGTCTTCATAACGTGCCATGCCGCCGCTACCTCGCACAGTTCCTGGCGCCATCAGACCCGGCCCCCCGGCAAGGTCTTAGGTTGCACCAACAGATTGATCTCTAGCCCGATTTTGATTTCAGCATCGCCGTTGTCAATGGCACAAGCATGATGCCCTTGGAGTCCAGTGTCTTGAGCCAGGCGCCGAGCCGCTCGATCGAGACCGGCAGCGCCGATGCGACGCCCACGGCCGTGCCGCGTTCCTTGGCGATCGTTTCCAGCCTGACCAGCGCGCGGTCGATTTCCGCCGATGTCGGCACCACGTCGATGGCGAAATCGGCCTTGGCGAACGGCAATGATTGGCCGGCGGAAAGGGCCTGCGCGAGGCTGCGCGGGGTGGAACCGTCGTCGAAGAAGCTCAAACCGCGCTTGGCCGCCTCGCGCACGATGGGCTGCATCACCGGATCGGTCGCGACGAACCGGGCTCCCATGAAATTGGCGATCCCGGCATATCCCTGCAGGCGGCTGAGGTGCCAATAGAGCCGGTCGAGGTTCTGCTCGCTGCTCAATGTGGTCAGCAGGGTCTGCGGGCCCGGATCGTTGTCGGGATAGTCGAACGGCTCCATCGGGATCTGCAGCAGGATCTCGTGGCGCTGGGTGCGGGCGCGTTCCGCGAGCTTGCCGGGATCGGCGCCGTAGGGCGTGAAGGCCAGCGTCACGGCCGGCGGCAGCTTCATGATCGCGTCAGTGGTCTTGGCGGCGCCGACCCCGAGGCCGGCGACCACGATGGCGACCACGGGCATCCGGGCCGCCTTGGCGCGGTCGGCTTCGGCCGCATAGACCGTGAACGGCTTCAGGCCGTCGGCAACCGCCGGGATCATGCCGTAGCGCGATTTTTCCAGCAGGCGCGGGTCGATCCCGGTCATCGCGAGTGGCGGCGTATCGCCATCCGTCGTCTTTTCGGCCGGATCGCCGGCGCCGATCACAACGTCCTGGCGCTTGCCGCTGGAGCCGTCGATGATGGTGACGGTCTTGGAATCGCTCGCTCCGGCCGGCGCCTTGGCGGCGGATTTGACCACCGGTTCGGCCGGGGCGTGCTTATCGTCGGCAGCGGCAGGCTGGGGATTGCGGAGCGTGATGCGGGCAATCGGTTCGCCGCCGAGCGGATTGTCGTTGAACAGGGCGACACCGGCGAAGCCGACCAGCACGAGGCCCAGCAGCACGGCGAGCGCCTGCATCGCCGTGAATGGCAAGCGGACACGGCGCGTCTTGCCCACGGTGTTCTGCCCAAGCGGCGTGCTCAGTTCGTCGGCCGCTTCTGCCATGACCCTCCCCGAATCAACAGCGCGAACGATAGCACGATGCGGTGCATTCCCGCGCGCCGGCCTCCCGGTCGAAGCACGGGCGACGGTGGACGGCGAAAGCAGAAAGGGCGGCCCGGGGGCCGCCCTGTTCGCCTAAACCATTGGATGGGATCAGTTCGCGGACTTGTTGGCCGGCTTGTCGGCGGCGGCCTTGTCGCCGGTCGGCTTGTCACCGGACGCGGTGGCCGGTGCCGGCGTGGCATTCGAGGTCGACTTGATGCCGTGCAGCAGGTCGTCCGCCATCTTGAGCGCCTTGTCGTCCTTGGCGTCCGGCGGGACGTAGGACTGCGAGCCGGTCTTCTCGTCGCCGTCGTTCTTCAGATGGCCGCGCAGCGAAGCCTCGCCCTTGGTGTCGGTGCGCGCCTTCAGCTCATCCGGCACGTCCTGCAGCACCTCGATGTCGGGCACGATGCCCTTGGCCTGGATCGACTTGCCCGACGGCGTGTAGTAGCGCGCGGTGGTCAGGCGCAGCGCGCCGTTGCCGGAGCCGAGCGGGATGATGGTCTGCACCGAACCCTTGCCGAACGAGCGGGTGCCGACCAGCGTCGCACGCTTGTGGTCCTGCAGCGCGCCGGCGACGATTTCGGAGGCCGATGCCGAGCCGCCGTTGATCAGCACGATGACCGGCTTGCCCTTGGTCAGGTCGCCCGGATGGGCGGCGCGGCGCTGGGTTTCCTCGGCATTGCGTCCGCGGGTCGAGACGATCTCGCCGCGCTCCAGGAAGGAGTCGGACACGGTGACGGCTTCTTCAAGCAGGCCGCCGGGGTTGTTTCGGAGATCGATGATGTAGCCCTTCAGCTTGTCGCCGATCTGGCTCTGCAGGTTGGCGACTTCCTTCTTCAGGCCTTCGGTGGTCTGCTCGTTGAAGGTGGTGATGCGGATGTAGGCGATGTCATCGGCCTCGACGCGCGCACGCACCGAGCGGACGCGGATGTTGTCGCGCACCAGCGTGACGTCGATCGGATTGTCCTGGCCCTTGCGGATGATCTTGAGCTTGATCTTGGTGTTGACCGGACCGCGCATCTTCTCGACGGCCTGGTTCAGCGTCAGGCCCTGCACGGCTTCGTCGTCGAGATTGGTGATGATGTCGTTGGCCATGATGCCGGCCTTCGAGGCCGGGGTGTCGTCGATCGGCGAGACGACCTTGATCAGGCCGTCTTCCATCGTGACCTCGATGCCGAGGCCGCCGAACTCGCCGCGGGTCTGCACCTGCATGTCGCGGAAGCTCTTGGCATCCATGTAGCTCGAGTGCGGATCGAGGCCGGACAGCATGCCCGAGATCGCCGACTCGACGAGCTTGCTGTCATCCGGCTTCTCGACATAGTCGCTGCGCACCCGTTCGAACACGTCGCCGAACAGATTGAGCTGGCGGTAGGTGTCCGACGTCGCGGCGCGCGCGCTCGATCCCATCAGCACAGCGCGGGGCTGCGTGACGAAAAGCGTCAGGGCCGCGCCGGTGGCGGCGCTAAGGAGAATTACCGAAGTCTTGCGCATCATCCGCGAACCTTTTCGCCTTCATTTGCGGCCCACCATGGACCTGGATCGATTGGAGTGCCGTCTTTCCGGAACTCGACATAGAGCACTGGCTGGCTCGCGTTGGTTGCGAGAATGGATGCAACCTGGGACGTCGACCCCATGGTCGCAACCGGCTCCCCGGTTAGCACAAACTGGCCGATGTTTACCGAAATACGCTCCATCCCGGCGATCAGGACATGATACCCGCCCCCGGCATTGAGGATCAAGAGTTGTCCGTAGCTGCGGAAAGGACCAGCGTAAACAACCCAGCCGTCACACGGGGTTGTGACCTGCGCCCCCGGTTTGGCGGCCAAAGAAATGCCCTTTTGTACGCCCCCTGCGCCGTCGGAACCGCCAAATTCGCGAATCTTGGTGCCATTCACGGGATAGGAGAACAGGCCTTTGGCCGAGGCGAAGGCGACTGCCGGGCTCATGCGGGCCGGGTCCTTGAGGGCTCCCAGATTCGGTTTGCCGTTAACGGTCGCCGGGGCCCCTTGGAGGCTGGCCGTGGCGGCGGCCTTGGCCGCGCTCTTGAGGTCCTGCTCCATCTTGGCGATCAGGCTCTGCAGATCGGCGGCCTGCTTCGACAGCGCGATGGCGCGGGCGCCTTCGGCTTCCATGTCCTTTTCGGCTGCGCTTTGCTGGCGCTGCCGTTCGTCGACCAGCGCCGCGAGGCGGGTCTGGTCTTCCCTGAGTTTGTCGCGGTCGGCCGCCAGCGCATCGCGCTCGGTCGAGATGGTCTTGCGCAGCGCCACCAGCTCGCCGAGATCGGACGCAAGCTTCTCGGCGCGGACGCGCAATTCCGGCACCACCGCGCCGAGCAGCATCGCGGTGCGCAGCGATTGCAGCGCGTCCTCGGGCCGTACCAGCAGCGCCGGCGGCGTGCGCCGCCCGGCGC
The DNA here is from genome assembly GCF_038957035.1 of Bradyrhizobium sp. B097. NCBI lineage: Bacteria > Pseudomonadati > Pseudomonadota > Alphaproteobacteria > Hyphomicrobiales > Nitrobacteraceae > Bradyrhizobium > Bradyrhizobium sp. B097. The sequence continues at coordinate 241,423 of NZ_CP152412.1, forward strand.
GCTGCAGCGCGGCCAGCACCTCGATCACCTCGGAGCGGCGTGAATCGAGCGAGCCGCGGATTTCGCGCTCGCGGCCATCGAGCGGCTGCAGGCGTGCCTCGGCGTCGGCGATCCGCGTCTCGACGCCGCGCACCTGGCCGGCAATGTCGATCAGCTGCTGATTGAGCTTGCTGCGGTCCTGGCCGATCGCGGTGATGTCGGCCTTCAGCTTCTCCTGCAACTCGGTCGCCTTGCGCTGCTGTTCGCGTGCAGCCTCGAGCTCCTGCTCGCGCTGCTTGATGGCGTCGGGTGACGTCTCCGCTGTCGCGGCCTGTTGCGTGGGCGGGGCGGACTGTTGCGCGGGTGGTGTCGCCTGCGCATGCGCCGCGGTCAGCGGATACGCGACGAGCATGGCGATCGACAGAGGCAGGGATGCCGGCAACCAGCGGCGGCGCGCGATGCCGAGATGCGAATCCGAGGCTGTGTCCCGCTTGTGCTGCATTCGCGTGCGTTCAGCGCTTTCGACTGTCCGTCACCGCGCCTCAGGCGCGATGGTAGGGGTGGCCGGCCAAAATGGTCGCGGCCCGATAAATCTGTTCCAGAAGCATGACGCGGACCATTTGGTGCGGCCAGGTCGCGGAGCCGAATGCAATACGCAACGAAGCCTTGCGCTGCAATTCAGGCGAAAGTCCGTCCGCGCCGCCGATCACGAAGACAGTATGTGCTGCCCCCTCGTCGCGCCAGCGGCCGAGCTGCTGCGCAAAGCTCGTGCTATCGATGCTCTTGCCGCGTTCGTCGAGCGCGACCAGCATGTGCTTTTCCGGCAGCAGCGCCGCGATCGCCGCAGCCTCTTCAGTGATGCGCGCGGGCGTATCGCGCGCGCGGCTCTCCGCAATCTCATGGATCTCGAGGCCGCGAAAGCCGAGCTTGCGGCCGATATCCTCGAAGCGCTCGCGGTAACGCTCGGCGAGCTCCCGTTCGGGGCCCTGTTTCAGACGGCCGATGCAGATGACGACAAGGCGCATCAACGCAGACTAGCTGCGCTGCAGCCGATTCGCATCGGCTTCGATACGCCTTAGACCGCCGCGATCGCCGGGTTCTGAGTCCACAACCGCTCGAGATTGTAGAACTCACGCACCTCAGGCCTGAACACGTGCACGATCACCTCGCCGGAATCGATCAGCACCCAGTCGCAATTGGGCAAGCCCTCGACATGGATGTTCTTGACCCCGTTTTCCTTGAGGCTCTTCGTCACATTTTCCGCGATCGCGCCAACGTGCCGGTTAACCCGGCCGGTGGTGACGATCATGTAGTCGGAATATGCGGATTTGCCGCGAAGGTCGATGGTGACCGTCTCTTCCGCCTTCATATCGTCGAGGCGAGAGAGGATCAGGCTCAGCGTCTTGTTGGCATCCGGTTTGTCGGCATCCGGTTGCGCCAGCAAGGCCGCGGTTTTCGTCGATGTTTTACGCGCAGTCTTTGGACCTGAAGCCTTGGGACCTGAAGTCTTGGGAACCTTGGGTAAAACAGACTTGGACAATACAGATGTGGCCAGGGACCATTCCTTTCACTGTATCGCGGGCGCCGAATCCGGCCCCACGCACCATATTACGCATGTGGGGTTAATGGTTTCAATATTCCAGTAACCCTTTTGCGCCTCACGCCGTTCTCCAGCTCCCGTCCGGGTTCCGCAGTCCGGTCGAAGACAGATTGGATTTCATTCCTGTCAGGAACACCCATGCCGGCGCCTGTTGGTCGGCCAGCCGTGTCGCCTGATTTTCGGGCAAGCGATAGCGCATGAGCGCCTGCGCCGCCGGTGCGGCAAGGGCGCGGAAACTCTGGGGCGGACGGTCGATCACGGCAATCGGCACATCGGACGCGATGCGCCGCCAATCTTTCCAGCGATGAAATTGCGCGAGATTGTCAGCGCCCATGATCCAGACGAAGTGCACGCCGGAGACACGGCGGCGCAAGTGGATGATCGTGTCGACTGTGTAGCGGACACCGATGACAGCTTCGAGACAGCTGATGTCGATGCGCGGATCGTCGGCAACGCGACGCGCGGCCGCGGCACGCTCGTTGAGCGCATGCAGGCCATCATGGTTCTTCAGCGGATTGCCCGGCGTCAGCAGCCACCACACGCGATCGAGCTGCAGGCGCTTGAGCGCGAACTGGCTGATGGCGCGATGCGCGGCGTGCGGCGGATTGAACGAGCCGCCGAGCAGCCCGATGCGCATGCCGTTGGTATAGAACGGAAGCGCCTGGGCTGGGGATAACGGCACGGTGGAAGCTTGTTGCAATGGTCTACCGTGCGCGTGCGACAATGATCACGGCCGTGTCTGCCCGGTACCGTGGACGCGGTACTTGAAGCTCGTCAGCTGCTCGGCGCCGACCGGCCCGCGGGCGTGGAATTTGCCGGTGGCAATTCCGATCTCGGCGCCGAAGCCGAACTCGCCGCCGTCGGCGAACTGGGTCGAGGCGTTGTGCAGCACGATCGCCGAATCGACCTCGTTGAGAAATCTCTGCGCGGCAGCGGCATCCTCCGTCACGATCGCATCGGTGTGATGCGAGCCGTGATTTTGAATATGCGCGATCGCTTCATCGAGACTGCCGACGATCTTCGCCGAGATGATCGCGTCCTCATATTCGGTGTTCCAGTCCTCGTCGGATGCGGGCTTCACCCTGGCATCGGCGCCTTGCACGATGGCGTCGCCGCGCACCTCGCAACCGGCATCGATCAACAACTCGACCAGCGGTTTCAGCTTCGTCGCGGCAGCGTTGCGATCGATCAGCAGGGTCTCGACGGCGCCGCAGACACCGGGACGGCGCATCTTGGCGTTCAGCACGACCTCCTTGGCCATATCGAGTCTGGCGCTGGCATCGACATAGATGTGGTTGACGCCCTCCAGATGCGCGAACACCGGAACGCGTGCCTCCGCCTCGACGCGCGCGACCAGGCTCTTGCCGCCGCGCGGCACGATCACGTCGATGCCGCCGTTCAGTCCCGTCAGCATCAAGCCGACGGCCGTGCGGTCACGGGTCGGCACCAAAGTGATCGCGGCCTCAGGGAGACCGGCTTCACGCAGGCCCTGCACCAGACAATCATGGATCGCGCGGCAGGATCGGAAGCTGTCGGAGCCCCCGCGCAGGATCACGGCGTTGCCGGACTTAAGGCACAGCACGCCGGCATCGGCGGCAACGTTGGGGCGGCTCTCGAAGATCACGCCGATCACGCCGAGCGGCACGCGCACGCGCTCGATGGTCATGCCGTTCGGCCGCTGCCAGCTTTCGGTGACGGCGCCGACCGGATCAACAATCTCGCGCACGGTCGCCACGCCATCGGCCATGCCGGCGATGCGCACCTGCGTCAGTGTCAGGCGGTCGACGAAGGCAGCGGTCATGCCGCCCGCACGCGCCTCGGCGACATCCTCGGCATTGGCGGCGAGAATGGCCGGCGCATTGGCGCGGATCGCGCGTTCGATCGCGGCAAGCGCCCGGTTCTTCTGCTCCGGCGGCGCCAGCGCCAGCACGCGCGCGGCGGCGCGCGCCTTGGCGGCGAGGTCGGTCATCAGGGTGGCGAGATCGGCGTTGCCGTCGATCGCCTTCAGGGGCGCGCTCATGGAAGTCCCAGCTTTGGATTAAGGCCATGTTCTAGCATGGCAATTGAGGGGTGGCGAGGCGCGGAACCGGCATGGCAGGTGGGCGGCAGGCCGCCCCTCTCGGCCAATGGCCTATTTGGCCGGGATCGCGCCGGCCGGGCCGATCACAAGGTCGTCGCGGTGGATCATCTCCGAGCGGCCGCTGATGCCCAGAATGGCCATCACGTCCGGCGAGGAGCGGCCCTTGATCTTCTCGGCGTTCTCGGCGTCGTAGGCGACCAGGCCGCGGCCGATCTCATGGGTGTCGGGGCCGCGCACCACCACGGCATCGCCGCGGGCGAACTGGCCGTCGACCCGGATCACGCCGGCCGGCAGCAGGCTCTTGCCGGCACGCAGCGCCGCCACCGCGCCGGCATCGATGGTCAGCGTGCCCTTCGGCTCGAGCGAGCCCGCGATCCAGCGCTTGCGCGCGGTGACGGGATTGGCCGGGGTCAGGAACCAGGTGCAACGGCCGCCATCGGCGATCGCCTGCAACGGATGTTCGATCTTGCCGGAGGCGATCAGCATGTGGGTGCCGGCGGTGGTCGCAATCTTCGCGGCCTCGATCTTGGTGGTCATGCCGCCGCGCGACAGCTCGGACCCGGCTGAACCCGCCATCCCCTCGATCTCCGAGGTGATGCTCTCGACCACCGGGATCAGCTTGGCATCGGGATCGACCGCGGGCGGCGCGGTGTAGAGGCCGTCGATATCGGACAGCAGGATCAACAGATCCGCGCTCGCCATGGTGGCGACGCGGGCAGCGAGGCGATCATTGTCGCCGTAGCGGATTTCGGTGGTCGCGACCGTGTCGTTCTCGTTGATCACGGGCACCGCGCGCCATTCCAGCAGCTTGGCGATGGTCGAGCGCGCATTGAGATAGCGGCGGCGCTCCTCGGTATCCTGCAAGGTCACGAGGATCTGCCCGGCGCCGATGCCGTGATGGCCGAGCACCTCCGACCAGATTCGCGCCAGCGCGATCTGGCCGACCGCCGCAGCAGCCTGGCTCTCCTCGAGCTTCAGCGGGCCGCGCGGCAGCTTCAGGCGGCTGCGGCCGAGCGCGATCGAGCCCGACGACACCACCATGACCTCGCAGCCTCGCTTGTGGAGCTTTGCGATGTCGTCGACCAGCGCGGCGAGCCAGGACGCGCGGACTTCGCCGGCCTGCGAGTCGACCAATAGCGACGAGCCGACCTTGACGACGATGCGGCGAAAGTTCTTGAGCGCGGGGCGTTTCATGGGTTTGGTCTGGCAGGAAGGTGGAAGCAAGAGGCGCCACGATGTGGCTTAAGAAGTCGAGATGCCGCTCAACTCTGCGGCAGCGGCGTCGCCCACGGCTCCGCCTGGCTCTTGGCCTTGTTGGACACCGGCGCTTCGCCGATCACCTCGACCAGCGCGCGCAGCGCGTCCTGCACGCCTTCGCCCGTCACGCCTGAGACCAGCAGCGGCGTCTTCTTCGCCGCGCGCTTGAGGCGATCCTTCTGCTTCTTCAACTCGTCCGGCTCCACCGCGTCGATCTTGTTGAGCGCGACGATCTCGATCTTGTCGGCGAGATGGCCTTCGTAGGCTTCAAGCTCGGTGCGCACCGTCTTGTAGGCTTTGCCGGCATGTTCGCAGGTCGCATCGACCAGATGCAGCAGCACGCGGCAGCGCTCGACATGGCCGAGGAAGCGATCGCCGAGGCCCGCGCCCTCATGCGCGCCTTCGATCAGGCCGGGGATGTCGGCGAGCACGAATTCGCGGCCGCCGTAATTCACCACGCCGAGCTGCGGATGCAGCGTGGTGAAGGGATAGTCGGCGATCTTCGGCCGTGCCGCGCTGACCACCGAGAGGAAGGTCGATTTGCCGGCGTTGGGCAGGCCGACCAGGCCGGCATCGGCGATCAGCTTCAGCCGCAACCAGATCCATCGTTCTTCACCCGGCGCGCCGGGATTGGCGTTGCGCGGCGTGCGGTTGGTGGAAGACTTGAAATGCGCGTTGCCGAAGCCGCCATTGCCGCCTTCAGCCAGCACGAATTTCTCGCCGAGTTCGGTGAAATCGTGCAGCAGCGTCTCGCGGTCCTCGTCGAACACCTGGGTGCCGACCGGCACTTTCAGCACGATCGATTTGCCGTTGGCGCCATGGCGGTCCTTGCCCATGCCGTTGGTGCCCTTTGGCGCCTTGAAGTGCTGCTGATAGCGGTAGTCGATCAGCGTGTTCAGCCCGTCGACGGCCTCGATGATGACGTCGCCGCCGCGGCCGCCATTGCCGCCGGAGGGGCCGCCGAACTCGATGAATTTCTCGCGCCGGAACGCGACGCAGCCGTTGCCGCCGTCGCCGGAGCGAATATAGACCTTGGCTTCATCGAGGAATTTCATGATCCGTACTAGTTAGGGCAGGGGGGCCGCGGCGGCAACCCGGAAAGGCCCTGACTTCGGCGAAAAGCCTTAATTTTCGGGCCTTTTTGCGGCCCCCGAGCGGTTAAGTGGGCCGTCGGCGCACCAGGAATTTCTGCATCCCCTCCAGCACCAGCTCGCGGCGCTGGTTGTGCACGGTCGAGCGCAGCGTCACGACGCCGGTGGTCTTACCCGGGGCGAGCTCGATCACCTCCAGCGCGGGGTAGATGGTGTCGCCGGCATAGACCGGTTTCAGGAACTTGCTCGACTGTTCCAGGAAGCCGACCAGCGACTCCTCCACGTGATAGGGAAACAGCCCGGCGCCCGGCGCGGTGTGCACCAGGGTCTGGAAGCCATGCGCGAGCAGGTCCGGCATGCCGCGCGTGCGGCAATATTCGACGTCGTAATGGATCGGATGGGTGTCGCCGCTGGCGGTCTGGAACGCCGCAAACACGGCCGAGGTCTGGGTCCGGCTCGGAATCACGAAGCGCTCGCCGAGCACGAAATCCTCGAACCACCGCTGCGCGGGGACCATGCGATGCTGGGTGGGGTCGAATTCGCTCATGCGGCGTTTCCTGCTCTTTTTTGTTGCCGGGATGACCTACCGGTATCGCAGCAGTGCAGGTGCGGCAATCCGTTCAATTCGTCATGCCCGGGCTTGTCCCGGGCATCCACGTCTTTAAAACCGGACGACCGGGCATCGGCGAGCGGAAGCGACGCCGTTCTTCGAACGGCTATGCCCGGCCCATGAAGAAGAAGCGCAAGTCCATACATGAGCCTGTTCGCAAAACTGTCCTCCTACGACGATCGATCGGCGCGGCTCGCCGGCATCGGGTTGATGCTGCTGTCGATCTTCATGTTCTCGTTCGGCGACGCGACGGGCAAATTCCTCGTCGCCACCTATTCGGTCGGGCAATTGCTGTGGCTGCGCGCCTGCGCGGCGCTGCTGGTGCTGCTGCCGATCGTGTGGAAGCGGCGCGCGGATTTCCTGCACCTGGAGCGCCCGTGGCTGCAATTGCTGCGCGTCACGCTGTCGACGCTGGAGGTCGCGGCGTTCTTCCTGGCGACCGTCTATCTGCCGCTCGCCGACGTCATCACCTACTATTTGGCCGGACCGATCTTCGTCACTGCGATGTCGGGCCTCGTGCTCGGCGAGCATATCGGCTGGCGGCGCTGGACCGCGATCCTGGTCGGCTTTTGCGGGGTGCTGATCGCGCTGCGGCCATCGGCGCAGACCATCAGCTGGCCGGCGATGATCGCGCTCGGCGGCAGCCTGTCGTTTGCGGTGTTGATGCTGATCACGCGCTCGCTGCGCGCGACGCCCGACATCGTGCTGGCGACCACGCAATTCGGCGGCACGTTCATCCTGGGCCTCGTGCTCTCGCCGATCGGCTGGGTGACGCCGGCCCCTAGCAGCCTCGTGCTGTTCTTCACCGCCGGCATCATCTCGGTCGCGGCGCTGCTGTGCGTGAACCGCTCGCTGAAGCTTGCGCCGGCGAGCGTGGTGGTGCCGTACCAGTATTCGATGATCGTCTGGGCGGTGATCTTCGGCTTTGTGGTGTTCGGCGACGTGCCGTCCTGGGCCACGATCATCGGCGCCGCCATCATCATTGCGGCCGGCCTCTACATCTTCGTGCGCGAGCAGCAGCTCGGACGCCCGGATTCCTCGATCAATCCGCCGGCGTAACGGTGCAGGGTGGGCAAAGGCGCACCCGCATAACGGCTGTCGTCCCTGCGAAAGCAGGGACCCATAACCACCGTTGCTTGTCGTCACCTACGCTGGAGCCACAGCTCGGCCGAGCATGACCATTTGTGGTTATGGGTCCCCGCGTTCGCGGGGACGACGACCGTTGTTGTGGGGCGGGCCTCAGCTCTCCCGCCGGGTCGAGTTGTTCCAGCTCTTCAGCGAGGCCCAGACGCCGCGCGACAGCCGGAAGGCGTCGACCGGGCTCGATGAGCCCAGCGCCTCGAAGCGGTGCAGCTCGACGCCGCTCCACTGGAAGCCGCACTTCTCGAGGATGTTGCGCGACGACGGGTTGACGACGCGGGCGCCCGCGATCAGCTGGTCGAGATCGAATTCCTCGAAGAAGTAGTCGATCACCGCGCGCGCGGCCTCGGTGCCGAAACCCTGGCCCCAATGGTCGACCCCGAGCCAGTAGCCGAGCTCGGCCGCGGTCTCCTCGCGCCAGTCGACGCCGACCATGCCGATCGGTGTGTGATTGTTCTCGATCAGGAAGACGGTTTCGCGTCCGCCGGCGCCGAGCGCGCGCACGAAGTCGATGGCGTCGTCCTGGGTATAGGGGTGCGGCAGGCGGCGGGTGTTCTCCGCGATGCGGCGGTCGTTGGCGAGGCGTGCAATTGCTTTTACGTCCGCGAGCGTCGGCTTGCGCAATGTCAGCCGTTCGGTCTCGAGGACGCAAGCTCTTGCCTCGCGCAAGGTCGGCGTCGGGATGTCCTGCAACATGTCGAGCTCCTGTGATGCGACAATCGGTACGCAACGCTTGGAACGTCACGCGCGGTCGAACCGGATCGCGCGCAACGAAAAGGGGAGGCCGGTCATCCCGCCTCCCCTTAGAGCCCTTTGCGACTCCGCCGGTTCAACAGGACCCGGCGGACTCATGTGTGTCCACCGTCTACTCGGCCGCCTGTGCCATCGGAATAACCGATATGAACGTGCGGCCATTGGCTTTGGCGCGGAACTCGACATGACCCTCGACCTTGGCGAAGAGAGTATGATCGGTGCCCATGCCGACATTAAGGCCAGGATGCCAGGTGGTGCCGCGCTGACGCGCGATGATGTTTCCGGGGATCACGCGCTCGCCACCGAACGCCTTGATGCCAAGGCGCTTGCCCTTGGAATCACGTCCGTTGCGCGATGAACCGCCTGCTTTTTTATGAGCCATAGCTCGTCTCCGACTTCGCTTTGATCTCTAGATCAATTCCTTGACGGAATCATTTCACGTTTTGTCACGCTTCAAATCTGAAAGCGCGACGATCACTTCTCGCTCTTGGCCGCGGCCTTCTTGGCCGGAGCCTTCTTCGCGGCCGGCGCCTTTGCGGGCGCCTTCTTCTTGGCCGCCTTCGGTGCTGCGTCCTCGCCATCATCGGCGGGCGCTGCGACCTTTTCCTTCTTCGGCCGCGGGCCGACGGTCGGCTTGGCGTTATCGGCGAGGATCTCGGTGATGCGAAGCACCGTGAGCTCGTCGCGATAGCCGCGCTTGCGGCGTGAATTCTTGCGGCGACGCTTCTTGAACGCGATCACCTTGGCGCCGCGCTTGTGCTGCAGCACTTCGGCCGCAACGGTGGCGCCTGCCACGGTGGGTGTTCCCAGCACCGGCGTGTCACCGCCGAGCACCAGAACTTCGCCTAGCTGCACGATCGTGCCGACATCGCCGGCGATCTTGCCAATCTCGAGTACATCATTCGGAACGACACGGTACTGCCGGCCGCCGGTTTTGATGACTGCGAACATCGTTTGATTCCTTCGTGTTCGGTTCCGGCCTCGGACGGTTAGCCCGGGTCGGCTTTTTGTTCAGTCGCTATGGGTTATGTGTTTCGCGCGAAGGGAATGAATTCCCAAACTGGATCGCACAAAAACAATCGGCGCGAGAAAACTGCGCGCCGGATGGGCGGACTTATAGCTGCTGACGACGCGGAGTCAAGGTAAAGCAGGGCAAAAACCGGCCAAAAATGAAGGATTTGGCGTGTTTTTGGCCCGGATTGACGTTCAGGCGGCGGTCTTTGCCGCCGCCCGCGCGTGCCGACGGATGGTCTGCGGCGGCTGGCCCAGCACCCGCAAGAACGCCCGCCGCATCCGTTCCCGATCGGCAAAGCCGGTCTCACCGGCAATTTCGTCCATCGAATGGCGGCCATCGCCGATCAATTCTCTGGCAGCCTCGACCCGGAGCTGCTCGATCGCCTTGGCCGGCGACTGGCCGGTCTCGACACGGAAGGCGCGGCTGAACTGGCGCGGACTGAGCCGTGCCACCTCAGCCAATTCCTCGACCGAGAGCTCGTTGCGCAGATGCGCCTTGGCGTAGTGGAGAGCGTTCTGGACGCGGTCGGATTTCGGGTCGAGCTCGAGAAGTGCCGAGAACTGCGACTGTCCGCCAGTGCGGCGATGATAGACGACGAGCTTGCGGGCCACCGAACGGGCGACCTCGATGCCCAAATCATGCTCGATCATCGCCAGCGCCAGATCGATCGTCGCGGTCATGCCGGCCGAGGTCCAGATCGGTCCGTCGACGATGTAGATGCGGTCCTGCTCGACCTTGAGCCCGGGAAATCGGGCCTGCAATTCCGGGGCGAATTGCCAGTGCGTGGAGACGCGCCGGCCGTCCAGCAGGCCAGCTTCAGCCAGTGAGAAGGCACCGATGCAGGGCGCAGCGATACGCTGCGACGTCGTCATGGCGCGTCGCATATAGTCGATCAACTTCGCGGATGCCGGATGAAGCTCGTGGCCGGCGCCGATGAATACCGTGTCGAAGCTGCGATCGCCAAAGGCTTCGGTTTCGACATTGAAGCCGGCGGAGGATCGCACCGGGCCACCATTCTCCGACAGCAGCGTGACCTCGTAGAAGGGGGTGCCTGCGATCAAATTGGCGACCTCGAAGGCGGTGATGGCGGTGAAGCCCATCACCTGGAACTCCGGGAAGACGACGAAGCCGATCTCCTGCATGGAACTCTCCCACCGAGTCTATGTCCTAAAAAGGTGTATATATGACATTTGAGACATGCAAGGGGGCCTGTAAAACCTGAGCAGCGGCCAAATTCGGCCGTCCAAGGTCAAACAGGAGACCAACATGACCAAGTCAGCCAAAGGAACGGCGCTCGTTACCGGTGCGTCGTCCGGAATCGGTGCCATCTACGCGGACCGGCTCGCACGGCGTGGCTACGATCTGATCCTCGTTGCACGTAACCGCGAGCGCCTCGATGGGCTTGCCAAGCGTCTTTCGCAGGAGACTGGCCGATCGATCGAGATCGTTGCCGCCGACCTCGCCAAGCGCGGCGATGTCGCACGGGTCGAATCCATTCTGCGCAGCAACGAAGGCATCAGCGTGCTCGTGAACAACGCCGGCGTCGGCGCCACTGCGCCGTTGCTCGCATCCGATGTCGACAAGATGAGCGACATGATCGCGCTCAATGTCGACGCGCTGATGCGCTTGACCTATGCGGCGGTGCCGGGATTCGTCGCGCGCGGCGGCGGCACCATCATCAATATCGCCTCGGTCGTCGGCGTCCAGCCGGAACTGCTCAACGGCGTCTACGGCGGCAGCAAGGCCTTCGTGTTGGCGCTGACCCACTCGCTGCAGCACGAGCTGAAGGACAAGAACATTCGCGTCCAGGCCGTGCTGCCCGGTGCCACGGCGACCGAGTTCTGGGACATCGCCGGCACGCCGGTCGAGCATCTGCCCGGCGAGATCGTGATGAAGGCCGAGGACATGGTGAACGCTGCGCTGGCCGGCTTCGACCAGGGCGAAGTCTTCACCGTGCCGTCGCTGCCGGATGCCGCGGATTGGCAGGCCTATGAGGCGGCTCGCCAGAAGCTGATGCCGAACCTGTCGCGCAGCATGCCCGCGGCGCGTTATGGGGTGAAGGCGGCCTGAGGCCTTTGCGAAGTGGCGTCCCGCGCAGGCCGAGCGCCAGAGCGCGGGACGCAACCATTTGAGTTCCCCGTCGTTAGTGCATGATCCGGAAAAGTGTGAAGCGGTTTTCCGAAATGATCATGCGCAAGAAATAGTGCAGGGAATCTCAAGCGGGCAGGGCGAATGGCCGAAGACACCGGACTGACCACGGGAATCGCGCACCACGGTGCCGTGCGGCTGCCCTCCGTCGACATCGACAGCTTCAACATCGAGCTGAAGGACGACGAGGGTTTTCTCGGCGATCGCGCCTCCAAGGGCGCTTTCCGCAAGATCCTCGACCGCTGGCGCAAGCCGCTGCGCAAATCGGACGAGGATCCGTTCGGCGAGGAGCCGTCGGACCAGATCAGCAAGAAGAAGCTCGACGAATTGCTGGTCGGCGACGACACCGAGGCCTCTGCGATCGTGCACAGCGCAATCGAGGAGTTTGCGCAGGAGCTCGCCTATGTGACGCGGCGCTTCCTCGGCACCAAGGCCTGGGCCAAGACGGAGCGCATCGTGGTCGGCGGCGGCTTCCGCGACTCCAGGCTCGGCGAGCTCGCCATCGCGCGCACCGACATCATCCTGAAGTCGGAGGATTTCAAGGTCGACATGGTGCCGATCCGCTTTCATCCCGATGATGCCGGGCTGATCGGCACGCTGCATCTGGCGCCGTCGTGGATTTTCGAGGCCCATGACGGCGTGCTCGCCGTCGATATCGGCGGCACCAATATCCGCTGCGGCGTCGTCGAGACGCGCTGGAAGAAGGCGCCCGATCTCTCCAAGGCAACGGTCTGGAAATCCGAGCTGTGGCGCCATGCCGATGACGAGCCGACGCGCGAAGGCGCGGTGAAGCGGCTGGTGAAGATGCTGAAGGATCTGATCGCCGCCGCCGAGAAGGAGAACCTCAAGCTCGCGCCGTTCATCGGCATCTCGTGTCCCGGCGTCATCAACGAGGACGGCTCGATCGAGAAGGGCGCACAGAATTTGCCGGGCAATTGGGAGAGCAGCAAATTCAACCTGCCGGCGAGCCTGGTCGAGGCGATCCCGCAGATCGGCGATCATGACACCGCGATCGTGATGCATAATGACGGTGTGGCGCAGGGACTGGCCGAGGTGCCGTTCATGCAGGATGTCGCGCGCTGGGGCGTGCTGACGATCGGAACCGGGCTCGGCAACGCCCGCTACACCAACCGCAAGAAAGACAACGGCAAGGACGACAAGAAGGCCGAGAAAAAGGACAAGGACGACGAGGACGAAAAGAGCGAGAAAAAGGCCAAAAAAGCCAAGAAGGCCGATGCGTGAGACGACGCCTGAGCCGCTTGGGCTGGCCGATCGCTCGGTAAGGTTGATCGGTTAGGTTAAGATCGGGATCGCGTTGCCGTTTGGGCGCCGGCCGCTACCGTGGACCGTGTCGCTCCCGCCGACCGGCGAAGCCGCACTTCCCGGCCAGCAATACTGAGAAGCGGCACGGGACCGCCAGTTTTTGTCGCGTCCTGGCGGTCCCACCACTTTCTACTTCCAATTGATCCGCCCGAAGAAGCCGGCGATCTCGGCGGCGGCGTGGTCGGGGTCCTCGCGATGCGGGAAATGCCCGACATCGGGGAACATCTTCAGGTCCAGATTCGAGAAGGTCTCGCCCAGCCGGTCGGTCCAGGCATAGGGAAACAGCGGGTCGTGCTCGGCCCAGCGGATGCAGGTCGGTATGGCGATTGGCGGCAGCGCAAGCGCTTCGCCCTGCATCATCTTCACGCGCCCCGCATGCGACGCGCGATAATGCGCAAAGCCGCCGGCGAGGTTGCCGGGCTTGAAGAAGTTGCCGGCGAATTCCTCGATCACGTCGTCGAACGCGGCCTTGCGATGCGTCCAGTTGCGCAGGAAATGGCCGATATACGTGCGGCAGGTCTCTCTGTTAGCGCCGACCAGCGCGGGCGCCATCTCCATCTGGTGGAACGACTGGTACCAGATGTGGTTCAGCCGGTCCGGCGCGGCCATCCGCGGACCGATGCCGGGATAGACGAAATCGAAGAAGAACAGCCCGGCGATGCGCTCGGGCGCCTTGCGGGCAAGGGGCTGCATCACCGCGCCGCCGACGTCGTGGCCGACCACGCCGGCCTCCTCGATCTGAAGAGCGTCCAGCAGCGCCAGCATGTCGTCGGTATGCTGATCGGGGCCGAATGAGCCTTGCGGCTTGTCGCTGTCGCCGAAGCCGCGCAGGTCGGGCGCGATCAGGGTGTAGCGGTCGGCGAGGCGCGCCATGACAGGCTTCCAGGTCAGCCAGAATTCCGGCCAGCCGTGCAACAGCAGCAGCGGCGGGCCGCTCCCGGTCCGCGCGACGTGGAACGCCGCGCCATTGGCTCGAATCGTCACATGCTCCATGGGCCGCTCCTGCTACTTTTGCTTCGCCCGCGCGCCGACCGGACCCGAACCGTCCCGCTAGGGCTTTGTTTCCGCGCGCTTTCTTGCGCCACCCCGGTGCCTCGCGGGGGCGAGGCCTTGGCGACGGAAATATTATTGCAGCGCCTTGTCTGTCCCGCCATCCTCGCCTAGAACACGCCCGACCGCGGGTGGTGCAAATCACCTGGGCCGCTGGAGAGGTGGCAGAGTGGTTGATTGTACCGCACTCGAAATGCGGCATAGGTGCAAGCCTATCGGGGGTTCGAATCCCCCCCTCTCCGCCACCCTGCGCCTTGCCCGGTCTGAATTGCCTTTAAGACCCTGAAGGGCAAGGCTGTTTCTGGAGCTCGAAGGCCCTCATTTTTGCAGTAGGCCAAATACTCTGAAGAGTCAGGCGCAAGACCAGTCTTTTGATCTCGATGTTAATTTCCAAAGCTTTGGAGGACCTGCGAGATCAGGCCAGCCTCAGCTGCTTGGGGTCCACTCCTGATGCTGTCTGCAACGTCGGCGTGGACGCCTCGCTGAGGGACACGACCTCGATCGCGACGCACCCCTGATCGAACGCGGCCTGGACCGACTGTCCACTAGCAATAGCTCCGTAAAAATTCACGGCGAATGCAATAGCTGCGTTATCGCTGATGGAGTCCTGCATCACCACGATCGCCTTCGCGGATTTCAGGAGTGCGGCGCGGCCGCCTGCGCTTTGACAAGCGTTCAGGACTACCACCTCCGGGGGGCTGTCCGTTGCCTTCAAAGCCTTGCCGAGCAGATCGAAGTTTACGAACTGCGTCTTTGACCTTTTGCCATCGCGAGCGTCCATGGCAATACCGCCGGTATTGCCATGTCCGGAGAAATGAACGATCCGAGGCCGATGGTCGTTCAGCCCCCGGATAATGGCCTGAGGGTTTGCTGCCGGTGATTGGTGCAACTCGATATTGTCGCGGTACTTTGAACCACGGATCTCCTCGGCGACACGACTGACCTCGAGGTCAACGCGCAGCGCATGCTTTTTGATGGGATTCGACATCAGGTACAGCACGCCGAGGGTCTTGCGCCGCTTCAGATCCTGCTTTGTAACGATCGTGCGCTGAATCACCAGTCTCTGTGTCCCGCCTGCGGGACGCCGCTTCGTCGGCATTGCCTTCCTGATCTTTGGGTTGTCCGCCAGCGTGACGATACGATCTTTGTGCGCGCGCACGTGCTCGTCTTTCAGATAGAGATAGCGGCTGCCATCCTTCGCCGAGCCGTCATTCTCCATTCGCTCGATAAGGTCTTTGCGGTACATGTACTCCAGCTGGTTTTGGACGAGTTGCTTGGCTGCGTCCTTGATGCCGGCTTGAGCCATAAGCTGTCGGCGCGACCGAGGCCGAGTTCCGCGCCCATAGATCAGGTTAAAAAGCGTGCGACGCAATTTTGCGGTGCCGAGATTCTTTGCCCAATGATCAAGGTTTTCCTGATGATTTCCGGTCCGGTCAACGACAGCTGTCTTATGTCTCATTGCGCACCTTCTTGCCGGTCACCTTAGGAAGCATGCGGCTCACGGTCGGCTGGCTCACGCCAAGGATTTGCGCGAGTTGGCCCTGCGAATAGCCGCGATCCATCAGCTCCGCCATTTTCAGTTTTCGGAGCCATTCCAGTTCTTTGAGGATCGCGGCGGCTTGTTCGTCAGTCATCACGCGCTGATCTCCACACCACCGCGGCGCTCTGAAACTTTCGCGATTTCCTTCGCAAAGCCTTTCGGGAACATGCGGCTCAACGTGGCGTCGCTGATACCAAGCGCAGCGGCGACGTGTTTCTGCTGGCAGCCGAGGGCGAGCGCGTTGAGGATCAGCAGCATCTTCACCGCACGCACTTCATTGACAAGTTCGGGCGTCTCGTTCGTCATTCCTATTCCTCCCACTATTTGGCTTTTGCTGGCTTCCGCGCCTTCGACAGTGTCACGTTCACCGTGTTCGTCGAGGTCCCGAGGATGTTGGCGATAAGCGTCGGGCCCAAGCCCGCGTTGGACAGAAACAGAATCTTGTCTTTCGACGACTCCATCGGAGCGGTCAGCGCCGCCGCCTGCAATTTGATGAGGATGTCGAGCCTTTCTAAAACCTCTTCGTTCATGGCTATTTCCTTTCCGCAGCGGTGTCGGTCTTGTTAAGGGGGTACACGTGAAGCGGAAGGCGTTCGCCGCCGATGCGGATTACGACGCCAGACTCGATCCAGCGCGTGAGCGAGCGACTGAAGTTGCCGGGGTCTAGCTTCGCTTTCTTGCAAATCTCTGTCTGTGGCGTTGCCCCGTCGCACAGATTGTATGCAAGCAGATGCTTCGCACTGCCGTTATTGCCAACAACGATTTTGGCCAATGTCTGCGGCGGAAACGTCTGCCGCGCGACCGTGGCTAGAATTCCTCTCAGTAGTTCGTCCAATTTGCCCTCCCTGAATAGCTGGACGTGACTTATAAATTATAATCGCTTTTTCAAGTCCGAATTTTATTCATTGGCAATGTTTGCTAAGTTATGGAACCCAATAATATCATATAAGATATTGGTATTATTGGTATTTTCATATTTTCTGATAAGAGTATTACTTTTAACCGTGAATAATCTGGAGATGGAGTTTCGAGCTTTAAGGGGCTTCTGATACATCTTTCAGGCGCTTTCACCTGCTTAATAAACCTGCCCGCGGCGCACCCTTCGCATTTGGACGACGGGCAGCTCTTTCAGCGTCATTGAGGCGGATCGACGGGCGGGAACCCCTCATCGCCGCAGTTAATCGAAATTTATCCCGGACCGTTGAAGTTGATCGTTCCAGTCTGCTAGGACTTGGAAGAGATGGTTCGAACTGAATCCTCCCCTCTCCGCCACCCTTCGCCCTGTCCAGCCCTCCATAGCCATCCGGCTACTTCGGACCGGAGAGCGTGGTCGGCCGCTATTCGCCCTGCGGCGCGTGATGGCCGCTCATGACCGATGACATCCCAACCATCACGACCGACCGGCTCACGCTCCGTCCGCAGGTTGCCGGCGATTTTCCCGCCTATCATGCATTCCTGGCGTCGCCGCGCTCCGTCGGCATGGGCGGTCCGTTCGATGTCCGTTCGGCGTGGGGGATGTTCTGGCACGACCTGGCGTGCTGGCGCTTGTTCGGCCATGGCGCGCTGATGATTGATCTCGTCGCGGCGAAGCAATGCATCGGCCAGGTCGGCATCAACCACGGACCGCTGTTTCCGGAGCAGGAGCTCGGCTGGTTGCTCTATGACGGACACGAGGGATACGGCTACGCCACCGAAGCGGCGCTTGCCTTGCGCGACTGGGCCTTTGCGACGCTGAAGCTGTCTTCGCTCGTCAGTTACATGTCGCCTGACAATGCGATGTCCGCCGCGGTGGCGAAGCGATTGGGCGGCGAGCTCGATCCGTCAGCGCCGAGGGACGATCCGCATGATCTCGTCTACCGCTATCGGCCGCTGCGTGGAGATGCGTGAAGCGTGACCTGAACATCCTCCGGGTATTGGACGCGTTGGCGCTGACTTAACCCGAGATAACCGCTACCCGGCCTCTGGACAGTGATGCAACCTGCCGTTCGCGGCCGTCCTTCGAGGGGGCGCCCTCGATGCCGAACGTTGTGGCAAGTCCTCTAACACCAGCAGGCGTCACGACGAGCGCGCGGCTATCCCGGACATGCTCAACCCAATCGTGACCGAGAGCGTGATGAAGGATGGCAGCGCCGAGCGCCCCGGCCAGATGCGGCCGGCGCTCGCTCCAGTCGAGACACGGGCGACAGAACACTCGGCGCTTGGAGGCGAGGCGAAGATCAACGCCGAACTCATCGAAGAATGACCGACCGGCATCGGTCAGTTGTCCGCCATCCTCGTCGAGCAGAATAAACGACTGCTGGACAAGCCAGTCGGCGATCGCGACGGCGATACGGCCGGCCATGTGGTCATAGCACGTGCGCGCGTGTCGGAGCGTCTCTCCGCCGCGCCAGAGATCGCGCCGGGCGGGGCCTTCCTGGGCCACGACCATGAGACCTTCCAGCACGCGCGCGACGTGCGGAGAGGCCAAGCGAAAATATCGTCGTCGGCCCCGCTTTGCGAGCGCAAGCAATCCGGCGTCGCTGAGTTTCGCAAGATGGCCACTCGCTGTCTGCGGCGCCACGCCAGATACATAGGCGAGCTCCGAGGCGGTCAACGTTCGACCATCCATCAGCGCACTGAGCATGTTGGCGCGCGCCGGATCGCCGATGAGTGCCGCGACTTGGGCGATTTTGGGTCCCGTGTCCATGTCTTTCTCCTACGCCGATGAGGACGCGGTGCCAAGCACGAATACTTCGGCCAAGACCGTAGTGTTTCTGCAAGACCGATGCAGTCGCGGGACATAGGTTGTCCGGACACCACCAAGCCCAAGCGAAAGGCATCGCCGCGACGGGACGAAAGATCGTCTCGCGGCTCCAAGTCTTCGATTGGCATCGAATGATAATCGAAAAACGAGCTGGTCTGAGCCATCAAAATCTCACAGACAACCGAGTGTGATCAATGCAAGCAACTTCGCTGAACACAAGGCAGCCGGAGCAAGCCGGCTCTGACAGCGCGTCATCCCGTTCGCCTCTCGCCGCGGCGCTGGCGCTTGCCGCCACGAGCCTCGGCCTCGGCGTCGTGCAGCTGGATATCACCATCGTTAATACCGCGCTGAGCAGCATCAGCACCTCGCTCGGCGGCAGCGTGGCCGAGCTGCAATGGGTGGTGACCGCCTATACCATCGCATTCGCTGCCTTCATCTTGACCGCCGGTGCGCTCGGTGATCGCGTTGGCGCCAAGCGGATATTCATCGGGGGCTTTGCAATCTTCACGTTGGCTTCGCTCGCCTGCGCATTGGCTCCGTCGGCGATGTTCCTGATCGTTGCTCGCTCCGTGCAGGGCCTGGCGGCGGCAATCCTGGTGCCGAACTCGCTGACGCTGCTCAATCACGCCTATACCGATCCGAAGGCGCGCGGCCGCGCGGTCGGCTTCTGGGCCGCAGGTGCGAGCGTCGCACTAACTGCGGGGCCGCTCGTTGGCGGCGCGCTGATCGCGCTGGTCGGCTGGCGCGCGATCTTTCTGGTCAACCTGCCGATTGGCGCCGCCGGCCTCTGGCTCGCCTGGCGTTACGCCGAGGAGACGCCGCGGCTCGCGCAGCGCGAGATCGATCTGCCGGGACAGATCGCGGCGATCACGGCGCTCGGCGCGCTGGCCGGTGCCCTGATCGAGGGCGGCGCGCTCGGCTGGAGTCATCCGCTCGTCATCGCGGGCTTCGCCGGGGCGGCCGTAATCGGACTCCTGTTCGTATGGCGCGAGGCGCGCGCGCTGCAACCAATGCTGCCGCTGTCGCTGTTCCGCCATCGCATGTTCGCGCTGACCGCTCTGGTCGGGCTTCTCTTCAACATCGCCTTCTACGGCCTGATCTTCGTGCTCAGTCTCTACTTCCAGAACGTCAATGGCTGGTCGCCGTTCGCAACGGGCCTCGCCTTCGTACCCATGATGGCCATGGTGCTCCCCGCCAACCTGATCGCCGCGTCGGTCAGCGAGCGCCTTGGCGCGCCGCAAACCATTGCGTTGGCTTGTGTGATCGCCGCCGCGGGCTGCGTTGCGCTGCTGCCTATGGCCTCAGGCACCAGCTACCGGGTGATCGGCGCTCAGCTCATCATCCTCGGCGGCGGGCTCGGCCTGCTCGTGCCGTCCTTGACTTCGACGCTGCTCGGCAGTGTCGAGAAATCGCGATCCGGCATCGCCGCGGGTGTACTGAACGCGACGCGGCAGACCGGCAGCGTGCTTGGCGTTGCCCTGTTCGGTTCGCTGGTCGGAGGGGACAACGCGTTCATGGCAGGCGCGCATGCCTCGCTCGTGATATCGGCCGCTGTGTTGCTCGCAGGTGCGGTCGCAATCGTGCAGGGCCGGGCAAAGGAGGGGCGATGATGGGGAGGTGCAGGTCGAGTCCGTGTGGTGCCCGGAGACCGAAGACCAGGGCGTCGATGACAAATCATCATGATTGGGGTCTTGTGAATCAGGTCAGCGACACCCTGCGCACTTGGCGCGACCGGGTTCGGCAGCGCCGCGAATTGGCGCAATGGACAGACCGCGACTTGCATGATGTCGGCCTTTCCTGGAGCGACATCGCTCTGGAAGTCACGAAACCCTTCTGGCGGGCTTGATATGAGTATGCACCCTAATCTAGTGGCTCGGATCGTGGGTTCCCGATCGTCGGAGCGAAAAATTGCTTTTGCATCGACAGGGATTGACTGACTTAACCTATCGTAGCGTGTCGCCACTCGACGGTACTGTTTGATCCCGTTGAAGGACCGTTCAACCTGATCGCGAGCGCGGTAAAGATTCGGGCTGAAGCAGATCGGATCGCGGCGATTGCCTTTCGGCGGGCTCCTACGGCTGAAGCTGGAAAACCTCCGTCAGGAAATCTCGAACGAATAGGTGAGCCTGATTGCTCGCAGCTTCGTTGTAGGCGACCGTCGGATCCTTTTCGACGCAGGCATCGGCGTAGCTAAAGGGCTTCTGCGTCGCGTGGTTGACGATCTGATGATCGTCCGCTTCTACAAGCCGGCAACGCCGCGTCGTCGCGGCTCCCTTCAACGTCAGCGGGGTCCGGAGAGACGGGGCGTCGAAGACGTGATAGGCATCGGGAAACTCGATCAGCTTGACGTCCTTGTGCGCGCCGGTCAGTCGCTCAACATAGGCGCGGCAGGGTGCCACGGGATTGTAGTTGTCCGAGCTGCCATGGAGGATGCGGATAGGCTTGTCGCTGACGTCGGTGTCACCCCGGTACGTCGTCGTGCAATCGGGATAGAAGGCGATGTGCGCCGCGAAGCGCAGGTTGTTGGCCGGACCCAGCGTCCCATACAGTCGGTTCATGGCCGAGTACAATGCCGATTGTCCACCCCTGGAGAAGCCCATCACCGCTATGCGATTCGGGTCGATTCGCGGATGCTTGGCCAACAGGTCGAGGGCCCGATAGGCATCGGCAACCATGTTCAGACGACCAAGCCGCGCCTGATCGGCTACGGTTGAAACGATTCCCCGTGCCGAAAAGCTGTCGATGGCAAATGTCGCGATACCGAGTTGGTTGAGGGCTCTCGACCACTCGTCGATCGAGCCTCCCACGCCGCCCATACCTCCCGCGCCATGGAGCAGAATAACGGCGGGCAACCTGTCAGCGCCTGCCTTCGGGATCCGCAGCTCGCCCGCGATCGTCACCGATTGGCCGTTGCTGCGCCCCGCCAGGAATTCGGAATCAGCGAGCGTTACCGACGCAATGGGGTAGACCTCCAGGCGCGCCACTTGGGCCGCGGCCGACCCGACAATTGCCGCAAGAAAAGCAAGCGCTATCGCAGATTGCTTGATCACATCCCTCTCCCGTGTCGGATCAGCCCTGATTTTGAGATGAACCCTTAAAGACCTAGAGCTGCGGCGTTGTCGCGCTCGGCCTGACGTTGCCGAACCATTGCCAGTTCTCGGCGGCACGCGGCGAACCCCGCTGTTCCGGACTGTGCAGCGAATTGCTCGCAGAAGCTGCGATCCTCCTCCGCGATGGTCTGCGCAAGGCGCTCTCTCGTCGCTGCATGCATCGCGGGGCCGGAAATGAAAAGTATGTACAAGCCAACAGCGAGGAACGCTGTGGCGAACAGCACGTATCCGAGCACGGCACGCGACACTTTGCGCGGGCAGGGGTGAGAATTTGCTCTGGCTTCGGTCATGTGAGGTCTCTCGCAGAGGTTCCTGGCACAATCAGCGTGGAAATGCTCTCGATAGCAGACGGCCGGAATACTTTTCGCCCGACGCTTCGCGGCAGCCTCAAGCGGTTACGAGCTCTACGCCCGCAGAATAAGTCCGCGAGAGCCAGGCACGCATCACTGCTCGCAAAGCCGCTTGTATTCGATGCGGATGGCGTGAAAGGGCTTGTTGCCGGTGTTCTCGATCGCGTGCTCGGCTTGAGCCGGCAGCCGGACCATCAGCGGGAGTTCGACTGATTGCTGCCCCTGCACGACCGACTGGAATACTTTGCCATCCTTGTCGTAGTTGACGTAGGGAGGACGCGAATCCACCACCATTACACTGGGCCAGCGATGATGATGCGAGGCTTCGCACTCGCCCGGAAGAACAGTCACCTCCAGCACGCGCAGGTCTGCCGTTTCGTAGATCACCCTGTGATTCTTCGGTGCAGCCGTCACCGCTTCGCGGTCTTCCGCCCAAGACGCTGCGCCGGCCAGGCCCGCACACATTGCAGTGGTCTGAGCAAAGCTGGCCGACGTCACCATCGTGCCGACCAATGCGGCGATCGCAGCAAACGCAGGCTTCCTCATCACGCTTCCCCGACAAGCAAATTCTGGACGCAGCGTAGGCACGGAGGCCGGCCGCGTCGAGCAGCTTGGCCGAATTTCAGTCGTGAGTTAATATCACGAATAGGAAGAGCACCCGGCACGAGGGATTTCGTCTTGAATCGCGGTCATCGCCTTGAAATGCTAATTAGCGCGGCCGACAGCGGCAGCTTCGCTGCGGCGGCGCGGATCATGGACTTGACGCCGTCGGCGGTCAGCCGCGGCATTGCTGAACTGGAACGCGAGCTCAAGGTCCCTTTATTCAACCGGACGACGCGCCAGCTCAAGCTCACTCAGGAAGGGGCCGACGTCTATCGCAGGGCTGTGGACATCGTTGCACGCATTGCCGAACTAACCGATGGCTTCACGAACAGGCATGGGCGGGTCAGCGGTATCGTGCGAGTGGGCGTGCAGGCGCCGCTCAGCCGCTATGTCCTGATGCCGAGGCTGGCCAGTCTGAATGATCGGCACCCCGAGTTGCTCGTCGAAACGCGTCTGACGCAGGACCCTCGCGACATGCAGTCTGAGAACCTCGACGTTCTGCTGTACGTTGGCGAACCTCCTCCGTCGCGGCTCGTGGCGCAACGGCTAGGTCAAGGCAAGCCGGCAGCGTATGCCTCGCCGGACTACGTACGTCGTTTTGGTGCGCCGGTGCACCCTGCCGATCTCGTCAACCATCGCTGCCTGCTGTTTCGCCCAGCTTGGTCGACTGGTCCCTTCGACCATTGGAAATTCGAGCGCAAGGGGAGGCTTGAGACGATACGGGTGCGTCCTTCGTTCGTCACACCGGATCGCGAAGGCTTGATCGTCGCGGCCTGTGCTGGCGTTGGCGTCATCTACATGGCCTGCTTCGATCCGGCCATCCTGACGTCGGGCCGTCTCACTCGACTACTGCCGGGATGGTCTTGCCCACCGAGCTTCGGCATCCACCTGTTGTACCGTCGCGGCAGCATCGGCATTCCGCGCGTGGCGGCATTCTTGCGCTTTGCGCGAGAGGCCTTCGCCGACTTCGATCCTGGCGAACTCACGGTGCTCCATGCCGACACGGCGACGAAATCCAGCTCTCTGCCGCGGGTGGCCCTGGCGAAGGCGTGAACCTCCCTTGATCGGCGCTTCCGCATCCATAAGCCTATCCCAGTTCTGTTCCACGTTCTCGACAGGCACCAGAAGCGCCTCCGCGCGATTGATATCCTGGACGCCGGATCGAACGGCCTCCGCAGGCTGAAGCGGTGGCCTCTGGCTACTTTGCATGGGGTTGTTTTTGATATTTTGGTGGAAGCCGCGGCCGCTGGGCGCGATCGACGTCTGCCAAGGGATGACCCCGACAATCCCATCCATCGTCACCGGGTATAGGCGTCGAGCTCGAATCTGCGGGTGATCGCGATGGCTTCGAGGAAGGTCTCATCGTGGCTGACCACCAGCAGCGCGCCGTCATAGGCGCGCAGTCCGGCCTCGACCGCTTCCATGGATTCGATGTCGAGATGGTTGGTCGGCTCGTCGAGGATCAGGAGCGGTGGCGGCCTCACGCCACCGAGAACGCAGGCGAGGCCGGCGCGCAGCAACTGGCCGCCGCTGAGGCTGGAGACGGTCTGCAGGGCTGCATCGGCGCGAAACATGAAACGCGCCAGCGCGGCGCGACAGGCGTTCTCGCTCGCATCCGGATTGATGCGTCGGAAATTGTCCAGGATCGAGACGGACGCATTGAGCAGGCTGACCGCCTGATCGAACATCGCAAAGCGGGTCATCACCTCGACGGCGCCGCGCGCCGCGGTCAGATCGCCGCTGACGAGCTTGAGCAGCGTCGTCTTGCCGGCGCCGTTGGGGCCTGTGATCGCGACACGCTCCGGACCTGCCATGGAGAAGGTGAGATCCCGCAGGATCGGCGTTTCAGCCGTGTAGCCGGCATCGGCGGCTTCGATCCGCAGCACCATCCGGTTCGCCGGCAGCTGCGTCGACGGCAGTTGTACCGAGAACGGTTGCAGCACCTCGATACGCTGGCGCGCCGCGGTGGCCAATTCGAGCGCCTGCGTCCGCCGCCGCTCGGCGAGGCGGGCGTTCTCGCCGCCGGTGTCCTCGCTGCGATCCTTGCGCAGCCCGGCGGCGATGCGCGGCAGATCGCCCTTGGCGCGTTTCCTCGCACCGGCGCCATCCTTGCGCGCTTGCCGTTCGGACGTTTCCCTTGCCTTGCGGTCGATCTCGGCGACGCGCTTCTCGGCATCGGCCAGATCGTGTCGTGCCGCCGACAGCTCGATCGCCTTGCGGGCACGGTACTGGCTCCAATTGCCGCCGTAGCGCCGGGCTTCCAGCGAGGTCAGTTCGACGATCGCATTCATGGTCTCGAGCAGCTCGCGGTCATGGCTGACGATGATGGCGCCATGCCGCCAGTCGGCGAGCAGGTCGATCACCGTCTGGCGTCCGGCGCGGTCGAGATTGTTGGTGGGCTCATCCAGCAGCAGAAAGTCCGGCTGCGCGAAGGTCAGTGCGGCGAGGCGCGCCCTGGTGGCCTGTCCGCCCGACAGCGTCGCCAGCGGGGCGTCGAGCACGTCGTTCAGTCCGACACGCGCGAGCGCCGACGCGATGCGCGTATCGAGCGTCCAGTCGATATCCGCAAGCTCTTCCGTGCTCGCAAGGCCCTGTTCGGCGCGGCGCAACGCGGCGAGCGCACCGCGCGCGCCGAACAGATCGACGACGCCTTCGTCCGGCGTCACCTGAACTGACTGATGCAGCATCGCGACACGTCCCTGAACAGCGACCGTGCCGGATTGCGGCGCGCGCGTGCCCGCGATCAGGCCGAGCAGCGTCGTCTTCCCGACGCCGTTCCTGCCGACAAGGCCGGTCCGTTCGGGTCCGAAGTTCAGATCGATATTGGAGAGAAGAACCCGGCCGTCAGGCGCGGACAGGGTCACATGGGAGAGCGTGATCGATGCAGGCATGGCAATGGATATCCCGGTGGGCAAGGCTGATGGGCGTTGCGGTCCGGATGAAATCCATGGCTGTCGGCATCCTCTCGAATTGATGATTGAACTGATGTAGCCGCGTATTGGGCCGGGATCAAGGCGCGACGCGAACCGTCACGCCGCTTCCGCGAAGGTCCAACGGTCGGGATCCGGCGTGTGGCCGATCAAGGCGAGACCGTAGGCGATTGATTCGAACTGGTCCGCCGAGGTCAGCCGCGCTTCGCCGAAGCGCTCGGCGAACAGGCGCTGCACGGCCGGCACGAACGAGGTGCCGCCGGTCAAAAACACCTTTTCCACGTCGCGCGCGGTGATGCCGGACTTGGCCAGTGCTTCGTCGACGGTTGCGCCCAGCCGCTCGATGTCGTCGGCGATCCAGGATTCGAAATCGTCGCGCGTCACGGTCGCGCCGATATCGATGCCTTGCCGGGCGAAGCGGAACTCGACGCGGTCGCGGCTCGACAGCGCGACCTTGGTGTCGGATACGGCGCGGTACAGCGCGAAGCCGAGATCGTGGTCGACGATGGTGATGAAATCGTGCAGCGGCGCCGGATCGATCGCGGTGCGCGCGAGCTGCTGCAATTCGCGCAGATCGCCATTGCCTCGCATCATTGCGAGCTGATGCCAGCGCGCGAGGCTCGAATAATAGTGATTGGGGATCGGCAGCACCTTGTCGAACGAGCGGTAGTTGGTGCCCTTGCCGAGCCGCGGCGACACGATGTGGTCGACGATACGGTAGTCGAAGGTGTCGCCGGCGATGCCGATGCCGGAATGTCCCAGCGGCTCGGCGCGCAGCACACCGCCCTTGCGCGAGAAGCGCATCACGGAAAAGTCGCTGGTGCCGCCGCCGAAATCGGCGACCAGCACGGTCGCATCGTGATCGAGGCTGCGCGCGAAGGAGAACGCCGCGCCGACCGGCTCATAGACATAGCGCGCATGGCCGGCGCCGAGCCGCTCGAATGCGGCCCGGTAGCGCTGCATGGCGAGCTCGTCATTGGGATTGCCGCCGGCAAACTTCACCGGGCGGCCGACCATGATGGTCGGCGCGCCGAGGTCGAAGCCCTCGCCGGCATGGCGCGTCAGCGTGCGCAGGAACGCCGCGAGCAAATCCTCGAACTTGTAGCGTTGCCGGAATATCTGCGTGGTGTTGAACGCCGAGCTTGCCGCGAAGGTCTTGAACGACTGGATGAAGCGATGGATCGTGCGTCCCTCGAGGAACTGCTCGATCGCCCACGGGCCGCCCTCGGCGCGCGGATGCAGGCCGGCGCCGGGCCGGTCCTCCCAGAAGCACAGCGCGGAGACATAGACGTTATGCGTACGGCCGCCATGGTCGAATCGAACAGCCTCGACGCGGCCGTCGCCATCGGACAGCGCGACCACGGTGTTGCTGGTGCCAAAATCGACGCCAATCGAGACGGCGCGCGGGGCGCTCGACATGTCATGCTCGGATTGTCTGTGAAAGGGGCCGGACCTTTAGCGGCTTTGGCCACGTTTGCCAACCCTTCCGGACGTCGCGGAGGTCACGATGAAGTTAGGTTGAGTCGGTGCAGCGGCAAACTCGCTTCACCTCTCCCGCTTGCGGGGGAGGTCGCCGCGCGTAGCGCGGCGGGTGGGGGCTCTCTCCACGATGTGACTCGCGGAGAGAGCCCCCACCCCGACCCTCCCCCGCAAGCGGGAGAGGGAGGACACCTCGTTCGTGGCTGGATCTCGTTGCGCTCGGGCGTCAGAAATTCGCGACCGTCTTCAGGCCGAACACCAACGCGTTTGCGTTCCTGCTGGTCCCGCCGGGGTCGATCACGTACTGGACGTTCGGTCGCACCTGCAGGCCGGCGAGCGGCCGGTAGGTGTAGTAGAGTTCCATGACGTATTCATTGCCCTGGACGGCCACGGGGCCGAGGCCGGCCAGGTTCTGCAACTCTTCCGACCAGGCGATGCGGCCGTTGACATGGGTGGTGCCGACCGCAAATCCGATATCGTCCTCGGGTCGCAACCGGAATGGTCCGGTATAGGTCAGGCCGCCGGCGATCTGATAATCGGTGGTGGCGGTCCGGCGGTCGGCCATGGTCGCATTGAAGAACAGGCTGAGCATGCCCGCGGAGCTCGCTTGCGATGGCCGGATCACCTGCTGAATGAAGCTGACATAGGCGCCGTAACGTCCGCGGCTCTGCAACAGCGGTTGCCCGCTGAGCACGGCCGGGTTGCCGTTGACGTCGGTGACCACATCGGGGGCGGTCGAGGTGTCGTACCAGCCGCCGAACTTGTAGCTGCCATGCAGATCGCCGAACTTCGGCAGCCAGGCGAGCTCGGCCGGGATGAGCAGGCCGGTGGATCCCGAGTAGAATACCGGAAGCGCCGACTGCGAGACCTTCAGGTAATTGGGATTGGCGTCATAGACGCCGAACTGAAAGTAGCCGAAGCCCTGCAAGTTGAACTTCAGTCTCGTGGCCCATTGGCTGACCGGCCAGTTGTAGATGTAGTTGCCGACGAGGTTACCGGGCTGCGCGCCGCAGAAGGTCAGGTTCTGGAAGTCGCACGCGAATGATGCGAAGTCTTCGCCGAAGGTGATGCGTCCGATCTTCCAGTCGACCAGGCCGTCGATGAATTTCTGGTCGTACCAGAATTGGGTGAGCCGCAGCGTCTGCCCGCGTCCGAACAGCTCCTGCACCTGCTGTAGCGTGCCGAGGCGCGCGTCATCGCCCAGATTGCTGCCGTTGCGGTCGGTCCACGTGACCTGGATCGTGGCGCCGGGCACGACACCCAGCTTCGCAAGATCGAACGTGGTGCCGAAGGTCCATTGATCGGTGTAGGCGACCTGCTGCCGCTGACCGCCGGTTGCATTGCCGGCGAGCTCGCTGGTGTAGCCGAACTGAAAATCGATGCCGGCATTCAACAGCCGGGTTCGCGCGCCGTCCCAATCGCCGGGCAGCCAGGGGACCGGTGCCGGCGCCGGGTTGGCCGCGGCGCCTTGAGCCGTCAGATCGGCGGCATGTGCGAGCTCACCGCCTGCGCAGACCGCCAGCGCCGTGAGACCCAGCCAGAGACAAAACGCTGTCGGATGCTTCGCTCGGTCGCCGGACGCAAGCATGACGACGCTCCCGGGTTCAATCCTTCAACGCATAGGCGATGACGTAGTCGCCGCGTTTGGTGCCGAACGAGCCGTGGCCGCCGGCCGCGGTGACGACGTATTGCTTGCCGCCGGCCTCGTAGCTCATCGGCGTCGACTGCGCGCCGGCGGGCAGGCGATCTTCCCAGAGCACCTTGCCGTCGCGCACGTCATAGGCGCGGATCGTGTACTCATAGGTGCCGGTGTAGAACGCGACGCCGCCGGCGGTGGTGATCGGCCCGCCCAGCATCGGCACGCCCATCTTGAACGGGAGCGGAATGGGCGTGGTGTCCCGGATCGTGCCGTTGGGATGCTGCCAGACGATCTTCATCGTCTTCAGATCGATGGCGGCCATCGAGCCCCATGGCGGCCGGTAGCACGGCACGGAGAGCGGCGAGAGGAAGCTCGAGATATCCACCCCGAACGGCGTGCCGTACATCGGCTGCGTCCCGACCTCGCTGCCGACCGGCTTCTCGGCCGTCGGCGCCGGAGGATTTTGCGGGCCGCGCGGAATTAGCCTTGAGGCGAACGGTAGCGACATCGGATTGGCAATGGCGATCTGCCGCACAGGATCGACCGCGATGCCGCCCCATTCGAACATCCCGAGATTGCCCGGGAAGACCAGCGTGCCCTGCAACGACGGCGGCGTGAACGTGCCCTCGTAGCGCAGCCGGTGGAACATGATCCGGCACAGCAGCTGGTCGAAGATCGTGCCGCCCCACATGTCGGCGCCGGTCAGCTTCGCCTCGGGCCGGAATGTCAGCTCGGAGAACGGCTGGGTCGGCGCGGTGCGGTCGCCGGGCGCGGGGCCCTGCGGCACCGGACGTTCCGGCGCCGGCACGATCAACTCGCCGGTCCTGCGGTCGAGCACGAAGATGTTGCCGACCTTGGTCGGCTGGATGATCGCGGGAACGACGCCCTTGGCCGTCGTCACATCGACCAGGCTCGGTTGCGAGGGAATGTCCATGTCCCAGAGATCGTGATGCACGGTCTGGTACGACCAGGCGCGCTTGCCGGTGTTGACATCCAGCGCGACGATCGAGCTGGAATAGCGCTCGACCAGCGCATCGCGATTGCCGCCCCAGATGTCAGGTCCGTTGTTGCCGGTCGGGATGTAGACCAGATTTAATTTCGGATCGAACGAGGCCGTGATCCAGGAATTCGGTGACCCGTTGGTGTAATGACGCGTCGGCGACGGCAGCGCGTTCTCGTCGGCAGCGGCGGAGTCCCAGGCCCAGACCAGCTTGCCGGTGTAGACATCGAAGCCGCGGATCACGCCCGAAGGCACTTCGACCGCGTAATTGTCGATCACCGCAGCGGCGACGACCAGGATCCTGTCACTGACAACCGGCGGAGACGTCGGCTCGAAGAACCCTGCGGTCTTGATCCCCATCCCTTGCTGCAGGTCGAGGGTGCCGTGATCGGCAAAGCCGTCGCAAAGCTTGCCGCTGTCGGCATCGAGCGCGATCATGCGGCCATCATTGACCGGCAGGAAGATCCGGCGCGGGCATTCGGCCGGCGCCGGATTGCCGCCAGAGTCGACGGCGCCCTGTGCGGTCTCGTGATAGGAGACCCCGCGGCAAGTCATGTGCTGGAACGTCTTGTTGTGCACGAGCTTGGGGTCGTAGCGCCAGCGCTCGGTGCCGGTCCTGGCGTCGAGCGCGAACAGCACCTGGTGCTGCGAGCAGAGATAGAGCGTGTCGCGCACCTTGATCGGGGTGACCTCGAAGGTGGTCTCGCCAGAATCCTCTGGCGTCTTCACGTCGCCGGTGCGGAAGGTCCAGGCGACCTTGAGGTTGCCGACATTGTCTGATGTGATCTGCTTCAGCGGCGAATAGCGCTGGCCGAATTGCGTGCGGCCATAGGCGCGCCAATCGCCATCGGGTTGCGGGTCGGCTTCGCTCTGCGGCACGACAGGCCCGGCGTCGGCAATGGTGCCGTTGATGTCCTGATAGCTCGACAGCAGCCCGGCGATGAGGACGACTGCTGCCGCGACGACGCCGACCCAGAGCGGCGCCGTCGCGCGCGCGTAGGACCCCGGCTCGTTGCGCGAGAGGCCGCGAACGATCACGGGCGTCAGCAGCCAGAGTGCCATCGGGAAGATGATGTCGCCGCGCGCTGCGAGCGGCCACCAGTCGAATTTCACCTCATAGACGGCCCATGCCAGCGTGCCGACCAGCACGATCGCAAACAGCCAGAGCGCCTGATGGCGCTGCGCCAGCAAGAGCGCAGCCGTGGCGAGAATGCCGACGCCGATGACAATGTAGAAGATGGATCCACCCAGCGCGGCGAGCCAGATGCCGCCGCCCGCGAGGACCAAACCGATCAAGGCGTAGACGATACCCGTGACAAAGACGGCCCTGGATCGCTGCATGGCTGCACCAGTGCGGAAGAGGCACCGGGCTTGTCCTGCGCAAGCGCAACAGACCGCGTCCGCTCTCAAGAACTGTGGTTCAATCAACCGTAACTTGCAACCGGGAACTGCGACGTTGGTGCAACACAAGCGTGCAAAGTTGCGCTATCGATTCCTGGCGCAGCAAAATCACTCAAACTGCGTGCACTTTGTTCAACAAGGAGCAACGCCAGGCGCGTGGCACTGACGCAGAGGTGACGGGTGCTCAGCGAATCTTGACTCGATGCGCTCTTCCAGTTCTGCGCCGGCGCTGCTTTATACCGTTCCGCAGATCTCATCGCAGATGCCCGGCTCGCAGGAGAAGCACACATGACACTGAACCCTACGGCCAGGAATTATCGTGTCGCGGTCGCCGCCTACGAGGCGGGCCGTCCCAGCTATCCGGCGGAGATCGTCGCCGCGCTGCCGCTGCAGGCCGCGCGCTGTGTCGTCGATCTCGGCGCCGGAACCGGCAAGTTCACCCGCCTGCTGCTGCCGCATTTGTCCGAGACGGCGCGTCTGGTCGCGATCGAGCCGGTCGCCGAGATGTCGGCGAAACTCGCGAACGAAGCCGGGATCGAGGTGATCAACACCCGCGCCGATGCGATCGGCCTCGAAACCGGCAGCGTCGATCTCGTGACCTGCGCGCAGGCGTTCCACTGGTTCGACAACGAGCCGTCCGTCGCCGAGATCGCACGACTGTTGCGTCCCGGCGGTACGCTGGCGTTGGTCTGGAACAACAGGGATGACCGCGCGCCGTGGGTCGACGCCTTGTCGGTCATGATTGAAGGCTACGCCGGAGATACGCCCCGGCAGCGGACAGGGCGCTGGCGCTGGATATTGAAAGACCCTCGCTTCGTGCTCGAGAAGGAAATCGTGCAGGACCATCCGCATCGGATGGCGCGCCAAGGTGTCTATGAGCGCGTCGTGTCGACGAGCTATGTCGCCAATCTCCCTGATGCGGAGAAGGCGGTCCTTCGCGACAAGACCGACGCCATCCTGCGTGAGGCCGGTCTCGGTGATTCCGACGAGGTGGTGTTTCCTTATGTCACGCAGCTCTTTTTGCTGAAGCGGGTCTAGACCCCGCGCTATTGCGCGGTGCGTCCTTGCTCGACGGCCTGCTTCAGGCGCGGCAGCGCCATGCGCCAGTAGAACGCGACATGCTTCGCGCCGGAATCGGCGCCGATTTCCCACCCCGGGCCGCGCCGAATTGGCGACGGCGGCACTTGCTGGGTGACGGTCAGCAGCGTCTCGCCGCCGCTAGCTGCGAGCGTCATCGTGATCGTTGCATAGGATTGCGGAATATCCGGCAGGCCGGAGACCTGCGACCAATAGGAATATTCGAGCCGTGACGGCGGCTCGACGTGGAGGACGCGGCCCTTGTCGCGATAGCGCTTCGCGCCGATCTCGGCCTCGATCTCGATCGGTGCGCCGATCTGCCAATCGGTGTTGAAATGCGCGTTGCGCCATGTCTCGCCCGCTTTGGGGTCCGTGATCGCGTCCCACACCTGCTTTGGCTGCGCGGCAATGCGGATCGACTCGGTAACAGTCTGCAAGACCGAGGTTTCGTTCGTCATCAAATGCTCACTTGTCACTTACGACTTTCCATTTCCCATCCGCGTCGCGCCGCAGTGCCGGATCGCCGATGCGGACATTGCTTGCAAGAAAATCGATGAACGCCCGGACCCGCGCCGGCAGCGGACCGGCGTGGCCGACATAGACCGCGTGGATGTCCTCGCGATCGCCGGGATTGAGGTTTTGCAGCACCGGCACGAGGCGCCCGGCCTCGATGTCGGGGCCAATGTGAAACAGTGCCAGCCGTCCGAGTCCGATGCCGCCGAGCGTGAGCTGGCGCGCGGCTTCGCCGTCGCTGACGCGGGCGACCGGTGGCGGCAGCGCCTCCTCGATTCTTTCAGCGCGGCGGAACGGCCAGCCGCGGATGCTGCGCGGAAAGGTCCAGCCGATGCCGCGATGGGCGGCGAGGTCCGCCGGGGTCTTCGGCGTGCCGAAGCGCGCGAGATAGGAGGGCGCGGCGACCACCACCATGCGGCTGGTGCCGAGCTTGCGCGCGATCAGCCGCGAGGCGCCGAGCGGGCCGACGCGGATGGCGACGTCGGCGCGCGCCTGCATCAGATCGACCAGTGTGTCGGTCAGCACGATGTCGAGGGTGATGTCGGGATGTTCGCGCATGAAGCGCGGCAGCAGCGGCATCACATGCAGCATGCCAAACGGGATGTTGCTGTTGACGGTGAGATGGCCGCGCGGCACGCATGAGGCGGCCTCGCGTTCGGCCTCATCGATATCGGCCAGGATGCGCTGGGCGCGCTGATAGAAGGCCTGGCCCTCCTCGGTCAGTTGCAGCTTGCGTGTGGTGCGGTTGACCAGCCGCGTGCCGAGCCGCGTCTCGAGCCGGGAAACCAGCTTGCTGACGCCGGACGGCGTCTGGCGCAGGCTGTTCGCGGCCGCCGTGAAGCCGCCGAGATCGACGACGCGGACGAACACGTCCATCTCGCCGGAGCGGTTGGTGTCTGTTCGGGACATGTTGAATTCAAATCACAAATGATTGGATTGCGGCCATTCTAATCCTTCCTCGCCCGGACCGCTATCTCGCATTGCGGAATCCTCACCCTCCGGAGCGACACATGCCTCTCGCAGTCCTTGCCTTGACCGCCGGTGCCTTTGGCATCGGCACCACCGAATTCCTCATCATGGGGCTGTTGCTGCAGGTCGCCGCCGACATGCAGGTATCGGTCTCTGCGGCGGGGCTGCTGATCTCCGGCTATGCGCTCGGCGTGTTCGTCGGCGCGCCCATCCTGACGCTCGGCACGCGGCGGATGCCGCGCAAGGCGGTGCTGCTGGCGCTGATGGCGATCTTCACGCTCGGCAACGCGGCCTGCGCGCTGGCGCCGAACTACGAATTGCTGATGGCGGCACGCATTCTCACGTCATTGGCGCACGGCACCTTCTTCGGCGTCGGCTCGGTGGTCGCAACCAGCCTCGTGCCCGAGGACAAGCGCGCGTCGGCGATCGCGACGATGTTCATCGGTCTGACGGTCGCGACCTTGCTCGGTGTGCCCTTCGGCGCCTGGTTCGGACTGATGCTGGGCTGGCGCGCGGCGTTCTGGGCGGTGGCGGTGATCGGCGTGATCGCGTTCATCGTCCTGGCCGTGCTGGTCCCCGGCCATGTCGGTGCCAACGACAAGCCCGTGCCGCTGCGCGACGAACTCGCCGTGCTCGGCCGCCCGCAGGTCCTGCTCGGGCTTGCCATGACGGTGTTCGGCTTCGGCGGGCTGTTCGCGGTCTTCACCTATGTGCAGCCGATCCTGACCCGGCTCACCGGATTTTCCGACGCCGCGGTGTCGTCGATCCTCTTGGTGTTCGGCGCTGGCCTTGCGATCGGCAATGTCGCGGGCGGACGGCTCGCGGACAAGGGGCTCGCGCGTGCGTTGCTGGTGTCGCTCGGTGGCCTCGCGGCCGTCCTCGTCGCGCTGGCGGCGGTGATCTCGATCAAGGCGTTGGCGGTCGCCCTGTTGTTCGTGCTCGGCATCGCCGCGTTCGCAACCGTCGCGCCGCTGCAGCTTCGCGTGCTCGAAGCCGCCGGCGTGGAAGGGCGGACGCTGGCGTCCAGCCTGAACATCGCGGCCTTCAATCTCGGCAATGCGCTCGGCGCCTGGGCCGGCGGCGTCACCATCGATCGTGGCTTCGGCCTCGGCGCGCTGCCGCTGGTCGCCGCCGTCATCACCGCGGTCGGGCTGCTGCTCGCGCTGTGGAGCCTGCGCCTCGACCGGCCGGTCGTCCTCGCCACGCAGTGCCCGGCCGAATGAACTGGATCAAAGGAGTATGACCATGGAATATCGCAATCTCGGTGCGTCCGGCCTGAAGGTCCCGGTGCTCAGCTTCGGCACCGGCACCTTCGGCGGCCAGGGACCGTTGTTCTCGGCCTGGGGCCGCAGCGACGCCAGCGAGGCGCGGCGGCTGATCGACATCTGCCTCGAGGCCGGCGTCAATTTATTCGACACCGCCGATGTCTATTCGAACGGCGCATCGGAGGAGATCCTCGGCGCCGCGCTCAAGGGCCGCCGCGACAAGGTCTTGATCTCGACCAAGACCGGCCTGCCGATGGGTGACGGCCCGCTCGATGCCGGCACGTCGCGATATCGCCTCGTCGCTTCGGTCGACGCGGCGCTGAAGCGGCTCAACACCGACTATATCGATCTCCTGCAACTGCACGCTTTCGACGCCTTCACGCCGATCGACGAGGTGCTGTCGACCCTCGATGCGCTGGTGCGCGCCGGCAAGCTGCGCTATGTCGGCGCCTCGAATTTCTCCGGCTGGCATTTGATGAAATCGCTCGCCGTTGCCGAGCGGCACGGCTGGCCACGCTACGTCGCGCACCAGGTCTACTATTCGCTGATCGGCCGCGATTATGAATCCGAGCTGATGCCGCTCGCGCTCGATCAGGGCGTCGGCGCGCTGGTCTGGAGCCCGCTCGGCTGGGGCAGGCTCACCGGCAAGATCAGGCGCGGGCAGCCCTTGCCGGCGAACAGCCGCCTGCACGAGACCGCGCAGTTCGGGCCGCCGGTTGACGACGAGAAGCTTTACGCGGTCGTCGACGCGCTGGACGTCGTCGCCACCGAGACCGGCCGCAGCGTGCCGCAGGTTGCGATTGCCTGGCTGCTGGCGCGTCCCAGCGTGTCCTCGGTCATCATCGGCGCGCGCGACGAGACGCAGCTTCGCGACAATCTCGGCGCGGTCGGATGGTCGCTCTCGGCGGACCAGATCGCGCGTCTCGACCGAGCGAGCGCGGTGATGCCGGCTTATCCCTACTACCCTTACCGAATCCAGGACGGCTTTGCGCGGCTGAACCCGCCGCCGGTGTGAGCCGGCCGCGGGCCTGCCGGCGTCACGGTCTCACGCTTGTGCGGAATGTTTGCAGACTTGCCGGCGGTATTCCGCCGGCGTGACGTTCATGTGCTGGCGGAAGACGCGATTGAGGTGGCTCTGGTCGGCAAAGCCGCTCAGCAGCGCGATCTCCTTCAAGGCAACGCGGTCCTTGCGCAGATGCTGGCACGCGTGCTCCACCTTGCGCCGCAGGACATAGGCATGCGGCCGCGTGCCGTAATGCACGCGGAACTTGCGGGCGAACTGGATCGGCGTGCAATTGCAGATGTTCGCCAGCTCTTCCAGCGTGATGTTCCGGAAGATGTTCTGCTCGATATAGTCCTCGATCAGCCGGGCGTGCGCCGGGCGAAAGCGTCCTTGCGCGCACGGCATCTTGAATTCGATCGCCGCATATTTCCGCAGGATGTGCACGCTCGCCTGCAGCGCCAGCGCGTCGTAGCAGAGGCGTCCACCTGGACCGCCTGCGGCAACCTCCTGGACCATCTGGTCGTTGATCCAGGTCAGCATCGGGTCTTCGGCCTTGAGCAGGTCGTGCAGTTCGATCGCCTCGGCGTCGCGGTCGAAGGCGTCGCTCGCGGTCTTCATCATGAGGGAAGGGGCAATATAGAAATGGGTGACCTCGATGTCGTTCTTCCAGTGCCAGCTCGATGGCTCGGCGCGGGTCAGCAACGACGTGACGCCACGACCGACGTGATCTTGCTTCCAGGCGCCGGTGACGCGGCGGTTCATCGACGTCACGCCGTCGCGATAGAGCACGAGCAGGAAGTTTTCCGACGGTGGGACCCAGATATCCG
The DNA here is from genome assembly GCF_038957035.1 of Bradyrhizobium sp. B097. NCBI lineage: Bacteria > Pseudomonadati > Pseudomonadota > Alphaproteobacteria > Hyphomicrobiales > Nitrobacteraceae > Bradyrhizobium > Bradyrhizobium sp. B097. The sequence continues at coordinate 277,918 of NZ_CP152412.1, forward strand.
ATGGCTCATAGCGGAATATCCGCAGCCGGAAGTCGCTCCTCCCGACTGAGGCGCTGTCCAGCTTCAGCTCACCGGGCGCATAGCGCGGCAGCTCCTCGACCGTGATCAATTGGCCCATCGCGCGAGCCTCCTCCATGGATCCGTGGCGCGGTTGAGCGCTTCTTCTTGGCTGGACGTTTGCGCGCAGGATAGGCCGCTTTCGCCGTTTGCCAAGGCGACCAACGGCCGATGGCTCGATTGCACGGCCGCGTTCCAGAGATTGTCGGTTTCATCCAAGCCGCTCGGTCGCACGGCCCGTAGCCTGCTCTGCGTCCCGGCGACAGCGGCCGAGATCCAATTGACGCAACGCACCATCACCCGGCGACACGGTGGGTATGAGCGCGTGCGAAGCAAGACAACAGGAGGAAACGATGACCGAGACCGTCACAAGGTCGAATGGAAGCAATGGTGCGCGTGCAATGACCAAGCTCGACGCCGTGGTCGTCGGCGCCGGCGTCGCCGGCCTCTATCAATTGTTCCGCCTGCGTGAGCAGGGGCTGAACGTGAAGGCGATCGATGCCGGATCAAGCGTCGGCGGCACCTGGTACTGGAACCGCTACCCCGGCGCACGCTTCGATTCCGAAGGCCACACCTATCAGTACCTGTTCTCCGAAGAACTCTACAAAGGCTGGAGCTGGAGCGAGCGGTTCCCGGGCCAGCCGGAGATCGAGCGTTGGCTGAACTACGTCGCCGACCGACTCGACCTCAGGAAGGACATCCAGTTCGGCACCACGGTGAAGAGCGCGCACTTCAACGAGACGACGCAACGCTGGCTAGTGACGACGGATCAGGGCGATGTGATCGACGCGCAATTCCTGGTCACCTGCTGCGGCATGCTGTCGGCGCCGCATGTGTCCTTCCCCGGACAGGAGACCTTCAAGGGCGAGCTGTTCCACACCGCGCGCTGGCCCAAGGGGCCGATCGAGCTTGCGGGAAAGCGCGTCGGCGTGGTCGGCAACGGCGCGACCGGAATCCAGGTGATCCAGTCGATTGCCGGCGAGGTCGGCCATCTCAAGGTCTTCATCCGCACCCCGCAATACATCATTCCGATGAAGAACCCGAAATGGGATGCGGCGGATGCCGAGGCCTACAAGTCGAAATTCAAGTTCTTGACCGAACGGCTGCCGAAGACGTTCACCGGATTCGAATTCGACTTCGAGCACGCCTGGGCTGACCTGACGCCGCAGCAGCGCCGTCAGGTGATCGAGGACTGCTGGAATGACGGATCGCTCAAACTGTGGGTTTCGTCCTTCGCCGAACTGTTCTTCGACGAAGCCATCAACGCCGAGATCACCGAGTTCGTGCGCGAAAAGATGCGCGAGCGGATCAAGGACCCCAAGCTGTGCGAGCAGCTGATTCCGTCCGATTATGGCTTCGGCACGCACCGGGTGCCGCTGGAGAGCAATTTCCTCGAGGCCTTCCACCGGCCCAATGTCGAGATCGTTAGCGTCAAGAACAATCCGATCGCCCGCATCACGCCGGAGGGCATCCAGACCGCCGACGGCACGGTGCACGCGTTCGACGTCATCATCCTGGCCACCGGCTTCGACGCCGGAACGGGGGCGTTGACGCGGATCGACATCCGCGGCCGCGAGGGGCGATCGCTGAAGGACGATTGGGGCAGGGACATCCGCACCACGATGGGCCTGCAGGTCCATGGCTATCCGAACCTGTTCACGACAGCGGTGCCGCTCGCGCCCTCGGCCGCGCTGTGCAACATGACCACCTGCCTGCAGCAGCAGGTCGAGTGGATCGCCGATTGCATCAAATATCTGCGCGGCAAGAACCTCAACGTCATCGAGCCGACCAGGGACGCCGAGGATCAGTGGGTGACGCATCACGACGAGACCGCCAACGCCACGCTGATCGCCAAGACCAACTCCTGGTACCTCGGCTCGAATGTCGAGGGCAAGCCGCGCCGGGTGCTGTCCTATTGCGGCGGTGTCGGCACCTACCGCCAGAAATGCGACGAGGTCGCCGCGAGCGGCTATCAGGGCTTTGCCACGCAATAGCGCCTGATCGCAACTGGACTTCGTAGCCCGGATGGAGCGAAGCGCAATCCGGGGCCAGTGACACCGGCTGCATCAGCCCCGGATTTCGCTTCGCTCCATCCGGGCTACAGGTCAACATCACAAACATTATGGGAGGAATACAATGAGCATGAATTTTGGCGCGGCAGCAGATGCGATTCTCGACGGCGTCGTGACATCCAACCCGCGCGTTCCCGGCGTCGTTGCCATGGTGACCGACCGCCATCGCAACATCTACGAAGGCGCCGCCGGCAAGCGCCGCCTCGATCAGGCAGCGGACATGACCACTGACAGCGTGTTCGCCATCTTCTCGACCACCAAGGCGATCACCGGGACGGCGGTCCTGCAACTCGTCGAGGAGGGTAAGCTCGATCTCGACGCGCCGGCCAAGATCTACGCGCCCGACCTCGGCAAGCTCCAAGTCATCGAGGGTTTTGACGACAAAGGCGAACCACGGCTGCGTGCACCGAAGCGCGACATCACCACACGCATGCTGATGGTCCACAGCGCGGGTCTGGGCTACGACTTCATCAATCACACTTACAATCGCCTCGCGCAGGAGAAGGGGCAGCCCAGCGTGATCACGGCGTCCAAGGCTTCGTTGATGACGCCGCTGCTGTTCGATCCCGGCGAGCGATGGGAGTACGGCACCAATCTGGATTGGTGCGGCCAGATCGTTGAGTCGATCGCCGGCCGCCGGCTCGGCGAGGTGTTCAAGACGCGGATCTTCGAGCCGCTCGGAATCCGGGACACGGCATTCGAGCTCACCGACGCGATGCGCCGCCGCCTCGCCGGCATTCACGCCCGCAACGCCGACGGTTCGCTCACGCCGATGGATTTCGAGCTGCCGGCCAATCCGGAGATCCATATGGGCGGCCACGGGCTTTACGGCACCATCGGCGACTACATGCGCTTCATCCGGATGTGGCTGAACGACGGCGCCGGCGAGCATGGCCGGGTCCTGAAAGCCGAAACCGTGCGGATGGCGGAGAAGAATCATCTCGGCAACAACAAGGTCACCGCCATCACCGGCGTGATCACCTCGCTCGCCAACGACGCCGAGTTCTTCCCCGGCCAGTCGAAATCATGGGCGCTCAGCTTCATGATCAATGACGAGCAGGCTCCGACCGGCCGTCCCGCCGGCGCACTCGGCTGGGCCGGCCTCGCCAACCTGTTCTACTGGATCGATCGCCAGAACGGCTTCGGCGGATTCTGGGCGACGCAGATTCTGCCGTTTGGTGATCCGACATCCTTCGTCGGCTACATCAATTTCGAGACCTCATTCTACGAGGCCCTGAAACTGCGCAAGGCGGGTTAAACCTTCGGGAACACCATGCGCATGCAGGCGCCGCCGGACGAGGCTTGATCGACCTCGATCCGGCCGCCGTGCAGACGCATGATGCTCTGCACGAGATCGAGGCCGAGGCCGGCGCCGCGTCCGCCCGGATGCAGCCGGCGGAACGGCTCCAGGATCTGCTCGCGCTCGTCGGGCGGAATGCCGTCGCCGTCGTCGCAGACCTCGATCCGGCCGGCTGTCGCGACCCGAACCAGGATCGTGCCGCGCCGCTGACCGTGGTCGACGGCGTTCTGCACGAGATTGGTGAGGGCGCGTTCGAGCGAGGTCTGGTCGCCGGTCACCATGACCGTCTCGCTGTCGTGCTCGAAGGACATTTCATATCCGGCCGCGAAACCCAGCGGCGCGAGGTCGAGCACGACCTGCCGCGCGATGCCGACCAGATTGACGGGGCCGAGCGTGTCGGCGCGCTGATCGAGCCGCTGCAGGTCCAGCAGCTGGCCCGCCATCACGCTGAGGCGGGTCGCGTCTTCGAGCAGATGGGTCTTCTCCGGTCCGGCCTGCAGCGAAGCGACCCGGGTCGAGAGTATAGCGATCGGCGTGCGCAGCTCGTGTGCGGCATCGGCAAGGAAGCGGCGGTGGCGTTCGTAACCCTTGTCGAGGCGGTCGAGCGCGGCATTGATGGCCTTGACCAGCGGCGTGATCTCGATCGGCACCTCGTCGAGCGGCAACTGCGCGCCGCGCTGGTCGATGTCGATGCGCTCGGCCTGCGCCGCGACCTGTGCGAGGCCCTTCATGGCCCGGCGAACCACGAACGGGGTCGCGACCAGCGTCGCCAGCGTCATCAGCACGACGATCGGCAGGATCATGTTGAGGAATAGCAGCGGTGTGCTCTCCAGCGCGCGCCACATCGAGAGCTGGCCGTAAGTGCCGGTCAGGATCTGGATCTGTCCTGCCGAGGTGTCGACCCATTTGACGAGACCCGCGGGCCGCGTGGCTTCCGCTGCATTCCATTTGAGCCGCGCCTCGCTGACATGATCGAGGCTTGATGCGATCGGCGCGAATTGCGCGGGCACGGCGCCTTCGGCGAGCTGATGGCCGTCAGTGTCGCGGATGACGAACCAGAGGTCGGCGTGCTCGGCGCGCAGGGCGGCCAGCTCCGGCGTTTGGCGCAGCGTCAGTCCGCCCGCTTCATCGCGGGTGACGGCATCGCGCAGCGTATCGAGCGTGCTGCCTTCGTACTCGCCGATCAGCAGTCCCGCCCGCAGCAGCCCCATGGCTGCGGCTCCGATCAGCAGGATCAGGAGAGTCAACGCAACGGCCTGCAGACCCGCGAGGCGTCCGACCAGGCGCCAGGTGAGGGATCGTGGTCGCAGCACGCTCACGGTGTCTCTCGCAGCACATAGCCGAGGCCACGAACGCCGTTGATCGTGACGCCGGCGTCGGCCTCGGTGAGCCTGCGGCGCAAACGCGACACATGACTGTCGAGCGCATTGGGCTGCACCTCGTCGTCGAGGCCGTAGACCGCCTCCATCAGCGCAGAGCGCTGCACCATGCGTCCCATCCGATGCAGCAGCGTCTCGAGCACCAGCCGCTCGCGGCGCGGCATCTCCAGGGGACGTCCGTCGACGCTGGCCTCGCGATGGGTGAAGTCGAACGACAGGCGGCCGATCCGCGCGGCATGCTGCTGCACATTGGCGGGGCGGCGCAGCAGCGCGCGCAGCCGCGCCAGCAGCTCCTCGAACGCAAACGGCTTGCCGAGATAATCGTCCGCACCGCTGTCGAGACCCGAGATTCGGTCCGCCAGCTCGCCGCGGGCAGTCAGCACCAGCACCGGCACGGTGTTGCCGCTCGCGCGCAACTTCGGGATCAGCGACAGCCCGTCGCCGTCGGGCAACTGGCGATCCAGCACGATCGCGTCGTAACTTCCCGCTGCGGCAATCGCCTCGGCTTCCAGAAGATCTGGCGCGTGATCGACCAGCATGTCGTGGCGCGCGAGTGCCGCACGCAGCGCCGCGACCATATCCGGCTGGTCCTCCACCAACAGCACGCGCATTCGTCGTCCTTACCTCTGCCTTGGTTCGTCATTCGATCCGCCGGCTTTATGCCCGATTCATTGCGGCAACCTTGCGGTTTTCTCCACGCGAATGCGTCGCGGAGCGAAATTTCGCACGCGCGCGCATTCGCGACAGGCTGACGCAAGCTTCGCATGAGACAGAGGCGTGCATCGGGACGGTCGAATCGTCTCGACACCGACCGGCACTTCTCAACCGGCGGGAGCCTGCCACACATGATGGTGGGCACCCGCAATGCGAAAGACACGCGAATGGCCTTGTTAATGAATCCGTGGCGCCAGACCGATTGCGCGCTCATCGTGCGGGAGCTCCAGCATGTCGGCCGCTGACATCCTGCCGTTCGTCCGCGCCTGGGTGCGTAATCCGTTGCGTGTCGCCGCGGTCGCGCCGTCCGGGCCTGCTGTCTCGTCGCTGATGGCGCAGGAGATCACCGCGGACACCGGCCCCGTGCTCGAGCTTGGCCCCGGCACGGGCGTCTTCACCCGCGCGTTGCTGAAGCGCGGCGTCAGGCAGCAGGATCTGACGCTGGTGGAGTACGGCTCCGAGTTCATCCCGCTGCTGCAGCGGCGCTTCCCGGGCGCGCGGGTGCTCTGGATGGACGCGGCCTGGCTGCGGAGGGAGAGGCTGTTCGACGGAGCGCCGGTCGGTGCGGTCGTGAGCGGCCTCGGGCTCCTCATGATGCCGCCGGAGAAAGTCATAACCATCCTCCACGGCGCCTTCGGCTATCTCCGCGCCGGCGGGGCGTTCTACCAAATCACCTATGGTCCGCGTTGTCCGGTCGCAGACGCGATCCTGGATCGCCTCGATCTGCAGGCGAGCTGTATCGGGCAGACGTTCCTCAACCTGCCTCCGGCTTCCGTGTACCGGATCAGCCGCCGCCACTCCCACGCTTGATCGAGCCGCCATGGACACGTCGAGCACGATCGCGATGTTTCTGCACTTCGGCCTGGTGGGTGTCGGTTGCCTCGCCGTCGCCGAGAAGTTCGTTCCGCTGCTGCCGTCCTACGTGCTGCTGATGCTGCTCGGCTTGACGGTCCCCGACGGCACGATGCTCGCGATGACCATTCTGGCAACCAGCGCTGGGTCTGTCGTCGGTGCCGTCGGCTGGTACGGGCTCGGGCGCGTGCTCGGCTCGCGGCGCATCGAGGGGCTGGTGGCGCGCTATGGCAAGTTCGTGTTGCTGCGGCCCTCGCTCTATCGACAGCTCACCGACGCCTATCGCGGCAATCATTTCTGGGTGACGCTGATCGGTCAGACCTTGCCCACCGTGCGGATCTACCTTGCACTCCCCGCCGGCGTGCTGCGGCTGGAGCCGCGCGCCTTCGTGATGGCGACGGCGATCGGCACCGTGATCTGGAACATGCCGTTCCTCACACTTGGCTATGTCCTGCGCGGCACCGGCCACGATCCGATCAGCCTCGGCTTCTGGGTGGTGGTCATCCTGATTGCCGTGGAGGTCGCGCTGTTCCTGGGATTTCGCTTCTACAAGCGCTCGCTCGCGCGGCCCCCTCTCGGGGGGCCGCGCGCACTAACCTCACGCTTGCCGGTGGAGGAAGGCGTATGAGAGTCCTTTTGTCCCGCCTGCGGCCCGGCTCGGATACGCTCGAGCGCGCAGCCGCGACGCTGCTGGTCCTGGCCGCGAGCTATCAGTTCGGTCACGCTGCTTCCGGCGGGCGATATCGCGCGGCCGAATTCGCGCTGCTGGTGCTTATCGCAGGCATCTATTGGCACCGCTCGATCTTCAGGCGATGCGCAAGCCGCGATGTCACGAAGGTTCTTGCGGGATTGGCCGAGGCCATGGCGGCGGCGTTTCGGCCGGACGGCGGCAAAGTCTGCTCCCAATTTGCGATGCATGGGGCAAGCGCTCGCACGGAAGCGAGGCGGGTCGCGCCGCGGGATGTCGTCAAGGTCAGGAGCCTGTTCATCTCCGACGTCCATCTCGGGACCCGGGGATGCCAGGCCGAGCGGTTCATCGACTTCCTTCGCCACCATGATGCCGAAACCGTGTTCCTGGTCGGCGACATCGTCGATGGCTGGTGTCTGCGGTCGAGCTGGTACTGGCCCACGGCGCACAATGCGGTCGTGCGGGAGCTGATCGAGCTCGCGCAACGGGGCCGTCGCCTGGTCTACATTCCCGGCAATCACGACGAGTTCCTGCGTGACTATGCCGGCGCGGCGTTCTGCGGCGTCGAGATTGTCGAACGGGCGATCCATCATGGCCTCGACGGCCGCGACTACCTCGTCGTGCACGGCGATCATTTTGATCTCGTGGTGCGGCATGCGCGCTGGCTCGCGCTGATCGGCGATGTCGGCTATCGGGCCGCGCTGGCCTGCAACGTCTGGCTCAACTGGATCAGGCGCCGATTTGGGTTCGGCTATTGGTCGTTCTCGTCCTGGGCGAAATTGCGGGTCAAGAATGCGGTCAACCACATCGGTCGGTTCGAGGAGGTGCTGGCATCGGAGGCCGCGCGCAGCAACGTTCAAGGCGTGATCTGCGGCCACATCCATCACGCGGCGCTGCACGACGATTTCGGCGTCCGCTACATCAACACCGGGGATTGGGTGGAGTCGTGCACGGGCGTGGTCGAACGCTATGATGGGCAGTTTGAAATCGTCCGATGGACGGAAGCGCGGGCAGCGCTGGATGGGGCAGGCCTCGCGCCGCTCAGGCAGGCGGTCGCCTGATGCGCGTGCTGGTGGCAACCGACGCCTGGCGGCCGCAGATCAACGGCGTGGTCCGCTCGCTCGAATATCTCGCCAGCGAAGCGCCGTCGCTCGGCGCCGAGATCAGCTTCTTGACGCCGGCCGATTTCCGCACCGTGCCGTTGCCCGGCTATCCGGAAATCCGGCTCGCGCTGCCGTCGCTTGGGCGTATCGAGCGCGCCATCGCGGCTGCGCGCCCGGACTCGGTGCACATCGCGACCGAAGGTCCGATCGGCTGGATCAGCCGGCACGTCTGCCGGACACGCGGCTATCCGTTCACGACCAGCTACCACACGCGCTTTCCCGAATATCTCGCCGCGCGGCTGCCGGTCCCGCTGCGATGGAGCTACGCGGCGCTGCGCCGTTTCCATAATAGCGGAGCCGGCATCATGGTCGGCTCGCCGTCGCTCGAGCAGGCGCTGCAGGCGCACGGCTTCCGCAAGTTGATGCCGTGGTCGCGCGGCGTCGACGCCGAGCTGTTTTGCCCACGTACAGAGCGGCCGCTCGCCTTCCCGGCGCCGGTGTTCCTCTATGTCGGTCGCGTTGCGGTCGAGAAGAATCTCGATGCCTTTCTCGGTCTCGACCTGCCTGGCTCGAAAGTCGTGGTCGGGGACGGGCCGCTGCGCAGCAGCTTGCAGGCCCGGTTTCGGCACGTGCATTTCCTCGGCACGCGGACGGGTCGGGCGCTCGCCGATGTCTATGCGTCCGCCGACGTCATGGTGTTTCCGAGTCTGACCGATACGTTCGGGATGGTGATCCTGGAGGCGCTGGCCAGCGGCCTGCCGGTCGCGGCCTTTCCGGTGATGGGGCCGCTCGACGTGATCGGCAAGTCCGGCTGCGGTTGCCTCGATCACGACCTGCGTCGTGCGGCGCTCGGCGCCCTGCTGGTGCCGCGCGAGAAATGCCGCGCCCACGCTTTGACCTTTACCTGGCGGGAAAGCGTGCGGCAGTTCCTCGACAATATCGGGCGGGCGCACGCCTCGCCGACGCGCGCAGCAGCCGCGGGCTGATTGAAGTGCGATGAGATCAGGTTGAATCGTCGTCGCGCTTTGGCTTCTTGTTCGAGCATGATCTTTTCCGAAAACCGCTTCACACTTTTCCGGATCATGCTCTAGCTGCCGAGCAGCTCCGTGATCAGCCCGGCTGCCTTGATCCCGGTCCCGCTGATGATGACGACGGTGCGCTCGGCCGGCCGGATCGCGCCGCGCGCCGCCAGGACGTCGAGCGCGGCGGCGGCCGAGGCCGAGGTCGGCTCAACGAACAGGCCGGTACGCGCCATCCGCTTCAATGCGGCGACGATGCCGTCTTCGGGGATCGCGACGGTGCCGCCGCCGCTCTCCTTCAGCGCCGCGATCATCTGCTTCAGGCGCAGCGGATGCTTGATCGCGGTGCCTTCGGCGATGGTCTTGCGGACCGCGCGATCGACCGGCGTGTCGACGCCGGCGGCGAAGCTGGCATCGACCGGCGAGCAATTGAGTGGTTGCGCGGCAAAGAGGCGCGGCAGCCGCGTGATCTGTCCGGCCGCCAGCAGCTCCTTGAAGCCGATATAGCAGCCGAGCAGGCTGCTGCCGGCACCGACCGGCATGATGACATTGTCGGGCGCGGTGAAGCCAAAGTCTTCCCAGATCTCGTAGGCCAGCGACTTGGTGCCTTGCAGGAAGAAGGGCTGCCAGTTGTGGCTGGAGTAGAAGATCTGCTTCGACTGGCGGATCGCTTCCGCCTCGGATTCCTCGCGCGGGCCTTTGACCAGCTGCACCTCGGCGCCGAAGGCGTGCATCTGCGCCACCTTCATCGGCGATGTCGTCGCCGGCGCGAGGATCCTGACCCGCATGCCGCCCGCCGCGCCATAGGCCGAGACCGACGCGCCGCCATTGCCGGAGCTGTCCTCCAGCACCGCGTCGACGCCGAGCTGCCGCAGCAACGACAGCATCACCGTGGTGCCGCGATCCTTGAAGCTTGCGGTCGGGTTGAACCATTCGAGCTTGAAATGCGGCCGCAGGTCGCCCCACGCCTTCTCGACCGCGGGCGTGCAGCCTTCGCCCATCGTGATCGGCCGCTTGATCTCGACCGGCAGCGCCGCGCGGTAGCGCCACAGCGAGCGCGTCCCGCGATCGACCTCGTCGCGGGAGATGCCGGGCAGCGGTGTGACGAGCAGCGGCTTGCCCCCGTCGGAGCACCAGCGCGGGACATCCAGCGGATAGAGCTTTCCGTTGAGCGGGTCGATATAACCAGGTGAAGGCATCTCTATTCAGTCCTCAAGGCACGGTCCGGTCGGACACGTCGCGACCGAGCACGAAAGCCGGCAAGGTCGCTAGGTTGTCGTGAACCACGATCGGGGCGGGCGCCCCTTCCGGCAGGTTCATTGCGGCCCGATTATGCCACCAAGTCGGCAAGCGCACACGTGCCGTGCCGAACAGATCATAGCCCGATCCGGCGACGAACAGGCATCGATTGGCTGGGACCGGCAGTTCGTCGAGCGCGAGCTGATAGGGTTGCGGCTGCGGCTTGTAATAGCCGGCGCGCTCGGCCGTCACGAACACGGTGAAGGGAACGCCGATGCGACCGGCCGCGATGCGGCCGAGCCGCTCCGAGCAGTTCGTCACGACGCCGAGCGCGACGCCGGCCTCGTGCAGCGTTTGCAGGACATCGCGAACCTCGGGCCAGGGATCGAACTCCGCGTAGCGCGCGCCAAGCTCCTCGGCCAATTCGAACGGCAGCCCGACATTGCGCGCGGCCTCGCCCACCAGATCCTCATAGGGCCGGTAGCGTCCGGTGGCGTAGGTGTTCCTGAGATACTCGGCCCGCCAGCGCAGCCCGGCGTCATCGGAGCCCGCGACCTTGTTCCAGAGTGTCCAGCTGTCGAGCAGCGCGGTCAGCAGATCGAACAGAACGGCGTCATAGGCTCGGGTCAAGGGCTGCGCTCCGTCTGCTACCATCCGCGAAACCGCTCCCATTGCCTGACCGAGTCGGACCCGGCGGCGACGACATGATAGCGGTCGTGCTGGGCTCCGGTCGCGCAGGCATGGTTCGGCAGGATCCGCACCTTGGTGCCGACCGGCAGCGTCACTTGCGGCACTGTGCTGCCGGGGCGGAGGGCGATGATGCCGTGCTCCTGATTGGTTTCGGTCACGATCAAATCGGGATAGGGCCGTCCATCGATGTCGCAGACGATGCCGTAGCCCTGGTCGACCGGCTGCTTCGCGGTGCCGCGATCGCGCGACAGCGCCATCCAGCCGGCGTCGATAAAGGTCCAGCCGCGATCGGCGCGGTGACCGATCACCGTTGCGAGCACCGACAGCGCGATGTCCTCGACCGCGCAGACCCCGATCCCGGCCATCACAAGGTCGAACATCACGAACACGCCGGCGCGCACCTCGGTGACACCATCGAGCCGGCGCGCGAAATGGGCCGTCGGCGTCGAGCCGACGCTGACCGCGGGGCAGGGCAGTCCGGCCCCGCGCAGCGTTTCGGCGCAGGCGACCGCGGCGGCGCGCTCCTGCTCGGCGGCCTGCTCGAGCGCCGCCACGCTGCGGCAGGAATAGGATTCGCCGGCATGCGCCATGACGCCGCGCAACTCGGCGCCGCCTTGATGCAGCGCGCGGCCGATCTCGACGAGCAGCGGGTCGTGCGCGCCGACCCCGGCGCGATGGCCGTCGCAATCGATCTCGATCAGCACGGGAATGCGGTCGTTCGTCATGCGCGCCATCGTGGTGACGGCGGCCGCCTGCTCCATGCTGTCGAGCACCACGGACAAATCCAGGCCCTGCCGCCGCAGCGCCGCGACGCGATCGAGCTTCTGCGGCGCGATGCCGACGGCGTAGAGGATGTCCTTGACGCCTGCCGCGGCAAATACCTCGGCCTCCTGCAGGGTCGAGACCGCGGCCGGCCCGCCTGGGCCGTCCATGACGGCGCGTGCCGCCGGAATGGATTTCGCGGTCTTCAGATGCGGGCGAAGCGGCACGCCGAGCCGCGACAGCCGCGTCTTCAGGCGGGCGATGTTGTGCAGCATCCGGTCTTCGTCGAGGACGAGGCAGGGCGTCTCGATATCGGCAAGCGGATGCGAGGCGTTCAAGGCAGGGGCTGATGACATGCGGCGAGACTAGCCGTTTTCATGCTAAGTACAATTTACCGAATGTCATTCTTGGATTAAGCCTGAACTTAATGCTCTCGACCGACGATATCCGCTTCTTTCTGGCCATCGCGGCGGCCCGGTCGCTCGCGGCCGCGGCACGGGCGCTCGACGTGACGCCATCGGCGGTCTCGCAGCGGCTGCAGAGCCTCGAGCAGCGCCTGGGCGTTCAATTGGTCAGCCGTTCGGCCCGGCGCCTGACATTGACCGATGAGGGCGAGCTGCTGGTGCTGCGCGGCGGCACGCTGCTCGACGAGGCGACGGAGTTGACGGAAGCGCTGCAGGCGCGGCGCGGAACCATCGCCGGCCATCTGAAGTTACTCGCGCCGCTCGGCTTTGGACGCCGCTACATCGCGCCGGTCGTTGCCGGATTTCGAACACAGCATCCCGACGTGTCGGTCGAGCTCGAACTGTCCGATCGGCCGGGACGTGCCGCAGCGAGCGCATGGGATGTCATGATCCATATCGGCGCGTTGAAGGATTCCACGCTTCGCTTGCAGCGCCTTGCGCCCAATGAACGCGTTCTCTGCGCCTCGCCGGCCTATCTGAAGCGCCAGGGAACGCCGGCGAGCCCGCAGGAGCTACGCGGGCATCAATGCATTGCGCTCCGCGAAAACGAGGAGGACGTGACGCTCTGGCGCTTCTCCCGCAGGCGCGCGCCGGCGGAGCCTGATGTCATCAGGATCGAGCCGATGCTGTCGAGCAATGACGGCGAGGTGGTGAAGGCCTGGGCGCTGGCGGATCACGGTCTGATCGTCAGGTCGGAATGGGATGTCGCCGAGGATCTCGCCAGTGGCCGGCTGGTGCGGGTCCTGCCGAACTTCCGCCTGCCGCCGGCCGACATCGTTGCGCTGCTCAATCCCGGCCGCGGCGGGCGGGCCAGGCGCACGCAGGCTTTCGTCGAGCAGTTGCGCGCCACCCTCGCGCCGCCGCCCTGGCGCGGCAGGCCGCGCTGACGGACGGCGCGATCGCTTACGCCGCGCCGGCCTGCCGGCTCAGATAGCTCCTGGCAAAGTCGAGATACCAGTCGAGGCAGCCGGGATTGGCCATCGCATCGCGGTTGATGACCTTCTCGACGGGGTGGCCGAGCAACAGCTTCTTCACCGGCAGCTCCTGCTTCTTGCCGGACAGCGTGCGCGGAATTTCCGCTACCACGAAGATATCGTTAGGCAGGAAGCGGCGCGACAGCCCGGCTTCCACCGCTTTGTTGATCTTCGCCTTCATCGCGGCATCCAATGTGATGCCTTCGCGCAGCACCACGAACAGCGGCATGTAGCTGTCGCGGCCGAGATATTCGAGGTCGACGACCATCGAATCCAGCACCTCCGGCAGCGCCTCGATCGCCGAATAGAGCTCGCTGGTGCCCATCCGCAGGCCGTGGCGGTTGATGGTGGCATCGCTGCGGCCGTAGATCACGCAGGAGCCGTCGGGGTTGATCTTGAGCCAGTCGCCATGCCGCCACACCGGGCCGCGGCCGGTGCCGTCGAAATTGTCGGGATAGGTCTCGAAATAGCTCGCCATGTAGCGCGCATTGCCGGGATCGTTCCAGAAGCGCAGCGGCATCGAGGGCAGCGGCTCGGCGCAGACGAGCTCACCGACCTCGTCGATCACGGCACGGCCCTGCTCGTCGAAAGCCTCCACCGCACAGCCGAGCAGCCGGCATTGCATGATGCCCGGGGTCTGCGGCAATTCGCGATTGCCGCCGATGAAGGCGCCGGCGAAATCGGTGCCGCCGGAGATATTGGCCCACCACATGTCGGCCTGCGCGGCGTTGCCATTGCGCGTCGAAAGCGCGGCGAAGCGCTCGTTGAACCAGGCTTGCGTGTCGGCCGAGAGCGGCGAGCCGGTCGAGCCGAGCGCGCGCAGGCCCGAGAGGTCGCCGACCTCTGCGAGATCGATCTCGGCCTTGGTGCAGTTGGCGAAGAACGCCGCGCCCGCGCCGAAGAAGGTGGCCTTGGCGTCGGCGACGAAGCGCCACAGCGTGGTCCAGTCCGGCTTGTCCTTGGTGCCGCCGGGGCTGCCGTCGAAGATGCAGCAGGTCGTGCCGTTGAGCAGGCCGTTGGCTTGGCAGTTCCACATGATCCAGCCGGTCGAAGAGTACCAGTGGAAGCGTTCGCCGAACGAGTTCGGCTGGTAGCTGCAACCGATGTCGTTGTGCAGGGTCGAGAGCGGCAGCGCTACGACGATGATGCCGCCATGGCTGTGCAGGATCGGCTTCGGCAATCCGGTGGTGCCCGAGGAATAGACGATCCAGAGCGGATGATCGAACGGCAGCCATTCCGGCTCGAAGGCGTCGATCTCCGCACCCTGGCCCGCAAGGATGGACGACAATCGTGTCTCTGACGGCGCGGCATCGCTGTGCAGGATGACATGCTCGACCGTCGGCAGCGCGCGCCGCAGCTCCTCGATCACCGACTTCCGGTCATGGCGCTTGCCGGCATAGGTCACGGCGTCGCAGGCGATCAGCACTTTCGGCTCGATCTGCTTGAAGCGGTCGATCACCGCGGGTGCCGCCATGTCGGGCGCGCAGACGCTCCAGATCGCACCCAGGCTCGCGGTCGCCAGAAACGCGATGATCGTCTCCGGGATGTTCGGCAGATAGGCCGCGACGCGATCGCCGGCGCGGACGCCGTTGGCTTTCAGATGCAGCGCAAGCGCCGCCGATTTGCGCTGCAGCTCCGGCCAGCTCGTCTCCGACAGCTTGCCGTCCTCACCGCTCGAGATCAGCGCCGGCAGGCCGGCGGCATGCGCCGGCGCGACGTGCCGAAACACCTGACGCGCATAATTTACCGACGCGCCGGGAAACCACGCCGCGCCCGGCATCTTGCGCTCGGCCAGCACCGCTGCATGCGGCGTCGGCGAGCGCAGGTCGAAATAATCCCAGACGCTCTGCCAGAAGGCGTCGATATCGGTGACCGACCAGCGTCGCATCGCCTCGAAATCCGCAAACGCGAGGCCGCGCGTATCCTTCAGCCATTGGCGGTAAAGGGCCATTTGCGGGACGTAAGGTGCTGTCATGGGCGTTTCCGAAATGTCTTGTGTTGTGGCATGCGTGATCGCGGCGTGCCGGCGTGTCTTAACATAGTGATGCGAGCGCGGGGAATGCAGCCGCGCAGCAAGCTTGCGTCATATTCTTACCGCCGTCGCAACGTGCTATTCCGTAGGGGGCGGGCTGATTCCATGCGTATCCGGTGAGCGAGCGGCCATGACCGTCGGCGAACTTTTCATTCTCGGCTTCCATGGCAAGGTCATCCCGCCGTGGCTGAGGGAGTTTGCTGCGCAGTTCGGGCTCGGCGGGGTGATCCTGTTCGATTACTCGTGCCAGACCCGGCAGTACGACAACAACATCACCTCGCCCGCGCAGCTGCAGTCGCTCTGCGCCGAGATCGCGGCGCTGCCGTCGCGGCCGCTGGTCTTCATCGACCAGGAGGGCGGTCTGGTGCGCCGGCTCAAGGACGGCCTCGGCTTTCAGCCGCTGCCGAGCGCAAAGGATTTCAATCGGCTCGCGCATGCGGACAAGCAGGCGATCCTGGCCGCGAGCTATGGCGAGCTGCGCCGGCTCGGCATCCGCTATAATTTCGCGCCCGTCATCGACGTCGACTACAATCCCGATAATCCCAATATCGGCAGGATCAAGCGATCCTATTCGTCCGACATCGGCGAGGTCGCGGCCAATGCCCGACTGGTCGACGCTGCGGCGCGGCGGGCAGGCGTGGGTCTTTGCCTGAAGCATTATCCGGGCATCGGCGGGGCGCACGTCGATTCACATCTGGAGTTCATGGACATCTCCGATGCGCTGCGGCCGGAGCAGGAAGAGCTGTTCTACGCGTTGGCCCCGGATATCTTCGGCGATGCGGTGCTGGTCAGCCACGCCATCGTCCGCCAGTGGGACGCGCAGCAGCCGATGACACTGTCGTCGGCCGGAATCGCCCGGCTTCGCCGCCGGCTGCCCGAGACGCTGCTGATCACCGACGATATGCAGATGCAGGGGCTGCAGAAGGCGCTCGGCACAAGCGCGGCCAGCCTGCAGGCAATCGCCGCCGGCATGGACATGATCTGCATCGGCAACAATCTGCTCGACCAGGAGCAGGCGATGGCCGGCATCGCCACTGCGGTCGCGGGTGCAGTGCAGGACGGATCACTGGATCAGGCCGCGGTGCAGCGCTCCATTGCGCGGGTGCAACAGCGCAAGGCACTGCTCGCCTGACGGCATTGAACCAAATTTTCTGCCGGGCGACCATAGGGAGCGGAACCAAATTTCATTGCCGCGATTTAACAAAGACGCTCATCGGGGCTAACAACCATGAAGATGCTCAAGCGTCTCTTCCGATTGACTTGGCTACGCCGTGTCGCACGCAACCCAGCCGATTTGCCGCCTGCCTCCATCGATCCCGACGAATTCAGCCGCCTGCTTTGCAGCGGACGCCGCGAGGATTTGCGGATATTGGCGAAGCGGCTGAGCCAGCGTTCGCGGGCCCATGCCTAGAGCATGATCCGGAGAAGTGCGAAGCGGCTTTCCCTCGCGACAGACGCGGAACGCGTTTGCGCGGAAATCATGCGAGCTAAAGTACGCGTCTTCGTCTAGTTCTGCCCCCAGGCAGTCAGTGCCGTGGCGAAGGCTGAATCTCCCGCCGATCCTTTTTCGACCGCGAGGATCGCGCGATGCTGATTGCCGTCAACGATCGCGATATCGAACCAAGGTCGCTCCTTGAGCGCCTGGAGGTTGCGCTGCCGGTCCGCCTGGCCATTCGATAGGCCGATCATGAACATATTATCGGTGACCCTGGCGGAAATGCCGGCGAGCGCGGTACCGCGTCCCTGCTCGGTCGATTTCGTCAGCATCCCCGCCACGTTGTTGATGCGCTGCCCGATGAATCCAGGGACCGGCACGAATGTCAGCTCAATCAGATGGCTGGCCGGAAGAGCCTTATCCGTGTTGCGCTTGAGCGTCAGCGTCATCTTGAACCGTTTGGGGATATCGACGTCGGCGAGCACGATGGTTTCATCGGGCGCTCCAACCGATTTAATCGTATCAGTGTGCCAGACGACCGAGCCCAGAAGCTTCCGGCCATACGGATCGGTCGTATCTTCCTCGAACAGAACGGCCCAGGCGGCGGCCGGCGCTGGGTCGTCCGCGGCAGCGGGCGCTCTGCCTGGATGGACGGCGGTCGACACCAGCAAGGCAAGCGCGAAGACCAGTCGGCCGCGCAGCCAGCGCTTGCGGGGTGCGCTTAAGCTGTGCTCGGTTCTTGTCATGACAGGACTTCCGTCGCCGCGATGGTCTTCTCTACCGAAGCGGGAAATGTCCAGCAAGCGCGCTTGACCCGATCGGTTACTGCTTCGCCTTCTCGTGATTGCCGATCCCGACCGCCTTGTAGTCGTAGGTCGGATAGAACTCGGTGTGGTAGGCGCCCCAGGCACTGTTCTCGATGACGCGGTTGACCTCGCGCAGCCGCGAGGCCGGCAGCCGCAGGGTCACCACCTGGCCGACCCCCATCATCACGTACCAGCTCACCACCTCGACGCCTTCGGGTGGAAACGCCTTGTAGAAGCCCTGCCGCTCGAGCTGCGCATTCAACTCGCTGAGCGGGCGTGACTGATCATGCTTGAAGAAGATGGTGACCATGATCGCGTTGTCTGACGTCGGTGCCGCATTGCCGGTCGGCGTCGTCTGGGCCTGCGCGCCGGTGCTGACCAACAGTGCTGCGGCGAGCGCCGCAATCGTCATCCAGGATCCATTCCGCCCGTTCCGCCCTCGCTTCATTGTCGCGCCCTTTTGTTGTTGATCGAGAGGCGGCGATCATCGCGGCGCATGCCGGGGCTGTAAATTGACATTCGCCTGACCCGACGCCCACTGACACGCACCTGGGCCGATGTGATCCGTCTCACACGCGCGTCGGCCGGCGTGCGGTAAGCCGATGCGATCCCGATGCCCGGAGGGTTGGTCGATGACGACCCGGCGAATGGCGTATTGGTGGTTCAGGATCGTCCTTTCGGGACGCTTCCTGCAGAAATTCCTCCGGCTGCGGCGCCCTTGATGTCCGAGGGGCGGCGCGGATCCCGCCCATTTCAACCTGAAGCCGGGGGGCGGATGCGTCCGGGCCTCAGAGAAGGTAAATCCCCACCTGCGGGGATCATCGGGATGAAGCGCCTCGATGTCCCGTAAGACTACTGTCCTTCGGCTCAAACAAGCGAGATTCGTTGCCAAATCAGCGGTAATCTGCGCCTGCTTGGCAGGTCGGGGCCCGAAGTCACAGTTGCGTCACCCGTAGTTTTACGGAGTCCCGTGTTAACGCGGCCACAAGTTCACCTTCGGTAAACCATACTTATGACGCAACATGACAATCGAGCCGAGGCGCGCCTTCCGCCATGGATGGGCGGAACCGCGACGCTCGAGACGCAGCCGCCCGAGATTCAGGGAGCCGCCGTGCCGCGACCGCAGGTGACCGCGGACGCCGGGGCGGCGATCGTCCGGCAATTCAACGGGCCGGTGACGGCGCTGCTGCTCTACATGAACGAGCTTAAACAGCACAGTCAGCAGTTCGCGCATGCGCCCGGCAACGGCGTCTATCTGCGGCAGGTGATCGAGAACGCGCTCGAGCAGACCGAGCGAGTGTCCGCGATGCTGAAGCAGATCTCCGATCTCTATCCGAATGCGATACCGGCCACCGATCTCAGGCCGCCGCTCGACGACAAGCCGGCAGGCGCCCGGTCACCCGATGTCATGTTCACGCCGGAGGCAGGCCGCAAGCCGCTGACCAAGCGCGAGCGTGAGGTGCTCAGCCTGATCAGCGACGGCTATTCCAACAAGCAGGGCGCGTTGCGGATGAACATCAGCCCGCGCACGTTCGAGAGCCATCGCGCCGAAGCCATGCGCAAACTGGGTGCGCGCAACACCGCAGATCTCGTCCGCAAGGCCTTGTTGCATTCCGCATAGAGCGTTTTCAAGCGAAGCCTGCCCCGCACTTGATGCCGGGTGGGTACCCGTTCGCATAAAGAAACGCGTCAAAACCAAAGTCAGGGTTCGGCTCCGATTCCATCGGAACAGGGCTCTGAGTGGGCGAATTCGGTTCGCTAGAACCCGGTTCTCAGAAATCGTCTTCCGCGGCGAAGCACAGGCGCGGCGCGAACCGCGCGGCGGAGGCGGCTATCTTCGGCTCGTCCGGAACGATCGTGACCACCCATGCCGCCGTCGCGCCGGACTTGCTTTCGACGATCGCGCGCACACGTCCCGTCACTGTCGCGCCGGCCGACCTGATGGTGGCGGGCCGGCCGTTGAACTGGGCCATGCGGAAGCGCCGGGCTTCCTTCCGGTCGGTCGTCTCGTACGTGAACATCGGCTCCCCCGTGCGTCGACGCGACTCTGCGGATGCAGCGTTATCCGACAGTGAAAATCGTACGCCGTAGAAGTACGGCTTGTGCGCCGGCGGGCGCGTTTTCGCGCGAAGCGGGTGGCGGTTCGCGTGAACAAGACGCGCCAAGAATAGCAAGCTTTAGCCGCCGGTTTGCTGCCAACTCAGCAGCTCCGCATACTGCGCCTTGACCGTGGCGTAGCACTCGCACGCGGTCCGGATCAGTCCATCCGCATTGGTGATCTCGATGTGGCCGCGGCTGTAGTGGATGAAATTGGCCTGTTGCAAGGTATGCGCGACCAGCGACACGCTGTTGCGGCGTGCGCCGATCATCTGGGCCATCGCCTCCTGCGTCAGGGCGATCTTGTTGCTGCCGGAGAGATCGCGCGTGTGCAGCAGGCATCGCGCCAGCCGCGACTCCACGGTGTGCGCGGCGTTGCAGCCGGCCGTCTGCTGGATCTGGGCATAGACGGCGAGACCGTGCCGAATCAGCATCGCTCGCAGCGTCGGGCTTTGGCCAGCGGCCGCCCGCAAGGCTTCGACCTCGATCGTCGAAGCGACGCCCGGCACCAGCACCACGGCGCTGTTCTGCGTGGGGGCTTCACCAAGCCCTGCGAACGCACCATAGATGCTGCCGCGGCCGACCATCGCGATCTGCACGCACACGCCTCTTGCCAGCCTGACCACCAGCGAGATCACCCCTTTGTGCGGCATGTATGTCCGCTTGAGCATCTCGTCGGTCTCGATCAGGACCGAATCGGCGGCGAGGTCGATCGTCCGCAAATAGGGCCGGATCAGCCCAAAATCGCTCTCCGAGAGCGAAGACAGAAATCCGTTGGGCGATCGCGGAACCGTATCCAAAGCAACCTCCTGCCTCCCGGCAAAGCTTGTCTCTGGTCATCAGGGCTGACGCGTGCAGTTGGGTCGTTATGCAACCTATTCTGGCACGTCTTGGTTCCAATGGAAACATATCTTGGTTCCATTAGGAATACGCCGATCGCCGCGGCGTCACGTTATCCGCGGCTGCAGCGGGTTGCGGCGATCAATCTTCAGGCCCGATCAATTGTTCGGCGTGCGCCTTGACGGTCGCATAGCATTCACACGCCGCCTTCCGCAGACCGTCGATATCGGTGATTTCGATATGGCCGCGGCTGTAGCGCAGGATACCGGCTTGCTGAAACCCGTGCGCGACGATCGAAACCGCATTGCGCCGCACACCGATCATCTGCGCCAGCATCTCCTGGGTCAACGGCAAGGCTTCGCTGCCGCACAGGTCGCGCGCGCGCAGCAGCCAGCGCGACAGCCGTGCCTCCACCGGATGCGACACGTTGCAGGCGACGGATTGCTGGGTCTGTGCCATCAGCGCCTGCTCATAGAGAGCAACCAGGGTCCGGAACTCCGCACTGCGATTGGCGGCCTCGCGGAAATCTTCCGCCCGCACCATCGATGCCGTGCCCGGCACCACGACAATCGCGTCGGCGAGCAGTGGCCGCTCATGCAGGGCGGCGGATGCGCCGACGATGCCGTCACGACCGATGGTTGCAATCTCGACGGACTGCCCGTCGGAGAGATTGACCATCATCGAGACCACCCCGCCGTGCGGGAAATAGACCCGCTGCACCGGCGCGCCGGCATCGGCGAGCACCGTTTCCTTGATCAGGTCGACGGTTTCCAGAACGGGATGAAGTTGCGCGTATTCCGTGGAGGGAAGTGCTTGCAACAGACGATTGGGCGGACGCGATACCGCAGACATTGGAGCTCCTGCCGAGGGCGGGAGCACTACGGTCTCGCATCACCTACTCTTGGCGTGTGGAGAGCGAACATAGCTTGCCTGTCCAATAGCACAAGGGTTGTGGTGCGAACCTTATACCCTCTAGGGGGCAGACGGTCGGCAATCGCTTCGGCCCGTGCGGCGTTCGAGGCGATTCGAATGCCGCGCATCCGGACGATACGGTTGCGGCATTGTCTCGCATTTATTGATTTCCATTAACTCTGATGCGTACCCGAGCGTACGCCGTCGCGATGGCCATGGCGGATGTCGAAGCCCCCCGTCGGCAGCGCGAGCACGCGGCAAGTCCCGCAAATGCGAGGACAAATTCGTTGTCACGAGATCGGTCCGGCGGCGGATACGCGCCGTTTGGCCGGGCGTCTGCGCGGCGGCCGTAGAATTACCGGCAAAGCCATCCTGGGTATTTGTACGGAGCAGCCCTTTAACGAACGGGTAGCGCGGACAGACCAGTGTGGCAACGGTCGCCGTGCGAAATTTACGGCGTCGCGTCATCCGTGTTCATCCAGAAGGGTACCAGTATGTCCGGCATCGTCCTTTCGTCATCGGTCCGTCAGAACCTGCTTTCGCTGCAGTCGACGGCCGACCTGCTCGCCACCACGCAGAACCGCTTGTCCACCGGCAAGAAGGTCAACACCGCTCTCGACAATCCGACCAACTTCTTCACGGCGCAGTCGCTCGACAACCGCGCCAGCGACATCAACAACCTGCTGGACGGAATCGGCAACGGCGTGCAGGTGCTGCAGGCTGCCAACACCGGCATCACCTCGCTGCAGAAGCTCGTTGACAGCGCCAAGTCGGTCGCCAACCAGGCCCTGCAGGCCGCGGTCGGCTATTCCCAGAAGTCGCAGGTGACGACCGCCGTGGTCACCGGCGCGACCACCGACGATATCCGTGGCACCGCTACCTACAGCAATGCGACCCTCGCTGGTACGGTCGTCAACAACAATCTCACGACGCCCGTGCCGATCACGGCCGCCACCAAGCTCGTCACTGCGGCCAACTCCGATACCCTGGCGGCGACCCCGACCGGCACGATCAACGTCAACGGCAAGTCGATCACGTTCTCGACCTCGCAGACCACTGCGACGACCGATTCATCCGGCAACGTGACCCTCGGCACCGGCGCGGGCAGCAACCTGACCGTCGGCGACCTGCTCACGGCGATCGACGGCATCACCGGCACCGCCACCGCCTCCACCGTGGCGGCTGGTGCGCTCCAGATCAGCACCGGCACTAACCAGGACCTCAACATCTCCGGCTCGGGCCTCGCCGCTTTCGGCCTTACCGCCGGAACCAAGGCACGCACCGTGGCAACGCCTTCGCCGCTGGATGGCTTGACGCTGACGATCGGCGCGACCGGCAACGGCAAGGCCACCAACATTACGTTTGGTAGCGGCGCGGGCCAGGTGAAGTCCCTCAACGACCTGAACAACGCCCTGTCGGCCAACAACCTGCAGGCATCGCTCAGCGCGAGCGGTGCGCTCACCATCAGCACCACCAACGATGCCGCGTCCGCGACCATCGGCACGATCGGTGGCACGGCAGCCGGCGCCGGCAAGCTGTTCAACGCCCTTGTGGGCAGCGCCCCGGTGCAGGATCCGAATGGGCTGGCGAACCGCGCCAACCTGGTCAACCAGTACAACAACATCCTGGACCAGATCACCACGACCGCGCAGGACGCCTCGTACAACGGCATCAACCTGCTCAATGGCGATCAGCTCAAGCTGACCTTCAACGAGACGGGCTCCTCGACGCTGAAGATCCAGGGCGTCACCTTCGATGCCTCCGGCCTCAACCTCACCAAGCTGACCGCCGGCACGGACTTCATCGACAACGCTTCGGCCAACGCCACGCTGAAGACGCTCAACAGCGCGAGCGGCCTGCTGCGCACCCAGGCTTCGACCCTCGGTTCGAACCTGTCGATCGTGCAGATCCGCCAGGACTTCTCGAAGAACCTGATCAACGTGCTGCAGACCGGCTCGTCCAACCTGACGCTGGCCGACACCAACGAGGAAGCGGCCAACAGCCAGGCGCTGTCGACCCGCCAGTCGATCGCGGTGTCCGCGCTGGCCCTGGCCAACCAGTCGCAGCAGAGCGTTCTGCAGCTGCTCCGCTAAGCGTAGCCGCGACAGACAACGACTATCGAGGCGGCGGAGGAAACTCCGCCGCCTTTGCTTTTGGGTTTGCTTAACCATCCCGCCGGTTGCAACCCATGTTCAACCCTTGTTCAACCCTTGGGCGATCGCGTCCTGATGCAGGCGGATGTCATGGCCGCCAGCGCTTCGCTGGACTTGACGGCCCCTCGATCTCATTTCGTTCAAATTGCGACGACGGGTGGAACGGGCTCTTTCCCGTCCGGGTGGTATGGGCTCGTTGCTGTGAAACCGGCCGCGATGTCGTGATGCGTCGTCCTTGAAGGGCTTCATCGTCCGTATTTGCACGGACGACGAAATTAACGTCGCCGTGAAGCCGGCCAAGTTATCGGTGCGAGGCGTGCGTTCCGTAGCACCTTGAGGGGACCGATTCATGGACGATCTGTTGCGCGAGTTCCTGACGGAGAGCAGCGAGAGCCTGGACACGGTCGACAACCAGCTGGTGCAGTTCGAGCAGGATCCGAACAACGCGAAGATCCTGGATAACATTTTCCGCCTTGTGCACACGATCAAGGGGACCTGCGGCTTCCTCGGGCTGCCGCGGCTGGAAGCGCTGGCGCATGCCGGCGAGACCCTGATGGGCAAATTCCGCGACGGCATGCCGGTGAAGGCGGAAGCCGTGACGCTGATCCTGTCCTCGATCGACCGCATCAAGGAGATCCTTGGCGGGCTCGAGGCGACCGAGGCCGAGCCTGAGGGCAACGACCGCGATCTGATCGATCAACTCGAAGCGATGGTCGAGCGCGGCATGGCGGCCATGGCTGCCGGTGAGACTGCTCCTGAAGACATGCCTGTCGTTGAATCTCCATCCGTGCAGGCAGCAATGACCGAAGGCACACTGGTGGTGCAGACGCTGGAGCGTCCGCTGCGTCCGGGCGAGGTCTCGCTCGACGAGCTCGAGCGCGCCTTCCGCGAGACCGAGATTGAAGCCGCAGCGCCGGCGCCCGCGCCGGTCGCCAAGCCTGCCGCTGCGGTGCCCGCAGCCGAGCCGGCCGAGGCCGCAAAGAAGCCGGCCCGCAAGGCCGCCACCGAGGATGTCCAGGAAGGCGACAAGATCGCCAACCAGTCGATCCGGGTCAACGTCGACACCCTCGAACACCTGATGACCATGGTCTCCGAGCTGGTCCTGACCCGCAACCAGCTCTTGGAGATCTCAAGGCGCAACGAGGACACCGAGTTCAAGGTGCCGTTGCAGCGGCTCTCCAACGTCACCGCCGAGCTGCAGGAAGGCGTCATGAAGACGCGGATGCAGCCGATCGGCAATGCTTGGCAGAAGCTGCCGCGCATCGTCCGCGATCTCTCCGGCGAACTCGGCAAGCAGATCGAGCTGGAGATGCACGGCGCCGACACCGAGCTCGACCGCCAGGTGCTCGACCTGATCAAGGATCCGTTGACGCACATGGTGCGCAACTCCGCCGATCATGGCCTCGAGACCACCGCCGAGCGGGTCGCTAGCGGCAAGCCCGAACAGGGCACCATTCGCCTCTCCGCCTATCACGAGGGCGGCCACATCATCATCTGCATCGCCGACAATGGCCGCGGGCTCAACACCGAGCGGATCAAGGCCAAGGCGCTCCAGAACGGTCTCGTCACCGAGGCCGAGCTCGAGAAGATGACCGAGGCCCAGATCCACAAGTTCATCTTCGCGCCGGGCTTCTCGACCGCCGCGCAGGTGACCTCGGTGTCCGGCCGCGGCGTCGGCATGGACGTGGTGCGCACCAATATCGACCAGATCGGCGGCACCATCGACATCAAGAGCGTGGCCGGCGAGGGCGCCTCCGTCACCATCAAGATCCCGCTGA
The DNA here is from genome assembly GCF_038957035.1 of Bradyrhizobium sp. B097. Taxonomy (NCBI): domain Bacteria; kingdom Pseudomonadati; phylum Pseudomonadota; class Alphaproteobacteria; order Hyphomicrobiales; family Nitrobacteraceae; genus Bradyrhizobium; species Bradyrhizobium sp. B097. The sequence goes on from NZ_CP152412.1 coordinate 303,284, forward strand.
CCCTGGCGATCGTCTCCGCGCTGATCGTGGAAGCCGGCGGCGACCGCTTTGCCATCCCGCAGCTCTCGGTGGTCGAGCTGGTGCGGGCCCGCGCCAACTCCGAGCACCGCATCGAGCGGATCAAGGACACCGCAGTCTTGCGGCTGCGCAACAAGCTGCTGCCGCTGATCCACCTCAAGAAGCTCCTGAAGATCGACGACGGCGCCACCTCAGATGCCGAGAACGGCTTCATCGTGGTGACGCAAGTCGGCAGCCAGACCTTCGGCATCGTGGTCGACGGCGTGTTCCACACCGAGGAGATCGTGGTCAAGCCGATGTCGACCAAGCTGCGGCACATCGACATGTTCTCCGGCAACACCATTTTGGGCGATGGCGCCGTGATCATGATCATCGACCCCAACGGGATTGCCAAGGCGCTCGGCGCGTCCGGCTCCTCGGCCCATGACATGGCCGACGACAATGCCGCGGCGCATGCCTCGAGCGGCGAGCAGCTGACCTCGCTGCTGGTGTTCCGCGCCGGTTCCAGCCAACCCAAGGCGGTGCCGCTCGGCCTCGTTACCCGGCTGGAGGAGATCGCAACCGACAAGATCGAGCTCTCCAACGGACGCTACATGGTGCAGTACCGCGAGCAGCTGATGCCGCTGGTGCAGATGGCCGGCGTCGAGGTGCAGACGCAAGGGTCGCAGCCGATCCTGGTGTTCGCCGACGACGGCCGCTCGATGGGGCTCGTGGTCGACGAGATCATCGACATCGTCGAGGAGCGGCTCAACATCGAGGTCGCGGGCTCGCAGGACGGCATTTTGGGCTCGGCCGTGATCAAGGGCCAGGCCACCGAGGTGATCGACGTCGGCCACTTCCTCCCCATGGCGTTCGCCGACTGGTTCTCGCGCAAGGAGATGCGTCCGTCGGCCTCGGCGCAGTCGGTGCTGCTGGTCGACGACTCCGCGTTCTTCCGCAACATGCTGGCGCCGGTGCTCAAAGCCGCCGGCTACAAGGTGCGGACCGCGCCGAATGCCCAGGAAGGGCTCGCCGCGCTGCGCTCGGGACAGGCCTTCGACGTCGTGCTGACCGACATCGAGATGCCCGAGATGAACGGCTTCGAGTTCGCCGAGAACATCCGCAGTGACCACAACCTCATCGGGCTGCCGATCATCGCGCTGTCGGCGATGGTGTCGCCGGCGGCGATCGAGCGCGGCCGGCAGGCCGGCTTCCACGATTATGTCGCCAAGTTCGATCGTCCCGGGCTGATCGCGGCGCTGAAAGAGCAGACCGCCGAACTGCGCCGGGCCGCCTAGAGCATGATCCGGAAAAGTGGGAACCGGTTTTCCGATCGGATCATGCTCAAAACAAAGGGATGCAAGGAACAGAACTGATGACGAGCAAGATCGAGACCAGTGAAGGCGCGATGGCCGAATACGTCACCGCGGTGATCGGCGGGCAGCTGTTCGGCCTGCCGATCTCGCGGGTGCAGGACGTGTTCATGCCGGAGCGGCTGACGCGGGTGCCGCTGGCCTCCAGCGAGATCGCCGGCGTGCTCAATCTGCGCGGCCGCATCGTCACCGTGGTCGACATGCGCGCCCGGCTCGGCCTGCCGAAGGCCGACGACGGCAAGCCGCCGATGGCGGTCGGCGTCGACCTGCGCGGTGAATCCTATGGCCTGCTGATCGACCAGATCGGCGAGGTGCTGCGGCTGCCCGACGACAGCCGCCAGGACAATCCGGTCAACCTCGATCCCCGCATGGCGAGGCTCGCCGGCGGCGTTCACCGCCTCGACGGCCAGCTCATGGTCGTCCTCGATGTCGATCGCGTGCTCGAACTGGTGCCCAAAACAGCAGCTGCAGCGTAACGCTCCGCCGCGGAGACGGCGGACTCTACAAGGAGGCCAACATATGAAGACATGTCTTGTCGTCGACGATTCCGGTGTGGTGCGAAAGATCGCACGCCGCATCCTCGAAGGAATGGAATTCACCGTCATCGAAGCCGAGGACGGCGCGGTCGCGCTCGAAGCCTGCAAGCAGGCGCTGCCGGACGCGGTGCTGCTCGACTGGAACATGCCTGTCATGGACGGCTTCGAATTCCTCGTGCAGCTCCGGCGCATGGCGGGCGGTGACGTGCCGAAGGTGGTGTTCTGCACCACCGAGAACGGCATCGACCACATCTCGCGGGCGCTGCATGCCGGCGCCAACGAGTACATCATGAAGCCGTTCGACAAGGACATCGTGATCGCGAAATTCCAGGAAGTGGGTTTGCTGGCGCTCGATGCGTCTGCCGAAGCCTGATACCCAGTCTCACCCTTTGCCTTTGCGAGGCTCCCGTGACGCCGCCCGACTACGAGTATCTGCGTAAGCTCCTGAAGGACCATTCCGGTCTCGATCTGTCCGCGGACAAGCAATATCTGATCGAGAGCCGCCTGCTGCCGCTGGCCCGCAAATGCGGCCTGTCCGGCATCCCCGACCTGATCGCCAAGATCAGGGCCGGCTCATCGACACACACCGTCCAGGTGGTCGAGGCCATGACCACCAACGAGACGTTCTTCTTCCGCGACAAGGTGCCGTTCGACCATTTCCGCGACACCATCATGCCGGAAGTGCTGAAGGCGCGTGCCGCGCGCCGCAGCGTCCGGATCTGGTGCGCCGCCGGCTCGACCGGCCAGGAGCCCTATTCGCTGGCGATGTGCCTCAAGGAGATGGGTGCTGCGCTTGCGGGATGGCGGGTCGAGATCACAGCGACCGATCTGTCGCAGGAGGTGCTGGAGAAGTCGAAGGCCGGCATCTACAGCCAGTTCGAGGTGCAGCGCGGGCTGCCGATCCAGCTGCTGGTCAAGTATTTCAAGCAGTCGGGAGAACTCTGGCAGATCAATCCCGAGTTGCGCGCGATGGTGCAGCACCGTCAGCTCAATCTGCTGCGCGATTTCTCCCAGCTCGGCACGTTCGATGTGATCTTCTGCCGCAACGTGCTGATCTATTTCGATCAGGACACCAAGATCAACATCTTCAACCGGCTCGCCCGGTTGATGGAGGCCGACGGCTTCCTGGTGCTCGGCGCCGCCGAAACCGTGGTCGGCCTGACCGACACGTTCAAGCCGATTCCCGAGCGGCGTGGCCTGTATCGGCCGAGCGGGGTGCGGGCAGCACTTGTGATGCCGAGGTCTGCCATGGCGGTCGGATATTGAGCGATGACGGAGGACGGCAAATCAATTGAGCGTGTCACGTTCAGCCGGGGCGTCGATGTCTGCATCATGGCCATCGACGGCACCTGGCGGCGCGACTGCCAGCTCAATGCCATCTCCGACAATGACGCGGCGTTGACCGTCGAGGGTTCCATTCAGGGGCTCAACCTGAAGGAGTTCTTCCTCCTGCTGTCGTCGACCGGGCTTGCCTATCGCCGCTGCGAGCTGGTCCGCGTCAACGGCACCGAAATGGACATCAGCTTCCTCAAGGGCAAGCCGAGCAAGCGGCGGTCGGGCTCCGACGAAGAGCGGGCCAGAGCCTGATATCAAGAACCGGCCGGGTGGGCGATGCCTGCCGCGAATCCGAACGTGGAACGGATCGTCGCCTCGAGGGTTGGGGCGTTGTCGGCATAATCTGCGTGATGGCGCCGAATTCGGTGGCGGCCGGTCCGGCCGGTCAGTTCAGGAGGCGGGCCGGGCCCTCTGGATCGCACAGCCGATCGAGCGCCATGCCGAGGCCGGCGTCACAGGCTTTCAGGGCCGTGGACGCCACGGCATAGCGAGGGGTGACGTCGTCAAGCACGAAGATGTCGGCGGCGGCGTCCTGCTCGGCCAGAAATGCCTCGCGCGCAATCGCCGCCTCGATCAGCCGCAGGCTCGCCTGGACATGGCCGATCAGCGCGACCAGGTCCGTCACGATCAGGCTGTAGGGATCGCTGCCCTCGTCCAGGCACACCGCAACGCCGTCCGCCGCTGCATTTTCCATGCATGTTTCTCCACTGCCCCCACTTTTAGGGACCGCGGTGCTACTTGTGCGTTAAGCGGACGTCCCGTACAAATACGGGTCCATTGATCGAGATGGTCGAGTTACTTCTTGTGCAGTCTGGCCAGCACGCTTCACCACTGATGGACGAGACATATGGTTGAGAATGGCGCTCCTCGCGGGGAAATCTTTGTAGTCGACGACGACCCCGCCGTTCGCGAGACGCTGTCCGTGGTCCTGTCGACCGCCGGCTACAAGGTGATCTGCTTTGCGGACGGCGCCGCGCTGCTCGCGGTGGCGCGCAGCCGGACGCCGGCCTGTATCCTGCTCGACGTGCACATTCCCGGCAAATCCGGCCTCGATATCCTGAAGGAGCTGCACGGCGAGGATTATCCGGCGCCGATCTTCATGATCTCCGGCCAGGGCGATATCACGATGGCGGTCAGCGCCATCAAGAACGGCGCGCTCGATTTCATCGAGAAGCCGTTCCGCGGTAACGAGATCGTCAGTCGCCTCAGTGAGGCGATCGACGCCTATACCAGGCGCCAGGCCGAGACCTCGGCATCGCGCATCGCCGCGCTGCACTTTCCGGGGCGCGAGCCGCTGACCCGCCGCGAACGCGAGGTGCTCGAGCAGTTCACCGCGGGCGCCTCCAACAAGGAGGCCGGGCGTCACCTCGGGATCAGCCCGCGTACGATCGAGGATCACCGCGCCAACATCATGAAGAAGCTCGGCGCGCGCAACGCCGCCGACCTCGTCCGCATCGTGATGACGGCGCAGCAAAAGTAAGCCAAGGTCGGCCAAGGCCGGTTTAGGCTCCGATTTCCACATCGCGGGGTTGTGTGCCGCACGCCCGGCACACCGGCGGCGAACGGTACGTCTGCGCCGCGCGCGGGACGAGGCGTCCGGAAATCCTGTATATGCGTTGCGCAGGGCATGCGTGCCGAGACCGCGCGCGTGCGAGCAATCTCGAGACACGCGATACCGAAACACGCAATATCGAAGCATATGGCGCATCCAAGATGACCAAGAAGAACAAGACCCCGGATCAATTGCGCAGCGCGCGCTGGTTTGCGCCCGATGATCTCAGAGCCTTCGGCCACAGATCGCGCGCGATGCAGATGGGCTACGCGCCGGAGGAATGGCGCGACCGGCCGGTGATCGCGATCATCAACACCTGGTCGGATGCGCAGCCCTGCCACATGCACTTCAAGAGCCGGGTCGACGACGTCAAGCGCGGCGTGCTGATGGCCGGCGGCTTTCCGCTGGAGCTACCGGCGCTGTCGCTGTCGGAATCGCTGCTGAAGCCGACCACCATGCTCTACCGCAACATGCTGGCCATGGATGCCGAGGAGCTGCTGCGCGGCCATCCGGTCGACGGCGTGGTGCTGATGGGCGGTTGCGACAAGACCACGCCCGGCCTGCTGCTCGGGGCCACCAGCATGAACCTGCCGGCGATCTATCTGCCGGCCGGGCCGATGCTGCGCGGCAACTGGAAGGGGCGCACGCTCGGCTCGGGCTCGGACGCCTGGAAATACTGGGACGAGCGCCGCGCCGGCAAGATCTCCGACAAGGATTGGGTCGACATGGAAGCCGGCATCGCCCGCAGCTATGGCACCTGCATGACCATGGGCACGGCCTCGACCATGACCGCGATCGCGGAAGCCATCGGCATGACGCTGCCCGGCGCCTCGTCGATCCCCGCGGCCGACGCCAACCATATCCGGATGAGCTCGGAAGCCGGCCGCCGGATCGTCGAGATGGTGTGGGAGGACCTCACGCCGCAGAAGATCCAGACGCGAAGCGCGTTCGAGAATGCGATCACGGTCGCGATGGCGATGGGCTGCTCGACCAACGCCATCATTCACCTGATCGCGCAGGCGCGCCGCGCCGGCCAGGACATTTCTCTCGATGACTTCGAAGTTGCGAGCCGCAAGGTGCCCGTGATCGCCAATGTGCGGCCGAGCGGCGACCTCTATCTGATGGAGGATTTCTTCTATGCCGGCGGGCTGCCCGGCCTGATGAACCGGATCAAGCAGCATCTGCATCTCGACTGCATGACCGTCACGGGCAAAACTCTCGGCGAGAACATCGCAGGCGCGGAGGTCCACAATGACGACGTCATCCGCACCGTCGACAACCCGATCTACAAGGAGGGCGCGCTGGCGGTGCTGAAGGGCAATCTCGCGCCCGACGGCTGCGTCATCAAGCCGTCCGCCTGCGATCCGCGCTTCCTCAAGCATACCGGGCCTGCGCTGGTGTTCGACGACTATCCCTCGATGAAGAAGGCGGTCGATGACCTCGATCTCGACGTCACGGCCGATCACGTGCTGATCCTGCGCAATGCCGGCCCGCAGGGCGGCCCGGGCATGCCGGAATGGGGCATGCTGCCGATCCCGACCAAGCTCGTGAAGCAGGGCGTGCGCGACATGGTGCGGCTGTCGGATGCGCGGATGAGCGGCACCAGCTATGGCGCCTGTATCCTGCACGTCTCGCCGGAATCCTTCATCGGAGGCCCGCTGGCGCTGGTGAGGAACGGCGACCGCATCACGCTCGACGTTGCCGCGCGCACCATCAATCTCGATGTGCCGGAGGCGGAGCTGGCCAAGCGCCGCGTCGAATGGAAGCAGCCGGAAAAGCGCTTCGAGCGCGGCTATGGCTGGATGTTCACGAAGCACATCAAGCAGGCCAATGAGGGCTGCGACTTCGATTTCCTCGAGACCGGTTTTGGCAAGCCGGTCGGAGAGCCGTCGATCTATTAGCCGTCGTTCCGGGGCGATGCGCAGCATCGAACCCGGAACCTCGAGATTCCGGGTCTGGTCCTTCGGACCATCCCGGAATGACAACCGGAAAAATCATATGTCAAAACTCAGCGACACCACCCGCAACAAGCTGAAATCCGTCTCCACCGCGACGGTCGCGACCGCGCTGTTCAAGCGCGGCTTGCGCATCCAGATGATCCAGGATGTTCACCCCTTGAGCCCGGACCAGCCGACGATGGTCGGCGAAGCCTTCACGCTGCGCTACATGCCGGCGCGCGAGGATCTCAACACGATCGAGGTGTTCCGCGACCGCGCGCATCCGCAGCGCAAGGCGATCGAGGACTGCCCGCCGGGCAGCGTGCTGGTCATGGACAGCCGCAAGGATGCGCGCGCGGCCTCGGCCGGCGCGATCCTGGTGACGCGGCTGATGAAGCGCGGCTGCGCCGGCGTCGTCACAGATGGCGGCTTCCGCGATTCGGCCGAGATCGCGCGGCTCGGTTTCCCGGCGTTTCATCATCGCCCCAGCGCGCCGACCAATCTGACGCTGCACCAGGCGATCGAGATCAACGTCCCGATCGGCTGCGGCGATGCGCCGGTGTTTCCCGGCGACGTGATCCTCGGCGACAGCGACGGGGTCATCGTGATCCCGGCCCATCTCGCCGACGAGATCGCGAACGAGACTTTCGAGATGACCGCGTTCGAGGATTTCGTCACCGAGCAGGTCCAGAACGGCCGCGGCATCTTCGGCCTCTATCCCGCGACCGACGAGCAGACGCTGAAGGATTTTGCGGCTTGGCGGAAGATGAAGGGGCGGTAGGGTTCCACATACTCCGCCGTCGTCCCGGCGAAGGCCGGGACCCATAACCACAGGGAGGGGTTTGGCGCAGATTGGCAGTTGCGTTGCGTGCCGTGGTACCGCGACTTCCCTGCTCGATAGGTCACGCGGTATGGGTCCCGGCCTTCGCCGGGACGACCCTGGGGAGGGGACCGCGCAAGCCAACCGGCGGCCTTACACCTCCGCCTTGTCCGCCATCCCGACCGCCCACAGCGCGAAGGCGTAGACAATCGCGACTTCGTCGAGGCGGTTGAAGCGGCCGGAGGCGCCGCCGTGGCCGGCGCCCATGTTGGTGCGCAGCAGCACCGGGCCGCCGCCGCGCATGGTGGCGCGCAGCCGCGCGATCCATTTCGCCGGCTCCCAATAGGTGACGCGCGGATCGGTGAGCCCGCCCATCGCCAGGATCGCCGGATAGTCCTTGGCCGCGACATTGTCGTAGGGCGAATAGGACAGGATGGTGCGGAAATCCTTCTCGCTCTCGATCGGGTTGCCCCATTCCGGCCATTCCGGCGGCGTCAGCGGCAGCGTGTCGTCGAGCATGGTGTTGAGCACATCGACGAACGGCACTTCGGCGACGATGCCGGCGAACAACTCGCCGGCGCGGTTGGCGCTAGCTCCCATCAGCATGCCGCCGGCCGAGCCGCCATGGCCGACGATGCGCTTTGCACCCGTATATTTCGCCTCGATCAAAGCGCGGCCGGCGGCGGCGAAATCGTCGAACGTGTTGGTCTTCTTCTCGCGCTTGCCGTCGAGATACCAGCCCCAGCCCTTGTCGGCGCCGCCGCGGATATGCGCGATCGCGTAAACGAAGCCGCGGTCGACCAGCGACAGCCGGTTGGCAGCAAACGACGCCGGCATCGCCATGCCGTAGGAGCCGTAGCCATAGAGCAGCAGCGGTGCGTTGCCGTCACGGGCAAAGTCCTTGCGGTGCAAGATCGAGACCGGCACCTGTGCGCCGTCATGCGACGTCGCCATGATGCGCGTGGTGACGTAATCCGCCGGGTTGTGGCCGGACGGAATCTCCTGCCGCTTGCGGAGCACACGCGTCCGCGTCGCCATGTCGTAGTCATAGACCTCCGACGGCGTCGTCATCGACGAATAGGCAAAACGCAGGTTGGTGGTGTCGAACTCGTAGCCGCCCATGGTGTCGAGCGAATAGGCCGCCTCGTCGAACGCGATCGCGTGCTCCTCGCCGCTCGTGAGGTCACGGATGATGATCGCCGGCAACGCGTTGGCGCGCTCCAGCCGCACCATGTGGCCGGCATAGAGCTCGACGTCGAGCACATAGACGCCCTCGCGATACGGAATCAGGTCGCGCCAATTGGCGCGCTCGGGCGCGGCGAGCGGCGCGGTGACGACCTTGAAGTCGATCGCGTCGTCGGCATTGGTCAGGATGAAGAGCTCGTCGCCGCGGTCGGCGATCGAATATTGCACCCCTTCCTCGCGCGCTGCGACGAGGCGCGGCGGCGCGTCGGGATTGGAAAGATCGATCAGCCGCTGCTCCGAGGTCTCGTGATCGCCACCGGCGATCACGCAGAAGCGGCCGCTCGCGCTCTCGTGCAGATGGGTGAACCAGCCGGAATCCTGCTCCTCATAGATCAGGGTGTCGTCGGCCTGCCTGGTGCCGAGCCTGTGTCGCCACACCTGCATCGGGCGGTGATTGTCGTCGAGCTTGACGTAGAAGAAGCTCTTGGAATCCGCCGCCCACACTACGCCGCCGTCGGTCTCCTCGACGAGGTCGTCGAAGTCGCCGCCGGTTGCCCAGTCGCGCACGCGAATCGAGAAATATTCGGAGCCCTTGGTATCGGCGCTCCAGGCGTGCAGGCGGTGGTCGTTGGAATGCCGGCTGCCGCCGAACTTGAAATATTTGTGGTCCTTGGCCAGCGCGTCGCCATCGAGCAGGACGTGCGCATCGCCGCCGTCGCGCGGCATGCGGCAGTACAGCTCGTGCTGGCCGCCCTCGCGGAACTTGCGGAAATAGGCGAACGGGCCGTCCGGCGACGGCACGCTGGAATCGTCCTCCTTGATCCGCCCGCGCATCTCCTTGACCAGTCGCTTCTGCAGGCCGTCGGTATGACCGAGCAGGCTCTCGGTGTAGCCGTTCTCGGCTTCGAGATAGCTGCGGATGTCAGGATCGAGGATCGAGGGATCGCGCAGCACCTCCTGCCATTTCGGATCCTTGATCCAGGCATAGTCGTCCGTCACCGTGATGCCGTGGGTGGTGAAGGAATGCGGCCGGCGCGGCGCGACAGGGGGCGGTGTTGTGGTGGCGGATTTGGTCACACGATCCTCATGGTGCGGGGTTCCGCTTTATATCGGGATGAATGTGGCGATTGCCAGATGGGACGGGTCGTCGATTGGCTTCCCACTCCATCCCCGTCATTGCGAGCGCAGCGAAGCAATCCATCCCTCCCCGACGGCATGGGATGGATTGCTTCGTCGCTTCGCTCCTCGCAATGACGGGGTGGAGCGTCGTCAGCTGTTCCTCAACTTCGCGCCCGCATTGCCGCCGGACATCGGGATCTGGTTCACCGCCAGCACCACGGCGAAGGTGATCACCAGCATCGCGATGCCGAGCACTGCGATCGCGGCGAGGTCGCCGCCCTCGTTGAGATCGTAGATCAGGACCGACAGCACCTTGGTCTGTGAGGTGAACAGCACGATCGCCGCCGACAGTTCCCGCATCACGCCGATGAAGATGAAGCACCAGGTCGCGATCACGCCGGTGCGCAGCAGCGGCGCGGTGATCTGGCGCAGCGCCTGCAGCCGCGTCGCGCCGAGGATGCGGCTCGCTTCCTCAAGCTCGGGATGAATGGTCGTGAATGCCGCCTGCAATTGCTGATAGGCCGACGGCAAATTGATGGTGAGGAACGCCAGCAGCAGGATCCACAGCGTGCCGTAGAGCACGAAGGGCGGCCGCGTGTAGCTCAGGAACAGGCCGACGCCGAGCACGATGCCGGGAACGGCGACCGGCGCGGTGGCGAGGAAGCCGAGCACGCGATGGCCGGCGATCACCTTGCGCGTCGTGACATAGGCGATCACGAGCGCGAGGATGGTGCCGATCGTCGCGGTGGCGGTGCCCAGGATTACGGTGTTCTTCAGCGCGAGCTGGGTCGACGACAGCTCGGTGAACACGAAGACGATGTTGTGCAGCGTTGCCGTCGACGGCGTCACCAGCGTGGTGGCGTTGGGCGAGAACGCGGCGTTGAGCAGCGCGAGGTAAGGCAGGAAGACGGGATTGAGCAGGACCAAAAGGCAGAAGCCGAGCGCGGCCCAGCGCCAGCCGCGTAACTCGACCCGGCGCGGCGCGCCATATTTGCCGCCGATCACCGAATAGCCGCGACGGCCGAGCAGCGCCTTCTGGCCCTGCAGCAGCAGGATGGTCAGCAGCAGCAGCGGCACCGCGGCGGCGGCGGCGAGCTCGAGTTTCGGCGGATACTGGAACAGGCTCCAGATCTTGGTGGTCATGGTGTGGAAGCCGGCCGGCAGCGCCAGGATCGCCGGCGAGCCGAACAGCGTCATCGCCTGCAGGAAGGCGATCAGCGCGCCCGCGACCAAGGCGGGCAGCGCGAGCGGAATGGTGACTCGTCGCGCCGTGGTCCAGGCATTGCCGCCGAGGATCGCGGAGGCGTCTTCCAGTTCGCCCGGCATGGTGTCGAGCGCATTGGCCACCAGCACGAACACGAACGGGAACGTGTAGCAGGAGATCACGAAGATGATCCCGGTCATCGAATAGATGTTGAACAGCGCGTCCGCATCCTCGCCCGCGAACAGCCGGTAGAGCTGGTTGAGCAGCCCCGAATTCGGCGCCGCCAGCAATTCCCAGGCGACCGCGCCGAGGAACGGCGGCGTCACGAACGAGGCGGTCACTAGCGCGCGGATGGTCTGCCGGCCCGGCATGTCGGTGCGCGACACCAGCCAGCTCAGCGGCGCCGCGACGATGCAGCAGATCAGCGCCGAGGTCGTCGCGATGATCGCGGTCGTCAGCAACGGATCGAGGAAATCCGGATTGCTGAACAGCGTGACGAAGTTCTGCAGCGTCGGATGGCGGTTCTTGTCGGTGAAGGCGTAGACCGCGAGCCACGACAGCGGCAGCAGGATCAGGAGAATGAGCACGGCCGCGAACAGCCACAGCACGGGGCGCGTCCAGTCGATGCGGGGGCGGATGGCAGGGGAGGTGGTAGGCGTGAAGGTCATGCGAGACATCTCCCCTCGTCATTCCGGGGCGCGCGCAGCGCGAACCCGGAATCCATACTCACGATCGTGGTTATGGATTCCGGGCCTGCGCCAAGAGGCGCATCCCGGAATGACGATTGTTGTGAGGGCCGTAGCATCTAAACCCTGAACAGCCGCGCGTAGCGCGTCTTGATCTCTTCGGTCATCGCTTCCACACCCGCCGGGTCCTCCTTCATCAGCTTGATGTCGGCGAGCTTGCGCCGGCCGGCCTTCGGCTGCACCTGCGCGTGCACCGAGTACTGCCCGGTGAAGTCGACGAAGAATTGCTGGGTCGCACGGGTGTGCAGCCAGGCCTGGAACAGCTTTGCCGCGTTCGGGTGCAGCGCGCCGGCGAAGATGCCGGTCGGCCCCGAGATCGTCGGCGTGCCTTCGGTCGGGTAGACGGGCTCGACCGGCTGGCCGGCCTCCTTCAAGAGCACGATGCCGTATTCATTGCCGTCGGCCATGACCGCGCGCTCGCCGAGCGAGAGCTTCTTCGGCGGATCGGTCGAGGACTGAACCTGCATCACGCGCTGCTTCGAAAGCTTCTCCAGGTAAGGCCAGCCGAGCTCGCGCACGATCTGGAACGTGGTGGTCATGATCGTGCCGCTATAGGCCGGATGGCCCTTCACCATCTTGCCGGCCCATTTCGGGTCGAGCAGATCGGCAAAGCTCTTCGGCGCATCCTCCGCCTTCACCAGGTTGGTGTTGTAGGCGATCGACGACAGCCACAGACGCGTGGTCACGGCCATGCCGTCCGGGTCGCGGTATCCGTCGGGAAAATGCTTCGCGACATCCTCGGGCACGAACGGCATCAGCCAGCCGCTCTTCTTCCAGGGAATGAAGTGTGAGGCATCGGCGCTGTTGACGACGTCGGCGGCGTGGATGTTGGCGTCGAATTCCTGCGCCACGCGCTGGAACAGCCGCTCCGAGCCGGAACGCTCGATCTGCACGGTGATGCCTGCATAGGCGGCCTCGAACGCCTTGCCGAGCTTTTCGCCGACCGGCAGGTCCATCGACGAGTAGAACACGAGCTTGCTTTCCTTGGTCGCGGCCGCGACGAGGTCGGGCGTGATCGCAGCCGGCTCGGGTGGCGCGGCGCGCGCCGGTGACGCGAATAACTTGCCGAACGCAAGCGCCGCAGAGCCTTTCAGGACGTGGCGTCTGGAGATTTGTTTCCGCATCGCGTCCCTCGGTTTCTTGCTCGTTATCGGCTGAGGGCGCGGCAGCGTTCCGCCGGCAGTATCAGCCAAACCTCGCTGCCCTTCTCGACCGCGGTCTCGGTCGGCGTGGTCACCCGCAGCGAGGTGCCGTCAGGCGTCTCGACCATGTAGTCGCGGTTCATGCCGAGATAGACCTGCCGCGTCACGACGGCCCTGAGGGTGTTCTGCGCGCCTGCGGGGGCCTGCGTCGAGAGCTGGATCTCATGCTGGCGGATCGCGACCGGCGCGCTGTGGCCGGCCGTGAGCCTGGCGCCGACCACCGCGAGAACAGCGCCGGCAAACTCCACATGGGTCGCATCGCGCGCGGTGCCCTTGATCACATTGGCCGCGCCGATGAAGCGCGCCACGAATTCGGATTCCGGCCGCGCATAGATGTCCTCAGGGCTGCCGAGCTGGTCGATCTTGCCGGCGTTCATCACCGCGATCAGGTCGGCGGTCGTCATCGCCTCGGATTGATCGTGGGTGACGTAGACGGTGGTGTAGCGATATTCGTCGTGCAGGCGGCGGATTTCGAACCGCATCTCCTCGCGCAGATTGGCGTCGAGATTGGACAGCGGCTCGTCGAGCAGCAGCGTCTCGGGGCCGACGATCAGCGCGCGCGCCAGCGCGACGCGCTGTTGCTGGCCGCCGGACAGCTCGCCCGGATAGCGCTGCGCCAGCGGCTCCAGTTTGGTGGTCGCCAGGATCGCGGAGAGCTTTTTCGCGATGGTGTCGCGATCCATTTTGCGCAAGCGCAACCCGTAGACGATGTTCTCGGCCACCGTCATGTGCGGCCACAGCGCGTAGCTCTGGAAGATCATCGACATGTTGCGCTGCTCGGGCGGCAGCGTGCGCGCTTTCGATGACACGACGCGGTCGCCGACGCGGATCTCGCCGCCGGATGGCTCGAGGAACCCGGCGATCAGCCGCAGCGTCGTCGTCTTTCCGCAACCGGACGGCCCGAGCAGGCAGACCAGCTGGCCGTGGTCGATCGTGAGCGAGACGTCATCAACCGCGACAAACGAACCAAACCGCTTGACCAGGCCGCGCAGTTCCACCGATGCCAAGCGATCCCTCCATCTTGTTCTGTCGCAGGGATCCGTGCCCGGCTGTTGCCGGCAGTAAAGCGGAAAACGATGACGACGAAAAGTGTTCGTGCCTTCTCAATAAGTCGTGGCTTGTCCTCGCTCCGTCACCCATCGAGCGATACCCCGTCATCCTGAGGTGCGAGCGAAGCGAGCCTCGAAGGATGCACGGCCCAGCCATTTCCGCGTCAAGAGCTCTTCGCGGGCCACAGCGAGGCCGTCGATCCTTCGAGGCTCGCAAGAGCTCGCACCTCAGGATGACGGGGAGGGATCGGCGGCTCAAGACTCAGCTCGTGGCGCGCCACCGCGACGACGCGCGAAGCGGCTGACGGTCTCCCAATCGGATTTGATGAGCGCTTCCTTCTTCGCCCGATTCCAGCCCTTGATCTGCCGTTCAGCCGCGATGCCGTCGGTGATACACTCGAAGTATTCCGACCAGACGAGAACGACCGGCCGCCGTCTATAGGTGTAGCCGGGAAAAGCACCCGCATTGTGTTGTTCAATACGCGGCGCGAGATCGTCGCCCGTCGCGCTGCCGACGTAGAACGAGTTGTCGGCACAGCGAAGCATGTAGACGTAGATGCCCATCGTGATGATCTCGCGCGTATCGCGCGAGGCATCATGGTGCAAGCATCGCCACGGTCAATAGGATGAGCGTCTATCTCTGATCCCGGCGGACGCCTATCCCGTCATCCTGAGGTGCGAGCGGAGCGAGCCTCGAAGGATGCACGGCCCCGCCGGTGGCCGTCGATCCTTCGAGGGCCGCTGAAGAAGCGGCCACCTCAGGATGACGGGTCTGGTAGCTGAAATTGCCTCAGCCTACGCCTTCACGTTCTCGCCGAGCCACTGGATGGCGGCGTCGGCGCCGGCCTTGCCGTGCGGGATATTCAGCGCTGTCAGCGCGACCTCGACGACGCCGAGCGTGCCGAGGATCATCGGCGCGTTGACGTGGCCCATATGCGCGATGCGGAACGCCTGGCCCTGCAGATCACCGATGCCGGTGCCGAGCACCACGCCGCATTTCTCGTTGGCATAGCGCTGGATCGCGGCGGGATCGGCGCCCTTCACGGTCACGGTCGTCACCGTGTTGGAGCGCTCAGCGGCTTCAGTGATGTTGAAGCCGAGCACCTGGCCCTCGCCCCAGACGGCGACGGCGCGGCGCACCGCTTCGCCGAGCAGCCGGTGCCGCTCGAAAGCATTCTCCAGGCCCTCGGCGTGCAGCATGTTGATCGCCTCGCGCAGCGCGAACAACAGATGCACCGGCGCCGTGCCGGCATATTTGCGGTAGTGCTCGGAGCCCTCACGCTCGGTCCAGTCCCAGTACGGCGTGCGCAGATCGGCCTTCTTGTGCGCGTCCCAGGCGCGATCATTGGCGGCGACGAAGCCGAGGCCGGGCGGCGTCATCAGGCCCTTCTGCGAGCCGGACATCGCGACGTCGACATACCATTTGTCCATCTCGAACGGCATGCAACCGAGCGAGGCGACGGTATCGACCATGAACAGCGCGGGATGGCCGGCGGCCTTGATCGCCCGCCCGATCGCCTCGATGTCGTTATAGGCGCCCGACGCGGTGTCGACCTGCACGGCGAGGATCGCCTTGATCTTGTGCTCCTTGTCGCGGCGCAGCCGCTCCTCGACCTCGGCCGGGCGGATCGCGCGGCGCCAGTCGCCCTTCAGCACCTCGACATCGGCACCCATCGCGGCCGCCGCCTGGCCCCAGCCGATCGCAAAGCGCCCGCTTTCCAGCACCAGCACCTTGTCGCCGCGCGACAGCACGTTGGAGAGCGTCGCCTCCCAGGCGCCGTGGCCGTTGGCGATGTAGATGTAGGATTTGCCCATGGTGGCGAACAGTTTCGAGAGATCGCGCAGCAGACTGTCGGTCAGTTCGAACATCTCGGCGGAGTAGATATCGAGCGCCGGGCGATGCATCGCCTGCAGCACCTGATCGGGCATTGTGGTGGGCCCGGGGATGGCCAGAAATTCCCGGCCCGCGCGAACGGTCATCGTCCTGTTCCTTTTGGGTAAAGCAACGCAAATCATGCGTCTGAGGGGTCAAGCGTGGAGGATATGCCATCGCGGCCGCGATTGCGAGCAGGTCCAAGCAATCCAGCGTTTCCAAAAGCGCGGGACACAGCCCTTATTTGTCGATGGTCTCGACCACCGCACGCCAGATCTGGTCCTTGAACTGGGTCGCGGCGGGACTTGGAATCTGCTCGACGGTGCCGTCGTTCTTGCGGCAGGCCTCGACCAGCCGCATCACCCAGATTTCACCGTCGGTGTAATAGAGGTCGCCGCCGCCATTATGCCCGTCGAAGGTCGGACCGATGCCGGTGACCTGGTATTTCGCGGTGACCATGCCGGCGGATTCGAGGTCGGTCGCAAGCAGCGCGCGTTCGGCGTCGAGGTCCGCCGCGATGTGATGCGTCACCGCGCCGGTGTAGCTACTGATGCCGACACTGCGGTCGAGCGTCGCAGCGCCAAGCCACACCGGGCGCTTCTCCTGACCCTGATCGAGCACCCGCCAGAACCGGACATGGTTGCGGCGATCCGCGCTCGATCCGACCGGCCGCTCGAAGGCGAGGTCCTCCCGGCGGCCGAGATAGAACAGGCTGCTCACCGGCGCCGCCTTGTAGGGACGGTCGAGCAGCACGCTGCCTACGATTTCGATCGAGGATTTCAGCGTGACCGGGTCGGCCGGGAACCAGCCGGCCTCGTGCATCGCGCAGACCACGTCCTTGGTGTCGCCGATCAGCCCGACATTCATGGGATCGCCGGGAATGCCCTGCGCGGTGCGGGTCACCATCGGCAGATTGGCGAGGCCCTTCTGGTGCTCGTAATGCGTCCACAGCGCCGGCAGCACCAGATAGGCCGCGATCAGATAGGTGACCAGGACGAACAGCAGCAGCTGCAGATAGCGCACGCGTTTGCGACGGCGCGTGGAAGGTGGATCGATCTCGACATCGGTCATGCCGTAGTCCTTCACCTCTCCCGCTTGCGGGGGAGGTCGGGTTGCATCGAAGATGCAATCCGGGTGGGGGCTCTCTCTTCATAACGAGTGTCGCAAGCGGTGACACCCCCACCCCAACCCTCCCCCGCAAGCGGGAGAGGGGGCGCACTGCCAACGCGGGTGCGTTTGAATCTCATTCTATCGAAGTCTGTCGCGTATCGGTCGCGCGCCTTAGCGCCGCGTCTCGCGGCAGCCGGCGGCTTCGGCTTCCTCGACCGAACAGAACCAGCGCGTGCCCTTGCTGATCTTCATCTCGATCTTGGCGTACCAGCGGCTGGTTTGCTGGTGGAAGATGCATTCGCCGGAGCGGTTGACGTTGCCCTTGATGGTGCAGTCGGGCGAGGGCGCGACCGGGCCGGAGGCGGAGGCGAGCAGGATCGCGTTGGCGCCTTCCGGCGGCTTCACGGTGCCGAGCACGGTGGTCTTCTTGTTGCGCACGCGCCAGTCCCACGGCGCGATGAATGCGCCCTGCCACATCCCGGCCTTGGCCTCGCGCGCCGCTTTCTCGTCCGGCTCGTAGTCATGCGAGATGCGGGTGTAGGCCAGCGCCCAGCCATTGCTGACCATCCATTTCTGGATGTCCTCGCCGTCGACCTCGCAGCGCGCAATGGTGCGGCCGCGGCGATCGACCGAACGGGCGTGGCAGGTCCAGCTCTTGTTGCCGGCATGCTTGATCAGCTCGTCGCGCGCGGCGACGCCGCAGGTCCAGCGCTCACCCTTGGTGTTGAGGCAGAGCTGGTCGGTCGACGGCGCGTCGATGCCGCCGAGCCGGATCTTGACGCTGCCGATCATGAGCTGGTCACCGTCGCGGATCTTCGGCACGCCGGTGATGTCGGCGGCGACAGCCAGCGTCGGCAGCGACAGCAGCAGGCCGGCAGTGAGCAGGGTCTTGAGCATCGGCGTTTCCGGCCAGTCTTTCGTTCAGCGTTCAGGGCCCAAAGGATCGGCGAGGATTGTGCGGGCAATTGGGCAACCCTGCCAGTGGTGTTGTGTTTCCTCCAGTTTCAACTTCGCGTCATCCCGCTCCGCGATGTCATCCTCCCCTGGAGGGGTCGAGACGAGCGAAGCTCGCTCTGGGATCGGTTCGCATGAAGCGTAGCGCAATGCGAACCGAGGTGGGGTGACAGTCTCTCCACAGAAGCGCTGCCCGTGTGGAGGGATCACCCCACCCCGTATCGCATCTTGCTTCGCGCGATGCGATACGACCCTCCCCCTCCAGGGGAGGGTGAACCGGGCGACTGCGCTCTACCCATCCTACGCGGCTACGCCGCAACCATCCGCTTCCTGGCCAGCGCAAGGGCCATCAGCACGAAGGCCGACGTCACCTCGGGCCCGCCGACCAGGATCCGCGTCGGGGTCTTCATCTTGTTCCATTCATAGGCCCTGTAGGGTCCCTTGCGGCCGCCTTCGCCGAGGCCCTGCACGATGCAGTGCAGCGCCGGCGTGAAGGTAGAAACCTCGGCGCCAAGATGCGCCAGCGCCATCAGCGCCAGCGCCGCGTCGAACGGGTTCATCTCATGCGCGATCAGCTCGCCCTGGACGTAGCCGAGCACGCGGGTACGGATCAGCGCGAACACATTGCCGGGATCGATCACGCGCTGCGCGGCCAGCGGCAGCGCGATGAAGGCGGCGTAGCAGCGGCCGAAATAGGCCGAATACAGCTCCGGCAGATAATAGATGTGCGAACGCGGATTCCTGAACGCGCCGCTTTCGACCAGATTTTTCTGGAAGGCGATGATGCGATGCACCGTCTCGAGCCGCTGCGGTGTCTCGATGATCCGCCAGCGGGCGAGGTTGCGGAACGAAACCTCGAGGATGTCGAGGTTCAGCGTCGGATCGAGGTCGTTGCCGTAAGGCCGCTCGCCGGCGAGATTGTCGATCCAGGTGACGACGCCGCCCTCATAGTCGATGTTGTCGTTGAGCGGCACGGTGACGCGCGGCTCGTTGGCGCCTGATCGCACCTGGTAGCCTCGGTAGAAATCCAGCAGCGGCTGCTGCAGGATCGGATCGTCGGAGCCGGCTTGCGTCGCGGCCGAGAACGCGCACGCCGTGGTGTCGCAGTCGGGCACATAGACGCCGAAGCCGAGGTCCTGCTTGATCTGGGCGAAGAAGCGCGAGAAGCGCGGATGCCGCCCCGGCGCCAGCGCGGTGATCACCTTCACGACCGAGCCGTCATGCGACGGCACCTCCTCGGCGCTGGTCTTCAGGCAGAACTCCACCATCTCGGCAATCGCGCGCCGCGCCGCGCCCGCCTCATCTGGAGACGCAAGTCCGGTCTCGACAAACCCGAGCAGCGCCTCGGTGAAGAAGGCGTCGTAATAGGCCGAGCGGTGGCGGATCTGCACCGGCTCCCACATCGGCTCGGCGATGCCGCGCCATGGCGGGTTGATCAGCGCGCGCGCCGGCGAATGCGCGATGAAGACCCGCGCCAGGCTGAACAGCAAGGTCGAGTTCTTGTAGCCGCGGGCGTTCAGCCCGGTCAGCGCCATCAGCATCTCGCGCCCGCTGATGTCGGGGTCACCGATCAAATTGAACGCGGCATAGGTCGGGATGAAGCCGCATCTGCCGAACGAGCCGAGCAGATGCGCGCCGGTCAAGCGGATCACGCGGTCGATCTCGGCCATCGCCGGCGGATGGTGAGGTGCGGTCGCGGCCGGCGGGGCGGGGTGGCGCACGCCGATGCCGTCCATCAGGTCGGCGACCGGGGCGCCGATCGCGGCCCAATCCGGCGCCGCGGCGTCGCGCGCCTCGGTCAACGCCGCGCGCAGGCCGGCCAGGCGGTCGGGGTCGTTCAGCGCCGGCAGGCCGGTGCGGCGGAGCAGCGCGCGCAGCGGCGGATTGCCGAGTGCGGTCCGGTAGAATTTTCCGAGATGGGCATCGCCGCCGCAATAGGTCTGCAGCACGGGGTCGCAGACGTCGTAAAGCGACGGGCCGTCCTTCTTGGCGGTCAGCGCCCGGCACACCGCGCCCGCGATCTCGTGAAGGCTCATGAATCCCTTTCTCAAGGAACCGGTTAACGCCGCCGCCCCCGGCGGTGTCTCCTCCGGTCCTTCCCCAAACTCGCAAGCCTTTGGAAAGCTACATGAATCCCTACAAAATACAAATGTGACCGAAGTCACGTAACGGGATCTTAACGGCGTCAATGGCCTGTGCCGGGCGGCAGCATGCTGCAAACCGGGTTGCTCCGGCGGTCCAGCCGGGTTAAGGGAGTGTTTGTTGCGGCGCCGCAAATTGAGCTGAATTCAACGGCACACACACCTCAACCCCATTAAACCTGATCGTCACTGACGCGACTAACTGGCGCGATTTCGTTCGAACGCCATCGGGATAGAGATTGGGACTAGAACGTTATGAACCTTAGGCAGCTTCATATTTCCCGTCGCACCATCGCCGTCTGCGTGGCGGTGGCCGGCACGGTGTCGCTGGCGATTGGCGCCCATGCCGCGCTCAACAAGCGGACACCGGATGTTGCCAAGGAGACGGTCGCAGGCGCCGTCACCGCCGGGCAGACCGGCAGCATTGCGGGCGGCTCCTCCCGCCTCGCGCTGATCATCGGCAACGGCCATTACCCGGACGCTGCGGCGCCTTTGGCGCAGCCGATCAACGATGCCCGCACTTTGTCGTCGGCGCTGCGCCGCGAAGGCTTTGACGTCGACGTGGTCGAGGACGCGACCAAGGACGATATGTTCCGCGCGGTCGAGCGCATGAAGGCCAAGATCCGCCCCGACACCGTCGTGATGCTGTTCTTCGGCGGCTACGGCGTGCAGGTCGGCCGCGA
This sequence comes from Bradyrhizobium sp. B097, assembly GCF_038957035.1. NCBI lineage: Bacteria > Pseudomonadati > Pseudomonadota > Alphaproteobacteria > Hyphomicrobiales > Nitrobacteraceae > Bradyrhizobium > Bradyrhizobium sp. B097. The sequence goes on from NZ_CP152412.1 coordinate 324,100, forward strand.
GAGCTACATGATCCCGGTCGATGCCACGATCTGGAAGGAAGCCGACGTCAAGCGCACCGGCGTCAGCGTCGAGTCCGTGCTCGATGCGATGAAGGAGCGTGGTGCGAAAGCAAAGCTCGTGGTGCTCGATGCCTCGCGCCGCAATCCCTATGAGCGCCGCTTCCGTGCGTTCTCGCACGGCCTCGCGCCGATCAGCCCGCCGGAAAATACAATCGTGCTGACCTCGGCGACACCGGGCAAGGTCGCCGACGATTCCAAGGCGCCGAACAGCGTCCTGGTCTCCGAGCTGATCAACAACCTCAACGCCCAGGCCGGCGCAGAGACCGCCTTCAACAAGACCCGCGTCGCGATCTCCCGCGCCAGCGAAGGCGAGCAGGTGCCGAGCGTGTCGTCCTCGCTGCTCGAAGACATCAAGCTCGGCGGCTGAGCCCGGGCTTTTCGGCGCGGGCTTGGCCCGCGCATTCATTCGCAAAATTACGAGCGTCCTGTGTGGAGAGAACCCCTCTCCCCAACCCTCCCCCGCAAGGGGGGAGGGAGCCTGACGTGTGTGCTCACCTCACATCGCGCGGCCCATCGCTCATCCGTCTCGACTTCTTGATGGCGTAAGGAAGCCACCGGCGGATGGGTTCCCTCCCCCCTTGCGGGGGAGGGTTAGGGAGAGGGGTGCCGCTTGCTCAGCTGAGTGACGTATCGCCCGGCCGCCTACTTCGCATCCGCGCTCGCACCTACCGGCCGCACGGGATCGCCCTCGCGCAGCAGCGCGCCGGCGCGGGCGACGACGATGTCGCCTTCCTGGATGCCGTCGCGGATCTCGACCTGGCCGGCCGACATCAATCCGGTCTCGACCCGCCGCGTCTCGACGCGGCCGCCGCGCACCACCTGCACCACGGTGCCGGCGGTGGAATAGAGGATCGCGGTCAGCGGCACCGCGACGCCGCAGCTCTGCCCGGTCTTGATCTGCGCGCGGCCGGACGAATTCACCAGCAGCCGCTTGTTGGAGGTGATGCCGACGAACACCTGGCCGAGCTGGCTGTTCGGCTCGATGGTCGGCGCGATCGTCCGCACCTTGCCGTCCATGTCGCCGGCGCCGATGACCTTCAGCCGCGCGGTCTGCTCGGTCTTCAGCTTGGCGATGTCGCGGGTCGGCACCATGCCGACCAGATCGTATTCGTTTCTGGCGATGATCGAGAACAGCGCATCCTTGCCGGAGGCCGGCGCGCCGACGACCGCCGAGGACGCCGAGATGGTGCCCGCCACCGGCGCTGTGAGGTTGATCGAATTGGTGCCGTCGGTCAGCCGCGCCAGCACCTGGCCCGCGGTGACGGTGTCGCCGGGATCGGCCTTCACCTCCGCCACCTTCAAGCCGAAGCGGTCCGGCCGGATCTGCTGCTCGTCGCGCGGCAGCACGATGCCGGAGACCTCGACGATATTGCCGAAGCAGAATTTCGAGGCCTTCAGCACCGTCACCGCCGCGCCCTTCGGCACCGCGTCGGCCTCGCCCGCGGCAAGCGCGGGAGAAGCCGCGAGCAGCAGCAGCGCGGAAGCGGCGAGGGCGGCAGCGCGCAGGCGAAGCAAAATCATCGGCAAATTATTCCCAAAATGCAGCGCGTTTTCGAGCGAAGTGGAGACCGGTTCGCGTGAAGAAAACGCGTCAATTGAAGCTCCTCCTGAATACCAGATGCGGCCTCGCCGAGCCAGCCGGCTGCGCCGCGGTGGCAGCCGCCTCAGTCGGCCCGGCGCACGCGGCGAGCTCCAGCTTCGCCAGCTCCTCGGCGCGCCAGATGTGCCGCAGGATCTCCGGATTGACCCGCTCGGCATGCGTCACCGGCAGCATGTGGCCGGCCGCCGGCAGATGCCGCATCTCGGCGCCATCAATGATCGCGGCGAGTTTTGCGACAATGCGCTGCGTCACATAGGGCGACAGCCCGCCCGACACCAAGAGCGTCGGCACCCGCAAGGCACGCGCGGCGGCCGCCACGCCGTCGAGATCGAGCGCGGCGTTGAAATCGTAAGGCAGCTTGTCGGCCTGCTCGATCATCCGCAGTCGTCCGCTCGGCGAGAACTGCTCGCGCGGGCCGGAGCCGGCCCAGAACGCGGTGAACGCCTCGACCGCCTCCAGCGCCGCGCCGTCGAAAATATCCTGCGACACCACCTGCGCGATCCGCGCGAAGCGATCGTACAGCCGCACGTCGGCGGAGCCGTCGCGCACAGCATGATCCGGAAAAGTGTGAAGCGGTTTTCCGACAAGATCATGCTCACCAAGAGAGCTCTTGCGTGATGCCCCATCACGCAAAAGCGTCGGCAGCACGGGCTCGATCAGCGTCAGGCTGCGGATGCGCTGCGCATAAGGCGATGCCGTCGCCAGCCGAAACGCGATAGCCCCGCCATAGGAATGCCCGACCAGATGGATCGGCCCCGTGGCCTTGGCGAGCCAGGGCTCGAGCCGCGCGATCTCGCCATCCAGCGTCCGCGGCCAGTCGCGCCCGCAGGCGGCGACGCCATAGCCGGAAATATCCGGCGCCATGAACGGCGTGCCACCGAGCGCGCCCGCAAGCTTCGTCCATTGCCGTCCCGACCCCAGCGAGCAGTGCAGCGCCACCACCACCGCCGCCGCAGCGTGCGTGCCGTCCAATCCTGTCATCAAACCGATTCCTCGCGTGTTCTTGTTCTAACGCACGCGCAGTTCCGCGCGGCCGTCATGACGCGAGCGAGGTGGGGGAGGGGTTATTCCTGGGAGGGGCGGGAGGGGGCGTGATCGTGATTGGGGGGACAACCAGATTCACTGGATGGTGATTTGAGGCTCGAAAGACGCGTGCGGCACATTGGCGTAGCCGCCAACGTTCATTTCGCTCGCGCTCTCCTCGGAATTTGCTTGAAAGGACTGCCAGATTGAAGCCAAGTCTTTAGTCGCTCGGCGACGACATTAGCCCCGTTGTCCTTGACGGAGCATTCCCAAACGATCGCTATCCTCCATCCAAGCCTTCGGAGAGCAAGACGGTTTCGTTCATCCCGCTTGATCGTTTCGTTGAATTTCCGGTGCCAAAACTCTTTATTGGACGATGGCGTGGTGCAGTAGATGCATCGCTCATGTCTGTGCCAGAAACATCCGCGCACCTCCACAACTGACTTGTGCTTGGGTAGTACGATGTCAGGTCTGCCCGGCAGGTCAGGTGCGTGAAGACGGTATCGGAAGCCCTCCCGGTGCAGTGCACGCCGCAGGGCTAGCTCGGGTTGGGTGTTCTTCCCTCGGATTCCTGACATCATCCGAGAACGAGTTATCCTGTCGACAACATCGATCATTCGACCGTTTTCCTCGCCGAACTGCTAGTTTGGTCAACGGTTGTAGTCATTTGAGATGCTTCATGTCTGCGAGATTTGCGGTCGTTGATCTGTTTGCTGGTCCCGGTGGGTTGGCGGAAGGCTTCTCCAGCATCCGAAACGATGATGGCTCGCGTCCCTTCCACGTTGCATTGTCGATAGAAAAGGAGCGGTCCGCATTCGAAACATTGCGCTTTCGAAGCTTCTTTCGGCAATTCGAGGGAACTGTCCCGGAAGAATACTATCAATTCCTGAACGGCGAAATTGCTGAACCCGATTGGGCAAAGCTCTTCCCGTCCGAATGGACCCGTGCCCGTCGTGAGGCACTTCAGCTCGAACTTGGGTCAAAAGCGGCAACCCAAGAAATCGATGCGCGCCTTAAGCAAATTTCAGAGCGGCATCGAGGCAATGTGATCCTCATAGGCGGGCCACCTTGTCAGGCTTATTCCCTTGTTGGCAGGGCACGCAACAAGGGTATCGAGGGTTACGATGCCAAGAGCGATCCCCGACATTTTCTCTACAAGGAGTACATAAGAATATTGGAGCGGCTTATGCCGGCTGTCTTCGTTATGGAGAATGTCAAAGGCTTGTTGTCCTCGTCTGTTGACGGCAAGCGTGTGTTTGATCAAGTTCTCGATGATCTACGGAAGGTCGGCAAAGGATCTTATAGGCTTCTCCCATTAACGCCACGCTCTGGGCGGTCCCTTTTTGACCATGCTGTTCATTGTCCGGCGTCCGATTTCGTCGTGAGAGCGGAGGATCATGGAATCCCACAATCACGACATCGCGTCATCATACTTGGAATTCGTAACGACGTTGCCTGTGGCTTGGACTCCGGAGCTCCGCTGCTCCCTCCGTCGGAGCGCTCTTCGACGGTGCAGCATGTGCTCCAAGGCATGCCAGTGCTTAGGAGCGGCTTGAGCAGTGGCGAAGACACGGAAGAGATTTGGCTGTCCAAGGTACTGCAAACAATTCGCGGCGTTGCGGGCATGACAGCCGAATTTGACGAGGAAGACGGGCGGTCATTCAAGCGCGCGGCGCGCAGGATTGCTAATGAGCTTTCAGAAGCAGAACGAATTCCTCATCGTTCAGGTGGTCGCTATGCAGGAATTCCCCGCGCCTGTTCTGACGAGCTGAGGGATTGGCTGTTCGATGGTAGGCTCCAGCGTTTTCCAAATAGCGAAACGCGTGGGCACATGTCGGCTGATTTAGGGCGTTACTTCTATGCCGCTCTGTATGGAGTGATGACTGGCGTCTCCCCCAAGGCGAAAAACTTTCCTCCAGAATTGGCTCCAGATCACCGGAACTGGGAAACGGGCAAGTTCGCCGACAGATTCAGGGTTCAGGTTTGGCACGAGCCGGCGACAACGATTACCAGTCATATCTCGAAGGATGGCCACTACTTTATCCATCCCGATCCTGCCCAGTGTCGAAGTTTGACTGTGAGAGAGGCTGCCCGACTTCAAACATTCCCCGACAATTATTTTTTCAAGGGGAATCGTACCCAGCAATTTGTTCAAGTTGGTAATGCAGTCCCTCCGTTCCTCGCCAAGAAGATCGCTGCGTCAGTCTATGGTCTAATTGCACGCCCTCGAGCATCAAAAATATCGCAGGCGAGTTGATCGCTTGAACGCTTAGCGCAAATGCTGGTGAATTTTCGAAATATTTTCAATAGCTTGATCGAATTTGCGCCTATTTTGTGCCGTGAACTGCGAAGAACGTACGTAGGACGCTGCGTTGATGTAGATCATATTTCAAGAATGTTATGGACATTTCAGATTTGTACGCCATATTTCGTTGAAATGGACGGCGGTAGACGAAGGATTGACTCAACTCATGCGTGACAAGCGGAAGAAGTTCATCCAGCTTGCGGAGGCGCGCGTCGCGCGAGCAATGAACGACATTCGGCTCATCGGCAATCTTTCAAACCGAAGCGCCTATGCCTACGACGACGATGACGTAAGGAAAATATTTCGAACTTTGCAGAAGGAGCTCGAAACTGCGAAATCTAGATTTGGCGGTGAAAGCTCTTCTCGAGACATTGAATTTCGTTTGGAGGATTAATGCCTGACTGGAATTTTGAAGAGCGAAATCCTCGCTACGTTGAACAGGAGCTCACGCAGCGCGATCAGTTCAACAATGACGAGGTTACGCTCGCCGAGGCTGTGGTACGCGAAGTCATTCAGAATTCAGCGGATGCCACCTTGGAAACCGGGCCTGTTAGGGTGCGTTTTCGTATCCACGAAGTTTCTACAGCCGACGCCAAATCATTCCGCGACCGATTCTCGGCTTTGCGGCCGCATCTCCAAGCATGCAAAATCAATGCTTGGGAGATCGATGAAAGGAAGCCTCGCGTATTAGTAATTGAGGATTTTTCCACCAAGGGATTGACGGGCGACCCCGGTTCTCTCGATGGCGGTCACTTCCATTGTTTCTGGCGGCGCCACGGAAAATCCGGAAAGAGCGGGCGCGCGGGAGGCCGTTGGGGGCTTGGAAAGCTGGTTTATTCGACTTCTTCCGACATTCGTTGTTTCTTCGGACTAACAGTTCAAGCGGGCAACACCAGCTCTCTCCTGATGGGACAAGCCGTACTCGCGAACCACGAGATCAACAGCAAGAAATATGTTGCGCACGGCTTCTGGTTCGGTGTCCGAAATGCTGCCGAGATGCAAATGCCCGTCACCGACCCCGCCCTCATTGAGGCCTTCAAGAAAGAGATCGGAATCACGCGAACAACAGAGAGTGGTCTGTCCATAGCGATTCCATTCGTCAACGAGAAGATTACCGAGCAGGTGATTATCCGTGGCGTAGTGGGGAACTATTACTTTCCCATTCTTGCAGGGCGTCTTGTGGTTGAGGTTGGCTCGACAACCATTGACGCGAAGAGCTTTGGCACAGTTGCGAAGCAGGTGATGATTGCGGAAAAGGACAATCCCGACCGCTACAGCTTCGTCGAGCAGGTCAGCGCTCGACTTACCCAGAATCCTGCGTTCGAAGCGAAGTTGTCTCAGGGGGCGGCCAAATCCCTTGTCGCGGATCAGTTCGGAAGCGATCAAGTAACGAAGATGAAGGAGCGGTACGGGCGCGGTGAAATCGTTCATGTCCGCGTGCCAATTCGCTTGCGGCGCAAAGACAATAGCGAAGAGAAGGTCAGTTGCGTCGACTTGTTTCTCAAGTCGCCGCCGGAGAACTCTAAGCCGTTTGTTCTCTTTGCGCGCGGATCGATCACGGTGCCGGGAGAGGCTCGGTATTTCAGCGGCGCGAACGCCTACGGCGCGTTCGTGGCGAGCCAGGAGGACATTGTCGGCTTCTTGGGTGATGCCGAGAATCCTGCGCATACGACCTGGAGCGGAACGGCAGAGAAGCTCAATGCGAACTGGAAGAATCCTGGTCAAACCCTGCGGTTTCTAAGGTATGCGCTCTGGGACCTCTATGCGATCGTGAGTGACCAGGGAGATCGAAAGGACGAAGATGCGCTCATCGACTTCTTCTCGCTCCTTGATCCGGTAAAATCGGAAGGCCGTAGTAAGGAAAAAGCCGTCGTGGTGCCACCCGGTTTGGTACCGTCCGAGAGGGCATTCCGTATCCAAAAACGGGGCCAGGGCGGCTTCGCAATAGTGCCGGGCCCCGGCGCCTCCAACTGGGAATTTCCAAAATCTGTGCGTGTGCGAGTTGCCTACGACGTCATAGGGGCGAACCCCTTCAACAAGCACAGTCCGCTGGACTTCGATCTGGCAAGTGATGACATCAAGGTTGAAACAACGAACATCGGCGTGAAAGCGCCGGAGGCAAACGTCCTTGAGTTGTCCGTTAACTCGCCTGAGTTCCTTTTGGAAGCAACAGGGTTTGATGTGAATCGTGACCTCATCATTGATGCGAGGGCCCGTCCATGACCAGTGCGAAGCGGCGCATTAACTCGACCGGAAGAAAAAAGATCACGCAAGACAGGATTGATCTTCGAGTTTTGCCTTCAGTTCCAGGCGAACCGATAAGAGCTAAGCTCCACCTCAATCTCGAATCTCTTGAGCTTCCACCGTCAGCCTCGATTTCTGTCGAGGCCTACCATCGCAGCAGTGCAATGCAGTTCGATTGCGGAACGGTAGCCGGCAAAAAGATTCCTGATGTGCTTTCGTTGAACGAGCTCGATGATACGGCACGGGTTCTTTTCCGCATCAAGATTGTTGATCGCGAAGCCCATGAGGGCAAGATCCTTGCATCGGCTGATCGCGTACGGCCGTTGGTCGAAGGAGAGCAGGACGGGCGCAGGAGCATCTTCCCCGTGGAGTACCGCGATCTCGGGCAAGAGGTGTGGCGTGTCGAGATCGACGATGGGGCCGGACCGTCCCTTCTTCTCAACAGCAAGATTCCGGCTTTGATGCATCGGATACATGAAAATCCTCTTGTTGCCGGTGCGGTCCTGCCAGCCGCGCTTCGCGTCGTTCTTCGGCACATCGCTTACGACCCCTCGGAGGATGATGAAGACGGTGACGGCTGGAAAGCGGATTGGAAGCGCTTTTGCAGTGAGGGACTTGGTGTTGAGGATGAGCCGGAGGAGTTGGAGGACGACGAGGCCAGAGATTCGTGGGTGGACGATCTAGTTCGCCGCTATTGCGAGACACGAGCTTTTGTTGAAAAAGCCAGACAGATGATCCCGGAGGCCACTCATGGCTGATGACTTGCGTCGACTTAATGAAGCAGGAATTGCTCAATTCGCCGAATACCTGAATCAGGGAGCGGTTGGAGCGCCGCCGCATCATCTGCTCGACCACCCAGATACGTCGGAGGCACTCGCTTTGCCCGTGAAAATGATGCTTCGGACCTACAAGAACCGATATGAGTTTGGGCGTGACCTCGGAATGCGTCTCGCATCGCTCGATCAGGCTAGGATATCCAACGACCGTGGCCTTTGGACGTGGCTCGCGCTTTACTTCTTCGATCAGCTGTGTCCGCCAGGTGCTGGAGGGAAGCGCAAGCTGGATAAGCATTATCGCTATATCTTAAGCGGTCATTTTCGGCACTACTACCGCCATCTCGTGCGTTCACCCTGGCAGCTGTGTCGCGATCATGGTCCGAATTCTCGCTTCCTGCTTTTGGCAGCAAACGACGATGGCGAGGAGCCGCTTCGTCGGCACGGAGATGTTCTTGAGCAGCTTGGTGGTACGCAGAGCATTATACGCAGTCGCCCGATTATTGCCGAGGCTTCTCGCCTGTACTCGGACCCCATCTCAGGTCGGCCTCGCAAGGGAGTGGCCGGGAAGGGCGGCGGGAGTATCAGGCGCTTTGCTAGAGTTTTGCGTCAGTTGGATTTGACTTTCGATCCAGAGTTCATGCCGGCTGGCGGCCTAAGTGCTGTCCTTCCCGTTGAGTTTAACGCTTGGAAGAAGACAATGCCGAAGCCCTTTCCCGCGCAAGGCACCGCGAAGCCAACCGTTCATCCCTGACTCTTTCCCCGAAAGTGGTTGCGCGGCAGCGTTTGGGCAAACTGGCTATCTCCCCATCCTAGCATTGATTCCGATTTTCGGAATTTTTCTTGACGTCACCCCCAACTCACCTGTACAACTTCCCCCGTCCCGCCCGGCAAGAGGGGCGTATCGCGATCGTCACGAACGTGCGGCGGGATGCGATGGACGCTGGCGGTGTGCGAGACGAAGCACGCTGATCGGCGGACGGTGAAGTCGTGTGGCTCTGGCGCCCCAGGGGCAGGTGCCTCCTCGCGAGACGCGAATGCGTTTTGCGGAGGGCGGTGACAAAGAAGCCCGGTCTCACCGGGAAGAGCACGAAGTAAGCCGTAACCCATTGCGCAGGGAAGGCCGGATGTTTCGGTTTCACCTGTGGTCCACCCTCCCGTGCTTTTTGTTGCCTGGGACCCATGGGTGCAATCGGCGCCCGGCCTTCCCTGCGCCCTCTCACGATCATTGAGGGTGAGTTGATCGCATCCCTCGGGCGCAACGCGCCACGAGAGCGCGAACGCATATCCCGTCTGCTATTTGACAATGTTGATCGGGGATTAGACTAGGCGTGGCACCGTCACCCCCGCGCAACGGCTTTGCCGTTGTCGCTGGAGGAGCGCGCTTTTGCGCGCGTCTCGAAGGGTCGACGGCCCGACTGGTGGCCGTGCACCCTTCGAGGCTCGCTGCGCTCGCACCTCAGGATGACGGAACTAACGGTGGTGCAAAGCTGTCATTGCGAGGAGCGCAAGCGACGCGGCAATCCATGGCTTCGCGTATGCTGAACTATGGATTGCTTCGCTTCGCTCGCAATTGTGCATGTTCACTAATTCGCTGATTGGATCGCGGTGGTCTTGGTAGCGGCGAAGGCCTTTGGCGTTTGTCCTGCTAGGGCTTGGTGAGGCCTGTGGTTGTTGTAGTAAATCAGATACTCGAACAGCTCATTGGCGAAGTGGTCGAGGTTGTCGAAGGTGGCGCCCTCGATCACGTCCTCGTCGAGGGTGCGCCAGAAGCGCTCGACCTTGCCATTGGTCTGCGGTCGATAGGGTCTGGTGTAGCGGTGCTTGATGCCAAGTTCGAGCAGCATGGCCTCGAAGGGATGTTCCTGAGGATTGTTGCGGGAGGCGAACTCGGCACCGTTGTCGGACAGGATTTCCTGGAAGGCGAGCCCATAGGTGACGTTGAGGGTGTTGATCATCTTCAGCGTCTTGAACATGACTGGCAGTGCCTTCTTGGAGGCCAGGACCTCGGCCCAGGCCAGACGCGAGCAACTGTCGATCAAGCTGACGATGTAGGCCGTGACCGAGGGTGGCGCGAGGAACATATCGCGCGGCAATTGATGCAGATCGACGTGGCCCAGTTCCCCGAGCTTGTCCTTGATAATGCGACGTTTCTCCTCACGCATCGCCGGCGTGCGGCGGTTTAGCTGATGGCGTCGCAGCACCCGGTAGATCGTCACCGGCGAAGGTACTGTGTCCCGCTGCTCGCGCAAGACCGCATGGATCTCGTAACGGTTCATCCCTCGCCTGCGGCAAGCGATGATCTCCGCCTCGATCCCTGCCGGCTCGCGCCGCTCCCGCCATTTGGGGCCGCGGCGGCGCGGCAACAAATCCGCTTCGTCGCCGCTCTGCAAATAGCGATTGTAATACTTACGGAACGTCTGCGAGCAGGTCCCATGGTGGCGGTAGAAATCCCCCACCCGTTTGAACAGCTCCGATCGGCCAGCCTTTACTGCCTCATACTCCGGGATCAGAAATCGCCACTTCTGCAGATAGTTACGTTCGATCGTCCGGTCGTAGCTGTTATCGCGCATCGGATCATCCTCCAGTCGAGCGATCCAATCAGCGAATTAGTGAACATCGACAGCAATGACGAGGGAGGCAGGCGGCTCATTCGGTTGTTGCCGCAATCAAAACAGCGCAACGTCAGCGCACGATGCGCTTCACGCGCGCTTTCTTCTTGGCGATGGGTGCCGGCGCCAGCTCGGCTTCGGCCGCAGCCTTGGCCTCGCGGGCTTCGCGCAGCGCCCGCAGGCGCTCCATGTTCTTGCGGATCGAGGCTGCGTCGCGCTCGACTTCGGCGATGGCGCGCGCGCCTTCCTCGGCCGCCAGCCGCTGGCGGTCGGCCCTGGCGAGGCTCGCGGGCGATGGCGTGGGCTTTCTGGCGGTCATTGGCAATCTCTCCTAGGCACGATCCTTCTGCGAACGCTTCGCGCCTGTTGCACGGAACGGCGCGATGCAGCGTGCTTGGGATCACGCGCAGCAAGACATGCTAAAACCCGCCCAATCCGGGTGGATCGAGCGGGCCGCAACGCCATCCCAGTACATCCGTGGAATGACGAACTGGCATGATCGCGACAAACGCGGAACGCGTTTGCGCGGATATCATGCCCAAGTAAGAAACTCAGACGATCTGAAGATTCTCAGCGCTGGTCTTGCCGCGCATCTTGTCGGTCTTCAGCTCGAACGAGACCTTCTGGCCTTCAGCGAGGCCGGTCAGACCGGCACGCTCGACTGCGCTGATGTGAACGAACACATCCTTGCTGCCGTCGCTCGGCTCGATGAAACCAAAGCCCTTCTGGCCGTTGAACCACTTCACAGTACCTGTCGCCATCTTCTCTTCTCCAAATTGCGCGTTTGCGCATGTGTTGCGCAGAATCGCGCGCCATCCATTCAACTGACGATGTCTTTGGAGGAGGGCCGTTCTGACCATTCAACAAGGCGCAACGGCTAATCGAATGGCCCCAATATACACACTTTCCGCGCGAATGCAAGGTTCGGGCGGTAGCGGGTTCCCGCTGGTAGACGGGGCGGACAGTCTTTCCTCGCGGAAGCGCCGCAGCGGAGCGGGCTCTCAAGCCGTCATCCTGAGGTGCGAGCGGAGCGAGCCTCGAAGGATAGACGGCCACCAGCCGGGCCGTGCATCCTTCGAGGCTCGCCGAAGGGGCTCGCACCTCAGGATGACGGGTTTTTTCTAGCGCTTCGGCGACATGCGTGCGTCGCTCACTCCGCCGCCGCTTCCGCTGACGGCTCGCCCTTCCAGCTCAGGATCTCCGCAGCGAGGATCGGGTGATTAAAACCCTTCAGCACGAGGTCGTCGATGGCGCGGCCTTCGACATGGGGTTCGACCATGCCGTAGACGCGGCGGCTCACCACGATCTGGCCGGCCTTGGCCTCGCCGCACAGCCGGGAGGCGAGGTTGGTGACGCTGCCGATCGCGGCATATTCCAGCCGCTGCTCGAAGCCGACCTGGCCGAGCGTGGCGTAGCCGAGCGCGATCCCGATGCCGAAGCCGAGGGTATGTCCGCGGTTACGCCACTTCTCGGTCAAAGGGCCGACCGTGTCGCGCATCTCCACCGCCATCCGCACCGCGCGCGCGGTGTGGTCGGCGAGCTGGATCGGCGCGTTGAACAGGATCATCACGCCGTCGCCGGCATATTTGTCGAGCGTGCCTTCGTATTTGAAGATCAGCTTGCCGAGCGCGGCGTGATATTCGCGCAGCACGTTCATCGCCTCTTCCGGCTCGGTCGCCTCGGTGAAGGCGGTGAAGCCGCGCAGGTCGCAGAACACGACGGTGACCTCGCGCCGGTGGCTGTCGAGCAGGCCCTCGGGATTGTCGGAGGAGGCGATCAGCTGCGCCACCTGCGGCGCCAGGAAGCGCTCGAGCCTGCGGATGCGCTCGATCTCGCCGAGCTGGGTCTCGACCCGCTGCTCCAGCGACTTGTTCCAATCCTTGAGCTGCTCGGTCTGCTCGCGTAGCTTGTCGGCCTGCTCGCGCACGGTGGTGTTGGCTTGCTCCAGCGCGTGGCTCTTCTGGTCCACTTCGGTGAACAGCCGCGCATTGCGCATCGCCAGCACGGCCTGGTGCGCAAAAGTCTTCATCAGTCCGATCAGGCTCGCGGGGAAATCGCCGGCCGTCTTGCGCAGCACCACCAGCGAGCCGAGCACGCCCTGCTGATCGACCAGCGGCACGACAAGCACCGAGTGGAAGCCGGCGCCGACCACGACATCGCGCAGCGGATGATCGGGCGGATCATCAGGGCTTGCGGCGAGATCAGGAAACGCCAGCGGCTCGCCCTTCGCCGCGGCCTCGCCGAGCGGGCTGTTCGCGGCGTCGATCGCGCGATGATGGCCCTCGGCTTCGGCGTCGATGCCGATCGATTGCGTCAGGTTGAACGTGCGGTGTGCGGCGTCGTAGCCATAGATCAGCACGGCGTCGGCATGGGTGATCTCGAGCGCGCGGGCGGCAACCGTCGGCAGCACGGCGTTGAGGTCGAGCGAGGACGCCACCGCGCGGCCGACCTCCTCCAGCACCTTCAGCTCGTTGATCGATTGCGCGAGGTCGCGGGTGCGCTCCTTCACCTTGCCTTCGAGGCCGGAATAGGTCTCGGCCAGCTGCGAGGCCATGCTGTTGAATTGCCCGGCGAGCTCTTCGAGCTCATCCGCGGTCTTCACCTCGATGCGGTGGCCGAAGTCGCCATCGCCGAGCCGCCGCGCGCCGGTGCGCAGCGCCGTGATCGGCACCAGCATGCGTCGCGCCAAAATCGTGCCGGCGATGATCGCGACCACGAGGCCGAGCGCGATCAAAAGCGCGATGCGCACCAGCTGGTCGCGGATCGGCGAGAGCGCCTGCGCGGTCGGCTGCTCGACAAACACGTGCCAGCCGAGGTCCGGCGCTGCGGTCGCGGTCGTCAGCACCGCGTTGCCGTCGACATCCTTGCCGGAGGCGATCCGTCTGCCGCTCGGCGACAGGACCGCCGCGACCTGCGGCAGCGCGGCGAGGTCCTTGCCGACCTCCGGGCCCTTCGACGAACTCGCCAGCACGCGACCCTTGGCGTCGACGAGATAGGCATAGGCCGTGCGGCCGATCTGGGAATCGCCGAAATAGTCGTTAAGGAAACGCAGGTCGATCTCGGCCACTGTGACGCCGGCATTGAAGCCGGAATGCTGCTCGCCGATCGACATATAGGGCCGCTCGTCGCGAAAATACGCCGGCGCGTAGGCGGTGCCGCGCTCGATCGCCTCGGTGAAGCGGAGGTCGCGGGAGAAGTCGGCGTTGGAATTCAGCGTGTAGGTCTGGCGCGACAGCCGCAGCACCTCGCGGCCCTGGCCGTTGATCAAAGTGAGCTGGTTCACCGCCGGCACCTGGCCGAGCAGCTGGGCATAGTCGGCGCGGCGCAGCTCGATCGTGTTGGAGGAGGCGCGGGTCACCCAGGAGATCTGCCGCTCGAGATCGGCGATCGACTGCTCGATGCGCTTGGCGGTGGCGTCCGCCTTCTCGCTCATCGCATCCGTCAGCGTGCTCCTGATGCCGCGATAGCTGATCCAGGTCTCGAGCGCGCCGTTGACCGCGAGCACGAACACGACGAGGCCGACCAGCGCGAGGACGTATTTGGCGAACAGGCCGCCGCGCAGGAACCAGTTCTTGCCCTTGTCCGGTGCCCCGTTCATCCAGCCTCGTCCGTTCCCCTCCGATCAGTCGGGTGCGCCACTGTATCGCTGCTGTTTAGCACGGATCGGCCGGGCAAAGCGGGGCCTCCCGTCGCATGGTTAGCCCTGCATTCCGGCGGGGGATATCCGGGAATATTCAGCGGTTGAACAGCTGACGCAGCACGTCGTTCATCGCGGGATTGTCGTGCTGTTCGGCGGTGTTGGCCGGCGGAGGGGCGGGCGGTGGCGCGGCCGCCGGCGGCGCGCCCGGGGTGGGCTGGGCCAGGCTGCGGCTCGGGCGGGAGGCGTTGCCCTGATTGAGGGTGGAGAGGCCCTGCTGCAGCAGGTTCCCGATGGTGTCGCCGAGCTGGCCGCCGAGCGGGTTGTTCTGGCCGGCGGCCGCACCGCCCGGAGCCTGACCCGTGCCGGGCTGCGCGCCGGTTCCGCCGCCCTGCACGCCGTTGAGGAGGTTGCTGAGCCCGTTGAGGCCTTGGTTCAAGCCTTGGCCATTCGCCCCGAACAGGCCCTTGCCCATCTCCTTGAGCTTGGCATAGGCGGCCTCTGGATTGTCGAGGATGCCCTGCATCTCCGGATAGATCCGCGGGGACACCCAGGGCCCCTCGATCATCACGGGGATGCCGAGGCCGACCGGATTGCCGACGCGGCCCTGGCCCTCGGTGGTCATCACGAGCTGCGGCTCGACGCGGAACCCGATCTGGCGGGTGTTGAGATCGACGGTGCCGACCCCGCCCATCTTCACCAGCGGGCCGATCAGATTGAGGTCGGTGGTCACGGCCTGGCCCTTGTCGAGCTTGAACGAGGCCGAGAGCTGGCTGAGATCGGTCGACAGTGCCTCACTCTGCTGCCAGCCCGACAAGGTGCTGGTGGTGAGGTTGCGGATCATCTGCGCGACGTTGAGGCCGAGGATCTTGCCGTCCTGGAACACGACGAACGCGGTGCCGCCGAGATTGCCGACGATCGCGCGTGCGCTGCTGCCTTGCGAGGTCAGCGCGAACTTCGCCTGCATCTTGCCGTCGAGCTTGTCGAACTCGGCGAGGCTCTTCAGCAACGGCAGCGCGCGCACGCCGGCGAGATCGAGCCGCAGCGCGTAGGTCGGCGTAGCGGCCCGCGCGTCGATCGTGACGTCGCCATTGGCGATGCCCTCATAGGCGCCGAGATTGCCGAGCCGGGCCTTCAGCACGCCGCTGTCAACAGACGCATCGATTGCCGCCTGCACGAAGCGACCGTCGCCGACCACGAGCTCCGGCGTCGAGATGCGCGCCTGCGCGTCGACATAATTGAGCCCGCCAAGGTCGATCGGTGCGTTGCTCCAAATGTTGGTGCCCAATGGCTGCGCCGCATCGGGCTGGCTCGGCGTTAGCGCCATCGTCATGCGCTGGAAGTCGAGATCGAGCTTCACCAGCGGCTTGTTGCTGGCGAAGTCGACCGAGGCCCAGCCGGTGAAGCCGCCATCGCCGAGCGTGCCGGATACGCCGTTGAACATCACCACCGTGCCGTTCAGGCGCACTTCGGCATTCGCCTTGACCGGCGCAGGCAACAAGTCAGGCGCGTCGATGCTGAACTCGGCCGGCACGCTCGAACGTTCCAGCGGCGCCTGCGGCGCGGTCGCGCGGATCTCGAACTTCAGCGGCTTGTCACTGGCGCGCGCATTGCCGGTGACGACGATCTTGCGGTCGCTGCCGATGGTCGCATCCGCATTGAGCGTCTCGATCCGGTTCTCGACCCGGTCGCGCACGTTGGAGAACACGATGGTGCCGCCGCTGACGCTGACATGCCGGATCGTGATGCCACCGCGCTCGGAGGCGGAAGACTTCGCCGGCGGATTGTGATCTCGGGTGCGCTCGCGCTGCAACGGCAGATTGATCACCGGCTTGACGATCACGAGATCGGTGATGTCGGGCTGGCCCGACCACAGGCTCGACAGCGTCATCTCGGCGTCGACCCGATCAGCCGCGAACCGGTTGTTGGCCTCGCGCTCGCGCGGGTCCTGCAACACGACGTCGCGCAGCGCCAGACTGACGGTCGGCCAGAGGCCAATCCTGGCGCCGCCATTGATGCTGAGCGTGTAGCCGGTCTCCCGCTCGACCCGCTCGGTGATGGCCGATGTGAGGAACGAGGACGGGATCCCGACCGCGGCCACCAGCGCGATGATCACGATCACGACAGCGATGGCGGCCCCGGCGAATTTTAGTGCTCTCATCTCGATATTCCAGCCCGGGCAGACAGGGTTCCGCCGCGGAAAGGCACGGCCGATCGCACGAGATTATCCCGCAAACGGGACCTCGCTCCAACGAGGTGAAAAATAATCCGTTACCAGCATGAACTTATGTGACCTCTCACACACTCTTATGAGGGTGATTGTTGCTAACCGGGCGGAGGGGACCGCTCGGATGGATTTGGAAGGCAATACAATGAGCAAACAGGCCGAATTTGCGGTCATTCTGAAAATGAACCCTATGTTCGCCGATCTCGGTGCGGACGAATTGGCGCGGCTTTCCGGCCTCTGCCACACCCAGCAGCTCGCCGCCGGCGAGGTGCTGTTCCAGAAAGGCGATCCCGGCGATGCCCTGTTTGGGGTCCGCCGCGGCCAGATGCGCATCGAAACCGGTGCCTCCGACGGCAGCCGGCTCACGCTGAACTTCATGGGATCCGGCGACCTGTTCGGCGAAGTCGCCGTCCTCGACGGTCAGGAGCGCACCGCGGATGCGACCGCGGGCGAGCCCACCGAATTGTTCGTCCTGCGGCGGGAGGATTTCCTCGGCTTCCTCGAGCGCGAGCCGAAGGTCGCGGTCCGCCTGATCGAATTGCTGTGCCAGCGCATCCGCTGGCAGAGCGAGCGGATGGAAGAATCCGTGTTGCAACCGTTGCCGGTCCGCCTCGCACGCCGGCTGTGCGCGCTGGCCGAGGATTTCGGTTCCGAGGTGCACATCTCGCAGGAACAGCTCGGCATCTTCGTCGGCGCGGCGCGCGAGAGCGTCAACCGGCAGCTGCAGACCTGGCGCAAGGACGGCATCGTCGACCTGCAGCGCGGACGGATCATGTTGCACAACATGACCAAGCTGACGGCGGTCGCACGCAACGACTAAACGGTTGCATGCAACGCGCGCGCGAGGATCGCCGTCCTCTCGCGCGCCTTGCTTGCGAATGTTGACGCACTCCTGCCTAAAAGACTTGCTTGCATGAGGAGGCGGGTATCGCTTTCATCCGCGTGCCGGTCCTTGGGGTGACACCCAGCCTTGCTGGCCTCACGCCATCCACCTGCAAACCCCTGCGGTCTTTCCCGTTGACCGCAGGGGTTTTGCGTTCCGCAGGTGTGCGAAGCGAATTCGCCTACCTCATCACCACTTCGGGATTGGCCCAGCGCAGATACTGGCGCGGCGCGGCGCCGAGTTCGCGCTTGAACATCGCGGCGAACGCGCTCGGGCTGTCATAGCCGACGTCGAGCGCGACGCAGGTGACGGCCTCGCCGGCGCCGAGCCGCGCCAACGCTTCGAGCAGCCGCACCCGCTGGCGCCAGGCCGCAAAGCTCTGTCCGGTCTCGCGCCGGAACAGACGCGTCAATGTTCGCCGGCTGAGCTGGCTGCGATCGGCCCATTGGTCGAGCGTGAGATCGGAACTCGGATCGACCAGCACCGCTTCGCAGATCGCGGCGAGCCGCGGATCGGGCGGCACCTGCACATGCAACGACACTTCGGGCATCCGGCCGATCTCATCGAGCAGGAAGTCGACCAGCCGGCCGTCGCGCCCTTCCGGATCGTAACGGGTCGGCATATGCACCGCTTCTTCCATCAGCGCTTCGACCAATGCGGAGACCCTGATCAGGCGGCAGGTTGCCGGCGCATTCCGCACGCGATCCGGCGTGACATAGATGGTCTGGATCTCGACCTCACCCCATGCACGCGATTGGTGCGCGACGCCGGCTGGAATCCACAGGCCATGGCCGGGCGGCACGACGAAATGGCCGCGCTCGGTCATCATCGAGGTCACGCCTGCGGTCTGCAGGATGAATTGATCGCGGCGATGCGCGTGTCGCGCGCTCGTGCTTTCGTTCGGATAAGAGGCCGCCATCGCTGCGAGCGGCCGTTCGACCTGTTGCAGTTGTCCGGCATAATGCGCGGCGGCTACGGGACCGGATTGCTTGCGGCACACGCGCAAGCCGGCGGTGTCATTTCGTCGCGCTGCGACTTTCAAGTGTCGTGAGCTCCTGATCGATCGTCGTTTTCGCAGGGTGCTCATGCATCTTCCGGGCCAGTTGGCCCGATCGCGATGGTTGTTGTCCCCATTCAGGTAGCGCGGGATACGGCGTTTGGCAACAATGCCTCACCCCGCGACATTCGCCGAAATCGAATGCCTGACGCGCGGCGACGGAGAGGTCCGATGAACAGACGCGAATTCACCAAGGCGATGCTGGCCTGCGGTGCAGCCATCCCGTTCGGCATCACGCGGGCGGCGGGCCAGACCCGCGGTGGAACGCTCAACACCATCATCCAGCCCGAGCCGCCGGTTCTGGTGACCGCGCTGAACCAGCAGCAGCCGACCCTGACGCTCGGCGGCAAAATCTATGAAGGCCTGCTGAAATACGGCGCCGACCTCAAGCCGATGCCCGGCATGGCGCAGTCCTGGGAGGTCTCGCCTGACGGCCTGACCTACACATTCAAGCTGTTTCCCGGCATCACCTTCCACGACGGCAAGCCGATGACCTCGGAGGACGTGGTCTTCAGCTGCATGAAGCTGCTGGTGGAGACGCATCCGCGCGCGCGGCAGAACTTCGCCCGCGTGGCATCGGCCGAAGCGCCCGACCCGCTCACCGTCGTGTTCAAGCTGAAGCAGCCGTTCGCACCGTTCATCGGCTGTTTCGATTGCACCTCCGCGCCGATCGTGCCCAAGCACATCTACGACGGCACCGACTATCGCAAGAACCCGGAGAACGACAAGGCGATCGGCACCGGTCCCTTCAAGCTGAAGGAATGGGTGCGCGGCTCGCACGTTCACCTCGTCCGCCACGATGGCTACTATCTGAAGGACGAGCCCTATCTCGACGAGATCGTCTACCGCGTGATTCCGGACGCGGCGTCGCGTGCGCTCGCGCTGGAGAACGGCACCGTGCAACTCGTGCAATGGTCCGACGTCGAATTCTATGACGTGCAGCGCTTCAAGGCGCAGAAGAACCTCGAATTCACCACCAAGGGCTACGAGTATTTCGCGCCGCATCAGTGGCTCGAGATGAACAACCGCATCGCGCCGATGAACGACAAGCGGTTCCGGCAGGCGGTGATGCACCTGATCGATCGCGAGGCGTTCAGCAAGCGCGTCTATTTCGGCAACGCCAAGATTGCGACCGGCCCGATCTCGTCGAAGACGCGGTTCTACGATCCGAACGTGAAGCGCTACGAGTTCTCCGTGGACAAGGCCAAGGCGCTGCTCGACGACATGGGATTGAAGGTCGGCGCCAACGGCAAGCGGGCCGAGATCAAGTACATCGTGCCGCCCTATGGCGAGTCCTATCAGCGCGCCGGCGAGTTCTTCCGCCAGAGCTTTGCACGCGTCGGCATCGACCTCGTGCTGGTCGGCACCGACATGGCCGGCTGGGCCGAGAAGGTCGGCAACTGGGATTACGAGATGACCCAGAACCTGCTCTACCAGCTCGGCGATCCCGCGCTCGGCGTGGCGCGCACCTATATCTCGTCGAACATCAAGAAGGGTATCCTGTTCTCGAACACGCAGGGCTATTCGAACCCGGAAGTCGACAAACTGTTCGACGAAGCCGCAATCACGCTCGATGAAGCCAAGCGCCAGGAGCTCTACAGCAAGGTGCAGCAGATCCTGGTCGAGGATGTGCCGGTGGCCTGGACGCTCGAGATCGAATATCCCATCATCTACGACAAGGCGTTCAAGAACATCGTGACCACGGGCATCGGCTCGCACGAAACCTTCGGGTCGGTCTACAAATCGTGACGCCACTCGGGAGCGCAGCGGCGATCGGGCTCCAGGCGATCAGCCGTATCGCGCAGCTCGTCGCCGTGATCCTCGTCATCGCGACGTTCAACTTCGTGCTGGTGCGGGCCGCCCCCGGCGACCCGGCGCAGGTCATGGCCGGGCAATCCGGCGCGTCCGATCCAAAACTGCTCGACGATCTGCGCAAGGAGTACGGGCTCGACAAGCCGTATTTCGTCCAGCTCGTGAGCCACCTCGGCCGCGTTGTCAGCCTCGATCTCGGCTATTCCTATCGGCAGCGCCGCCCCGTCGTCGATCTGATCCTCGAACGGCTTCCGGCGACGCTGCTGCTGACGGTGACGGCGTTCTGTCTCGCGCTCCTGATCGGCATCGCGCTCGGCGCGCTGGCGGGGCTCGCGGCCGGCAGCGTGCTCGATACGGTGTTCACCGTGCTCTCGCTCGTGCTCTATGCGACGCCGGTGTTCTGGCTTGGCCTGATGCTGGTGCTGGTGTTCTCGGTGACGCTCGGCTGGCTGCCGCCGTTCGGCTACGAGACCATCAACGTCCAGCTTTCGCCGATCGCGCACGCGCTCGACATCATGAAGCACATGATCATGCCGGTCACCTCGCTGGCGGCGATCTATCTGGCGATCTACGCGCGGCTGATGCGATCCTCGATCATCGAGGTGGCGCAACAGGATTTCATCAAGACGGCGCGCGCCAAGGGCCTGTCCGGAACGCGCATCGTGGTCGGCCATATGCTGCGCAATGCGCTGGTGCCGGTCGTCACCGTCGCCGGCATGCAGGCCGGCGCGCTGGTCGGCGGCGCCGTGGTGATCGAGACGGTGTTCGCCTGGCCCGGCCTTGGCCGCTTGACGTTTGAGGCGCTGTTGCAGCGCGACTATCCGGTCCTGCTCGGCATCTTCCTGATTCTCTCCATCGTCGTGATCGCGCTCAACCTCCTGACCGACCTGGTCTACCGGCTGATCGATCCGCGCATGACTACGGGAGCGGCGTGATGGAGACGGTGCGCGCCTTCCTGCGTCATCCCAGCGGCATGATCGGGCTCGTCCTGCTGCTGATCGTCGTTGTTGTCGCGATCATCGCGCCGATCGTGTTTCCGGTCTCGCCCTGGGAAATGGTCGGTGCGCCGTTCACGCCACCTGGCGAGGACGGGCTATGGCTCGGCGGCGATACGCTCGGCCGCGATGTCGCGGCCGGCGTCGCCTACGGCGCGCGCGTCTCGCTGCTGATCGGCATCGCATCGGCGCTCGCGGCGATGGCGATCGGCGTCGTGGTCGGCGCGATCTCAGGCTATTTCGGCGGCAAGGTCGATCTGGTGCTGATGCGGATGACGGAATTGTTCCAGACCATTCCGGCCTTCGTGCTCGCCATCCTGCTGGTCGCGACCTTCAATCCGTCTCTGCTCACGATCATCCTGACCATCGGGGCGGTGAGCTGGCCGCCGTTGGCGCGGCTGACGCGCGCGGAGTTCCTGCGCCTGCGCCATCGTGAATTCGTCGAGGCGGCGCTGTGCCAGGGCGAGCGCACCTGGCGCATCGTGCTCGGCCACATCCTGCCGAACGCGATCTCGCCGATCCTGGTCGTGACGTCACTGACGGTGGCGACCGCGATCCTGCTGGAAAGCGCGCTGTCCTTCATGGGGCTCGGCGACCCCAATTTGATGTCGTGGGGCTTCATGATCGGCGCGGGGCGCACCGCAATCCGCAATGCGTGGTGGATGAGCGTGTTTCCCGGGCTTGCCATCCTCGTCACCGTGCTGGCGATCAACCTGTTCGGCGAGGGCCTGTCCGATGTCCTCAACCCGCGCGTCTCGAGGCGCCGGTCATGAGCGAGCCCATGCAGTCCAGCGCGCCGGTTCTCGCCGTCGATCGCCTCTCGATCGCGCTCCCCAAAGGCGGCGATCGGCCCTTCGCGGTCGAGAATGTCTCCTTTGAGATCAAGCCGAACGAGGTGGTCTGTCTGGTCGGCGAATCCGGCTCCGGCAAGTCGATGATCGCCCATGCGGTGCTGCAGCTGTTGCCGCGGGGCGTCGATATCGTGTCTGGCACCGTGACGGTCGCGGGGCAGGATCCGTCCAAGCTCGACGGTCGCGGTCTTCGGAACCTGCGCGGCGGCAATGCCGCGATGATCTTTCAGGAGCCGCTGTCCTCGCTCAATCCGCTCAAGCGGATCGGCAAGCAGATCGAGGAGATGATCCTTGCGCACCAGCGGCCCACACCGTCGATGGCGGAGGTCCGCGAGCGGGTGCAGACGCTGCTGACGCAGGTCGGGCTGCCGAATCCGCTTCTGCTGGAAAAGAGCTATCCGTTCGAGCTGTCCGGCGGCCAGCGCCAGCGCGTGATGATCGCGATGGCGATGGCCAACCGGCCTGCGCTGCTGATCGCGGACGAGCCGACCACGGCGCTCGATGTCACGACTCAGCGCCAGATCCTGCGCCTGATCGACGATCTCCGGCGCGAGCGCGGCATGGGCGTGTTGCTGATCACCCATGATTTCGGCGTCGTCGCCGATGTCGCCGATCGCGTCGTGGTGCTGCGCCATGGCAAGGTGGTCGAGCAGGGCACGGCCAGCGAGGTGCTGCGCAATCCACAGGCCGCCTATACGCGCGAATTGATCGACGCGGTGCCGAAGGCGCGGCTCGCCGACATCCATGACACGATAGTGCGACCGGAGCCGCTGCTGGAAGTCGTCGGCCTGCAAAAGACCTTTCGGGTCAAGCGCGGCTGGTTGCAGCCGCCGCGTGAAGTCGTCGCCGCGGACGGCATCTCGCTGACCTTGCACGAGGGCGAGACGCTGGCCGTCGTCGGCGAATCCGGTTCCGGCAAGTCGACGCTCGGGCGCATGATCATGCGGCTGACCGAGCCGGATGCAGGTGCCATCCGCTTCGGCGGCGCCGACCTCCGGCTGTTGCGTGGTGAAGCGCTCCGCCAGGCGCGGCGGCACCTCCAGATCGTGTTCCAGGATCCGTTTGCCAGCCTCGATCCACGCCAGAAGGTCGGCGATGCCGTCGCGCGCGGCCCGATGGCTTATGGCACATCGCGCACTGAGGCGATGGCGCAGGCGCGGAAGCTGCTGGTCCGGGTCGGCCTGTCGGAGACCGCCGCGGATCGTTACCCGCACGAATTCTCGGGCGGCCAGCGCCAGCGCATCTGTATCGCGCGCGCGCTCGCGCTCAAGCCGCGGGTCTTGATCGCCGACGAGGCGGTGTCGGCGCTCGACGTCTCGGTGCAGGCCCAGGTGCTGGCGCTGCTCGCCGAACTGCGCCAGGAGATGCGGCTCGCGATGATCTTCATCACCCATGATCTGCGCATCGCCGCCGAGATCGCCGACCGCGTCATCGTGCTGCAGAAGGGGCGCATCGTCGAGGAAGGCACCACCGCCGAGGTCTTCACCGCGCCGCGTCAGGCCTACACCCGCGACCTGCTCGATGCGATCCCCGGCCGCGATTTCTTCGACCAGCCGGGGTTTGCGGCCGCGGCCGGCCCACGCCAGACAGCGAGGATCGATTCCGGCATCGACGCGGTGTAGAACTAACAACAAAGGGAGGTTCGCTATGGGTCACGAGGGCGCTGGCGGCAAGCCGCCGGTCAAGTCGCAGGAGGATCTTCGCGCGCATTTCGGGCAATTGAGCCCGCTTGCCGAGAAGAAGGTGCTCAACCATCTCGACAAGTTCTGCCGCGACTTCATCGCGCTGTCGCCGTTCCTGGTCATCGCCTCCAGCGACGGCAAGGGCCATGCCGACGCCAGCCCGCGCGGCGACGCGCCGGGCTTCGTCTCCGTGCTCGACGACAAGACGCTGCTGATCCCGGATCGCCGCGGCAACAACCGCGTCGATACGTTCGGCAATATCCTGGCCTCGCCCGGGGTCGGTTTGATCTTCATGGTGCCGGGCATCAACGAGACCCTGCGGATCAACGGGCGGGCCGAGATTTCGCAGGAGCCGGATCTCCTGACGCCGCTGACGGTGCAGAACGTCACCCCGATCATCGGCATCAAGGTGCATGTCGATGAGACCTACTTCCATTGCGGCAAGGCGCTGATGCGCTCAAAGCTCTGGAATCCGGCCGCGCAGGTCGAGCGCCACAGCTTCCCGACGCTTGGCCGGATCATCGCTGAGCAGACCGCGGCCGTCGAGGTCGAGGTCGCCGAGAAGACGATGGAAGAAGCGTATCGGACGAGACTGTACTAGAGTTTGAGATCACCCGCATGCGCGGGCGATGACACCGCCTGGTGCGACGCCTTGAATCGAGATCCTTCCTCATCGTCGTCCCTGCGAAAGCAGGGACCCATAACCACGCATGCCGATTGCTGGGCGATGCTGGAACGACGAGTCCCTTCAATAAGGTCCGCCGCGGAGTATGGGTCCCTGCTTTCGCAGGGACGACCCGTTGGGGGAGCCGCAGGGTCGCATCATAATTTCGGAATAATGGAAAATTACCCCTGAGTTGCCCGACGAGTCAAGCTGCCGTGTCGAACGCCGGCAGCTGCCGGCTACTGTGCATGGGGTTGTTTTCGATATTTTGGTGGGCACCCCTTCATCGTGCGCTGGCGCGCCGCGCCCCCAGCTCACTCCGCCGCAGGCGAGATCACGCTCGGCGGGCCGGGCGGCCGCTTGGTCTGGTCGGTCTGGTGCTCGCTCGGGGTCAGCTCGTGGTCGGCATGCGAGATCACGAGCCGCTTGCCGAAGCGCCAGATCAGGTTGCCGATATCGTCCATCACCATGAACATCGCCGGCACGAACACCAGCGACAGCACGGTCGAGAAGATCAGGCCGCCGATCACCGCGAGCGCCATCGGCGAACGGAATTCGCCGCCGGCGCCAAATGCAAGGGCCGACGGCATCATGCCGGCGGCCATCGCGATCGTGGTCATCACGATCGGGCGGGCGCGCTTCATGCCGGCGTCGATCATGGCTTCCTCGCGCGCCTTGCCGTTGCGGATCGCCTCCACCGCGAATTCCACCAGCATGATGGCGTTCTTGGTGACGATGCCCATCAGCATCAGGATGCCGATCCACACCGGGGTGGTGAGCTGCTTGCCAGTCAGCAGCAGCGCACCGATCGCGCCGCCGATCGAGAGCGGCAGCGAGAACAGGATGGTGATCGGCTGCAGGAAGGTGCCGAACAGCAGCACCAGCACGGCATAGACCATCATCAGGCCGGCGGTGATCGCGGTGGCGAAGCCGTCGGACAGCTCGGCGAGGCTCTCGGCGTCGCCGGACGGGCTGACCCTCACGCCCTTCGGCAGGCTCTTCATGACCGGCAGGTCGTAGATCAACTTGGTGGCGTCGCCGAGCGCGGCATTGCCGACGAGGTCGGCCGCGACGGTGGCCTGCCGCTCGCGGTCGTAGCGGTTGATGCTGGTCGGGCCCTGGTCGAGCTGGATGTCGGCGACGACGGAGAGCGGCACGCCGCCGCGCTCGCCACGCGCGCCGAGCGGCACCCGCAGCTGCTCCAGCATCTGCAAATCGCTGCGCGCATTGTCCTCGAGCTGGACGCGGATCGGCACCTGACGGTCGCCGGCGTCGAATTTCGCCAGCGCCGGGCCGACGTCGCCGATAGTGGCGACGCGGATGGTCTGCGACAGGCTTTCGGTCGAGACGCCGAGCCGCGCCGCGAGCTCGGCGCGCGGACGGATGCGCAGCTCGGGCCGGTCGAGCGCGGTCTCCGAGATCACGTTGGCGATGATCGGGATCCGCTTCATCTGCGTCGCCAGCTCGCTGGCGACGTTGTTGACGATGTTGCTGTCGGTGCCGGTGACGACCAGCGAGATGGCGCGCAGGCCGTTCTCGTCGAGGAACCAGAACCTGATGTCCGGGACGTTATCGAGCTCCTTGCCGATCGACAGCTCCAGCTCGCGCTGGGTGATCCTGCGGTCTGCCTTCGGCGTGTAATTGATGATCAGCGCGGCGCGGCGCACTTCCTGGATGCCCGGCGGCACGCGGCCGCCGTCGACGAACACGCTGCGCACCTCGGGCCGCTTGCGCAGGCGCGCCACGATCTCCTCGGTGACCTTCTCGGTATAGGCCAGCTGCGAGCCGGGCGGCAGCTCCATCGCGAGCAGCGAGCGCGCGGTGTCCTGCGCCGGCAGGAAGCCCTGCGGCAGCAGCGTGATGCTCCAGATCGACGCGGCGAACACCGCAAAGCCGATCAGCACGGTGATGTAATGGTGCTTCACCGACCAAGTGACGAGGCCGTGATAGCTGCGCAGGATGCGGCCGGGCGGCGGGTCGTCGTGGTCATGATGCTTGAGGAAATAGGCGGCCAGCATCGGCGTCACGAAGCGCGCGGCGAGCAGCGAGAAGAACACCTGCACCGACACGGTGATGCCGAACTGCTTGAAGAACTGTCCGGCGATCCCGGACATGAAGCTCGCCGGCGCGAAGATCGCGATGATGGTGAGCGAGATCGCGATCACCGCGAGGCCGATCTCGTCGGCGGCCTCGAGCGCGGCCCGGTAGGGCGTCTTGCCCATCCGCATGTGGCGGACGATGTTCTCGATCTCGACGATGGCGTCGTCGACCAGGATGCCGGTCGATAGCGTGATGGCGAGGAAGGAGACCAGGTTGAGCGAGAAGCCGAGCAGGTCCATCGCCCAGAATGCCGGGAAGATCGACAGCGGCAGCGAGACCGCCGCGATGATGGTGGCGCGCATGTCGCGCAGGAACAGCAGCACGATGATGACGGCGAGGATCGCGCCCTCGAACAGGGTCGAGATCGCGGCCTCGTAATTGCCTTTGGTGAATTCGACCGAGGTGTCGATCAGCTTGAGGTCGACGTCGGGATAGGCAACTTTCAGGGCGTCGATCCGCTTCTGCACCGCGGCCGCGACGACGACGTCGCTGGCGCCCTTGGAGCGCTTGATGCCGAGCGCCACCACCGGCTCGCCGTTGAAGCGGGCGAAGGTGCGCCGGTCGGCGATGGTGTCGGTGACGGTGCCGAGATCGTCGAGCCGGATCTCGCCGCCGCCGAACAGCGGAATCATCGTGCCTGCGAGCTCGTTCAGCGTCTTGGCGCCGGCCAGCGTTCGGATCGCCTGGTCGTTCTTGCCGATCTCGGCGCGGCCGCCGGCAACGTCGACATTGGTGCCGCGCAGGATCTGGCTGACATTGACCGCGGTGAGCCCCACCGCCTGCAGCTTGTCGGGATCGAGCGAGACCAGGATCTCGCGCTCGACACCGCCGATGCGCTCGACCTGGGCGACGCCGCGCACACCCTGCAACGCGCGCTTGACCACGTCGTCGACAAAATATGAGAGCTGCTCCGGCGTCTTGCCGGGCGAGATCGCCGCATAGGTCACGATCGGCAGGCCGATCACGTCGACGCGCTGGATCAACGGCTCGGTGACGTTCTGCGGCAGGTTGGCGCGCACCCGCGTCACCGCGTCCTTGACGTCGTTGAGCGCGCGGTCGGTGTTGGTCTCCAGCGCGAACTGGATCGTGGTCACCGACAGGCCGTCGGTGATCGAGGAGGAGATGTGGCGCACGCCCTCGACGCCGGAGACGCCGTCCTCGATGGTCTTGGTGACCTGCGACTCAAGTTCCGAGGGCGCGGCGCCGAATTGCGAGACCGCGACCGAGATCACCGGAATGTCGGCGCTCGGCAGCCGCGTCACGGCGAGCTTGGTGAAGGAGACCCAG
Source organism: Bradyrhizobium sp. B097 (assembly GCF_038957035.1). Lineage (NCBI taxonomy): Bacteria > Pseudomonadati > Pseudomonadota > Alphaproteobacteria > Hyphomicrobiales > Nitrobacteraceae > Bradyrhizobium > Bradyrhizobium sp. B097. Next base: position 351,912 of record NZ_CP152412.1, read on the forward strand.
CCAAGCACCAGCAGGATGATCGAGAAGACGATCGAGGGAAGCGGGTTCCGGATCGACCATGCCGAGATGTTCAAAGCCATTAGCGTGCCCGAATTAGCGTGATCGCGTGCGATCGAGTTCGTCGGCGAACATGGTCTTGATCTGGTCGCCGTCATGCAGCGAGGTGCCAGCATCGGCCACGACGATTTCGCCGACGTCGAGGCCTTCAAGGATTTCGGTCGAGGTGTCGGAGGTCAGCCCGACGCGCACCCTGCGGGTCTCGACGGTGTTGCCCTTCACGACCTGCAGGGTCAAGCGGTCGATCGCGGTGCGCGGCACCGCGACGCCGCAGGAGCGCTTGGCGTCGATATTGGCGCGCGCGAACATGCCGACCTTCAGCGTCGGATTGTTGTTGATGGTGATGCGGACGTGCCCGAGCTGGGTGGCGCGGTCGATCTGCGGTGAGATCTGGCGGACCTTGCCGACGATATCGGGCGCGTCGTCGCGGCTGATCCGGACATTGGCGCCGGGATTGAGCTTCAGCAGCTGGAAGCCCGGCACCTCGGCGTCGAGCTCGATCTCGTTGTTGACGGAGATCTTGAACATCGCCGGCGCCTGCGGCGAGGCCGGAGCGCCGGGCGCGGTGCGCACCTCGGTGACCAGGCCGGCAGCCGGCGCGCGCAGCACGATCGGCTTGGCATTGCCCTGCGCCGCCTGCTGTGGCGGCGGGGTCAACCGCACCAGTTCCTGGTTCTCGGTCACGATGTCACCCTCGCGGACCAGCACGTCGGTGACCTTGGAGCCGTCCTGGTCGACATTCACCTGCGCCTCGCGGCGCGGCACGATGAAGCCGGTGACGCGGACCATGTCGGAGAAGCAGGCATTGGTCGACTTCGTCACCACGACCAGCGCCTGGCCCGGCGTCTCCTTCTCCTCCGGATGGGAACGGTGCTCGAACGCGTAATAGGCGACAGCCAGCGCGAGGAAAACCACCGTGCCGAGCGCAGGCTTGAGGTATTGGGAAAAATTCATCGCCTGATCAATCCAGAGCTTGGCGCGTATCGACAGTGATTGTCTTGGGCGCTCGTCGAAGTCTTATCTCGCCGTCGTATTGTGTCGGCATCGGAAAGGCCGGGGTCCATTGTTCCGGATCATGCCCTGATGTCATGTGAGGCGGGTCACCTGTGGGCCGCCTTGGGGCTCGGCCCTAAAGCAAATGCGCCCCGCCGGGGTGCGGGACGCATTGTAACCTCAAAAAGGGCCCACGCCACCGCCCATCACCTCTAGATCACTTGGCGGCGGTGTCCTTGTTTTCCATGTTCACGACCTGCACGCGCCGGTTGACGTCCGCCATCGGGTGGCTCGGGTCCTTCAGCTTGCTCTTGCCGTAGCCGACGGTGACGAGATCGGTGCCGTTGATGCCGTATTTGTCGACCAGATAGCGCTTGATGGCGTCGGCGCGGCGCTCCGAGAGGCCCTGATTGTAGTCCTCGCCACCGGCGGCGTCGGTGTGGCCGGCGACCACGAAGGTCGAGCCCTTCAGGTCCTGATTGGTCAGGGCGCGGCCGAGCGCCTGCACCGACGGAAGCGACTTGGCGCTGATGTCGGCGGAGTTGTAATCGAAGTTGATCTCGAGATCGATCTTCGGCTTGTCCTGGACGATGGTCGCGATTTCCTCGCGCTCAGTCGAGGATAGCGAGCGGGTGGCGCGGCCACGGACGCTTTGCACGAATTTGGCCTGGTCGGCGTTCAGCCCGGGCGAGGTCTGCGGGCCGGCCGAAAGGCCGCGGGTCAGCGGCTTCTTCTCGGGCGTCAGTGCCTTGATGATTTGATCCTCGGTGACGTCACCAGCGCGGGCGGCCGCCATGCCGAACGACAGCACGGCGCCGACGGTCGCGATTGAAAGCATCGCGGCCTTTGCCGACGGCTTGAACATTTCGGTCCCTCCTGCGCCGGCCGGCGCGGTTCCATACAACTGTTCGGATTGATCGCGGGCATCGCTGCCCGGCGCGCACCCTCTGATTAGTCGCGCAATTTCATCAGTGGTTCGAGCCGCGGGCAGGCCTCGTTCATTTGTCACTGCACGCCGTAGTCGGCGAATTCCTTGACGATGTTCGGGTCCATCGCCTTGGCATTGGCGATGTCGAGATCGCCTTCCGCGACCGCGCCGTTGCGCTTCTTGGCAAGGCCGCGCCCGTACAGCGACGAGGTCAGCCGCGGGTTGATCTTCAGCGCGGCGTCGAAATCGGCGATCGCGTTCTTGTTCTGCCCGCCCTTCAGGTTCATCAGCCCGCGGCTGTCGAGCGCATCGACGAAATTCGGGCGCAGCCGCAGCGCCTCGTTGCAGTCCTTCAGCGCCGCCTGCAGGTCGCCGATCACGGTGCGGACCCAGCAGCGGTTGTTATAGGCCTCGACATCCTTCGGGTTCAGCCGCAGCGAATTGGTAAAATCCTTCACCGCGAGGTCGTAGGCGCCCTTGCTGGCAAAGACCTGGCCGCGGCGATACAGCGCAGCCGCGTCATCCGGGTTCTTGTCGAGCTTTTCGTTCAGGCCCTTGATCGTCGGATCATCGGCGAGAACAGGCGAATTGCTCGGAGCCGGCGTGGGCTGGATCACCACCGGCGGCGGAGGCGCGGGAGGCGGCAGCGCGATCTCGGGCGCTTTTGGCGCAGGCGGCGGTGCGGCCGGTGCTGTCGCGACCGATGGCTTCGGCGGCGCTGGTGGTGGAGCCGGTGCCGTTGCTGCCGGTGGCGTCGGGGCCGCCGCGGGCGGTACCGGCGTTGCTGCGGGCGGAACTGGCGGTGGGGAAACCGGCGGTGCCGTAGCCACCTCGGTCGATGGCGACGCGGCAGGCGCGGGCGCAGCATTGGACGGCGCCGGCGCGACGCTCGGATTGGCTGCGCCGCCTGGAGTGGCTGCGCCGCCCGGACTGAACGAGAAATCCTCGGCCAGCGACGACGAGATCCACGGCACCTGTTCCTGCCGCGAGGCCCGGGTGACGCCGACGCGGGTGCGGTTCAGCGTTTCCTCCGCCATCAGGTCGGGGGTGCGGATCTCCTTCAGCAGTTCCCGCACGAACAGGCTGCGGTCGCTGCCATTGTCCGAGACCACCGACGACAGCGCGGCCGAATACATCACCAACGTGCCGTTGGGGGCGATCACCGGGGCGAGCCCGGCCGAGAAGCTGCGGAAGCGGCGCTCGAACGGGTTGCGCCGCGAGGCGTCGACCAGGGCGATCTTCACCCCGGCGCCGCGGCTGTTGATCTCGCCGAGCACGGTCTCGAGGCTGAAGCCGTCGCGGCGGACGTCGGCCTCGGCCCAGATCTGGGCGTCGATCGGGATCATGTAGCTCTGCCGGTTCGACTGGATGCCGTAACCCGAGAAGAAGATCAGCGCGACCGAGCCGGGCTTGATCTTGCCATAGAGCCGGTCGAAGGCGCGGCGCATGCCGTCGCCGGTCAGGTTTTCGCCGACCTCGACGGTGAAGCCGTCACGCTTGAGCTCGTCGGCGACGTCACGGGCGTCGTTGACCGGCTCCTTCAGCGGCGCGTCGGCGTCGGGATATTTGGCGTTGCCGATGACCAGCGCGAAACGATCGCCAGCGGCGACGGACAGGGTGGGCGACGCGATTGAAAAAATCAGCGTGGCGAGCAAGGCAAGGCGGATTTTCATAATCGCAGCAAATCCAGATCGCGGCATTGCAGTGAAATGGCGCCGCTTTCGGCCTGCGCCCCGGGGACCTTACTCTAGCGAAAATCCATTATCAAACCACGGCCAAACCCCCGTCAACGGCTTGCTGCACCATCGCTTATTGCAGTGATATCAGCGAGACCGCAGTGCAACAGCACGCGGTCATGGCGGCCATCGCCAACACGGCATGGTGCCGGTTCCTATGGGCCGATAATGTGATTGCACTCACAGTGGCATGAGCTGACCCGTCATGCGCTCGTCGCACTCCGCGCAGTTTGACCTTTGCGCGAGGCGATGGCTTTGTGGTCGGGACGCCAAGCCAATCAAGAACAACCCGTTCAAAACACGTGCTGCCAACAAGAGCGAAACCGATGGGAAACGCCTACGAAATCTACGCCCTGCGCTATGCGACGATGTCGCCGCGCACGCCTCACCTCAACTTCCTGGTGCCCGATCCGCATGACGCCACGGCGCAGGATCTCGATTATTTCGTCTGGCTGATCCGCGGCCACGGCCGCGACGTTCTGGTCGACACCGGCTTCAACGCCGAGGAGGCCAAGGCCCGCGCCCGCAAGCTGACGCTCAACCCGGTCGATGCGCTGGCCGGTTTCGGCGTCAGCGCCGATGCGATCCGCGACGTCATCGTCACCCATCTGCATTATGACCACGCCGGCAACCTGGATCGCTTCCCGAACGCCAAATTCCATCTGCAGGAACGCGAGATGAGCTATGCGACCGGCCGCTGCATGTGCAACGGCATGCTGCGCCATCCGTTCTCCATTGAACACGTCACGCAGATGGTCCGCCACGTCTATGGCGAGCGCGTCACCTTCCATTCCGGTGACGGCGAGATCGCGCCCGGCGTCACCGTGCATCGCGTCGGCGGCCATTCCGATGGCTTGCAGGTGGTCCGGGTCGAGACCGCGCGCGGCCCGGTCGTGCTGGCGTCGGACGCCGCGCATTACTACGCGAACCTGCACAAGAAGAGCCCGTTCCCGATCGTCTACAATGTCGGCGACATGGCGCAGGGCTGGGAGACCGTCGAGCGGCTGGCCGGTCATCCCGACCGCTTCATCCCCGGTCACGATCCGATCGTCAGCGAGATCTATCCGCGCGCCAGCGACAAGGTCGATGCGTTCGCGCTGCATCTGGCGCCATCGCGATCGTTCGCGAAATAGCCTCGCCGATCGGGCGAGGCGTATCCACAACACCTCAAGAAGCGTCCAAAAGAAGAAGCGATATGACTGAATACAAGACTCTCGGATTCATCGGTCTCGGCGTGATGGGCGAGCCGATTTGCCGCAACCTGGTCAAGAAGAGCGGCAAGCGCGTCGTCGTGTTCGACCTGTCGACTGAGCCGCTGCAACGGCTACGCGCCGACGGCGCCGATGTGGCTGAAACGGTCGCTGACGTCATCAAGCAGAGCGATGTGCTGTTCCTCTGCCTGCCGAGCGCCAGGCATGTCCGCGCGGTGTTCGAGGGCGACGGCATTTTGAAGAACATCAGAAGCGGCCAGGTCGTGGTCGATCTCGGCACGTCTTCGGTCAGCCAGACCCGCGACTTCGCCGGGCAGTTGCAGGCCAAGGGCGCGGCCTGGGCCGACGCGCCGATCGCGCGCACCCGGCAGGCGGCACAGGACGGCACGCTCAGCGTGATGGTCGGCGCGGTGCCCGCGCTCTATGCCGCGATCGAGCCCTTGATCCGCTGCTTTGCCACCGACGTCACCAATTGCGGCGATGTCGGCGCGGGGCAGGTGACCAAGATCCTCAACAACATGGTGCTGTTCGAGACCGTGAACGCGCTGGCCGAGGCGGTTGCGGTCGCGAAGCGCAATGGCGTCGATCCGAAGCTCTTGCTGGAAACCCTGTCGAAGGGCTCGGCCGACAGCTTTGCGCTGCGCAACCACGGCATGAAGGCGATCGTGCCGGGCGTGTTTCCGGAGCGTGCGTTCTCGACCGAATATGCGCTGAAGGATCTGTCCTACGCGCTGGAGCTCGCCGCCGACGCCGGCATCAAGATCCGCGGCGCGGAGCTGATCGGCACGGTGCTGCAGGAAGCGATCGACAAGGGATCGAAGGATAATTATTTCCCGGTGATCGCGAAGCATATCGATCGGGCGTAGGGCAATATTTCACGCCGGCATTGCGCACGTAGTCCCATCACCGTCATGCTGAGGAGGCCGCGCAGCGGCCGTCTCGAAGCACGACGGCCCGACTATGGCCGTGCATCCTTCGAGGCTCGCTCCGCTCGCACCTCAGGATGACGGGTTTGGTAGCTATGCTCGTGTTGTTCTGGGACGCCAGCCAACTCCTGCCGTCGTCCTGGCGAAAGCCAGGACCCATAACCACAAATGTCCTTTGTTGCGCTTGGCTGGAACGACGAGTCTCGTTCACAACACCGGCCGCGGCGTATGGGTCCTGGCTTTCGCCATGACGACAGCGGAGTGTGAGGCTAATACACGTCCTTGGCGTCGGCTTCTTCGCTGGTCTGCACCAGTTCGAGGCTGGTCTCGACCTTGCCGAGCAGGCGTCCGAGATCGCGGCGCTCCTGTGCGGACAGGCAGGACAGGATCTCCTGCTCCTTGCGCAGCAGGCGCGGGATCAGCTCTTCGTAGAGTACCTGGCCCTTCTTCGTCAGGCGCAGGCGGAATTCACGGCGGTCGTCCGCGTTCTCGACGCGCTCGACGATTTCGCGCTCCATCAGCGCCGAGACCGCGCGGCTAATGGTTGATTTATGCGTGCGGGTGCAATGCGCGATGTATTGCGCGCTGCAGGGATCGCTGCGGAAACCCAGCGTCGCGAGCACCCGCCATTCCGGAATGTCGAGGCCGTAGCGCGCCTGATATTCGCTCGATAGCGCCGAGGACACCTCCGCCGCCAGCCGGTTCAGGCGGAACGGCATGAAGTGGAACAGGTCGAGACGCTTCTTGGTCGGCGCGATAGTGTCGCGCGCATCCGCTTCCACGGCACTGCGCGGCCGGGCTGGAGGCTGGCTTGCGGAGGTCCTGGCCAAAAATTCCTCCAATTTGAGTTGACGGCGGGGCCGACTGGGAGTTTAAGATAGTTGCAAGTGAGACTAATTTAGCAAGGTCGCGGCCGGCTCGCAAGGTCTTGTCGCAAGCCGGTCACACAAGCCGCAGTCCGTGCCACAGACAAGGGCCGGCGCCAGGGAACATCCAGGGTCAAGCAATGGCAGCCAACACGGCACAGGCCAAAACCCAGTTCGGCTATCGCCGTCACCCCGACCAGGAACGGTCCGGCGCCAACGTCGCCGAGCATCCGGTCGTGGTGGTCGGCGCCGGGCCGGTGGGATTGTCGCTCGCGATCGACCTCGCGCAGCGCGGCCAGCGCGTGGTGCTGCTCGACGATGCCGACCGGATCGGCGAAGGCTCGCGCGCGATCTGCTTCTCGAAGCGCTCGCTGGAATTCTGGGACCGCCTCGGGGTCGGCGACCGCATGGTCGAGAAGGGCGTGGTGTGGAGCGTCGGCAAGATTTTTCACGGCGCCTCGCAGCTTTACCAGTTCAATTTGCTGCCCGAGGAGGGCCACAAGCGGCCGGCCTTCATCAACCTGCAGCAATTCTATGCCGAGGCCTATCTGGTCGATCGGGTCGAGCAGCTGCCTGAAATCGATCTGCGCTGGCGCAACAAGGTGATCGCGCTGGAAAGCCGCAACGACGGCGTCGCGCTGACCATTGCGACGCCTGAAGGCTCCTATCAGGTCCATGCCTCCTTCGTCGTCGCCTGCGACGGCGCGCGTTCCTCGCTGCGCCAGATGGTCGGGGCGGACTTCGCGGGGCAGGTGTTCGAGGACCAGTTCCTGATCGCCGACGTCAAGATGACCGCGGCGTTCCCGACCGAGCGCTGGTTCTGGTTCGATCCGCCGTTCCATGCCGGACGCTCGGCGCTGCTGCACAAGCAGCCGGACGATATCTGGCGGATCGATCTGCAGCTCAATCCGGATGCCGATCCGGTGGCCGAGAAGCAGCCGGAGAATGTGCGGCCACGGATCGAACGCATGCTCGGGCACGACAAGTTCGAATTCGAATGGATCTCGCTCTACAAGTTCCAGTGCCGCCGGATGGCCAAGTTCATCCATGGCCGCGTGATCTTTGCCGGCGATTCCGCGCACCAGGTCTCGCCGTTCGGCGCGCGCGGCGCCAATTCCGGGCTCGAGGACGCCGAGAATCTGGCGTGGAAGCTCGATCGCGTGTTGCGCCGGCTGTCTCCGGAAGGCCTGCTGGAGACCTATCACATCGAGCGTAGCGCGGCGGCGGACGAGAACATCCGCGAGTCCACCCGCTCGACCGATTTCATGGCGCCGGTGACCCGGCAGGAGGCGCGGCTCCGCGAAGCGGTGCTCTCGCTTGCCAAGGATACCGAGTTCGGCAAGCGCATGGTCAATGGCGGCCGGCTGTCGGTGCCGTCGGTCTACGACACACCGCTGTCGAGCGGCGATCGCGACGACTGGCGCGGCGGCCCGCGGCCGGGCGCCTCGATGCTGGACGCGCCGGTAACCGAGCAGGGCGGCGGTTCTAGCTATCTGACCGATGTTTTCATCAGGCAGGGAACGCGGTTCACGCTGCTGGAGTTTGGCAACGGCGCTGCTGTCGACGTGCCTGACGGCGTCGGCAGCATCCGGGTCGGAGGCGAGGGCGGGCTGGTCGACGCCCAGGGCCTTGCCGGCAAGCGCTATGATGCCGAGCCCGGCACCGCCTATCTGCTGCGGCCGGACGGCTACGTCGCGGCGCGCTTCCGCAATGCGGCGCGGCCGGCACTCGATGCGGCGCTGGCGCGCGCCGCCGGCCTGAACTGAGGAGCAGTCATGGCGCTGTCGACCAGTTCGAATTTTGCAAAGCCCGACGACGCCTTTCGCGCCATCGTCGAGGCACATCGCGGCCTTACCGAGGCGCAGAGCGCCGATCTCGATGCCGCGCTGGTGCTGGTGCTCGCCAACCACATCGGCGATCTCGACGTGCTGCGCGAGGCGATCGCGCTGGCGAAGCGGCGGACGCTGGACGCGAGCCAGCAACAACAGCAGCAACAGCAGCAACAACAATAGCACTGATCAAACGGACAGGATTGAACTGATGGCCAAAGGTTTCGCATCGACCACGGATCTCGCGGAGAAGAAGGTGACCTTCTCCGAGATCGGAACCGATCTCTACGCCTTCACCGCCGAGGGCGATCCCAACACCGCCGTCATCGTCGGCGAGGACGGCTGCCTGGTGTTCGACGCGCAGGCGACGCCCGCGATGGCCAACAAGGTGATCGAGCGGGTCAAGACCGTCACCGACAAGCCGATCAAATACGTCGTGCTGTCGCATTATCACGCGGTGCGCGTGCTCGGCGCCTCCGCCTATCACGCGCAGGGCATCGTCGCCTCGCAGGAGACCTATCGCCTGATCCAGGAGCGCGGCCAGCAGGACTGGGATTCCGAGTACGGCCGCTTCCCGCGGCTGTTCCAGGATGCCGCGAGCATTCCCGGACTGACCTGGCCGACGCTGACCTTCGAGGGCGAGATGTCGATCTATCTCGGCAAGCGCGAGGTGCGGCTGATGCAGCTCGGCGCCGGCCACACCTCGGGCGATATCGTCGCCTGGGTGCCGGACGCCGAGGTGATGTTCTCCGGCGACCTCATCGAATATCACTCGGCCTGCTATTGCGGCGATGCGCATCTGCGCGAATGGCCGATGACGCTGAACGAGATCCGCGCCTTCAATCCGAAGGCAATCGCGCCGGGCCGCGGCGATGCGCTGAAGGGCCTCGAGACCGGACGCGATGCGATCGCGATGACCCGCGATTTCGTCACCACGCTCTACGGCGCCGCCGAATCCTCCGTCGCCAAGGGCCGCAGCTTGAAGGAATCGATGGCAGCGACGCGCGAGGTGATGGACCCGAAATTCTCGAAGTTTGCGATCTACGAGCACTGCCTGCCGTTCAACGTTTCGCGCGCCTATGACGAGGCGTCCGGGATCGACGATCCCGTGATCTGGACCGACAAGCGCGACCAGGAAATGTGGGCCGCCCTGCAAGGAGGATCATGATGAACATCAATACCTCGCCTGATCAGATCGTTCGCAGCTCGGGGCAAGTCACGCCGGGCTACATGTCCGGCTTCGGCAACAGTTTTGAGACCGAGGCACTGCCCGGCGCGCTGCCGATGGGGCGCAACTCGCCGCAGCGCTGCGCCTACGGGCTCTATGCCGAGCAGCTTTCGGGCTCGCCGTTCACGGCGCCGCGCGGCACCAATGAGCGCTCCTGGCTCTATCGTATCCGCCCGTCGGTGCGGCACTCCGGCCGTTTCGCCAAGGCAGATAGCGGGCTGTGGCGCACCGCGCCGTGTTACGAATACGACATGCCGATCGCGCAGCTGCGCTGGGACCCGGCACCGATCCCGAAGCAGGACATGACCTTCCTGCAGGGCGTGCAGACCATGACCACGGCGGGTGACGCGAATACCCAAGCCGGCATGGCGGCGCACATCTATCTCATCACCAAATCGATGGTCGATCAGCATTTCTACAATGCCGATGGCGAGATGATGTTCGTGCTGCAGCAGGGCAATCTGCGCCTCGTCACCGAGTTCGGCCGCATCGATGCCGAGCCGGGTGAGATCGTGGTGATCCCGCGCGGCGTTAAATTCCGCGTCGAGATTCCTGACGGACCGGCGCGCGGCTATCTCTGCGAGAATTACGGCGGCGCGTTCACGCTGCCGGAGCGCGGTCCGATCGGCGCCAATTGCCTGGCCAATTCGCGCGACTTCCTGACGCCGGTGGCAAGCTACGAGGACAAGGACACGCCGACCGAGCTCTACGTGAAGTGGGGCGGCGCGCTGTTCAAGACCACATTGCCGCATTCGCCGATCGACGTCGTCGCCTGGCACGGCAATTACGCGCCCTACAAATACGACCTGCGCACCTTCTCGCCGGTCGGCGCGATCGCGTTCGACCATCCCGATCCGTCGATCTTCACGGTGCTGACCTCGCCGTCGGAGACCGCCGGCACCGCGAACATCGACTTCGTGATCTTCCCGGAGCGATGGATGGTGGCCGACAACACCTTCCGCCCGCCGTGGTACCACATGAACATCATGTCGGAGTTCATGGGGCTGATCTACGGCGTCTACGATGCCAAGCCGCAGGGCTTCGTGCCCGGCGGCATCTCGCTGCACAACATGATGCTGCCGCACGGCCCCGACCGCGAAGCCTTCGAGCACGCCAGCAACGGCGAGCTGAAGCCGGTGAAGCTGACCGGCACGATGGCCTTCATGTTCGAGACCCGTTTCCCGCAGCGCGTGACGCAGCACGCCGCGACGTCGTCGACGCTGCAGGACGATTACTCGGATTGCTGGAAGGGGCTCGAGAAGAAGTTCGACCCGACCAAGCCGTAATCTTACCCTCCCCTGGAGGGGGAGGGTCGGTTCGCATGCAGCGAAGCGGAATGCGAAACGGGGTGGGGTGATCTCTCAACTCGGGCGGTGTGTTCGCGGATAGACCGTCACCCCACCCCGCCGCTCATTTCATTCGCGTCGACCCTCCCCCTCCAGGGGAGGGTGAAGAAGATCAGCTGTTGCACCAGATTGCATATCGGAACCACCATGACCCACCCCAACGACCCATCCCTCCGCTCCTTCATCGACGTCGCGCCGACCTCCGATTTCCCGATCCAGAACCTGCCCTACGGCGTGTTCTCGTCGAAGGACGGCCTTGCGCCGCGCGTCGGCGTTGCGATCGGCGACTATGTGCTCGACCTCTGGGAGCTCGAACAGGACTCGCGGCTCGATGTCGGGCCGCTCGGCGTGTTCTCGCAGCCGTCGCTCAACGCCTTCATGGCGCTCGGGCCAAAAGTGTGGTCGGCGACGCGGGCGCGGATCAGCGAGCTGCTGCGCGCCGATCATCCGGAGCTGCGCGACAACAGGGAGTTGCGGGCCCGGGCGCTGGTGCCGATGGCGGACGTCCGGCTGCACATGCCGTTTGCCGTTTCGGGCTACACCGATTTCTATTCGTCGAAGGAGCACGCCACCAATGTCGGCGTCATGTTCCGCGGCAAGGACAATGCGTTGCAGCCGAACTGGCTGCACATGCCGATCGGCTACAACGGCCGTGCCTCGACGGTGGTGGTGAGTGGCACCAAGGTGCGGCGGCCGCGTGGCCAGCTGAAGCCGCCGACCGCTGAGGTGCCGAGCTTCGGCGCCTGCAAGCGGCTCGACTTCGAGCTCGAGATGGGCGTGGTGGTGGGGCAGGCGTCGCCGATGGGCGAGATGCTCACCGAGAAGCAGGCCGAAGAGATGATCTTCGGCTTCGTCATTCTCAACGACTGGAGCGCGCGCGATATCCAGCAATGGGAGTACGTGCCGCTCGGCCCGTTCCAGGCGAAGGCATTCGCGACCTCGATCAGCCCGTGGGTGGTGACGCGCGAAGCGCTGGAGCCGTTCCGGATACCAGGCCCGGCGCAGCAGCCGGAGCCGCTGGCCTATCTGAAGCAGACCCAGCCGAACAATTACGACTTGCAGCTCGACGTCGCGCTGCGCGCCGGTGCGATGAACGAAGCGAAGACGATCTGCAGCACCAACTTCAAATACATGTACTGGTCGTCGGTGCAGCAGCTGGTGCATCATGCCTCCAGCGGCTGCGCGATGAATGTCGGAGATCTCTTGGGGTCCGGCACGATCTCCGGCCCCGAGAAGCACCAGCGCGGCAGCCTCCTGGAAATCAGCTGGAACGGCACCGAGCCGGTCGAGCTTGCCAGCGGCGTGACGCGCTCGTTCCTGGAGAACGGCGACTCGCTGGTCATGCGCGGCTGGTGCCAGGGCGACGGCTATCGCGTCGGCTTCGGCGAGGTTGAAGGCACGATCGTCGCGGCGGAGTAAGTTGTTTCCACGTCATTGCGAGGAGCGAAGCGACGAAGCAATCCACCTGTGCTCGTGCATGGAGAGGATGGATTGCTTCGCTTCGCTCGCAATGACGAAAGATCACCGCTCCTCGGGCCTAATATCCCTCAGCCGCGCCGTATTCGCCGCACAGTCCTCGAGGCTGTATTTCAGATGCACCCGCTTGTCCGACGGCGGCTGGTTCACGGTGCAGACACCCGGCCGCCACGGCTTGGCCGGGCGGATCGGCCGTGGCGCAAAGCCGCCGCCGCAGTTCGGGCAGACATTGCCGAGCTTGGTCTCGGCGCAGTCAGCGCAGAACGTGCATTCATAGGAGCAAATCCGCGCCTCCAGCGCGCTCGGTGGCAGGTCCTTGTCGCAATATTCGCAGTTCGGTCGCAGCTGCAGCGCCATGGCTTTCCTCTGATTCTTGGATGCCGCGGACACCGCTGCACCTCTCCCCTTGTGGGAGAGGCACAGGCCGCCTTCGGCGGCCGTCACCAGGAACGCCGAAGCGAGGCTTCGGCTATGTCACATCGCTAAATGTGATCCGGGTGAGGGGGCGCGGTCTCTCGACGGAGTGTGCTCGGCGGAGAGAACCCCTCACCCCAAACCTCTCCCACAAGGGGAGAGGGAGCCCACCGCCGATGCCGCGGCATCGAGCCGATTCATGCGAATGATCGCAAATCGGGCCGGGAAAGCGAATGACGGAATTCCCTCGATTTGCGCCAGGTCAGGTCGGTAACGCCTTCAGCGGCAGCTTGGTGCTTTCCTTCAGGCGGTCGAGCACGATCGACGAGCGCACATGCGCCACGCTCTGGTGCGGCATCAGCACGTTGTTGACGATGTCGGACAGGCTCTTGAGGTCGCGCAGCATCACCTTCAGCACGTAATCGGCATCGCCGGTCAGCGCATACGCCTCCTGGATGTCGTCGACGCGGTTGACCAGCTCGCGAAACCGCTTGGCGTTGTCGGGCGAATGGGTCGCAAGCGTGATGTGGATGAAGGCGATCAGGCCGAAGCCGAGCGCCTCGCCGGCGAGGTCGGCGTGGTAGCCGGAAATCACCTTCTCCTCCTCCAGCCGCATCCGCCGCCGCGAGCATTGCGAGGCGGAGAGCCCGACCAGGTCGGCGAGCTGCTGGTTGGTCAGCCGGCCGTCGTCCTGCAGCGCGGCGAGCATTTTAAGGTCGAAGGCATCGACGTCAGGCATGCGTCAAATGTCCATATCATGCACGGATCGTGCGTGATTCTAGCAAATCAGGGGCCATTTTGCACGCACGTTGCGCCACGAGTGACGGAAACTGATCTCCAGACAAATCAGGGAGTTACCGCCATGGGTCCGTTTCCGCACGATACGCCGCCGGCTGAAATCAGCGCCGAGAATCCGATGGGCACCGACGGTTTCGAGTTCGTCGAATATGCCCACCCCAATCCCGGCGAACTGCACGCTTTGTTCAAGCTGATGGGCTTTGTCGCGGTCGCCCGCCACAAGACCAAGGCCATCACGGTCTATCGCCAGGGCGATATCAACTACCTCGTCAATGAGGAGCCAGGCACTCACGGCTTCAACTTCGTCGCCGCGCACGGCCCCTGCGCGCCGTCGATGGCGTTCCGTGTGGTCGATGCGAAGCACGCCTATGAGCGCGCGATCGCGCTCGGCGCCGAGCCGGCGGATGTGTCGTCCGCGGAGAAGACGCTCGATGTGCCCGCGATCAAGGGCATCGGCGGCAGCCTGCTGTATTTCGTCGACCGCTACGGCGCCAAGGGTTCGGCCTATGATGCCGAGTTCGAGTGGCTCGGGGCGGAGAATCCGCGTCCCGCGGGCTCGGGCCTTTATTACGTCGATCACCTCACTCACAACGTCCATCGCGGCCGCATGGATGTCTGGACCGGCTTCTATGCGAAGCTGTTCAACTTCCGCCAGATCCGCTTCTTCGACATCGAGGGCCGCGCGTCGGGGCTGTTCTCGCGCGCGCTGACCAGCCCGGACGGCAAGATCCGGATTCCGATCAACGAGGACGCCGGCGATTCCGGGCAGATCGAGGAATATCTCAACATTTATCATGGCGAGGGCATCCAGCACATCGCCTGTGGCGCGCGCGATATCTATGCGACGGTCGAGACGCTGCGCGCGGATGGCCTGCCGTTCATGCCGTCGCCGCCCGAGACCTATTTCGAGCGGATCGATGCCCGCCTGCCGCAGCATGGCGAGGACCTGGCGCGGCTCAAGGCCAACGGCATCCTGATCGACGGCGAGGGCGTGGTCGACGGCGGCCAGACCAAGGTGCTGCTGCAGATCTTCTCGGCGAACGCGATCGGGCCGATCTTCTTCGAATTCATCCAGCGCAAGGGCGACGACGGTTTTGGCGAAGGCAACTTCAAGGCGCTGTTCGAATCGATCGAGGAAGACCAGATCCGCCGCGGCGTGTTGAAGGTCGATCACGCGGCTTGAAGCCGTCGCAGGAGTGCCACGCTAGCGCAAAATGAACAGGTGTCGTCCCTGCGAAAGCAGGGACCCATAACCACCGGGCGTGGTGTGAGGGCAAGCTGGAGCCACAGCCTTGTTCAACAACGAAGCCCTGTGGTTATGGGTCCCGGGTCGCGCTGCGCTTGCCCGGGACGACAGCGAGATTTATTTTCCCGCCTTCCACGCACTCGTCACGTCGCCGATGCTCGCCAGCTCCGGCTCGCGGATCGCGGACGGCGTGCGCGAGAAGCGCGGCGCGGGGGCGGGCTGGGTGACGCCGTGGCGCTCGACGAACACCTGGCGTGCCGCCATGTGCGGATGTGTCGGAGCCTCTTCCATGGTCAGGATCGGCGCGAAGCAGATGTCGGTGCCTTCCATGATTGTGCACCAGTCCGCGCGCGACTTGCTCTTGAACACCTTGGTCAGCTTCTCCTTCAGCGCCGGCCAGGCCTTGCGGTCCATCTGCGCGTCGAAGTCGGCGTCGGTCAGGTCGGCATGCTTGCGCAACAGCGCGTAGAACTGCGGTTCGATCGAACCGATCGAGATGAAGTTGCCGCAGGAGCATTCGTAGACGCCGTAGAAATGCGCGCCGCCGTCCAGGAAGTTCTGGTCGCGGCCGCCGCTCCAGCGGCCCTGCGCGCGCATGTCGTAGAACATCGACATCAGCGAGGCTGCGCCGTCGCACATCGCGGTATCGACCACCTGGCCCTTGCCGGACTTCTGTGCTTCCAGCAGCGCTGCGAGCACGCCGACCACGAGATAGAGCGCGCCGCCGCCGAAATCGCCGACCAGATTGAGCGGCGGCACCGGCTTCTCCTTGGTGCCGATCGCAGCCAGTGCGCCGGTGATCGAGATGTAGTTGATGTCGTGGCCGGCGGCGTTCGCCAGCGGGCCTTCCTGGCCCCAGCCGGTCATGCGGCCGAAGACCAGCTTCGGATTGCGCGCGAGCACGACGTCAGGGCCGAGGCCGAGACGCTCCATCACGCCAGGGCGGAAGCCTTCGATCAGCGCATCGGCATGGCTGAGCAGGTCGAGCACTTCAGCGATTGCCGCCTTGTTCTTGAGGTCGAGCTCGATGACCTTGCGGCCGCGGGTCGCCACCGCCTTCAAATTCTTCCCCGCACCGACCCGATCGAGGGTGATGACCTCGGCACCCATATCGGCGAGCAGCATGCAGGCGAACGGGCCGGGGCCGATGCCGGCGAATTCGACGATGCGGAAGCCGGCGAGCGGGCCCGAGGTGCGAGCGGCGGTTTGGGAGGCGGGTTTATCGAGCACGTTGTTATCCGTTCGTTGTGGAGCGTTAAGCGGCTGAGCTGTTTGCGGCTGGCTTGGTGCCGAATGTCATGCGTTCCCCCAGCCGTCCGTGGGACGGTATTTTTAATTAGCTGATTAGCTAAATTGTCTCGCCGAACGCGCGATGAGGCAAGCGTCTTTTGCCTGGAAGCGCCGGTAAAACGAGGCGCCGGTAAAACGCGAACGGCGCGCATCGCTGCGCGCCGCCGCTCGACTTGTGTTTAGGCGCTATCAGCCGGCGGCAGTCACCGCCCGCTGTCCCATCACCTTCACCAGATTCGCGCGGTAGTCCGCCGAGCCGTGGATGTCGGCGAGCAGGCCGCTTGCCGCGATCGTGACGCTGTCGAGTGCCGAAGCCGCCCAATTCGCCTTCAGCGCCTGCTCGATCGGCCCCACCCGCATGACGCCGCTTTGCGATGCACCGGTCGCGGTGACGCGGACGTCGCCCGACTTGGTCTTGGCGACGAACACGCCAGTCAGGGCGAAGCGCGAGGCCGGGTTCGGAAACTTGGCATAACCCGCCTTGGCCGGGATCGGGAACGCGACTTGCGTGATGATCTCGCCATCCTCGAGTGCCGTCGTGAACAGGCCCTTGAAGAAATCATCCGCCGCGATCGACCGCTTGTTGGTCTTGATCGTTGCGCCGAGCGCCAGCACCGCCGCCGGATAATCCGCCGCCGGGTCGTTGTTGGCGAGCGAGCCGCCGATCGTGCCGCGATAGCGCACGGCGGGGTCGCCGATCATCGACGCCAGATTGGCAAGCGCGGGGATCGCTTTCTTGACCGCATCGCTTTGCGCTACATCGTAATGCGGCGTCGCTGCCTTGATGGTGACGGTGTCGCCCGAAACCTCGATGCCGATCATCTCCTGCACCTTGGAGAGGTCGATCACGTCGGACGGGGCGGCGAGGCGCTGCTTCATCACGGGGAGCAGGGTTTGTCCGCCGGCAAGGAATTTTGATTCCGTGCCCTTGGCAAACGTGGCTGCGGCGTCGGCGACCGAGGAAGCACGGTGATAATTTGTCTCGTACATGGCTCTTCCTCCCTCAACCGTGAATGGCGTGCCAGACGCGATCGGGCGTCGCCGGCATTTCCAGCTTGTTGTTGCCGATGGCGTCCGTGATCGCGTTGATCACGGCAGCGGAAGCACCGATCGCGCCGGCTTCGCCGCAGCCCTTGACGCCGAGCGGATTGCCCGGACACAGCGTTGTGGTGTGGGAGAGCTGGAACGACGGCAGGTCGTCGGCGCGCGGCATGGTGTAATCCATGAACGACGCCGTCACGAGCTGACCGGTATCGTCATAGACCGCGCCCTCGAGCAGTGCCTGGCCGATGCCCTGCGCAAGGCCGCCATGGACCTGGCCCTCGACGATCATCGGGTTGATCAGCCGGCCGAAATCGTCGGCCGCGACGAAGTCGACGAAGGTGGTCTTGCCGGTGCCGGGATCGACCTCGAGCTCGCAGATATAGGCGCCGGCCGGGAAGGTGAAGTTGGTCGGGTCGTAGAACGCCGTCTCCTTCAGGCCGGGCTCCATGCCGTCAGGCAGGTTGTGCGCGGTGTAGGCCGCGAGCGCGACCATCGGCAGCGCGATCGCCTTGTCGGTGCCGGTGACCTTGAACTCGCCGTTCTCGATCACGATGTCGCTCTCGGACGCCTCGAGCGCGTGCGCCGCGATCTTCTTGGCCTTGGCTTCCACCTTCTCCATCGCCTTCACGATCGCCGCACCGCCGACCGCGATCGAGCGCGAGCCGTAGGTGCCCATGCCGAACTGCACCTTGTCGGTGTCGCCATGGACGATCGAGACCTGGCTGATCGGCACGCCGAGCCGCTCCGCGATGATCTGGCAGAACGTCGTCTCGTGGCCCTGGCCGTGGCTGTGCGAGCCGGTGAGCACCTCGATGGTGCCGACCGGATTGACGCGGATTTCCGCCGATTCCCACAGGCCGACGCCGGCCCCCAGGCTGCCGACCGCCTTCGACGGCGCGATGCCGCAGGCCTCGATGTAGCAGGAGACGCCGATGCCGCGCAGCTTGCCACTGGCTTTCGCCTTGGCCTTGCGGGCCGGGAAGCCGGCATAGTCGATCGCCTTCATCGCCGCATCGATCGAGGCGTGGAAGTCGCCGACATCATACGCCATGATCACAGGCGTCTGATACGGGAACGCGTTGATGAAGTTCTTCTTGCGCAGCTCGGTCGGATCGACCTTCAGCTGCCGCGCCGCCGTCTCCATCATGCGCTCGAGCAGATAGCTCGCCTCGGGGCGACCGGCGCCGCGATAGGCGTCGACCGGCGTGGTGTTGGTGTAGACGCCGATCACCTCGGCATAGATCGAGGGGATCACATACTGGCCCGACAGCAGGGTCGCGTAGAGATAGGTCGGAACTGCCGAGGAGAACAGCGACATATAGGCGCCGAAATTGGCGTGGGTCTTCACCCGCAGGCCGAGGATCTTGTTGTCCTTGTCGAACGCCATTTCCGCCTTCGAGACGTGGTCGCGGCCATGCGCGTCGGTGAGGAAGGCCTCCGAGCGGTCACCGGTCCACTTCACCGGGCGGTTGACCTTCTTCGAGGCCCACAGCGCCACCATCTCTTCCGGATAGATGTAGATCTTGGAGCCGAAGCCGCCGCCGACATCGGGCGCGATGACGCGCAGCTTGTGCTCGGGCGCGATATTGTAGAACGCCGACAGCACGAGGCGGGCGACGTGCGGATTTTGCGAGGTCGTGTAGAGCGTGTAGTGCTCTTCGGCCTGGTCATATTGTGCGATCGCCGCGCGCGGCTCCATCGCGTTCGGCACCAGGCGGTTGTTGGTGAGCTCGAGCGTCACCACGTTGGCGGCCTTGCTGAAGGCGTCGCCGACCGCGGCCTCGTCGCCGATGTGCCAGTCATAGACGATGTTGCCGGGGGCTTCGGGATGCAGTTGCGGCGCGCCCGACTTGATCGCGGCCCTGACGTCGGCCACCGCGGGAAGCTCTTCGTAGTCAACGACGACGGCTTCGGCCGCGTCCTTGGCCTGGTTCTTGGTCTCGGCGATCACGACCGCAACCGCCTGTCCAACGAAGCGCACGGTCTCCGGCGCCATCGCAGGCCACGCGCCCATTTTCATCGGCGAGCCGTCCTTCGAGGTGATGGCCCAGCCGCAGATCAGATTGCCGACCTTGTCGTCGACGATCTGCTGTCCGGTCAGCACCGCGATCACGCCCGGCATCTTCATGGCATCAGTGGAGTTGATGCCCTTGACCTTGGCATGTGCATGCGGGCTGCGGATGAAGTGAGCGTAGCTCATGCCGACCATTTTAACGTCGTCGACGTAACGACCCTGGCCGGTAATGAACCGGCGATCTTCCTTGCGCACGACACGTGCGCCAATTCCTTCAACACCCATAGTCTAGTCCTCCCGACGGAGATTCGATTTGCCGCCGTTTCCATCGAGACCGGCGGTGATGAGCTTGATTCGTGTGTACTGCGTGGGCCGGCTATTCGGCGGCCTGCGCGACGTTCATGCGGCCGGCTGCATCGAGCACCGCCTTGACGATGTTGTGGTAGCCGGTGCAGCGGCAGATGTTGCCTTCGAGCTCGTGGCGAACCGTTTCCTCGTCGAGCTTGCCGCCATGGCGGTGCACGATATCGACCGCGGACATGATCATGCCGGGGGTGCAGTAGCCGCACTGCAGGCCGTGATTGTCGCGGAACGCCGCCTGCATCGGGTGCAGCTCGTCGCCCTTGGCGAGGCCTTCGATCGTGGTGACATTGGAGCCCGCGGCCTGGCCGGCCAGCATGGTGCAGGATTTGACCGCCCGTCCGTCGACATGGACGACGCAGGCGCCGCACTGGCTGGTATCGCAGCCGACATGGGTGCCGGTGAGGTTGAGGTTTTCGCGCAAGAGATGCACGAGGAGGGTCCGGTCCTCGACGTCGACCGAAACCGCCCTGCCGTTTACCGTCAGTTTGACTGTAGACACGCGTTTCTCCCAATAGCTTCGTTATGGGCCCAGTAGACCACGCTTCATATGGGACGTAACCGCGATCAAAGTCGTAGGTGCGGCCCTGTCATGAAGGCGCCGGGCAGTGCCTGCGATCCTAGCAGGCAGCCGTTCAATGGGCAATTTGCAAGCTGCCAGGAGCATGCTCCGGCGCGGTGAAATCACCCCGCAGTGCAAGCGGTTTTCGGCAGGCGGATGGTGCTACGGCGCGCCGAAAATCGCCGCCGCGGTCGCTACTACCTTCCGCCTATAACGACGCAAAAGCGTTGCTGTCATTTTCATCGCCGACGCAGCGACACAAGATCGCTGGTTCATGAAATTGGGTATCGATCCGCGCGCGCGATGCATCCATCGCGGCAACGAAACCATATTGGAGGAAGCCAATGAAGCTGAGGAGCGGGATTTTCTTTGCCGGTGTGTCGCTGGTCGCCATGGTGATGGCAAGCATTGGCGCGTCGGAAGCCAATGATTCAGTGGTGAAGGCGGCGTCCGATCCGAACGGATGGGCGATCGCCGGCCACGACTACGGGAATACGCGCTTCAGCCCTCTGAAGCAGATCAATTCCGAGAATGCCGGCAAGCTGCAGCTGGTTTACTCGCTGTCGCTGGCCTCGCTGCGCTCCAACGAGTCGTCGCCGCTGGTGATCGGCAAGACGCTGTACGTGTCGACGTCGTGGGGGCCGAAATACGTCTACGCGGTCGATGCCGCGACCGGCGCGCGCAAATGGACCTGGCAGCCGGATATTCCGGATGACGTGCTGCAATACGCCTGCTGCGACGTGAATAATCGCGGCGTGTCCTATGCCGACGGCAAGATCTTCGTCGGCCGCCTCGACGGCAAGCTGACCGCGCTCGATGCCGAGACCGGCAAGGAGCTCTGGACCTCGACCGTGGTCGACTACAAGCAGGGCTCGGTGATCACCTCGCCGCCGCTGATCGTCCGCGACAAGGTGATCACCGGCTTCGGCGGCGGCGAATATGGCGTCCGCGGCTCGTTGCAGGCCTTCAATCTCAAGGACGGCAAGCTGCTCTGGCAGACCTTCACGGTGCCGGCGCCGGGCGAGCCCGGCAGCGACACCTGGAAGGGCGACACCGGGCTGCACGGCGGCGGCGCCGCCTGGCTGGTCGGCTCCTACGACGCCAAGTCCGACACCGTCTACTGGGGTACCAGCAATCCGGGACCGTGGAATACCGGCGTGCGCTCCACCGGCGACGGCAATTTCGGCAAGCTGACCAACCTCTACACGGCCTCGACGCTGGCGATCGATCCCAACACCGGCAAGATCAAGTGGCACATCCAGGGCACGCCGGCCGACGCCTGGGATTATGACGGCGTCAACGAGCTGCTGCTCGCCGACCTCAAGATCAAGGGCAGCGAGACGCCGGTTCTGATGAAGGCGGACCGCAACGGCTTCTTCTTCGTGGCCAACCGCGAGACCGGCAAGATGATCTCGGCCGAGAAGTACGTCTTCGCCAACTGGGCCAAGAAGTGGGACATCAATACGATGCGGGCGGAAGAGGATCCGGACAAGCGTCCGGGCCCCGGCCATCCCGCCAAGGACATCTGCCCGAACCTGATCGGCGGCAAGAACTGGCAGCCGATGTCGTTCAACCCGCAGACCGGCCTGGTCTATATCCCGACCAACAATGTCTGCATGGATTGGTCGGTCTCTGATGTGAACTACAAGCGCGGCGTGTTCTATCTCGGCGCCGAATTCCCGACCAAGGAAGGCCCCGGCGGCTTCCTCGGCGAGCTGGTGGCCTGGGATCCGGTCGCCAACAAGAAGGTGTGGAGCATCAAGGAAGATCTGCCCTTCAACGGCGGCACCCTGACGACGGGCGGCAATTTGGTGTTCTCCGGCAATCTGCACGGCGACTTCCGCGCCATCGATGCCAAGAACGGCAAAGTGCTGTGGAGCAAGAACCTCGGCAGCGGCATCGGCGCGGGTCCAGTGACCTATTCGGTCGACGGCAAGCAGTATGTCGCGATCGTGGTCGGCCGCACCGCGGCGCTGCCGGCCTTCCTCGGTGACATCGGCAAGAAGATGGTCGCCGCGGCGCCTGAAGGCGGCTCGCTGTTCGTGTTCGCCCTGCAATAACGATCGTCAAGGAGGCAGCATTGTCCGTGTCCTGCATCGCCCGAAACGAACTGCGCACCCCCTCGCGCAACACGCGGTTGGAACATGCAATCCGGACCGTGCTGCTCTCCGCCCTGCTTATGGTGCCGGCCCTGGCGGCCGGCGCCGACGAGACAAAACCGCCGCTGCGGCTTTGCGCCGACCCGACCAACCTGCCGTTCTCGAGCGACCAACCGGGCAAGCCCGGCCTCTATCTCGAGATCGGCCAGGCGGTGGCGCAAAAGCTCGGCCGCACGGTGAGCACCAACTGGTACAAGTCGTATTTCGGCAAGCGCACCGTGCGGGAAACGCTGCTCAGCAAGCAGTGCGACGCCATGGTCGGCCTGCCGCTGGTCGACGATTTCATGGGCCCGGCGGTGATCTTCTCGAAGCCGATCGCCCATGAAGGCTATGCGCTGGTCGGCAGCAAGGATCGCAAGCTCGCCGGCATCGACAACCTCAGGGGATTGCGGGTTGCGGTGCAATATCAATCGACGCCGCAGAACCTGCTGGCGCTGCGTGACGATATCCAGAAAGTCACCGTGCTGAGCCCGGAGGAGGGCATGGCGGCCCTCGAACAGGGCAAGGTCGACATCGCCTTCATCTGGGCGCCTGTGGCGGGGTGGCTCAACAAGACCAGCTACGGCGACAAGTACCAGATCGTCTCGACCGAGGGCGACGGCCTGCTCTGGGCGACCGCGATCGGCTTCGCCAAGGCGTCCGGCGGGCTGCGCGATGAGGTCGACGGCGTGCTGCCGTCGCTGCAGCCGGAGATTTCCGCCCTGTTTGCCAAATATGGCGTGCCGAACGGCGCTCCGGTGAAGTTCGGCGAGGCAGACCGGGCGACGACGTCGTCCGTCGGAGCCGGCGAACCCGTCACGGTCGGGCAGGCGGCTTCGGCCGACAAACCGGTCCAGACGGCCGCAACCTCCGGGGATGCCAAAGGCGACGCCAAGGGAGACGCCACCGCGGGGCGGGAGGTCTTCAATGGCACCTGCGCCCATTGCCACGGTCCGGACGCGGTGCAGGCCGAGCGAAAGATCGATCTCAGGCTGCTCAGGAAGCGCTATGCTGACGAGATGGAACAGACATACTGGAAGACGGTCCATGACGGGCGGCCGGCCAAGGGCATGCCGGCCTGGAAGGACGTCTTCAGCGACGACGAGCTCAGAAACGTATATGCCTATCTGCAGAGTGTGCAGGATCCCGGCGGGTCGAACTAACTGCTGCGATCTGCAATAGAAGCGTTTTCGAGCGAAGTGGATACCGGTTCGCGTGAAGAAAACGCGTCAGAACATGAATCGAGTGCCCCGTTCCGATTCAATCGGAACGGAAGCGGCTCGAGCAGTGCGAGGGTCCTCATGATGGGGTTCCTGATCATCGACGATCACCCTCTATTTGGGGAGGCGCTTGGCAACGCCATCCGCATCTCGCATCCCGATGCCCGGATCTATGAGGCCACCTCGATCAAGGGGGCCCTTGGCATCCTCGCCAGCGAGCCGAATATCGACCTCGCGCTGCTCGATCTGTTGCTGCCCGACGTGGTCGGCTTCTCCGGCTTCCAGAAGATCAGGGATCGTTATCCGCGGCTGCCGATCGCCATCGTCTCGAGCGAGGAGGATAAGCATACGATCCGCGAGGCGCTGGAAATGGGCGCGGTCGGCTATCTGCCGAAATCGACCTCGCTCGGCGAGCTGTCGCAGGCGATCGCGCGCGTGCTGAGTGGATCGGTCTCGGCGCCGCGGGATTTCGTTGCCGTCGGTGCGCTGGATCAGTCCGAGACGGCGCGGACGCTGCGCGAGCGGATCCAGAAGCTGACGCCGCAGCAAATTCGCGTGCTGCACTTGATCATCCGAGGTCTGCAGAACCGCGAAATCGCCTCCGAGCTCAAGCTCGCGGAATCCACCGTGAAGGCGCATGTGACCGAGATCCTGCGCAAGCTGAAGCTGTTCAGCCGCAACAAGGCGATCATCGAGCTCGGCAAGATCCCGCTTCCGGTTCCTGACGCCTGCGCGGGAGCGAAGGCAGAGAAGGCACCTTAAGCTTGCTGCACTGCGAGGCGGGCGCATTGACTATCCGCCTATAGGCTGACGATCGGCTTTGAGATAACGTCGTGCGCACAATGGCTGTCATGAGCATCCGAGGGAGGACGGCGCAGCATTGACCACGACCGCACCCCTGGCGGACGAGCCGCCGGTCGATAGAGCGGGTGCGCCTCGACTGCTGATCGTCGAGGATCACCCGCTGTTCCGTGCCGCCTTGATCGGTGTGATCGGGGCCGAGTTTCCCGACGCCGAGGTGCTGCAGGCGACCTCGATCGATGGCGCGCTCGACGTGATCGCCGCGCGCGACGGCCTCGATCTGATCCTGCTCGATCTGTCGATGCCGGGAACCACGGGCCTGCTCGGCGCCTACCGGGTGCGTGCGGCCGCGCCGCGGAGCGCGCTCGTGATCGTGTCGGCGCATGACGATTCCCGGATCATCGGCGGCGCCATCTCGCTCGGCATTTCCGGATTCATTCCGAAGTCGACGCCGAAGCTCGAGCTGGCGCGCCTGCTGCGCGGCATTCTCGAAGGCGAGGTGTGCCTGCCGACCCGTTTTCGGGATTCGGCTGCCGCAAAGAAGGGCCAGGCCGACACCAAGCAACTGGTGCAGCAGCTCGGCCAGTTCACCGCACAGCAGCTTCGCGTGCTCGACATGATCTGCCGCGGCCTGCAGAACAAGCACATCGCCTATCAGCTCGACATCTCGGTCACCACCGTGAAGGTGCACGTCTCCGAGATCCTGCGGAAGCTCGGCGTGCGCAGCCGGACCGAGGCCATCATCGCGCTGTCGAAACTGGATTTCGGCAAGCACGACCACGCGCCGGTGACGGCCGCGCCGCCGCATAGCGACTAGAGTCCCGTTCCGATGGAATCGGAACGGGGCTCTAGGTTCTTATCTTGACGCGTTTTCTTCACGCGAACCGGTATCCACTTCGCTCGAAAACGCTCTGATCATAACCGCGCGCTCGACTGCTCCGCCGCCAGCAGGAACGACAGCAGCGAGCGCATCTCGGCGGGCTTGATCGGTTTCTTCAGCAATTCGTGGCCGAAGGCCGACACGTCGGAGGCGGCCTTGGCCGAGTAGTCGGCGGTCACGATGATCGCCGGAACCTTGGCGTTGATTTCGCCGCGGATCACGTCGACAGCCTGGATGCCGGTCTCGCCATTGTCGAGGTGCAGGTCGGCGATGATGGCATCGGGGATGCCGTCCAGCGCGTGGATGCGCTCGAGCGCCTCGGTCTTGGAGATCGTCACGGCGACGTCGCAGCCCCATTTCTCCAGCAGATGGGCGAGGCCCTCGGCGCTCGAAAGGTCGTTCTCGATTAGCAGGATCTTCGCGCCTTCCATGCCGCCATAGCGATAGTCGACGCTGGCTTGTTCGCGCACGGGGATCGCAACCGGATCGAAGGTGCGGGGCACGGTGACCGAGAACACCGAGCCCTTGCCGGCGCGCGAACTCAGCCTGATGTTGTGGCCAAGCAAATCGGCAAACCGGCGCACGATCGAAAGGCCAAGCCCGATGCCCGCCTTGTCGCCGGCGCCGGCGTCGCCGCGCTGAAACTCGACGAAGATGGCTTCGCGCTGGGCTTCCGGGATGCCCGGCCCGGTGTCATGCACCTCGATGCAGATGTCGTCGCCCTTGAGGCGGCATCCCATCAGCACGGTGCCGCGCTGGGTGTAGCGCAGCGCATTGGCCACAAGGTTTTGCAGGATCCGGCGCAGCATCAGCGGATCGGAGCGAACCACCGCCGACGACGGCATGATCTTGAAGCCGAGGTTGCGCTTGGCGGCGGTCGCCACGAATTCCTGCTCGAGCTGCTCGAACAGCGAGGCGATTGCGACCGGACCGAATTCGGGCCTGAGCACGCCGGCATCGAGCTTCGAGATGTCGAGCAGCGTCCGCAACATGTCTTCCAGCGTCGCCAGCGAACGGTCGATCTGGTCGGCCAGCGCGACGCTCTTGGGCTCGTTGGCCATCTCGGCCAGCGCGGATAGTGTCAGCCGCGCCGCATTGAGCGGCTGTAACAGGTCGTGCGTCACCGAAACCAGCACCGATGATTTCAGCGAGCTTGCCGCCTCGGCCTGCTGTTTGGCCTGCAGCAGGCGTCCGTTGGTTTTCTCCAGCGATTGCAGCGCCTGCTTGAGCTGCTGGGTGCGGTCGCGCACCTGCTGATCCAGCGCAATCGCGGTCTCGAACAGGGAAAAGGCGTTGAGCTGCTGGTCGGTCGAACGTTCGACCCGCGACATCAGCGCCGCGTTGATCTTGCGGAGCTTCTCGGCTTCGCGTTCGAGGGCCGCAATGCGCGTGGTCTTGCTGTCGGTCATTGCGGCGCGACAGCCCGCTTGCCGATGGCGATGCCGGTCAGCGTCTGGTTGACATGCATGGAGCGATACTGCTCGCCATAGGTCTGAAAGCCAATCACTTTGTTGCGGCGGTAGAGCTCCGACATCTCCCGCGACAGCTGGCGTTGCTCGACATCGAGCCGGCGCAGCACGCATTCGAAACCGATGAACATCGAGACCTCGCCGAGCTCCTCGGTCAACTCCTGGAGCAGGCGGCTTGTCACGTCGATCGGGTCGCGCTCGCGCGCCACCGTCAGTACCATGCCCTCGTCGATGGCGCAGAAGAACTGCAGCGACCCGTCGGGATTGGTCCGCTGGATCGACCGCGCGTAATAGGCACCGCCGACGCGGACCAGGACCGGATGCGCGGCGAACGAGAACAGCTCGAGCTTGCTGTCGCTGAGGCCGACGGCGCGCGAATATTCCAGCGCGGCGGGCTCGGCATTCAATTCCTTGACGATGCGGTGCTCGATGTCGGCCTCGGTCACCACCATCTTGGTCGAGGTCGGCTCGAAATGGTCGCACTTGAAGGTGCGGAACGGCAGCCGGGTCCGGATCAGGATCAGGACGGCCGCGTCGGTATGGGCCTCGCCGCCGTGGAAGACCCACGACTTCTCGAAGCGCAGGCCGTCGCCGGCGGAGCCGCCGACCACCGGGATGTCGCCGAGCGATGCGTAGATCGCCGACATGATGGTTTCCTCACGCTGGCACATGCCATCGATGAAGAGCAGCCCGAAGGAATCCTCAGTGTGATCGCAATGCTCGGTGCGTTGCGCGAATTCGTTCTGCAACTCCGTGCACATCGAGCGGCCGTGATCGACCCGGAACGTCGCTAGATCGAACAGCGGCCGGGCCGCGATGACGAAATCAGCGGCGTTGAAGCCCATCGCGACGACGCTGTCCTCGTCCCAGCCGCCGGGCGAGAGTTCGCCGGCCGTGGTGCAGCCGAAGATCGGAATGTCGGGCATCTGCCGCGACAGCTCGGCAATGAATTCCTTCGGGTCATAGAACGGCGACACGAACACCACGAGCATGGCGAGATCAACCGCCGCCAATTGGCGCGCGATCTCGTCGGCTGCTTGCCGCGGCCCGTCGGTCTTTGCCTGCACCACGACAATGCTGTCGGCGGTGCTGCCGTTCTGCTTCGCCAAAGGCGTTCTCCCTGACCAGAATTTTTTGCTTTTCTTGGCGCGGCCTATCGTGACAGCGCGGGTCGTAAGGGCATACGGGCCATGCCGCGATCTGGTTGCGGTCAGGCCTGCCGGTTCTAGGTCGTGAGGGGAAATGTCATGGGCCGGGCGACTTTGCCGGCAGCTGCGCTCGCCGCAAGCGCCAATGGCGCCGCTCGACGCGATGACATGGGACACCTCCCGATGTGTTCTCCCGGCCCGGGCAGGGACAGGTTTGATCGGTTCTAAACTATCGGGCCGGACCCGCGCGTCAATCACCTTGCCCACCCCCCGAGCCCGACCAAGGTAGTAGCGCGCCGAATTGGCCGACCTGTTGCCCATTTACCGGGCCTTATTGATTCTGCCTTAGTTTTGCCCTCCGGGGGCTGGGGCGGGTTGCTGCCGGACCCCGCGTGGTTTTCAGAATGAAGACGGGGGTTGGAATGCCGGGACTCAAGCGATCGCTGTCGATCAGGTTCCCAACCCTCAGATTTCAAGCCAAGATCATGCTCGGCTTTGCCGTCACGCTGGCGCTGTCGGCGGCCACCATGGGCTTTGCCTATATGGGCTTCGAGCGGGTCTCCGCCGGTGTCGGCTCCTACCGCCAGAGCGTCGCGGAAGCCGACCTCGCGCGCAACATCGATCGCGAATTGATCTCCTACCGTTCGCTGGCGCGCTACTACGTCGCCACCGGCAAGGAGGACGACGCCAAGGCCGCGCTCGCCGCGGAGGCCAGCCTGAAGGACGCCATCGTGGCGTCGATGAAGGGCACCAGTAATCCGGCCCGACTCGAGCAGGTCACCAAGCTGGAGCGCGAATTCCGCGCCTTCACCAAGATCTTTGCCGAGATCGTCCGCATCAAGGACGAGAGCGCCCAGACCGCGCAGAACAGACTGGTCCGCAGTGCGACCTCGATGCGCTACAAGCTCGACGATCTGCCGAGCAATGCCGACGATTCCGAGCTGCAGTCGATTCAGTTCGGCGCCAAGAAGGTCGCCGACCAGCTGCAGTCGATCACCGGCGCCGTCAACACGTTCGTCGTCAACGGCGACAAGACCGTTGCCACCAGCGCGCTCGCCCGGCTGAAATTCGCCGACAATCTCGTGAAGGGGATCGTCTCGAAGAACGAGCGGATCGCCCAGGCCGTGAAGGACATCACCGGGTTGCTTGAAGAGTACCGCGAGGCGTTGGCCAAGCTGATCGCGAACGCGAAGTCGATTGACGAATTGACCGTCGAGATGACGGAATCCGCGGCCGCCATCAGCCAGGGTGCGGCGGCGATGAAGTCCGACCTGCTCGCCGACCAGAAGCGGCTCGAGAACGAATCGCACTCGATGATCGGCGAAACCGAGCAGCTGATCCTGATGCTTGCCGCGGGCAGCTTCGTGCTCGGGTTGGTGTGGGCATTCCTGCTCGGCAAGGGCATTTCGCGCCCGATCGCGGCGATGTGTGCGGCGATGCGCGAGCTTGCTGCCGGCAATTTCGACGTGGTGCTGCCGGGCCTCGGCCGTCGCGACGAGCTCGGCGAGATGGCCGGCGCCGTCGAAGAGTTCAAGGTCCAGGCGGTCGCCAAGGCCGAGCGCGATGCCGCGACCCAGGAAGCCCAGAACAAGGCGAGCGCTGCCGCGCGGCGCACCGAGCTGATTCGTTTCGCCGATGAATTCGAATCCGCCGTCGGCTCGATCGTCTCCAATGTATCGGCTTCCGCCGTGCAGCTCGAATCCGCAGCCGGGACGCTGACCCGCACTGCGGAGACCACGCAGAACCTGTCGAGCCAGGTCGCCGGCGCCTCCGAGGAGGCCTCCAGCAACATGCAGTCGGTAGCCTCCGCGACCGAGGAGCTGTCGGCGTCGGTCGACGAGATCGGCCGGCGCGCCAAGGAATCCAGCCAGATCGCCGATTCCGCCGTGCGTCAGGCCGAGCAGACCGACGCGCGGATCGGCAAGCTCTCGCGCGCCGCGCAAGAGATCGGCGACGTGGTCAAGCTGATCACGGCGATCGCCGAGCAGACCAACCTCTTGGCGCTGAACGCCACCATCGAGGCTGCGCGCGCCGGCGATGCCGGCCGCGGCTTCGCGGTGGTCGCCGCCGAGGTGAAGTCGCTGGCGAGCCAGACGGCGAGAGCCACCGACGAGATTTCGACGCACATCTCGGGCATGCAGGCCGCGACGCAGGAATCGGTCGCCGCGATCAAGGAGATCGGCGGCACGATCGGGCAGATCTCCGGGATCGCGACCAACATCGCGAGCTCGGTCGAGCAGCAGAGCGCGGCAACGCAGGAGATCGCACGCAGCGTGCAGAACGTCGCGCAGGGCACCCAGGAAGCCGCTTCCAGCGTCACCCAGGTCAACCGCGGCGCCACCGAGACCGGAGTCGCCTCTGAAGAAGTGCTGAACTCGGCCCGCTCGCTGTCTGTCGAGAGCTCGCGGCTGCGCGAGGAGCTCGACCGCTTCATGGCGAACATCCGCGCGGCGTAAGGGGCGCGCTGGTCTATCCATTATCGTCGTCCCGGCGCAGGCCGGGACCCATAACCACCGCCGCTCGTTGGCGTACGGATAACTCGCCGCTTGCCCTTTCCGATGGCCGCGGCGTATGGGTCCCGGCCTGCGCCGGGACGACGGGATCAATTGCTTTCGAACCGTTATCAGCGATACGGCGATTTTCCTCGCTCTCCCGCACTGCGGGAACCGTTGCCCGCCTGCGGCGTTGACATCGCGTGGCGGGCACTCCGTTTGCCGCAATCCTGGGAAAGCGAGCCTTGGAACACACCGTTCCGGGGCGTTTCTCATTGGTCCATTCTGATGACATTGCAGCGGACACAGTTGAGCTCTGCGACGACGCACGAGGCGGCGGCGCCAGTCACGCCAAATGACGACCGCATCATCGAGACCTCGATCCCGCTTCGGCTCGACAATCTCAGCTGGAGTGGCTTCCACACCCGCGTCGTGCTGGCGCTCGGTATCACCTGGATTCTCGACGGGCTCGAAGTGACGCTCGCCGGTGCGCTGTCGGGCGCGCTGAAGGAGAGCCCGACGATGAGCTTTTCCAACGCCGATGTCGGGCTTGCCAGCAGCGCCTATCTCGCCGGCGCCGTGCTCGGCGCGCTCGGCTTCGGCTGGCTCACCGACCGGATCGGCCGCAAGAAGCTGTTCTTCATCACCCTTGCGCTCTATCTCTCGGCGACGGCTGCGACCGCGCTGTCGTGGAATGTCGCGAGCTACGCGCTGTTTCGCTTTCTCACCGGCGCCGGCATCGGCGGCGAATACACCGCGATCAATTCGACCATCCAGGAGCTGGTCCCGGCGCGCTATCGCGGCTGGACCGATCTCGTCATCAACGGCAGCTTCTGGATCGGCGCCGCGATTGGTGCGGTGAGCGCGATCGTCCTGCTCGATCCCGCGTTGCTTGCGCCGGATCACGGCTGGCGGATCGCCTATTTCACCGGCGCGGTGCTCGGTCTCGTCGTGCTGTTGATGCGGATGTGGATTCCGGAAAGCCCGCGCTGGCTGATGATCCATGGACGCCCCGAAGAGGCCCACAGGATCGTGGCCGAGATTGAAACTTCCGTGCTCGGTCAGGAACAGCCGGGCGAAGGCTTCGCGAAGATCAAGCTCCGGATGCGCGATCACACGCCGCTACGCGAGGTCGCGGTGACGTTGTTCTCCACCTACCGGCAGCGTTCGCTGGTCGGGCTCACGCTGATGGCCGCGCAGGCATTCTTTTACAATGCGATCTTCTTCACCTTCGCGCTGATCCTGACCGATTTCTTCGGCATCGCCGCCAGCAATGTCGGCTGGTACATCCTGCCGTTCGCCGCCGGCAATTTCCTCGGGCCGCTGCTGCTCGGCCGCCTGTTCGACACGCTTGGCCGCCGCACCATGATCGCGCTGACCTATGGCATCTCGGGCGTGCTGCTGGCGCTGTCCGGCTATCTGTTCTCGATCGGCGTGCTCAGCGCGCAGACCCAGACCATCGCCTGGATGGTGATCTTCTTCTTCGCCTCGCCGGCCGCGAGCGCCGCCTATCTCACCGTTAGCGAGACGTTTCCGCTCGAGGTCCGCGCGCTCGCGATCGCCGTCTTCTATGCTGTCGGCACCGGCATCGGCGGCGTGATCGGACCGGCGCTGTTCGGCGTGCTGATCGACACCGGATCGCGCAACAGCGTGTTCGCCGGCTACCTGTTGGGGTCGGCACTCATGATGGTCGCCGCAGCCGTCGCATGGCGCTATGCCGTCGCGGCCGAGCGAAAACCGCTCGAATCCGTCGCGCGGCCACTGGCATTTGTGGAGTAGACTATGACGAAGCATGAATTGGCCGAAATGCCTCTGGATGACGACATCACCCCCAACGCTAGGACCGGCAGCGTGCCGGCGCCGGCATCGCTGATTCCGCCGCTGGATCGCACCGCGGTGCTGCTCGACATCGACGGCACCTTGCTCGATTTCGCGCCGACGCCGCGCGAGGTCTGGGTGCCGCCGGAGCTCGCGACCACGCTGAAGCAATTGCATGAGCGCACGGGCGGCGCGCTGGCGCTGGTCAGCGGCCGTTCGCTCAACGATATCGATCTGATCTTCGCGCCGGAGCAGTTTCCCGCGGTCGGCGGCCATGGCGCCGAGATGCGGCTGCAGCCGGACAGCGAGGCGGTCGCCGCGCACGCGCCGCCGCTGGACAAGGAATTGAAACGCCGCCTCGCGGCGATCGCCAAGCTGAGCCCTGGCATTCTGCTCGAGGACAAGGGCTATTCACTGGCGCTGCACTATCGGCTAGCGCCGCAGGCGGAGAGGGCGATCTATGAGGCGGTCTCGCTGATCCGCGCCGAGTTGCCGAATGCGCCGATCGAGGTGCTGCCGGGCAAGAGCGTCTGCGAGATCAAGCATTCGGGCTTCACCAAGGCGACCGGCGTGCGCGAGCTGATGACGCATGAGCCCTTCAAGGGACGCCGCCCGTTCTTCATCGGCGACGACGTCACCGACGAGACCGTGTTCGCGATCATGCCTGACTTCAACGGTCTCGCATTCTCCGTCGGACGTCGTGCGACTGGCGTCGCCGGACATTTCGACGGGCCGAGCGATGTGCGCACATTCCTCGCGCAGCTGCTCGATGACGATAGGGACGTTAACCTGTCCTAACCAAATCATCTGCATCGCACGCTTGAATCGAATGCGGTCGTTTTGCGTCGTGGCGCACGTTTGGCGTGAATTTTTCTTTTCGCGAGTTCCCGCGAGTTCCATGCGCGTTTGTCAGAATTTGGTTTCAATTGGGAGATTCCTTGATCAGGAACCATCTTGATGAATGGTTGTTAATACGCGAGTTGACCAACAGGAGGGGACCGGGTGAACCTCGTCGTCGTATCGAACCGCGTCTCGCGCGGAAAACCCAATGAACCCATGACGGGGGGGCTGGCTGCGGCATTGTTGCCGGTGGTGGAAAAGACAGGGGCAATATGGGTTGGTTCCAGCGGACGTGTTCGCGACGGGAACCACAAGGAACCTTTCGCAGAGGTCGAAGCTCTCGGCGCCGGCGCGCTGGCGATGCTCGATCTGCCGGCCGCGCACTATGGCGGCTACTACGAAGGCTTTGCCAATTCGGCGCTGTGGCCCGCGATGCATTCGCGCGCGGATCTGATCCGTGCGTCGCACGAAGACTACAAGAGCTATCGCGAAGTGAACGCGTTCATGGCGCGCGCGTTGTTGCGCTTCCGCAAGCCCGATTCCGTGTTCTGGATCCAGGACTATCATTTCCTCGCGCTCGGCGCCGAGCTGCGCGATCTCGGCGTCACGCAGCCGATCGGCTTCTTCCTGCACACGCCGTGGCCGGCGCGGGCCGTGATCGCTGGCGTGCCCAATCATCGCGAGCTGATCGAGGCGATGCTGTCCTATGATCTGATCGGCTTCCAGACTGATGAGGATTGCGAGAACTTCCTGAGCTACGTGCAGAACGATCTCGATTTCGCGGTGCGCGACGGCGTCATCAATTCGTCGTTCGGCCACACCCGCGCTGCGGTGTTTCCGATCGGGATCGATCCCGGGAAGTTCGCGCAGCAGGCGACCAAGGCGATGATGCATCCCGACGTGACGCGGCTGCGGCGCAGCCTCAATGGCGAGAAGCTCGCGATCGGCGTCGACCGGCTCGATTATTCCAAGGGCCTTGTCAACCGCATCAAGGCGTTCGACAAGATGTGGACGCTACACCCGACGCTGAAGCGATCGGTGTCGCTGCTGCAGATCGCAACGCCGTCGCGCGGTGCGATCGAGGCCTACGGCAATCTCGCGAGCGAGGTGGCGAAGCTCGTCACCGACGTCAACGGCGTGCATGGCGAGGTCGATTGGACGCCGATCCGCTACCTCAACAAGGGTTTTGGCCAGGGCGTGCTCGCAGGGCTCTACCGCACCGCGCAGGTCGGCGTGGTGACGCCGCTGCAGGACGGCATGAACCTTGTCGCCAAGGAATATGTCGCGGCCCAGAATCCGGCCGACCCCGGCGTGCTGGTGCTGTCGAAATTCGCCGGTGCCGCGAACGAGCTCGACGCCGCGTTGCTGGTCAATCCGCATGACATCGACGGCATGGCACGCACCCTGGCGATAGCGCTCGCGATGCCGCTGACCGAGCGGCGGATGCGCTGGGAAGCCATGATGGAGAAGCTCAACAGCGGCACCATCCAGCAATGGTTCGCCGATTTCATCGAGGCGCTGCAGGATACGCACAATGCGGGTGCCGCGGCGCTGCCGGAGCCACCAACCCTGTGGCCGCGCCGCACGGCGGATCTTGCCGCGCGATATCACTAGTCGCATCGCATAGCAGGATGGGCACGCCAGCGCATGCCCATCGTCGTGCATCGTTGTCTTCCGATTCAAAACGTCAAACAGTCTCTCGGCGTCATCACCCGCGCATGCGGGTGATCCAGTATTCCAGAGGCGGCTGTACTTGAGCCGAGAGGCCGCGGCTTATTCCGCGCGTCGTCCCTGCGTAAGCAGGGACCCATACTCCGCGGCCTGTGTAGTGAACGGGACTCGTCGTTCCACCATCCTTCAATGAGAACCGTCTGTGGTTGATGGGGTGGACGGCCCCCTACGGCATCAGTGTGCCAGAATGAGGTTGTTGCAAATCTCAGACAAGGGAGCCGTCCGTGAGAGAGATTATCCGTATAGGCATGGATACGTCGAAGCATATTTTTGTGCTGCATGGA
The DNA here is from genome assembly GCF_038957035.1 of Bradyrhizobium sp. B097. Classification (NCBI taxonomy): domain Bacteria; kingdom Pseudomonadati; phylum Pseudomonadota; class Alphaproteobacteria; order Hyphomicrobiales; family Nitrobacteraceae; genus Bradyrhizobium; species Bradyrhizobium sp. B097. Next base: position 387,057 of record NZ_CP152412.1, read on the forward strand.
GTTGATGCAGCGGAACAGCCGGTGTTGCGCAAGAAGCTGTCGCGCAAGCAGGTGCTTGAGTTTCTTGCCAAGCTTCCGCCGACGGTGATCGGGATGGAGGCCTGCGGCGCGGCCCATTACTGGGCGCGCGAGCTTGGCAAGCTTGGCCATGAGGTGAAGCTGATAGCTCCGCAGTTGGTGAAGCCTTATGTGCTGCGGAACAAGAACGACGGGCGAGATGCGGATGGGGTGTGCGAAGCGATGGGCCGACCGCGGATGCGGTTTGTGCCGGTGAAGAGCGCCGAACAGCAGGCCGCGCTGATGCTTGCGGGTGTCCGCGACGGGCTGATCGGCCGCCGTACCCAGCTCAGCAATGCGATCCGCGGCTACGCGGCGGAGTTTGGCCTGATCGCGCCGAAGGGGTTGGACAAGATCGAGCCGCTGTTGGCCCGGATCACGCAGGACGAGAGCGTTCCCGCTATGGCGCGCGAGCTGTTCGCCATGCAGGGCCGTGACTATGCGCAGTTGCAGGGTGAGCTGAAGGCGGTCGAGGCCAGGCTGCTGGCCTGGCACCGGGCCAACGCCACGAGCCGTCGTCTGGCCCAGATCCCCTCGGTCGGTCCGATCATCGCAACCTCGCTTGTGATGAAGACGCCGGACCCGCACGCCTTCCGCTCCGGCCGCTTGTTCGCGGCCTGGCTCGGCCTGACGCCCAAGGACCATTCCACCGCCGGCAAAACCAGGCTCGGCAAGATCACCCGCGCCGGCGACGAGACCCTGCGTCGCCTGCTCGTGGCCGGGGCGACCGCGGTGATCCGGCAGGCAAGGCTCGGGCGCGGCCACCCCTCGCGCTGGCTGGTGGCGTTGCTCAGGCGCAAGCCGCCGAAGCTTGCGGCCGTAGCGCTCGCCAACAAGGTGGCCCGCATTGCCTGGAAGCTGATGGCGACGGGCGAGAGCTATGATGCCGCACGCATGAGCGCTGTCACCTAACAGTTTGGCCGGCCGGACGCAGCGCTCGCCGGACGAACCGGAGCTGCAAGAGCAGATGGAATGATCGATCGATCCAGAACGCGAGACAAGCCGCGGGACCCATTGGCCTTCACAAGGTCGCCAGGTTGTTTGGCACTCGCGTCGCGGAAACCATCTTGGCCCAGCGATCAACACCATCGCATCAAACAGGCCGGACATATGGATGACAGCGATCCGACCAAGTCCAGAACGCTCTTGTGCCACGGGGGCCGTCCACATATGGGTCCCTGCTTTCGCAGGGACGACACCGAAGTTGTGGCACGGTCGGCAGGCCATGCATTCGCGTTCTCGCGACATGATCTGTCCGAGTTTTGCATCTTGCTTCGCCCTCTCTTGAAGAGAGGGCACAGGGAAAGCTGGGCGCGGATCGCACCCATGGGCCCCGGGCAAAGGTAGAAAGCTCGGGGGTAAAGCCGCACGCGTCGGGTATGCAATTGCGCACCTGGGCGTGAGGAGGATCGGCCGATCGATTGCATGGCCTGATTTGCGCGGGTCTTTGACCGGCCAGCGGCCAAAATCGCGCGCCACGGCACGCGAGGCCGCCGGGCGCAGCTGATATCGCCGCCAATTTACCTAATATTTTCAATCCATTGGGGAAATTTCACGCTCCAGCCGCGCGCCCCTTGCAAAATCCGCCTCAGCCCTTCAAGAGAGGCCTCCCGGAGAGATGGCCGAGTGGCTTAAGGCGCACGCTTGGAAAGCGTGTGTGCGGGAAACCGTACCGTGGGTTCGAATCCCACTCTCTCCGCCACCGCTCGATTTTGCGCGCCAGATTACGATCTCGCGCGATTTCCTACGACCCGCGAAAATGGCCAGGCGGCGGACCCTGGCATTGTCGACGAGGTGTCGGGAATCCGGCGGGTGGTCAGCATGGCGTCGAGGGCACGTCGGGCGCTAGAGACCCGCCGTATTGTGATCAAGCGCGCGCGAAGTCTCGATGCCCATGCTGCCGTCAAACCTCGGCTGAGACCTAGCGTCGTGTTGCGGCTTGGCCGATCGGTCGATGCGTCGGGAGCTTGAATGAGACGACTTGATCTGAACGGGCTGGTTCGAGTCGATCGGAAGCACCGTCTTGTGAGAAATCCGCTTCAATGCCAGATTTGAACGGATGCTGGTAACGCCTTGTATGCGCGAGAGCTTGTTTACGATGAGGTCTTCGAGAGCCGCGATGTCGGACACCATCACGCGGAGAAGGTAATCACTGTCTCCCGTCATCAGGTAACACTCCATCACCTGGCTCAGGCGATCGATTGAGCGCGTGAAGTTCTCAAGTGATAGCTGAACCTGCTTCTCAAGCTTAACCTGGATGAAGGCGGTGACGCCGATGCCGAGGACTGCCGGATCGAGTACGGCGATCCGTCGATCGATCACGCCGAGCTTCTCGAGCGTACGAACTCGGACAAGGCACGGCGACGGCGAAAGGTTGACGCGGGAAGCAAGCTCGACATTGGTCAGACTGGCGTTCTGCTGGAGCTCATTCAAAATCTTGATGTCGATCCTGTCGAGAGCCGTCGTTGTCATGTCGTTCTCCCATGGGCGAATGGTCGTTGTATCGAGGCCCGGTGCCGCGCGTTATCTCGCGTGGTGACATCTCGATGACGCGAATGCTAACCGCAGCCGCGGTTGTAGAATTTCGACGAAATGACGACTTATATCGAAAAACCGTCAATCCCCTTCGGACTGGCCGCCTATCCGGCGCCGCGGAGTCGGCAGGGACGTCGTGGTCGGCTTCGGGTATCCGGAGCACGCGATCGCCGACCCGCGGCCGATGAGGAATGACGTCAAAGGCCGGATGCGGCAGCATAAGATGCCGATTGATCATGCGGGAGGTGAACAGTTTGAGCATTCATGCCGGGGCCGCCGCGCCACGATCGCAGGACAGCCGAAGTCTGCGGAGAAATCGCAGATCAACGGGGCGCTCGGAATCGGGAGTGACACATGAAGCTCAAGCAGGCCTACCTCACCGCCGCGAAGCCCGAAGCGCTGGCCGGGTTTTACGAGGCGCTCGGATTGCCGATCCGCTTCGCTGACGGCGGAAAGTGGATTCAATTCGCAGGCGAGAAAGCCGCCCTTTGCATCGCAAGCCCAGCCGAATCCGTCTCCGTGCCGTCCCGGAATGCCGTCCTCGTGTTCGAGGTGGATGATCTGGAAGGGGCTCTGAAGCGCGCGCAGGCGCAGGGCGCGCAGGCGCTTGGCGAGGTCCGTGACATGGGCGCGCACGGCCGGGTCGCTGATTTCAGGGACCCGGAAAACAATACGATCCAGCTCTTTCAAGCCGCACTCGTATAGGCCGGCGAATCAGCTCTCTGGAGAGCTTGGTCTCTATGTATCGGAGCAATCCATCATGATGAACTTCCGAGTGTCGCCCATGCCCAGTCATGAAATCCCGGTGTTCAGCAGCACGGACTTCCGTAGCGCCATGCGCAACGTGCCGGGTGCCGTGTCTATCGTCACGACAGGCGCGCGGCCGGGCAGGCACGGTTTGACATTGACGGCCGGCTGCTCGGTGTCGACCGAGCCATCGAGCGTGCTCGTCTGCGTCAACAAGTCGGCCGGCGCCCACGATACGATCAAGCAGAGCGGATCATTCTGCTGGAACATCCTCACGGCGGATCACGCTGCGTTGGCGCAGAAATTCGCAGGCCAGGACGGCAGCAAGGGCGACATACGGTTCAGCGAAGGCTTGTGGCGCGAGCTCGCGACGGGAGCGCCGAGTCTCGTCGAGGCGATCTGCAGCTTTGATTGCCGGGTGTCCGGTTCATACGATGCCGGCAGTCATACGATCTTCGTCGGCGAGGTGGTCGCGCAGGCGACAAACGCCGATCGCGAACCCCTTGTCTATGTGAAGGGTGAATTCACCGTGCCCAAGCGCTAGTGACCACCGATGCTGTCACTCTGGCTCAATGTTCTCGCGAGCGGCATTCTGCTCGGTCTCGTCTACGGGCTCGTGGCGCTCGGCCTGACGATCATTTTTGGCGTCATGCGCGTCGTCAACTTCGCACACGGTGAGATGGTCGTGTTCGGCGTCTACATCGGTTATTGGGCCGTCCGCCTTTGGGACGTGCCGATCATCGTCGCGGCAGCGATCGCAGCGGTCGTGATGTTCATCTTTGGATATTTTCTGGAGACAATGATCGTCAAGCGGTTCGTCGGCCGGCCGCATCACTATCAATTCATCGTCTTCATCGGTCTGTCGCTGCTCTTCAGCGGCACTCTGCTGGTGGCATTCGGGCCGGATCCGCGCCCGACCGCATCACAGCTCTCGTTTCACACCGTGTCGCTCGGCTTCGTGACGCTGGATCTGGCGAGACTTCAAGCGGCGGCAACCGCAGGCCTGCTCATCACGCTGTTAGGCGTGTATCTGAAGTTTTCATCGTTCGGCCGGTCCTTGCGCGCGGCCGCGGACAACCGCTTGGGCGGCCTTGTCGTCGGGCTGAACATTCCTCGGATCTATGCGGTGACGTTTGGTATCGGAGCGGCCTGCGCGGGCGTTGCCGGCGCATTGATATCTCCCTTGTTCGACGCCCAGCCATATCTCGCGGTCGACTTTACCCTGCTGGCTTTCGTGACAGTCATCGTCGGTGGTCTCGGTAGTTTCAGTGGAGCGCTGCTGGGTGGCCTGATGATTGGCGTCGCCGAAGCGATTGCTGCGTTGATGTTCGCTCCGTCGATGAAGACGGCGCTTCCCTATGCGCTCCTGATCCTCGTCCTGATTTTCCGTCCGAGAGGGTTTTTTGGTGCAAAAGAGACTTGATGGCGGGACCGAAATGAAGCGGTGGCTCGCCGGGGGATCGGTCCTTGTTGTCCTTGCCTTGGTCGGCGCGCTGGCAAGCCCGTACCTCATCTCGTTGCTGACGATCGTGTTGCTGTTCACGTTCCTTGGGCAATCCTGGAATTTGATGCTGGGGATCGGCGGGCAACTGTCGATCGGTCATGCCCTCTTTGTCGGTCTGGGCGCCTATTCGGTGGCCGTCCTCGACGTCAAGTACGGCGTCTCTCCGTGGATCGGCCTTTTGCTCGGAATGGTCATTGCCGGGTCTGCCGGCGCGGTGCTGGCGTGGTTGAGCTTCCGGTTTGAAGTGCGTGGAATCTATTTCGCCCTGCTGACGATTGCCGCGGCCGAATTCGCCCGGATCATGTTCGGTGGCTGGGAGTTTGTTGGCGCCATGCAGGGGCTGTTCTTTCCCGCGCCGACGGGTGCAATCGACATCTCGATGCTCCGGGGTGACGCGCGCTTCTACTACTTCATAGCTCTTGCTCTGGCGGCATTGGGGATCGTTGGAACCGAAATGATCTCGCGATCGTACTTCGGATATGTCTGGCGAGCGATGAGGGACGATGAACAGGCCGCGCGCGCGCTCGGTGTCCGCGCATTCCGGCACAAGATCCTCGTGATTGCGATCTCGGCTGCGACTGCGGCCGTGGGTGGTGGAATTCTGGCGCTGGTGCAGGGATCGATATTCCCGGATTCGATCATGGGCATGGGGCTCTCCGTCGACGTCCTGATCGGGCCCGTGGTCGGCGGGTTGGGCACGACGTTTGGTCCGCTGGTCGGCTCGCTCGCAGCTATTCCCCTGAACCATCTGATGAGTGCTCTCGGCGACAATCTTCGGATCCCGGGACTGAACAGTATCGCGTACGGTTTCGTGCTGGTGCTGGTCGTCTGGTTCCTGCCCGACGGCATCTGGCCGGCGATTGTGCGGCTCTGCAAGGCAATCCAGATGCCGTCCCGGCTGTGGCTGCCGCAACCGAGAAAGGCCGAGGAATGACTGTCTTGCTCGAGGTGAAGAATCTCTCCAAATCGTTCGGCGGCTTGGTCGCGGTGAACAATGTCAGCTTCGCGTTGGAAGCCGGACGTATCACCGCACTGATCGGGCCGAACGGGGCAGGAAAGACGACATGCTTCAATCTCGTCGCGGGCGCCATGCGGCCGACCTGTGGGCAGGTGGTCTTCGAGGGACACCCGATCGAGCATGCACCGCCTGAGCTTGTTTGCAGGATGGGCATCGCGCGGACATTCCAGATCGTGCGGCCGATGCGCGACATGTCGGTGCTCGAGAACGCCATGGTCGGAGCCTTCAGCTGGACCAGGAGCGTCGACGAAGCCAGATCGAAGGCGTACGAATCCCTTGAAAGCGTTGGACTGGCCGGCAAGGCCGATGCGAGGACCGACCAACTGACGCTGCCGGATCGCAAAATGCTGGAAACCGCCAAGGCGCTATCCACGCGACCTAGGCTACTGCTGCTGGACGAGGTCATGGCGGGCCTCCGCCCCACCGAAGCCGCGGGCGTTGTCCGCGTGCTGCGGAAACTTGCCGAGGGCGGACTGACGATCCTGCTCGTCGAGCACGTCATGCGGATCGTGATGGAGGTCGCGTCGCGTATCGTCGTCCTTCATCACGGCGCCAAGATCGCCGAAGGACGCCCTGAAGAGGTGGTCGCAGATCCGATGGTCCTCGAGAGCTATCTGGGAGCGGGCTTCCATGCCTGACGAGGCGCTCTTATCGATCGACGGCCTTTCCGTCGCCTATGACGGATCGAACGCCCTGAACGGTGTTTCCTTGCGGATCCGCAAGGGCGAGCTGATCTGCGTCGTCGGTGCGAACGGTGCGGGAAAGACCTCGCTGATCAGATCGATCTCGGGCATCGTGCCATCTTCCGCCGGCGTGGTGAAACTGAATGGCGTCGATATCACCGGGATGCCGCCATGGGAGGTCTGCGAACGCGGCATTGCGCAGGTCGCCGAAGGCCGGCAGATTTTCGGGAGCCTTTCCGTCGAGGAAAATCTGCTCCTGGGTGGTTCCCTGAAACGTGCGAAAGCAGGCCGACTTGAAGCGCTTGAATGCGTCTATCAATTGTTTGAGCGGCTTCGAGAGCGCAGGCGGCAATTGGCCGGGACGCTATCCGGTGGCGAGCAGCAGATGCTGGCGATCGGGCGCGCGATCATGTCGAAGCCTGAAATCGTCATGTTCGACGAGCCGTCCATCGGGCTGTCGCCGGCCTTGACGGACGTGATGTTTGGCGTGGTGAAATCGCTGCACGAGCAGGGGATCACGGTGTTGCTGGTCGAGCAGAACGTCGCCAAATCCCTTGCGTTGAGCAATCGTGGCTATGTCCTGGAGAACGGCTCGATCGTGCTGCACGGACCGAGCGACGAACTGCTGAGCAATTCCGAGATGCAGCGCGCTTATCTTGGAACGTAGTGGCGTTTCGCGGCTGCGGCATTGATCCGACTGGCGAGGAACACGGAGCGTATGAAGCAGAAAATGCTGCGATCCAGCGCTGCGGTGGCGATTTGTGTCGACGCTCGCCGATGCGGATGCGTTGTATGGCAACCGATTCGGGGGTGCGTCGCATAGGTTGACCCTATGCAGAACGACGACACCCTTCGCGTCGAGCGCGACCTCGACATGGTTACGATGACCATGAACCGGCCGCCGGCGAATGCCTTGAACAACGGACTGGTCAAGCGCTTGTTGGACACGATTCGTGCGCTGTCCGCTGAAGTGTCACCGCCAGGTATCGTCTTGACCGGCGGAGGCGATCGCTTCTTCAGTGCGGGTGGCGATATCAAGGAAGTCGCCGGCCTCGAGATATCCAGACCTCGCATGCGGGACTTCCACGCGCTGTTGTGCGAGATGGAGAGCTATCCGGGCCCGCTCGTTTGTGCCGTCCGTGGCTATGCGGTCGGAGGCGCCCTGGAATTCCTGCTTCACGCCGATTACGTCGTCGCAGATCACGCCTGCATGATCGGGTTTCCCGAGATCAACCACGGTCTCCTGCCGGCGGCCAAGGGAATGCGGCAAGCCGTGCGGAAACTGGGGCTTCGGGAAGCACAGGCATTGCTTTACTGGGGCGACTTGGTCGACGCCCGGAAGGCGCTCGAAATCGGAGCGATCAGCGAGGTCACAACCACCGCTGATGTGATGGACCGTGCCGTGGAGGTATGCAGGCATCTTCGCGGGAAGGAACCGAAACTATTCGCCGCGATCAAGCGCTCGTTGAACTTGACGGGACAAATGGATGACGCTTCGCTTGAGGCGATGACGATCGAGGATCTCGGCGCCTATTTGACCGGGGATAGCTCGGCAGACGCGCGCGCCCGTTTCCTGTCGAAGAATTCAAAGAAGGCTTGAATGGCCGTACTGCCACCCCTTGAAGAAATCCGCTTGGAGCTGATGAGCTTCGAGGACGTATCGGCTGCTCTGGCGCAGGGACGTTCGACCGTCATGATACCGTGCGGCGCTGTCGAGCAGCATGGGCCGCATCTTCCGCTTTGCATGGATGCCGACCATGCTGACGCCCTCGCGGCCAAAGTGGCACGGCATCTCGGCGATGCCCTGATCGCCCCGACGATCAAGGTCGGCTGTTCGGCCCACCATCTTGTCTTCCCCGGTACGATCTCGCTTCGACCGGAAACCTTCGAATCGATCTGCCTCGATTACTGCACAAGTCTTGCCCAGCACGGCTTCAAGCGGATCCTGCTGTTCTCCGGGCACATCGGAAACTTTCCCGTCCTGCGCGACATGCTTCCTCGATTGAGGCGTGCGGTTGCGCCCGACGTTGAGATCGATGCGTTCTGCGACGCAATTGCCTGGGTCGACAGGTGGCGAAGCGCCGTCAGCGATGCCGGGGGTGATCCCAACGCAGTTGGCGGGCACGCCGATATCGCGGAGACGTCGCTCATGATGTGGCTCCGCCCCGATAGCGTGCGGCTGGACCGATTCGAAGTGGGGTACCTAGGCGCGCTGTCTGAACAGCAGCTTCAGTCCATGTGGAAGAATGGGATCAAGTCGATCACGCACAACGGGATCATTGGCGATCCTCATGGATCGACCGTCGAGATCGGTGCTCAATGCCTCGAGGCGATCGCGGATCTTCTGGCGACCTCGTTTGCCAGATGAGGCGACGCCGGCCTCTTACGCGGCGCCTGGCGCGGGAAACTGCCAGCGGTGGTGTTGATTGCAGACAGGATGTGATCCGCCTGCCTGCAGCACAAAATTTGGAAGGATGCGCGGCCGCCACCAGCATTCGGACGAAAATGTCGCCGTGCCTATGAAATCCTCTGCCATCTCGAATTTCCCTGAGGACTTTAGAAGATGGCACTTTCGTTCGGGTTCTGGTCGGAGCAGGAAACCCAGGTCGGGCAGAGCTATGCGCGGCGACTGCACGAACTGGTTGACGAGGTGCGCCTCGCGGAAAAGATGGGGTTCGACTGCGTCGCGCTGTCCGAGCAGCACGTCGCGCTCGGCGGCATCTCGAGCTCCGCTCCGGAAGTGGTCTACGGCTATCTCGCCGCGGTAACCTCGCGCGTGAAGCTGCGGTCTGCGGTGACCCTGATGCCGCAGAAGATCAATCACGCCTTGCGCTCGGCGGAGCGGCTGGCCGTTACCGATATTCTGTCGCATGGCCGCATGGAGTTCTACGCCGGCCGCGCCAACACGACCATCGCAATGCGTGCCTTCAACGTCGATCCCAGCGAAACGCTTGCCCAGATGGAAGAGGGGATCGCGCTTCTGAAGAAATCGATGCGCGAGGATATCTTCACCTTCGAGGGGAAGTACTACCAGATTCCGCCGCGGATGCTCGTGCCAAAGCCCCTGCAGAAGCCGCATCCGGTCATCGGCATCGCCGCGACGAGCGAGCGCAGTCACGCCTGGGCGGGATCCGAGGGCCTCGCCCTGATGAGCGCCTCGATCTACCAGGGGTGGGACGTTCAGCAAGGGCTTCTCGATACCTATCGACGCGCCTGGAAGCGCGACGAGCAGGGTCCGCTCGAGCGTCCGCGCGTCGGCCTTCCGCTGTTCTTCGGCATTGGTCCGACGGACCAGAAGGCGAAGGACGACTACGCCGAGCCGCTGATGCACTACGCGAGGATCTCCACCGACGCGTATCCCCGCCTGGCGAAGCTCGCGGATGACTATGCGTACATGAGCGAGAGCGTTCCGGCCATGGAGCGCGCCGGAAGAGACTGGGACTATCTACTCAACCATTCAGCGACAACGGTTTGCGGGAGTCCCGACACCGTTATTCGCCAGATTGAGAAGTTCCAGGAGCTGGGCATCGACGAAGTGCTGCTGCATCTCGACTCGGTCAGCCACGAGAAGATCATGGAAGCGATCGAAATGTGCGGCCGTTACATCATTCCGCACTTCAACGACAAGAACAACGTCGTGCGGCCCACGGAAGACATTCTCGCGCAAATCCGGGCCATGCGGCCTCAAAGGTGAATTCACAGAGAAACGGAACGGAACCAGCAATGTCACAGCATAGCTACAAGTATCTGATCGTCGAGAAGCGCTCCAGCGGCGTTGCCGTAGTCACGATGAACCGGCCGGAGAGCCTGAACGCCATCAATTGGGACATGCACGAGGAGCTGGAGCGGCTCTTCGTCGACCTGGATCACGACAACGACGTTCGCGCAATCGTCTTGACCGGCGCAGGGCGTGGCTTCTGCTCGGGCGGCGACCAGAAGTCGCTCGACAAAGGCCCGCTGCCGTCGCCGACCAGGAGCGGACGCCATCTGGTCCGCAATATGCTCGAGGTCGAGGTGCCGATCGTGGCGGCGGTCAACGGTGTTGCCGTCGGGCTCGGGGCGACGCTTGCCCTGTTCTGCGATGTCATCTTCGCGAGTCCGACCGCGCGATTTGCCGATACGCATGTGACGGCGGGCGTGGTTGCGGGTGATGGCGGTGCGGTGATCTGGCCGCTGCTGATGGGGCCGGTACGCGCCAAGCACTACCTGATGACGGGAGAGTTCATCTCCGCCGAGAAGGCCGCCGCCATGGGCATGATCAACGAGGTCATTTCGGGCAGGGACGTCAAGGACGCGGCGATCGAATACGCGGAGATGCTTGCAAGCGGCCCTCGGGAGTCGATCATCTGGACGAAGTACAGCGTCAACAAGATCATCAAGCAGTATGCGCATCTGGTGCTCGACACCTCGGCCGCGCTGGAGATGCTGACCTTCGCGCTACCCGAGCGCCGCGAGGCCGTCGCCGCATTCGCTGAGAAGCGAAAGCGCTTCGCGGAGCGCTGAGATGGACGTCGAATCCATCACCTCAGGCGCTCAACTCGTCGACGTGACCATTCCGCAGCTTCTGAACGCGCGACGGGCGGAGCGGCCCGAGACGGTCGCCTACAAGCAAAAGCGTCGCGGCGCATGGATCGCCGCGACCTGGCGGCAGTATTCGGGTCATGTGGCGAATCTGGCGGCCGCCCTGCAGCAGGCCGGGCTCGCGCGCGGTGACCGTGCGGCCATCATGGGCGATGTGTCCCAGGAATGGCTGCTGGCCGACATGGCGACGATCTGCGCCGGCGGCGTCATGGTCGGCGTGTATTTTACCTCGTCGCCGGAGGAAGTCGGTTACTACCTGAATGATTCCGGCGCCTCGTTCGTCTTTGTCGGCAGTGAGTTGCAGCTTGGCATCGTCCTGGCGTCCGGCCAGGCCGAAAGGTTGCGGAAGATCATTGTGCTCGATCCGGAATGGAACGGGATCGATGCGGCGGCGAACGTCATCTCGCTCAGCGCCTTTTGCGAAGGGATCTCGATCGACGCCGATGGATTTCTTCGCAAGCAGGTCGAGAAAGCGAGGGCCAGCGACCTGGTCAGCATCGGATACACATCCGGCACCACCGGCTTTCCGAAGGGCGCGATGCTGACCCATTTGTCGCTGCTCGCCGGTGCGCACAGCGTGACGACGTTCAGCCCGAGGATGCGTTCCGACACGCACCGCGTCGTCGTGCATCTGCCGATGTCGCACACCGTCGCGCGCGCGCAAGCGACGACGTTGCCTTTGCTGGCCCGGATGGTGCCGCATTTCGGCGAGACCAGCATGGAGTTCGCCCAGACCATCAAGGATGTGAAGCCGACGTATTTCACGGCGCCGCCCCGCTTCTATCAGCGGTTTGCCACCCAGATCCTCAGCATTGTCCATTCCGGATCGGCGAAGCAGAAGCAGGACTATCAGTTTGCCATGACGATCGCCCGCAAGGCGCTCGACGACCGCCAGGCTGGCGGCACGCCGGATCCCCTGATATCGGCGCTGTTCGCCGTGTGCCAGGACCAGATCTTTCGACCGCTGCTTGCTGAAGTCGGGTTCGAGGAGCTCGCGATCACCTACACATCTTCGGCTGCGATGCCGTCCGAACTCATGTCCCTTTGGCAGCTTTGGGGACTGCAGCTGAAGGAATGCTACGGCCAGACAGAACTGGTCGGCGCCAATCTGGTCCAGATGGCGGAATGGCCGGAAGCCGGCACCGTTGGCGTGCCCGTGCATGATGCGGCCTGGGAGACGGCGGTTCTCGAGGACGGGGAGATGATTGTCCGGGGTCCGGGGCTCTTCGTCGGGTACTGGAACAAGCCGGAGGAAACCAAGGCAGCGCTGCGCGATGGGTGGCTCTACACCGGAGACATCGTGGATATCGGCCCGACAGGCCTGTTCAAGCTGGTCGATCGGAAGAAAGAGATCATCAACACGTCCAACGGAAAGTCCATCAGCCCGACGCAGATCGAGAATGAAATCCGGCACAGCCCGTTCATTTCCGAAGCCGCGGTGATCGGAGAGGGAAAGAAGTATCTCACCGCGTTGATTGAAGTCGACGCTGTTGCGACGATGGAGTGGGCGAGATCGCGCGACCTTCAGATCGTGCAGTACGCGGATCTGGCGGATTCCGAGATCGTCGTCCGGATGATCGAAGCCGAGATCGGCAAGGCCAACAGCAGGCTGGCCAGGGCGGAGCAGATCAAGGCCTTCCGGATCTTGCCGGAAGAGCTGTCCCCCGAGAATGGCGTGATGACGCCGACCAGGAAGAAGCGCCGGAGGCAGATCATCGAGAGATATCGCTCGTTGATCGATACGCTTTACGACGAGAGTGAAGACGATCTGGTCAAGGCCGAGATGAGAAGGTGATCTGAGCGGACGCATCTGCCGCGTGCGTCGCCAGTCATCGAGCTTTTCGATTGGATCGCCTCAATATTCATGCAGCCGACTGAGGGGAAACGTCACATGATGAATCGCAACGAAAGTGGTCTGACGCGCCGTGCGCTGCTCGGCAGCAGCGTTGGCGCCGCCGCCGGGCTGGTATCGTGGCCGGCGAAGGCAACCGCTCCCGGCAAGGTGCGGGTCGGCGCGATCAATCCGAGCAGCGGCGTTTTGGCGTTTCCCGGCCAGGCCTGTGTGCGCGGGATCGACGCCGGTGCGAAGTTCGCCAAGGAGAAGTTCGGAATAGACATGGAAATCAACCATGCCGATACGCAGAGCAGGCCGGAGAACGGGCGAATTGCCGCCGAGAACCTGATCCGGCAGGGCTGCACGGTGCTCATCGGGGCCTGGGACTCCGGCGCAACCATATCCGCGCTGCAGGCCGCGGAAGCGGCAAAGGTCCCGATGGTGGTGCATATCGCGAGTGCGACCCAGGTGACTTCGCAGGGTTTCACCCAGGTCTTTCGTTACTATCCGACGTCGCTGACGGTCGTCAGGAAGTCGCTGATCGAACTGAAGTCGCTCTTGTCGTCGCTCAAGGATGTGCCGACGAGTGCGGCCATCATGCATCTCAACAACACGATGGGGCAATCGACCGCGGCCAGCATCGATCAGGCCTGGACGGAGCTCGATGTCCCTCTGAAGATTGCCCAGTACATCCCATACGACGAGAAGGCCAGGGATCTCTCGGTCGAGGTGGCAAAGGCGAAAGCCTCGGGCGCCGACGCGCTGGTATCGGTGACGCGCGTCAACGATGCCATCATGATCATCCGGGAATGCGTCAAGCAGGGATGGAATCCCAAATTGATCTTCTCGCCGAACTCGAATGGCGTGCAGGACAAGGCATACTACGACGCATTGGGTAAATACGGCGACGGCGCGATCCTGTCGACGCTGTGGCACAACCCGAAGGCTCCCGACGCCGCAGCGATCCTCAAGCAGTTTGCGTCCGACTATCCAAACGACTGGCTTGACGCCAATTCGGGATGCGCGTTCGAAGCCGTGCAGATCGTTGCGGATGCCGTGAGCCGCGCCGGTTCTTCTGAATCGGCGGCCATCCATGCCGCGCTCAAGACGACCGATATGACGCCGATCCTGATGTCCAGCGGCAGGATCAAGTTCGATGCCAGCGGTCAAAACATGGGAGGCGACGTGACTCTGCTGCAGGGGCAGAACGGCAGGCCGCGCGTGGTAGCGCCGCAAGCCGTGGCCGAGGCAACCCTCCAGTACCCGCTGGTGCCGTTCAATTCGAGATAGAGCATCGCCGGCCGCGGCTCAGGATACGAAGTCGCAAGCTGCTTATTCGACCGGCTCGCGGCTGACGAAGCTGGACCGCTCGGCGAGGAAGCGACGAGGGCTCTTGCCCATCGCCTTCTTGAACATGGTGATGAAAGCGCTGGGCGTCTCGTAGCCCAGATCGAGTGATACGGCTTGTACGGAAGATCCGTCCGATAGTCGCTGCAACGCGACCAGGATGTGAAGCCGCTGTCGCCAGCGCCCGAACGTCATCCCGGTTTCCTTGAATACCAGACGGGCGAATGTGCGCTCGCTCATCGCGTATCGAGCAGCCAACTCGTCGACCGTACTCCGATCGGCCGGATCATTGAGCAGAGATGCGGCCAGATGCTGCAATCGGCTATCCGCGGAGATCGGCAGGTACATCTGTTCGGTCGACATCTGCACCAGTTCGTCGAGCAGGACGCGACCCAGTCGGCTTGTCGGCCCGTCGATCGGATACAGGGGCGGGAAGAGCGACAATCGATGGATCAACTCGCGCACCAGCGACGATATCGTGAACGTGCAGCAGGTGGTCGGAAGCGTGCTGGCCTGCGGATCGATGAAGACGACGTAGACCTTTTTCGCGCCTGACATGCAGTTGCTGTGCAGGACTCCGGCGGGTATCCACACCGCACCCTGCGGCGGAACGATCCACAGTCCTCCCGGTGCGCGGCACATGACCGATCCATGAGAGGCCACCACCAACTGGCCCTTCTTGTGCGAATGGAGCGGCAGCTCATCGTTGCCCTGACCTGTCTCGATGGACATGGAGACAATCGGCCGGTCGAACTGGTCCGGATCGATCGGATCGTAATTGATCCGAACGTCGGGCACGTTCATTCGGGCAAAGCCCGGATCTGTTTCAAAGGCGGGCGACGTGCGCATCGAATTCGCTCGTGGAAACCGCAGTTGCAATCTGTTGGGCGGCCGTGAGGCCGGCGGAGGATTCCTTCAGAGGATAGCCCTCAGGCACATGATCGTCACGGGAAAGTAGGGCGATCGAGAGAAAATGCCGCGGCAGGCTGAATGCGGGCCGCCTGACGCCGGCCGCGAGGCGATTTGCCCTCGTTGGTTGCGGTCGCCGCTTGGCATCCCGCCTGCGGATCGTTGAGAGAGCCTCGGCCTAGTAAGCTCGCGCGTTGTTGCGCGGCCAGAGCGAACGCAATTGATGCGCGCGAATCCGGTAGCGGCAGAACGGCCCGCTCCATACGTCTCCGTGCAGAAGGTTCCCTATCGGCTCTGCTCCTAAATGCGGTATGGCGAAGAATACCGAG
Source organism: Bradyrhizobium sp. B097 (assembly GCF_038957035.1). Lineage (NCBI taxonomy): Bacteria > Pseudomonadati > Pseudomonadota > Alphaproteobacteria > Hyphomicrobiales > Nitrobacteraceae > Bradyrhizobium > Bradyrhizobium sp. B097. The sequence continues at coordinate 402,601 of NZ_CP152412.1, forward strand.
TATGGGCGATAGCGCGCCCCCAACCAGTGAGAGTGTCCATGAAGAAAAAATTTGATCCTGCCCCCGTCGACAAGCTCGCGGTAGACCCCAAGAAGGCGATCGAGGCGGATATGAAAATGACGAAGCTCGAAGAAGGCCTCGAAGAGACTTTTCCGGCCTCCGATCCTGTGAGTGAAACTCAGCCGAAGCCCTCAAGAGACTGACCGTTGAGACGTCTTCCGCGGTAGAGGACCTCGCTACGGCCTGGCCAGGTGCCGGGATGGCGGCACATGCCTTTTGGCGGTTGATGACCAGCCACCGCAGTTTCCTCGTCACAAGGATGCTTCCCCAACGGCGGCCTGCCTTCGACATTCTGTCCCGTGGCGCGCGGACAAATTGTCCTTCGTGAATGCGGTCGAATCACCAAGCGTCTGATGTGACGTGGTTTCCTGATTGGCATGTCTGTTGCTCCGGTGTGCCGTGGCGAGTGTGCTGTGGCGGGAGGCCTTCACGCCTGAGTGCCGGTTGCACATGGCTGAAGCGGGCTCGCCGGTTCGACTCTCGGAGGGTCCTATGACAACCACAAATCATGCGTCCATGCTGTCCCGCGCGTTTGCGGACGTGCACGCCAAGTGGGGCTGGTTCGTCGGCCTCGGGCTCGTCTTCATTGTCCTGGGTGCCGTCGCAGCCGGCAACCTGCTGCTGGCGACAATCGTGACGGTCTACTACGTGAGCGCGGGAATGATCGTCGCCGGGGTCATGCAGATCGTGCAGTCGCTCCGCGTGAAGACCTGGGGCGGCTTCCTGTGGTGGATGCTCAGCGGCGTCCTTTACACGGCCGCCGGCGTCGTGACATCGATGAATCCGCTGCTTGCCTCGGTCTTTCTGACATTGATGCTGGCTCTGCTCACGGTTGCTTCGGGCGCTGCCCGTCTCTGGCTCGGATTCCAGGCGCGAACGGACCACGGCTGGGGCTGGATCGTTGCCTCGGGTGTCGTCACCGCGATCGCAGGGCTCGTTTTCTTGCTTGGCTGGCCGGTCAACAGTCTGTGGTTGCTTGGCCTTGTTCTGGCGCTCGATCTCGTTTTCCAGGGGTGCGCGCTTGTCGGCCTCGGCCTGCGGTTCCGCGCAGCCTAGCGCATACGCCGGTGGAACAGGAAAGCGCTGTCCGCTTGCAAGGGAGGACTAGATGACGGAGCGAAAATGGCCACCCGACGACGATCCGCGCGGACACCGCCCGGGAGGTTCGGCTCACACGTTGCCGACCGCGAGCGATGCCCTGCCTGACCCCGGAGGCGCGGCGGATTCCGGGAGAGCCGTAGCAAGCGATCGTTCGTCGGAGGATCGCACCCAACTCCTCGCTGAGAATGCCGAGCTCAAGGACCGCTTGCTGCGTGCATTGGCCGAGGTGGAGAACACACGCCGTCGCGCCGAGCGCGATCTCGACAACATGCGCCAATACGCGATCACGAAATTTGCCGGCGATATGCTCATCGTGGCCGATAACCTGGAGCGAGCCATTGCCAGCATCCCCGCCGGTGTCCGGGAACCGGAGGCGGCGCTGAGGGCTCTGGTTGAAGGTGTCGGCCTCACCGAGAAGGAGTTGCTGCGCGCGTTGGAAGAGCACGGCATCAGGAAGCTCGATCCCGTCGGCGAACGGTTCGATCCCAATTTCCACGAGGCATTGTTCGAGGTACCGGATCCGTCCGTACCGCGCGGCACCGTGATGAAGGTTCTGCAGCCGGGCTACGCGATCGGCTCCCGCGCATTGCGTCCCGCGAAGGTCGGCATCGCGAGTGGGGCATGAAAACCCATCCCGCTCCACCGACAACTTGTCCTGCACGGCAGAGACAAAATGTCCGCCGTCGCGATCGATGGGCCTCTAAGTCGTTGTTACCGTTGGCGGCAGGGGATGGCATGCCCGTTGCAAAGAAGAGCCCGGATTAAAGAGTCCGTCGTCTTACAGGGAGAGAATGATGGCGCCGAATTCCACCGCACCTGTTCGATCAGGCGTTCCGATTCAGCGTGATATCGAAGCTCCCTTCCATTCGCTCCATCACGAGATCAATCGGCTGTTCGGCGAGGTCTTCCTGCATGGCCGTCTTCATCATCAGTCGCGTCCCAACGTCGATCAGCAGGGCCCCTTCATGCCCAGCATCAATGTGAGTGAGACCGATGGCGAGATGCGGATCAGCGCCGACCTCCCCGGTGTGAGGGCGGAGGATATCGACGTTACGCTCGTCGATGACATCCTCACCATCCGCGCGGAGAAGACGCTGGATCGGACGGACGACAAGGAGAACTTCCACGTCCTCGAGCGCTCCTACGGCACATTGCTCCGCACGTTGCGCCTGCCTTATTCGGTCGACGCCGACAAGATGAAGGCCGACTTCGACAATGGCGTTCTGACGGTGACGTTGCCGATCAACAGGGAGAAGGAACACGTCCGCAGAATACCCGTTCATGCTGCCGCGCAGAGTAGCGAAGCGCCGGCGCCGGACCGGAACAAAGCCGGCGCGGCCGCACCGGAAGTGGCGTACAATGCCGATCCGAAGCCGAAGGCGTCATGAGACGTGCATCGTGCTGGAGATCGAGCGGGTCTGCGCCAGGCCTTGCTGGCCATTGCGCCACCCATATCGACGAACGACACGCACACGCATTGGACGCCGATAGCTTCGCCGCGCCGGAATGGTGGTCAGGCGAGCAACCTGCACCAGTTCGGTGAAGAACAGCGAAACAGGAAAAACAGGAGGGTGCGACAGTGGGAAAAGTAATCGGTATTGATCTCGGAACGACGAACTCCTGCGTTGCCGTCATGGACGGCAAGAACCCGCGCATCATTGAGAATGCGGAAGGAATGCGCACAACACCGTCGGTCGTGGCGTTCACGAGCGACGGCGAGCGCCTCGTGGGTCAGCCCGCACGCCGCCAGGCGGTGACAAATCCCACCAACACCATCTTCGCGGTGAAGCGCCTGATCGGCCGTCGCTATGACGATCCGATGGTCGAGAAGGACAAAAAGCTCGTCCCCTACACGATCATCAAGGCCTCGAACGGCGATGCCTGGGTCGAGGCCGGCGGGAAGTCCTATTCGCCGTCGCAGATATCGGCGTTCATCCTGCAGAAGATGAAGGAGACCGCCGAGGCCAACCTTGGCGAGAAGATCACGCAGGCGGTCATCACCGTCCCCGCCTATTTCAACGACGCGCAACGGCAGGCGACCAAGGATGCCGGCAAGATCGCAGGCCTGGAGGTGCTGCGCATCATCAACGAGCCGACGGCCGCAGCGCTCGCCTATGGTCTGGAGAAGAAGAAGCAAAGCAAGATCGCGGTTTACGATCTCGGCGGCGGTACGTTCGACATCTCCATTCTCGACATCGGCGACGGCGTGTTCGAGGTCAAGGCCACCAACGGGGACACCTTCCTCGGCGGTGAAGATTTCGACATGCGGCTGGTGAATTACCTGGCCGACGAGTTCCAGAAGGAGCAGGGCATCGATCTGCGCAAGGACAACCTCGCCCTGCAGCGGCTCAAGGAAGCCGCAGAGAAGGCCAAGATCGAGCTCTCGACCACGACGCAGACCGAGATCAACCTTCCGTTCATCACGGCCGACGCATCAGGTCCCAAGCATCTCCAGGTCAAGCTGACCCGCGCAAAGTTCGAATCCCTGGTCGACGACCTCGTGCAACGGACCATCGAGCCCTGCCTCAATGCCCTCAAGGACGCGGGCCTCAAGGCCCAGGATATCAACGAGGTCGTTCTGGTCGGCGGAATGACCCGCATGCCGAAGATCCAGGAGATCGTGCAGAAGATCTTCGGGAAGGAGCCGCACAAGGGTGTCAACCCCGACGAGGTTGTAGCGATCGGCGCGGCGATCCAGGCCGGCGTGCTGCAGGGTGACGTCAAGGACGTTCTGCTGCTGGACGTCACGCCCCTGTCGCTTGGTCTCGAGACGCTGGGTGGTGTGTTTACGCGCCTGATCGAGCGAAACACCACCGTTCCGGCGAAGAAGAGCCAGGTGTTCTCGACAGCCGAAGACAATCAGAATGCGGTGACCATTCGCGTCTTCCAGGGCGAGCGCGAAATGGCCGCCGACAACAAACTGCTCGGGCAGTTCGACCTGATGGGTATTGCCCCGGCGCCGCGCGGTGTGCCGCAGATCGAAGTCACGTTCGATATCGACGCCAACGGCATCGTCAACGTTTCGGCGAAGGACAAGGCGACTGGCAAGGAGCAGCGCATCCAAATCCAGGCGTCCGGCGGCCTCTCCGAAGCCGACATCGAGCGCATGATCAGGGAGGCCGAGGCGCACGCGGTCGAGGACAAGAAGCGCAAGGAAGCGGTCGAGGCGAAGAACACCGCAGAGGCGCTGCTGCATTCCGCGGAAAAGACGGTCGCTGAGCATGGCTCCAAGCTTTCCGACACGGACCGTCGCGGCATCGAGAACGCCATGTCGGATCTGCGCGAGGCGCTGAAAGGCGACGATGCGGCTGCGATCACCACCAAGGCGAGTGTGCTCCAGCAGAGCGTGATGAAGCTGGGTGAGGCGATCCACACCGCGTCGCAAGGGACATCCGGCGCCAGCCCGGGTCACGATGACAGCAACGTCGTCGATGCCGAGTTTACGGAGATCGGCGACGACGAGAAGAAGTCGATGTAGCGAGGCTGCGGCCGGGGTCTCCCGCGCATACACAAATGTCGGCTGGTCCGGGCGACGCGAATTGCCCGGGCCGCCTCGATCGGATCACTCAGGCTCTATCCTTGATGCCCAGTAGGCATCGTCTTCCAACTCACAAAAGGGGGTTTCTCATGCGACGTCATCGGGGTCTTTCCATCGTTATTGCCGCCACCATGCTGAGCGCGCTGGTGTCGTCCGGCCTTGCGCAGCAACCGGCGCAACCGGCACAGAAGGTGCAAGTCGGCGTGCTCGAGTGCCTTGGCGGCGCGACCGTCGGATTCCTCGTGGGGGCTGTTGTCAATCTTCGATGTGTCTTGCGGATCAACGGAATGCCGGAAGACTACTACGTAGCGACAATGCAGAAGCTCGGTCTCGATATCGGCTTCACGGAGACCACGGCGCTTGCCTGGAATGTATTTGCACCCGTAGTGCAGCCCGGTCGCGGCGACCTTGCCGGTACCTATGTCGGGGTCGATGCCATGGCGGCGGCCGTGGTGGGTGTGGGCGGAAACGTGCTGCTCGGCGGCTCGAACAACAGCATCGCGCTGCAACCGCTCAGCGTTCAGGCGTCGACCGGCGTGATCATTGCCGCCGGCGTCGAGAGCCTCACCCTGCAACCGGGGCGATGACGCGGAGCGTTGCGTTCAAGAGCCGTTCGGTCTTCTGAATCGAATGCCAGCCACAAGGCTCCTCGCAGGATCAGGGAGAAACCATGGCGATAGATCACGGAGGCAATGGACAGCTAGACGACGGCAAGCCGCGTTTGACGGAGGATGACATCGCGCGGGCCAAGCTCGGCCCGCGGGGTGTGCCGGAGGCGCCGGATCAGGCGCGGATGACGCCGCAGCAGGCCAAGAACTATCCAAGATACGTGGACCCGGGACATGTTGCGTAACATCAGCCTGCCATCGAATAGCACCGCGGCTCGCGAACTCCTCCGTCGCGCGATCCAGACATGCCGATGGCGATGCCGGGAGAGCTGAGGTGGCGACCAATCCATACGATGTGCTCGGCGTCTCATCGTCGGCTTCCGCCGCCGACATTCAGAAGGCTTATCGCAAGCTGGCGAAGAAGCTTCATCCGGATCTCAACCCCGGTGACAAGAAGGCCGAAGAGAAGTTCAAGGAAGTTGCAGGCGCCTACGATCTGCTCGGCGATGCCGAGAAGCGGAAGCGGTTCGACGATGGAGAGATCGACGCGTCAGGTGCGGAGCAGCCGCAACATCATTTCTACCGGGATTTCGCCGGCGCGGACGACGGTCATCCCTACACCAGCGGTGCCGGCTTCGCCGATTTCATAGACGGCGAGGACCCGTTCGCCGAGCTTCTCAAGCGCAGTCAACGGGCGCGCGCGAATCGTCGCGGCGCAGATCTGCACTACCGGCTCGCGATCGATTTCGTGGATTCGATCACGGGTGGGAACAAGCGCATCACGTTGCCGGACGGCGGCGCATTGGATGTGAAGATCCCACCCGGGCTGGTCGACGGTCAGATCCTGCGCCTCAAAGGCAAAGGTGCGCCCGGCACCGGCAAGGGCGGGCCTGGCGATGCGCTGATCGATGTGGAAGTCCTGCCCGACCGACGCTTCACGCGCGACGGTGACAACATTTCGCTGGAATTGCCGATCTCGCTGCCCGAGGCCGTTCTGGGTGGGCGGGTGCGCGTCCCGACGCCAACCGGCGAAGTGACCATGTCAGTCCCGAAGGGATCGAACACCGGGACAATGCTTCGACTGCGCGGAAAGGGCGCGCCGCGCCATGGCGGCGGAAGCGGCGACGAACTCGTGAAGTTGAAGATCGTCCTGCCGAACTCGCCGGACCCGGAGCTTGAGGCGTTCGTGTCGGGATGGGGCAAGGGCAAGGAATTCAACCCGCGCGAAGGCGGTGCATCATGATCATGAGCAGGCAGGAGTTTCTGATCGCTTCCGGTGTGCAGGGGCAGACCCTGGAATTCTGGCTCGAGCAGGAGTGGCTGATCCCCGAGCGGACCATCACCGGGATGACATTCACCGAGGGCGACGTTGCCCGTGCGCGCTTCATTCAGGATCTTGCGGCCGGAATGGGCGTCAACGACGAAGGCATCGATGTGGTGCTTCATCTCGTGGACCAGCTTCATGGCATGCGGCGGGTGCTTGCGCGGCTGCATGACGAGGTCAGCGGCGAGGCGACCTAGTCGTCGCCGTGGCCGGCAGCCGGAATTCCGGTCGGCGCCGGCGTGAGACCGCGTTGAAACGGGCTTTTGCACGGATGTGATGCTGTGGTTCTTGGGCCTGTCCCCTGTTAGGGTACAGGCGGCGTCAGGAGAAGGGCCGAATGTCGGAGGATTCAACCCAGGAAGTTGTCGAACCCGTCGGCGGCCCGGAGTTCGGCCCCTGGCTCTCGCAGGCGTCGATATTGGTCATCGATGATGAGCCCGGTATCCGCAACTTTCTCGTCAAGATTCTGCGGCCGCGTTGCAAGCTGATCGAGGAGGCGGCAGATGCCAAGGAGGCGTCGCGCAAGCTCGACAGCCGGCATTTCGACGTGGTCATTCTTGACAACGTCATGCCCGGGAAAGCGGGTCTTGACTGGCTTGCCGAACAACGAGCGATCGGCTTCTTCGCCGATGTGATCCTGATGACGGCTTACGCCGACCTCGATACAGCTATCGTGGCTTTGCGGGCCGGTGTCGTCGATTTCGTTATCAAGCCGTTCCGTTCCAATCAGTTGCTCAACGCTGTCGCCCGATGCCTAGACCGAACGCGGCTGCAGCGAGAGAACTACGTGCTGCGTCATGAATTGACATCCGCTTCATACGAAACGTTCCTGCGTAACAAGCTACTGGGTCAGTCGGGCGCAATACAACAAGTGCGCGATATCATCGCGCGAGTTGCTCCGTTGCCTACGCCAGTCTTGTTTACCGGCGAATCAGGAACCGGCAAGGAGGTTGCCGCCCGCTCGCTTCATTCCCTCTCCAATCGCGCGGACAAGCTCTTCGTGCCGATCAATTGCGGCGCGATTCCAGCCGATATGATCGAGAGCGAGCTGTTCGGCCATCTCAAGGGAGCGTTCACGGGTGCAGGACGGGCTCGCGAGGGTCTGTTCATGCACGCACAGGGCGGGACCGTATTTCTCGATGAGATCGGCGAATTGCCTTACACGCTTCAAAGCAAGCTGCTGCGGGTTCTCGAGGATCGCCGCGTGCGTCCCGTTGGGGCGGAACGAGAGGTCCCGTTCGACGCCCGCTTCGTCTTCGCCACCAATGCCGATCTGCCAAGCCGGGTCGAGGCCGGCAGTTTCCGCGCTGATCTCTACTTCCGAATGAACATCATGCAAATCGGCATGCCGCCGCTTCGTAACCGCGGCGAGGACGTCCTCGAGCTCGCCGCAATATTCATGCGCGATATTTCCCAGCAGCTCGGCATGCCCGCCGTGCCCATGGGCGAGCGCGTGCGCGCGGCCCTGACGCACTACGAGTGGCCCGGGAACATCCGGGAGCTGCGCAATCTGATCGAGCGGACCATCATTCTCGGAACTTTCCCGGAGGATTTCGAGAGAGCCCTTGATCATGGCGAGAGCGGAGGGGAGAGTCTTGCTCAAGTGGAGCGACGCCATATCCTGGCTATCCTTCGCGAGACAGGCGGAGATCGCGACGAAACTGCGCGGCGGCTTGGCATCTCGCGCAAGACGGTCGACCGCAAATGCGCAAGCTGGAAAGTATAGCTGTTCGCTCGATGAGCAATCGACGCTCGGTTCGCTATCGATTGCTGGCGATCGCTCTCGTGCCGATGCTCGTGATTCTCCCGCTACTGCTGGGGATCAGCATCTATCGTTGGAACACCAAATTCGACGAGGCGCTGCTCTCCAAAGTCCACGACGATCTGACCATCGCGCACCAATATCTCGCTCGTATCATGGAGAATACGGAAGACCAGTTGGCTTTCGTCACCGGCTCCGCGCGGTTTCAGACGACGTTGCAAAAGCAAGGTGGTTCTGACGGCGATCTTGCGGCGCTTCTCAGGGAAACTGCGCAGGCCCGCGGGTTTGATTTTCTCTATATCGTGGTCGACGGCGGACATATCGTGGCAAGCGAATATCCGCTTGCGTCGGCCTCCGTCCGCTGGAACTGGCCGGTCATCAGCACCGCGCTTGAAGGGCACGCAAGGACGGCGATCGACGTTTTCGAGGCGACCGAGCTTTCGGCGGTATCGCCTGATCTCGCGCAACGGGCACGGATCGATCTCGTTCCGACCGTCGGAAGCGCTCCGAGCACAAAGGCGGAGGAAACGCGCGGCCTGATCCTTCAGTCGGCCAACCCCCTGATGCTGCCCGACGGTCGGCGTGCTGCGCTGGTGGGCGGCATCCTCTTGAATCAGAATCTCGCCTTCGTCGATACGATCAACGATCTGATCTATCATGGCCTGGGCCTGCCTCAGGAGAGCCGTGGCACCGTCACCCTGTTTCTCGATGACGTGCGCATCAGCACCAATGTGGAGTTGTTCGAGACGCAGCGTGCGATTGGCACCCGTGTGTCTGCGGCGGTCCGCAAGGCCGTCCTCGACGACGGCGGCAGCTGGTTCGACAGCGCATTCGTCGTCAACGACTGGTATGTCTCGGGTTATGAGCCGCTGCTCGATAGCTACAATCATCGCGTGGGCATGCTCTATGCCGGCTTTCTTCAAAAGCCCTTTACCGAAGCGAAGCGCCGGACGCTGATCGAGATCGCGGTTGCTTTCCTGGTTGCCGTTGCCGCCACTGTTCCATTGTTTCTGAGGTGGGCCGCGGCGATCTTCCGTCCTCTCGAGAGCATGACGGGTACAATTACCCGGGTCGAACGGGGTGAGCTCGACGCCCGAACCGGGCATGCTGGCGATCAGGACGAAATCGGCCGGGTTGCGCTCCACCTCGATCGGCTCCTGGACCAGCTTCACGAGCGCGATACCCAGCTGCGGCAATGGAATGAGGAGCTCAATCAGCGCGTCGAGGAGCGCACCAGCAAGCTGCAACTCGCCAATCAGCAACTGGAGGCGACCACGAAGCAGCTCATCATGTCGGAGAAGCTCGCCGCGATCGGCGAAATCACCGCCGGCATCGCGCATGAGATCAACAATCCGATCGCCGTCGTGCAGGGCAATCTCGAAGTCATCCGCGACCTGATGGGGAGCAAGGTCGATGATGCGAAGACCGAGTTCCGGCTCATCGACGAGCAGTTGCGACGGATCAGCGAGATCGTCACCAGACTGCTTCAGTTCGCCAAGCCGCAGGAATACGCAGGCTTCGTGGAGCAGTATCAGCCAGACGAGATCGTGAACGATACGCTGCCACTGGTCCAGCACCTGCTGAACAAGACGACGATCACCGTCGACAAGGAGTATCGCGCATCGCGTCCGATTTCGATGAACAGGACCGAGCTTCAGCAGGTGCTGGTGAATCTGATCGTCAATGCGATTCACGCAATGCCCGACGGCGGACGGCTGACACTGCGGACGTTCGATCGCCAGGAAGGTCTCCGTCGCGGTGTCGTGATCGAGGTCGGCGACACCGGCGCCGGCATGACGCCCGATATCATGCAGCGGATCTTCGATCCCTTCTTCACGACCAAGAGACGGGAAGGCACCGGCCTCGGGCTGTCAATTAGCCAGATGCTCGTGACCCGACAAGGTGGTAGGATCTCGGTCGAAAGCGAATTGGGAAAGGGCACGACCTTTTCCGTCTGGCTGCGGGAAGCTCCCGGCTGACCGCGAGAGATGGCCTGCTCGACGTTCTGAAGTCGAGGCTATCGCGGTGCAACGATTTGCTGTGGCGCAGCGTTGGACATGTGAAAGCGGGCGTGGCGTGAATTGCGTCGCGCGATGGTTCAGTCCAAGGGAGGATTTCGAGGAGTAGGTTCGCCGGACAGTTTGTCTGACCTGACATCGACAAATTGTCTTCGTCCGGGTGAGAACTGTCACGCTATGAGGCTGATTTCGTTGCTGGTTCGATTTGGCACGTCAGTTGCTCGATCTCCCACGATATCGGCGCGAGTCTCGATCCGTTTTCTTCAAAGGGAGTTGCCGCCATGTCACGTCACAACAAGATGCCGCCTGTCCCGCCCGCGAACCGGAGTCCAAAGGGGACGGGATCGGAACCCGACCGCAATGCCGGGCCGCAGCCGAAGGGAAAGGCAAAGAACACGGCGGAGCAAGGCGAAACGGCCAATATTCGTGAGAGCACCACGAATGCCGGGTTCTTCCATGGCCGCAGGGTCAAGTAGAGACCTGCGCGCGTCGTTATCCGATCAGGCGGCCAGAGCCAGGGACCAATCAAACCTGGGCCGGTCGAGGATCCGCTTTCACGGGTGAGGAGATCCGCAATGCCTGTCGTATCGCTGAGCCAACTCACGACCGATCTTCAATCATGCGCCAAGCAGCTCATCGAGCGGGTCGGCCTCGTGCCCCAGGCGATGGATCGCCCCGTGGAGGCGGGCGACCTGCTGTTCTACCTCAGCGAAACGTCGATGCCGATGGCCGCGTTCCTGCGCAAACACGGTCTGTTTTCGGATGCCGACGGCCTGCACTACGACCTTGCGCAGTTCGGCGTCGTTAGTGACGTGGCCACCAAGGTCATCAACGAAAGAAGGGCCGGTAATCTTGACGGTGTCTGGAGGGAATTTGATCTCTCCACAGATGACGACATGGACAGTGATGGCGGGTACATCCTGACTGCCCTTGCAGCACTCGAGTTGATGTACGGACCGAAGACGTAGGACGGCGGGCGGGTCGCGCATCAAGGCTTGTGCGCAGCATCCGATGCGTGGAGTGAACCGCGCGCGTCGCGTGCCGTCGCAAGAACGTCCGTTCAAGCCTCGGCTGGCTTCTGCCGTCTCGGACAGTTTGTCCCGCGCTGTTTCGACAACTTGTCCAATGGCGCCTGCTTGTCGCTCTGTAACGTATTGATATTTCGCGCCGTTTGAGTTGGCACGTCGGTTGCTCAGGAACTATCCGTCGGATCGGCGCGATTGCGACTTGGCGGATCGCGATACGCACTATCGGCATGAGCGATCGAGCCCACGTCGCAAACCCGGATGTTCGCTCACACAGCAGATCATGAGCCGGAGAAGTCCCATGTCGTTTTCCCTCCCCGATCTACCCTATCCCCATGATGCGCTCGTTCCCTATATGTCGAAGGAAACGCTCGAGTATCATCACGACAAGCATCATGCAGCCTACGTCAACGCCCTCAATACGCTGATCAAGGGCACGCAATGGGAAGGTAAGAGCCTCGAGGAGGTCGTCGTCGGCTCCTTTGGAAGGAGCACGCCGCTCTTCAACAATGCGAGCCAGGATCTCAATCACACGTACTTCTGGAAGTGGATGAAGCCAGCGGGCGGCGGCGCGATCCCTGGCAGCCTCGAGAAGCGGATCAACGCGGATATCGGCTCTGTCGAGAAGATGAGGGATGACTTCGTGGCAGCCGGTGTTGGCCAGTTCGGCTCGGGATGGTGCTGGCTGGCAGTGAAGGATGGAAAGATCGTCGTGATGAAGACCGCAAACGGCGAAAGTCTGCTTGTGCACGGCGCCAAACCCATTCTCGGCTGCGATGTCTGGGAGCACTCGTACTACATCGACTATCGCAATCGCCGGCCCGATTACATCAAGGCGTTTCTCGATCACCTCGTGAACTGGGACTATGTCGAGGAACTGTTCCAGAGGGCGGTGTGAAACATGAAGCCGGTGCCTCTTGGCGCAAAGGGCCGCTTCACGCTCGACGTGAAGCCGCAACATCTGGCCAGCCAGTTCAAGGACCCGACGCTGCCGCCGGTTCTCGCGACGCCGGTGATGATCCTTGCGATGGAAAACGCGGCGCTCAACGCCATCCGGAGCTGTCTCGAACCCGGTGAGGCGGCGGTCGGGACGGCGGTCGACGTCCGACACATCGCCGCGACGCCGGCGGGACAGCGGGTGACCGCAGAGGCCGAAGTCACCAGCGTCGATGGACGGCGCCTGGTCTTCGCGGTGACCGCGCATGACGAAACTGAAGAGATCGGCGGCGGCACCCATCAGCGCATGGTGATCGATCTCGGTCGATTGGAACAGCACCTCGAGGCGAAAAGGGCGCGTTCGCCGACAGGTCGATGAAATCGGAATGAGGACGACATGCGCCGGTGTTGCTGGTGTGAGGTGATTCCATGAATGTTGAAAAATATACCGATCGCGCGAGAGGCTTCATCCAGTCGGCACAGTCGCTGGCGACGCGGGAAGGCAACCAGCAGTTTACGCCTCTTCACATCCTCAAGGTGCTGCTCGATGACGGCGAAGGTCTGGCGGGCGGCCTGATCGACCGCGCCGGCGGCAATTCGCGGGCGATCCTCAAAGCAACGGAAGCGGCGCTGAACAAGCTCCCGAAGGTATCGGGAGCCGGCGCGGGACAGGTCTATCTCGCGCCCGAGACCGCTCGTGTGTTCGCCGCGGCAGAACAGGCCGCGGAGAAGGCGGGAGACAGCTTCGTCACGGTCGAGCGGCTGCTTCAGGGCCTGGCTTCGGATCGGAACAGCGATGCGGCTGGACTTCTGAGGGATGGCGGCGTCACACCGCAAAATCTGGAAGCCGCGATCAACGCGCTGCGCAAGGGGCGCACGGCCGACAGCTCATCGGCGGAGAACGCCTATGACGCGCTGAAGAAGTACGCCCGTGACCTGACGCAGGCCGCGCGCGACGGCAAGCTCGATCCGGTGATCGGTCGCGACGAGGAGATCCGCCGCACCATTCAGGTGCTCTCACGCCGGACCAAGAACAACCCGGTGCTGATCGGCGAACCCGGCGTCGGCAAGACCGCCATCGTCGAAGGGCTGGCGCTGCGCATCGTCAACGGCGACGTGCCGGAGAGCCTAAACGACAAGAAGCTGCTGGCGCTCGACCTTGGCGCCTTGATCGCCGGTGCAAAGTACCGTGGCGAATTCGAGGAGCGGCTGAAGGCGGTCCTGAACGAGGTGACGGCAGCCGAGGGCGGCATCATCTTGTTCATCGACGAGATGCACACGCTGATCGGCGCCGGCAAGACCGACGGCGCGATGGACGCCTCCAACCTGCTCAAACCGGCGCTGGCCCGCGGTGAGCTGCACTGCATCGGCGCCACCACGCTGGATGAGTACCGCAAGCATGTCGAGAAGGACGCGGCATTGGCGCGACGCTTCCAGCCGGTGTTCGTGTCGGAGCCGACGGTCGAGGACACCATCTCGATCCTGCGCGGTCTGAAGGAGAAGTACGAGCTCCATCACGGGGTTCGTATCTCGGATTCGGCGCTGGTCGCGGCGGCGACGTTGTCGAACCGCTATATCACGGACCGCTTTCTGCCAGACAAGGCGATCGACCTCGTCGACGAGGCGGCTGCCCGGCTGAAGATGCAGGTCGACTCCAAGCCCGAGGAGCTCGACAACCTCGATCGTGAGATCGTCCGGCGGAAGATCGAGCAGGAAGCGCTCAAGAAGGAGAACGATGCCGGCTCGAAGAGCCGCCTGCAGACGCTGGAGACGGAATTGCTCGATCTCGAGAAGAGGTCGGCCGATTTGACGTCGAAATGGCAGGCCGAAAAAGGCAAGCTTTCCGACGCACAGAAGATGAAGAGCGAGTTGGAACGGCTTCGCACCGAACTCGCGAATGCACAGCGAAAGGGCGAATTCCAGAAGGCGGGCGAGCTTGCCTACGGCAGGATCCCCGAACTCGAGAGGAAGCTTGCCGCGGTCGAAACCAGCGAGAGCACGTCGATCGGCGAAACGGTGACCGCCGACAACATCGCGCAGGTCGTGTCGCGCTGGACCGGGATTCCGGTCGACAAGATGCTGGAAGGCGAAAAGGAGAAGCTGCTGCACATGGAGGGGGCGCTCGGCAAGCGCGTCGTCGGCCAGGCCGAGGCCGTGCGCGCCGTATCGACGGCGGTACGCCGCGCGCGTGCGGGATTGCAGGATCCCAATCGCCCGATGGGCTCATTCATGTTCCTCGGACCGACCGGCGTCGGCAAGACCGAGCTCGCCAAGGCACTCGCGGAATTTCTGTTCGACGACGAGACGGCGATGGTCCGGATCGACATGTCCGAGTTCATGGAGAAGCACTCGGTCGCGCGGCTGATCGGCGCGCCGCCCGGCTATGTCGGCTATGACGAGGGCGGCGTATTGACGGAGGCGGTACGTCGGCGGCCCTATCAGGTGGTGCTGTTCGACGAGATCGAGAAGGCGCATCCGGATGTGTTCAACGTCCTGCTGCAGGTGCTCGACGACGGACGGCTGACCGACGGCCAGGGTCGCACCGTCGATTTCCGCAATACGCTGATCATCATGACCTCGAACATCGGGGCGGAGCTGCTCGTCAACCAGGGAGAAGGCGAGAAGACCAGCGCGGTGCGCGAGCAGGTCATGACGATGGTGCGGGCACATTTCCGGCCCGAGTTCCTCAACCGGATCGACGCCATTATTCTTTTCCACCGGCTCCAGAAGAACGAGATGGGCCGGATCGTCGAAATCCAGTTTGCGCGGCTCCGCCGGCTTCTGGACGATCGCAAGATCGAGCTGTCGCTCGACGCCAAGGGGCGGGATTGGCTGGCCAACAAGGGATGGGACCCCGCATACGGTGCTCGTCCGCTGAAGCGCGTCATCCAGCGCTACCTGCAGGACCCGCTGGCGGAGATGCTGCTCGCGGGTGAGGTGCGCGACGGTTCGCAGGTCAAGATCTCGGCAGGCAAGGACGGCCTCACCTTCAACGGCAAGGCCGCGCCGACCGCGGACCAGGACGATGAAGGCATGATTTGAGGCCGCGCTACGGCGGCACGCGGGCCAGGATCCAGTCGACGAGGAAAAGATGGCGATGCACGAAATCAGGGAGAACATGGAGGTCGTCGGCTTCGATGGCGATCATCTGGGCACGGTGGACTGCATCGAGGGTGATCGTATCAAGCTCAAGAAGCGCGACGGCGGTCCGCACAAAAAGCATCATCACTATATCGGCCTCGATCTCGTGAACAATGTCGAGGGCCAGAAGGTTCGGCTTTGCTGCGACGCCGACATCGCCAGGCTTTTCGAGGACTGACGGCGCAGCGGCGGGCGGAGTGTCGATGGATTCTGAAATTGGACAGGAGAACCAACTCATGGCGAACGCGATCAGAGAGAACATGGAAGTGATCGGCGCGGACGGCGTTCACGTCGGTACAGTCGATCGCGTCGAGGGTGATCGCATCAAGCTCAAGAAGTCCGACAGCTTTGGCCACCACGAAGGCCATCATCACTACATTGAAATGGGCTTCGTGGCGGGTGTCGAGGGCGACAAGGTTCGCCTCTCCGCCAATGCCGATATTGCCGTCACGCTGGAGGAGGAGAAGTCGGGGCGGCCGGTCAAGCTGTGACCGGCAATCATATTGCTCGCGCCGGTTCAAGAGACAGTTTGTCCGATTTGGCACTCCCGGAGCGGCGGACGATGGATTCCCTGTGTCAGGAAGGTTGGTAAAAAATGGAAGAGTACGATCTCTACATCAATGTGAAGAAGCCGGCGATCGGACTGTATGTGCGCAAGGGCGCAAATCTCCCTGACCTCGCGGACAAGGGCGATTGGGTGTTCGACGGCACCTGTGCCCAGGACCTGGTGCCCTCGAGCGTCATCTTGGGCGTGAGAGCTGACGGGCACGCTTTTCGAGACATGGATTAGAGACCTCTCAGAGGTCACAAAGGAGCAAGTTGTGCCGTCTGCTGTTCCGCAACCGGTCGTCGCGCGTCTCACGCGGGCAGCCATCTTCCTTGTCGTGACGGTCAATTCGGGACCGGAAAGCGACGTCGCCGTGCGTGGTCTCTGCGCCGACCTGTCCTCGCTGTTACGGGCCGTCGGCTTCCGTGACCTCAAGGGGCGGTTGTCGTGTGTCATGGGTATAGGCTCCAGCGTCTGGGACCGGCTGTTTGGCGCGCCGCGACCGAAGGATCTGCATCCGTTTCAGGAAATTCGTGGCGTGCATCATGCGGTTTCGACGCCGGGCGATCTTCTCTTCCATATCCGGTCCGCTCGTATAGATATGTGTTTCGAGCTCGCAGCGCAGATCATGTCACGGCTCGGGAACGTCGTGACCGTTGTCGACGAGGTGCACGGCTTCAAATACTTCGACGACCGCGATCTGATGGGCTTTGTCGATGGCACCGAAAACCCCGTCGGCGAAGGCGCCGAACGCGCAACCGTTGTCGGCGAGGAGGATGCGCCCTTTGCCGGTGGCAGTTACGTCATCGTGCAGAAGTATCTGCATGATTTGGCGCGCTGGAATGCAGTGCCGGTCGAGCAGCAGGAAAACATCATCGGTCGGCACAAGCTCTCCGATATCGAGCAATTGGAGGCGGCGAAGGCGCCTTATGCGCACAACGTCCTGACGACCATTGTCGAGGATGGAGAGCAGCTGGAAATCGTTCGCGACAACATGCCGTTCGGCGAGTTCGGCAAGGGCGAGTTCGGCACCTACTTCATAGGATACGCGCGATCGCCGCATCGTATCGAGCAGATGCTCGAAAACATGTTCGTCGGCCGGCCGCCCGGAAACTACGACAGGCTGCTGGACTTCAGCCGCGCCGTGACCGGCGCATTGTTCTTCGTGCCATCGGCAAGCTTCCTCGACGACGTCGAGCCGGAACTTGCGTCGAAGGTGCCGGCTGCCAAATCCAAATGATGGAAATCCGTGCAATTTCGACATGGCGACGGGGTAATCGAGGCAGTCTCGTAACCGCACAGTCCCCGCATGCTTGACCTTGACGTGTACGAAGACGAACGCGATGTGGTGGTCCTTGCGGAGCTGCCTGGCCTGAGCGAAGACGAGATCGAGGTCATGGTGGACGATGACGTGCTCACCATTCTCGCCGAACCGAGCCTCGGGCGGCACAAGCCGGAAGGCCATTGCCGCGTGGGACGCTCGTTCAGATTTCTGGGCGTGATGCGATTGCCGTGTCCGATCGACCCCGATCGAATGCGAGTTGACTTCGACCATAGCGTGCTGATGGTGCGGCTGCCGAAGCGGAGAGGCCGCGAGCAGAGCTGAGCGCGCTGCGATCCGGCCGACGGATCGCCGACCGGTTCGTCTTCACGCACGCTGACCGATTCATCTTTCCGCGGCGGTGACGTCAGCCTGTCAGGACGAGGCGGATCAGGCCGGCGACCAACCCGAGCGAGATGACGCTCGCTCCCCAGATCGCGGCCATCCAGGCGAGCCGTTTCCAGAGCGGGAGCCGGCTCTCCATCAATGGTATCCGTGAACGCCGGCCTTGCCGCGGAACACCCAATAGGCCCAACCGGTATAAGCGAGGATCACAGGCACGATGACCAGCGCGCCGACCAGCATGAAAGACTGGCTCGAGGGCGGTGCGGCGGCGTCCCAAATCGTCACCGCGCGGGGCACAATATAAGGATAGATGCTGATGCCAAGCCCGAGGAACCCGAGCAGGAACAGCGCGAGCGCCATCGCGAAGGGCAGCCGTTCGAAGTTGCGTTTGAGGCTCCAGAACAATGTCGCCGCGCAGATCGCGACGAGCAGCGGCACCTGTGCCGTCAGCAGCACGCCGGGCAAGGCGAACCAGCGCCGCCAGTAGTCGTAGTGCAGGAAGGGCGTCGCGGCACTCACCGCCGCAAGCGCGGCGAGGGTGCCGACGCCGAGCCAAAAGGCGAGGCGGCGCGCGTGACGCTGGCTGGTTCCTTCGGTCTTCCAGATCAGCCAGGTTGCGCCCAACAGGGCATAGCCGATGACGACGGCAATCCCGGTGAGCAGGCTGAACGGGCTCAGCCAGTCGAGCCAGCCGCCGGCATAGGCATCATTCTCCACCCGGACGCCCTGCAGGATCGCGCCGAGCGTGATACCCTGTGCCAGCGCCGCGACCACCGAGCCCAGCGAAAACGCCATGTCCCACAGCGCGCGGTGGCCTGCATCGCGCCAGCGGAATTCGAACGCGACGCCGCGGAAGACGAGGCCGAGCAGCATCGCGATGATCAGCGGATAGGTCGCCGGAAGCAGGATGGCATAGGCCAGCGGGAAAGCTGCGAGCAGCCCGCCGCCGCCCATCACCAGCCAGGTCTCGTTGCCGTCCCACACCGGCGCGATCGAGTTCATCGCCTGATCGCGCTCGTCGCCGACCGCGAAACTCGGGAACAGGATGCCGATGCCGAGGTCGAAGCCGTCCATCACGACATAGGCCATCACGGCGAAGCCGATGACCGCCGCCCAGAAGATGGTGAGGTCGATGCTGATCATGGCGTTTACTCCCCGGCCGTCAGCGGCGCCCCGACACCCGCCGCCGGCGTGATGCCAGCCGCGCGCTGCGGCAGGTTCGGCAACTCCGGCTCCTTCCGCTCCGGCGGCTTGGCCATCAGCCGCAGCAGATAATAGGTGCCGGCCCCGAAGGCGCTGAAATAGACCAGCACGAAGGCGACGAGCGAGGCGGCAACCGCGGGTGCCGCGAGCGGCGAATGCGATTCCGCGGTGCGCAGCAGGCCGTACACTGTGAAGGGCTGACGGCCGACTTCGGTCGTGACCCATCCGGCGATCACGGCGATGAAGCCGGCCGGTCCCATCGCAACCGCGACGCGATGCAGCCAGCGCCAGTCGTAGAGCTTGCCGCGCACCCGGGCGAAGAGGCTCCAGAGGCCAACGCCGAGCATCGCAAATCCCAGCGCCACCATGATCCGGAACGACCAGAACACGACATGCGCAGGCGGCCAGTCCTCGCGCGGGAAGTCGGTGAGGCCCTGAAGCGGCGCATATGGATCATGCTTCAGGATCAGCGATCCGATGTGCGGTATCGAGACCGCGTAACGGACGCGCGCCTCCTCATTGCTCGGGAAGCCGAACAGGATCAGCGGGGCACCATTGGGGCTCGGCTGGTAGTCGCCCTCCATCGCCAGCACCTTGGCCGGCTGGTGCTCCAGCGTGTTGAGCCCATGGGCGTCACCGGCCAGGATCTGGATCGGCGCGACGATCGCGGCCATCCACATCGCCATCGAGAACATCTTGCGCGCGCCCGGATTGCCGTGGTCCCTGAGCAGATGCCAGGCGCCGACGGCGCCGACGACGAAGGCGGTGGTGAGATAGGCCGCGATCACGGTATGGACGAGGCGAAACGGAAAGCTCGCGGTAAAGATGATCGGCAGCCAGGAGTCGGCGGGCACGAACTGCCCCTTGGCGTTGATCGCAAAGCCCGCGGGCGTCTGCATCCAGCTGTTCACCGCGATGATCCAGGTCGCCGAGATCAGCGTGCCGAGCGCCACCATGCAGGTCGCGAAGAAATGCAGGCCCTTGCCGACCTTGCTGATGCCGAAGAGCATGACGCCGAGGAAGCCGGCTTCGAGGAAGAACGCCGTCAGCACCTCATAGGCCATGAGAGGACCGATGATCGGTCCTGCCTTGGTGGAGAACACCGACCAGTTGGTGCCGAACTGGTAGGACATGACGACGCCCGACACCACGCCCATGCCGAATGTGACCGCGAAGATCTTGAGCCAGTAGCGGTAGAGATTGGCGTAGACGCCTTCCCCCGTCTTCAGCCAGAGCGCCTCCAGCACCATCAGGTAGCTTGCGAGCCCGATCGAGAAGGCCGGGAAGATGAAATGGAAGGAGACGGTGAACGCGAACTGCGCACGCGCCAGGATTACCGGGTCGAGCTGCCCAAGCAATGTTGCCTCCCTATGAAACCGAAGTTCTCCGCAATCCGTGGAGTCGCCGCCCGCTAGGCGACGACACGAACTGGAATGGACTTGGCGGCCGGCGTGCCGCTGATCTTGTCGTAATATTCGAGCGGCAGCAGCGGGTTCAGCTCGGGATAGTATCCCGCGACCGCGCCGCGCGGCATCGGATAGTCCAGCACGGTGAGACCATCGACACGGCGCCGCACGCCGTCATCGCTGATCGTCTCGAGCGCGATGCGCGCGCCCGAAGCGAGCCCTCTCGCGGCCCGGTCATCGGCGTTCATGAACAGCACCATGCGGTCGTTGTAGACGCCGCGATAGCGGTCGTTATAGCTGTAGATCGTGGTGTTGAACTGGTCGTGCGATCGGACTGTCGCCAATCGCAACATCGCCGGATCGGAAACCGGAGCGTTGACCTCAAGGCCGGGCATCAGCAGGAAATTGGCCTTGCCGTTGGGGGTCGGCCAGACCAGCCGGCGCGGCGGCACGTCGAGATGGAAGCCCTGCGGGCGCTTGATTCTCTCCGAAAAGTCGCTGTAGATCTCGGGATAGACCTCCGCGATCTTGTCGCGGATCAGACTGTAGTCCTCGATATAGCTCTCCCACGGAATCTCGCTGTCGGGAAGCGTGGCGCGTGCCATCCGGCAGACGATCTCGACCTCGGGGAGCAGATCGGAGCTTGCCGGCGCCAGCACCCCGCGCGATGCGGTGACCGTGGACATCGAGTCCTCGATCGTCACGAACTGCTCGCCGGCCAAGGTGTAGATGGCCTCGGACCGCGCAACCACCGGCAGGATCAGCGCATCACGCCCGTGGACGAGATGTCCGCGATTGAGCTTGGTGTTGATGCCAACCGTCAGGGCAAGCTTTCTCATCGCCGCGTACGATCTCTCGGTGTCGGGGACCGCACGGACGAAATTGCCGCCCATGCCGATGAAGACCTTGGCTGTGCCGTTCTGCATCGCCTCGACGGTCTCGACGGTGTGATGGCCGTGTCCGCGCGGCGGTTCGAAGCCAAAGACGTCGCGCACGCGGTCGAGATAGTCGTCGGCCGGCTTCTCGTCGATGCCGACGGTGCGGTCGCCCTGGACGTTCGAATGGCCGCGGATCGGCGCGATGCCGGCGCCGGGCTTGCCGAAATTGCCCTTGATCAGCAGCAGATTCACGACTTGCTGAAGCAGCCGCGATCCTTCCTGGTGCTGGGTCAGTCCCATCCCGTAGCAGATCATTGTCGCCCGGGAGCGCATGTAGATCTCGGCGCAACGGCGGATCTGTGCCTCCTCGATGCCAGAAATCTCGACAATGTCGCGCCACGACTGGGCCAGAACATCCCCCCGGATCAGATCGAATCCGACAGTGTGCTCGCGGATGAAATCGTGATCGAGGACCGTCTCGCCCTGCGCTTCGCGCTCGAACATCACCTTCATCATGCCCTTGAAAAGGGCAAGATCGCCGCCGATCCTGATGTGAACGAACTCGCTGGCGATCGGGGTCGATCCGAAGGTCGCCATCTGAACGACATCCTGCGGCTCGGTGAAGCGGATCAGTGCGCGCTCCGGCATCGGATTGACAGCCACGATCGGCACGCCGCGCTTTCGCGCCTCGACCAGATTGGTCATCATGCGCGGCGAGTTGGTGCCGGTGTTCTGCCCGATCACGAAGATGGCTTCGGCGTGCTCGAAGTCCTCCATCACCACGGTGCCCTTGCCGACGCCGATCGCGGGAGGCAAACCGCGGCTGGTCGGCTCGTGGCACATGTTCGAGCAGTCGGGAAAATTGTTGGTGCCGAATGCGCGGACGAAGATCGAGTAGAGGAACGCCGCCTCGTTGGGCGTGCGTCCCGAGGTGTAGAATTCCGCGTGGTGCGGGCTCTCCAGCGCACGCAAATGATTTCCGATCATCGTGAAGGCCTCGTCCCACGCGCATGGCACATAGCGATCGGAAGCCGCGTCGTAGCGCATCGGCTCGGTCAGGCGGCCTTGCATCTCAAGCCAGTAGTCCGACTTCTCCATCAGTTCGGACACCGCGTGGCTTGCAAAGAACTCCCGCGTGACCCTGCGTTTGGTTGCTTCGAACGCCAGCGCCTTGGCGCCGTTCTCGCAGAACTCCAGCGTCTTCTTGCAGTCAGGGTCGGGGAAAGCGCAACTCGGACATTTGAAGCCGCCGGGCTGGTTCATCGCCAGCAATGCGCGCGATCCTTTGGTGACGACGCTCTGCTCGAGCAGCACCTTGGCGGTTGCGCCGGCTGCGCCCCAGCCGCCCGCAGGATGATGATAGGCCTTGTAACGAGGCTTGTGGTCGGTCATTGCAAGCACTCCCCAGTCATCCGCGATGCCGGAAGTAGATCATGCTATCATATTGATTTCTATGGACAATTTGTCCTTTTGCGCGGACAAAATGTCCGGCATCGAAAGCCTATCGCGTGCTAAGTGACTGACCAGACTTCATTCCGGAATTGGCGCGGAGGTTGCTTCAGTACGCCCCGTTGAATCGGGGAGACTGCGTGAACCACCAATCGTCCATGTCGGAAGGTCGCTTCCGACGATGTCCAAACTTGATCGTGGCGACCGATGTGCTCGGCATCGCCGGTGACGATGCGCGCGCGGCGTCGGGCTCGAGCTGCAATCTCGAGGAGGGCTCCTGCGTGCCGCGGAGGTCGACATGATTGTGCGCTCCAAGCCCGGCTTCAGGGACATCGTGTTTGCGGTCAACGGTTCGATCCTGCCGCGGATCGCGCCGCATCTGGTCGCGATTGCCTTGATCAGCGTTCTGGCAGTGCTCGCCGCAATGGAGCATCCGGGCATCTTTGCGCGGATCAGCGCCGTTCCCTTTACGCTGATCGGCATCGCGCTATCGGTCTTCATGAGCTTCCGGAACAGCGCCTGTTATGAACGCTGGTGGGAAGGCCGGGAGCTTTGGGGCAAGCTGATCATCGCCTGTCGCTCGTTCGCGCGTCAGACCTCCACCCTCGATGATGACGAGCGGCGCGTGCTGCTTCGCGGCCTGTGCGGCTTCTGCGCCGGACTGGCAGCCCGCTTGCGCGGTGAGGACGAACTGGCGGCGATCAGGCACTGGCGCGATATCGATGCCGCGTCAGGCGGGCCCAACCCGACCAATACCGTGCTCAACCAGATCGGAACACAGTGCCTGACATTGATGAAGCGAGACCGGATTGAGCCGATCCACTATTCCGTTCTCGAGGGGCAGCTGAGCGCGCTCTCCGACGTGCAAGGCGGATGCGAACGCATCGCGTCCACGCCCGTGCCGTTCGCCTATTCCCTGCTGCTGCACCGAACCGCTCTGATCTTCTGCGTGACGCTGCCGTTCGCGCTTGCCGGATCGCTGGACTGGTGGACGCTGCTGCCGGTCTTGCTGGTCGCTTACACCTTCTTCGGCCTCGACGCGCTCGGCCATCAACTCGAGGATCCGTTTGGGCTGGAGCCTAATGCTCTCCCGCTGGATGCAATGCGGCGCATGATCGAGCGCGAGATGCTGTTCCTGCTCGGAGAGCGGGATCTTCCCGCACCGATCGAGGCGCGTGACAATGTGCTCAAGTAGGCGGAACGTCTGATCCAAGCAAGTTGGCGCGAGATTCCCTTCGATCGTGCAACGCCTCGACCTTCATATGAAGGTTGCCATCAGCATATACTGAATAAGCGTATCCGAGTGGGATCGAGGTCCAGGAGGTGCCATATGACGATGAATGAACTCGCTGACGCGCTCGAAAAGATCGACGAGGATGCGTTTGCCTCGTTCCTTCTGGAGTATGAGATCACACACGATGACGGACTAGAGGCAATGAAGACGATGATCGTCGAGGCGCTTCGGTTCGCGGACGCGCACGGCTTTCATGCGAGCCGACCGCCGCTCGACGAGGCCGACTAGGCTCGAGGAAAAGTCTATCCGCCACGAAGATGCCGAACGCGTGCATGCCTCCGCCTCACAAAAGCGTGCGCAGGGCAGGTGAGGCATCGCCGATGGACAGCCTGTCCTCGACGGGACGGACAAAATGTCCGTCGTCGCCAGGCGTCTCGCTTCCAAGCCATTGACATTGTTTCTGTGCCCAAGTTGGCGCATTCTTTGCCATCAGGACTTTCGATGCTCCGGCGGATCGGAATTCCTGTTGGTTCGAGCAATCCGGTTGAGCGCAACGTTGATCGTCATTGATAGCGACAAGGAGGAACCTCAATGTCCAAGGATCATGACAAGGCCTCCCACGGATCACAGGACGCACGGCGGCACAAGATAGACCATCAAACCCGAAACGAATGGCTTCACAGGGACGCTGGCCTACAAGCCTTGTGGCAGGCCTCCGGGATGTCGCGAGACGAGTTCATCCAGCATAATGAGGGTGTCATCGACAAGGTCATTGCCGATAACCTTGACGCGAACCGCTAACCGGAAGCGGCACGTTGGAAGAGGCTACATGTCGACGAATGTTCGCTGAATCGATCCTGCCGCCAGGCCGTCCAAGTGCCTTGTGTGAGGACACGCCATGACTGCTGACGAGAGCACTTCCGATTTCTGGCCGGCCCTTTCCTGCTCAGCCTTCGAGCCGACGCGAAATCTTCTGCACATGGCGTTGCAGGCCGTCGGCAAGCTCAAGCTGGCCGAACCGTTTCAAGCGCAGTGGGCCGAGGTGCCGTTGTGGCTCAGCGCGAGAGGGCTGACCACTGGCCCGATCCGTTATGCCGGTGGCGCTTACGAGGTCCGCGCGGACTTCATCTCGCACGAGCTGCAGTGGCTCACGAGTTCGGGCGCATCGGGACAATTGCCGCTGCGGCCAACGTCCATTGCCGCGCTCGTCGAGGCTCTGCTCGGTCAGCTTCGTGGCGGCGGCATTGACGCTTCAATCACCCTCCTGCCGCAGGAGCTACCCCGTCCGATCCCCTTCAATGAGGACAAGGAACCGCGCCCGTACGATCGCGACCTGGTCAACGCGTGGTGGCGTATCCTCCTCAGCACGCAACGCGTTCTCCAGATCTTTCAGGGCCGGTTCACGGGCAAGACGCAACCCATCGGCCTGATGTGGGGGACGCTGGACATTCGCGTGGTGTTCTACAACGGCAAGCCCGTCAGACCCGCGCAAGATATCGGCTTCATCAGGCGCAATGCGATGAATGCGGAGTTGATCGAGATGGGGTGGTGGTCGGGCGATGCCTCCTATCCAAGGCCCGCGTTCTACTCGTTCACGTACCCGCAGCCGAAAAGCATCGAGAACGCCAAGGTCGCTCCGGCCGCCGCCCGCTGGGACGCCGGCATGGGCGAGTTCCTTCTCGACTACGATGACCTTCGCCAGTCCGGTGATCCGGAACGAGACCTGCTGAACTTCCTCGAATCCACCTATCACGCTGGCGCAACCGCTGCAGAGTGGGATTCCGGGCTGTTGGGTGGCGGCCGGCCGGAGTGACACGCGACCTTGCACCCACAACCGCTTGTGTATCACTACGGCGTGCTGGAGGCGAAACGCCAGACTTCGGTAGTAGCTCAATTGGTAGGTTTTGGCCCAGGACGCTCGAATATGCCCTATCTTTCAACGGGGATTGACTGACACTCTCTCCGCCACCCCACGCCAGAGCTTGGTCTGAGTGTCGGTTTGTTGGCGGCCAGCTAGTTCATTCGCGAACGAAGGTCTTGATTCTGCTCAGATGGCCACATCAGTCTGCGACCTTATCGAAGTCGCACGCCATGAGTGCGGTTTCGGCCAGGCTGACGATGTCCACCCGCAGATCCGTGGTGGTCCCCTGACCGATAATGCCTTGTAGCGTCAGTTCTCCTGTGAGCGCTTCGATCATCCGCTTCATGCGTCGCTGGTACTTGATGCTCGAGCATTCGTTGTCGTGACTGAACATGTCGCAGGCTGCAATTTGCTCTTGATCGATGAATCGCCGGGGATCCAAAAATTGACATGTCCAATGAACATCGATTCCCGAAAAGGTGCTGTCAGACCAAATTGGGAGTGATTTTGGGACATGGCCGATCGGGATTTCCGGCTGGCGCCGTCGGTCGGTCGGGGCAAGTTCGCTGCAGCGTCAGTCCTTGAGCAACCGCCGCAACAGCTTGCCGGCCGGTGAGCGCGGCAACTCGGTAACGAAGCTGACATCGCGCGGTACCTTGTAGGGCGCCATGTTCTGGCGCGCCCATGCCACGAGCTGAGCGGTGTCCAGTTCGGCACGCGGGACCAGGACGATGAAGGCCTTGACCACCTCGCCCTTGGTTGCGTCGGGCGCGCCGATCACGGCTGACGCCGCCACGTCGGGGTGCTTGTTCAGAATCGATTCGACCTCTTCCGGGAAGACGCTGTAGCCGGAGACCTTGATCATCTCCTTGAAGCGCCCCATGAAGGTCAGATAGCCCTCGGCATCGAGGCGGCCCATGTCGCCGGTGTGCAGCCAGCCATTGCGCAGCGCCTCCGCGGTCGCATCGGGACGATTGCGGTAGCCCTTGAATACGCCCGGGCCGCGGATCACGATTTCGCCCGGGACGCCGGCTGGCTGGTCTGCGCCGGAGTCGGGATCGACGATCCGGATCTCGTTGCCGGGGACCGGCCTGCCATGGGTACCCCAGCGTATTGCGTTGCGCGGCATGAAGGTGTCGACCGTGTGGGTCTCGGTCAGCCCGTACGCCGCCTCGAAGCTCTCGCAGTTCGGCGCGACGGCCTGCCATTGCCTGGCAAGCGCTTCGGTCCAGTCGATACCGAAACTGGTCACGGGATTGACGCGGAGGCTCCTCAGAGCGAAGTCGGAAATGTTCGGGAGCTGCGTGATCGCGACGTTCATCGGCGCCACGCTGTACCACCAGCTCACCTGATAGCGGTCGATCGCCTGTGCCGTCACGCGCGGATCGAACCGGTACAGCAGCACGGACGTCGCGCCGGCATAGACCGGTGCATTCACGCCCATCACCATGCCGGCGATGTGATACAGCGGCGCGATCGAGAGCAGGACGTCATCGGTGCCGATCCCGTTGCAGTTCACGGTCGCGGCCGTCTTGAAGATGACGTTGCGATAGGACAGCATCGCGCCCTTGGGCCGGCCCGTGCTGCCCGACGTGTAGATCATCAGCGCTGTATCGTTCATGTCGATGGCGACATCGCGGGGCGACGCGCCGCTTGCAGCGACGGAGAGGAAGTCCTCAGTTTCGCCGGCCGTACCGGCCGGCTCGGAGCCTGATGCGAGCAGCTCATCCGGAACGCCGATCGGTGGCCGCTCGGGCAGCAGGTCCGGGTAGCGGACCACGAAGACATGCTCGAGCTTCGTCTTGTCGCGGACCTGAGCTACGATCGGCAAGAGTGGTTCGGCCGCGACGATCACGCGCGCGCCGAGATCGTCGAGCTGGTAGGCGAGCTCGTGCTCCTTGTTCAGCGCCCCGCAGGGCGAGGCAATGGCGCCGATCTTCTGGATGCCATATTGCGCCATCAGATATTGCGGGCAGTTGTTCATGAACAACGCGACCGGCTCGCCCTTGGCGACACCGAGCTGTTGCAGGCGCGCCGCGAATGCATCACTCGCGCGGTCGAGCTCGAGAAACGTGATGGCGCGGCCATACCAGATGCAGGCCGGTTTCTCCGGCCGCTCACGGGCATGCCTTCGCAGTATTTCGTGCAGCGGTCGTTCGAGGTTGTCGTTGGAAGCGCTCATGGTCATTGTCGCCAGGCTTATGTGCTCATATCGGGACGGAAGGGTGCAAACGGGCCGTTTCAGGAGTTATATTAGGACATTGGTACACCCGGCTTGCCTGATCTGGCGCCTGCGTGCAGGACAGGCGGGAAACGCGCTGCGATCCCCGCAAGGTGGTTGTGGCGAAGTCTGGATTTCGGATTGAGTGAACGATCTGCATGAGGAACACCAAGATGCGATCCTATCCGCGTCGCGTCAACTTCGAGAGCGGGGACGTCGAGTTTCGGTTGATGGGGCCTGCCGACGAGGCCGCCGTCCTGAAATTTGCCAACGCGCTTGCCGTGCACGACATGCTGTTCCTGCCGCGGAATATCCGCGAGCCGAAAGTGCTCTCGGCATGGATCAAGGAGATCGAGCGCGGTTCGATCGTCAGCCTGCTGGTGGTCAAGGACGACATCGTGGTGGGGTGCGGCACGATCGTACGGGACCCCATGTCGTGGTCGGCCCATGTCGGTGAGATCAGGACCGTGATCGCCTCGGATGTGCGCGGCACCGGCATCGGACGGGCACTTTCCAATGAGGCGTTCGACCTCGCGCTGTCGATGGGTCTGGAACGCCTGACCGTGCAGATGACGTCCGACCAGACCCGCGCGATCGCGATTTTCGAAGCACTCGGCTTCCGCGCCGAAGCTCTGTTGCGCGACCAGGTGAAAGACCTTCAGGGCAAGACGCACGACATCGTCGTGCTTGGCGTCAACGTGGCGGATGTGCAGAAGCTCGAACCGGGCGGCTCGTCCGGAGCGATCGACTAGCACGGGGACTAGCCGAGGAACGGCTTCGCCGTCCTCGCACCGTTCGTATCCATGACGGCAACGGTCGCGGTCATGCTGGCTTTCGCGGGCTGGATCTTGGTCCCGCCAGTGTTGCAAAAAATGCAACAAAGACGGGACGGTACGATCATTGATGCAAGATGCTTTCTCCCCGATGCTGCGCGGGCAAGTTGGTTCACCGTTCACCGCATTGCCTCGCAATCATTTTCTGGAGGTGTCCAGCATCATGACGTCGACCTCTTCGCCTTCCGCAGACCTGGCCGCCCCGGCGGTCAATCCCGCAAGCAGCGGCAAGCTCACGCTGTTCGTTGCCGTTCTGATCATCGTCGCCGTCGCCGAGACGATCGGGATCGTCCAGTTCCAGATCGGACCGGGCAAGGTGCTGCTTCAACCGATGGTGTGGGCGCTGCTGATCGCGGCCGCATGGGGCCTCTCAGCGCGTTATCTGCCTGCCGCCGCGCGGATCGGGCCCGGCCTGCAGACCTATGCAGGACAACTGCTCAACGCAGGCCTGCTGCTCTTCGTGATCAAGATGGCTTTCACGGTCGGCGGCGCGCTGCCGGAGGTGCAGAAGGCCGGCTGGGCGTTGATCTTCCAGGAGCTCGGGCACACCTTCGGCACGCTCGTCCTCGGCCTGCCGATTGCGCTCCTGCTCGGGGTCAAGCGCGAAGCGGTCGGCGCGACCTTCTCGATCGGCCGTGAAGGCAACATGGTGATCATCGGCGAGAAATACGGCATGAACTCCGCCGAAGGGCGCGGCGTGCTGGCCGAGTACATCACCGGCACCGTGCTCGGCGCGCTGTTCATCGCGTTATTGGCCGGCTTTGTCGCCAGCCTGCACATCTTCGATCCGCGGTCGCTCGCGATGGGCGCCGGCGTCGGCTCGGGCAGCATGATGGCGGCCGCGATCGGCACCATCAACGGCCACAATCCGCCCGAGATGGCGAAGGAGCTGATTGCGATCGCCTCGGCGGCGAACCTGATGACCGCCGTACTCGGCTTCTATTTCGCCTTGTTCTTCTCGCTGCCGGTGTGCTCCTGGCTGTATGACAGGCTGGAGCCCGTGCTCGGCCGGTTCTCGAACTTCTCGTCGGGAAACCTCGGGCCCTCGATCGCCAGCGCCGGCGAGACAAAGCACGGCACATTCGGCTTCTCCGACTCGCTGCTCGCCTGGATCACCGTCGCGGGCGGCGTCCTGATCGGCAATTCGCTCACCTACAAGGTTCCGCTGCTGGAATCGGGCGCAGGTCTGCTGGTCGTGCTCGCGGTCGTGCTGCTGGTCGACGTCCTTGCCCGTCTGCTGTCGAAAGTGCCGCACATCCTCATCCTGGTCGTGGTCACCACCGTGCTCGGTATTCCCGGCCTGCTGCCGTTCTCTAACGCGATGATCGGCTCGGTCGACAAGCTGAACTTCCTGGCTTTCACGACCCCCGTGCTGACGCTCGCCGGCTTCTCGGTCGCCAAGGATCTTCCGATCTTCAGGAAGCTGAGCTGGCGTATCGTGGTGGTCTCGCTGACGGCCGCTTCGGGCACGTTCCTTGGTGCGACATTGATCGCCGAATTCTTCCATCGCTAACCAACGACAGGTGGACCAACGCATGCCAAAGAAGTTTGGAATCGCCGACGATATCTGTGCCCGGATGCTGGATTGGCGTCATGATATCCATGCCAACCCGGAAACCGCGTTCCAGGAGCACCGCACCGCCCAGCTCGTGGCCGATGCGCTGATGGAGATGCAGATCCCGGTCCATCGCGGCCTCGGCGGAACCGGCGTGGTCGGAACGCTGAAGAACGGCGAAGGCCCGACGATCGCGCTGCGCGCGGACATGGACGCGCTTGATCTCCAGGAACTCGGGGACCGCGTCCACAAGTCAACACGCGCCGGCAAGATGCACGGCTGTGGCCATGATGGCCACACCACAATGCTGCTCGGAGCTGCCGTGCAGCTCGCCCGTCACCGGCCGTTCCGCGGCACCGTCCATTTCGTTTTCCAGCCCGCCGAGGAGAATGAAGGCGGCGGCAAGAAGATGGTCGAGGAGGGGTTGTTCAAGATGTTTCCGGCCGACGCGGTCTACGGGATGCACAACATCCCGAATATCCCGCGCGGAAAATTCGCGATCCGGACCGGCATTGCGACGGCCTTCCTCGATACCTTCGAGATCGTGGTGACCGGGAGCGGTTGTCATGCCGCGACGCCGGAGAAGGGCATCGACCCGATCCTGGTATCGGCCGATCTCGTCTCCGCTCTACAAGGCATCGTGAGCCGCCGCATCGGCGCAATGGACGCCGCCGTCGTGAGCGTCACCCAGATCCATGGCGGCGACACCTGGAACGTGGTGCCCGAAACCGTTACACTACGTGGCACCGTGAGAACGCTGGACGCCGAGATACAGGATCAGGTCGAGGCCGCCATGAAGCAGGTCTGTACCGGCGTAGCGCAAACCCATGGCGCAAAGATCGATCTGAGCTACATGCGGGGATACCCCGGGGTGATCAACACGCCCGCGGAAACCGATGCCGCCGCGTCGGCAGCCGCAAACCTCGTCGGCGTCGAACAGGTGCAAACCGACATCAAGCCGGCGATGGGATCGGAGGATTTCGCTTTCATGCTGCAAGAGCGCCCGGGCGCGTACATCTGCATCGGTGCGGGCGAGACCGCCAATGATCCGCCGTTGCACAATCCATACTACGATTTCAATGACGCCATCCTGCCGCTCGGCGCCGCCTATTGGGTCGAGCTGGTGAAGCAACAACTGCCTGCTGCCTGATGCTTTCGGTCTTCGACATATTCAAGATCGGTATCGGCCCCTCGAGTTCGCATACGGTGGGGCCGATGCGCGCGGCCGGGCAATTCGTCCGTGCGCTCGAGCGCGATGGCCTGCTTTCGAGCACGGCGCAGGTCCGCGCCGACCTCTATGGCTCGCTGGGCGCGACCGGGCGCGGGCATGCGACCGATCTCGGCGTGATCCTCGGCCTGCTCGGCGAAAAGCCCGATACGGTCGATCCGGCCCAGGTGGC
This sequence comes from Bradyrhizobium sp. B097, assembly GCF_038957035.1. Classification (NCBI taxonomy): domain Bacteria; kingdom Pseudomonadati; phylum Pseudomonadota; class Alphaproteobacteria; order Hyphomicrobiales; family Nitrobacteraceae; genus Bradyrhizobium; species Bradyrhizobium sp. B097. The sequence continues at coordinate 434,367 of NZ_CP152412.1, forward strand.
GCCGCAGCTTGCGGATATCCGGCGCTCCGGCGAGTTGCGGCTGCTCAATGTTCACCCGGTCCCGTTCCGGCGCGGGCGCGATATTATCTTTCTGCCCGACAGCGCGCTGCCGGAACACCCCAACGGGATTCATCTTGTGGCGTTCGCGGCCGACGGCAGTCTGCTGGCGGAGCGCTATTACTTCTCGATCGGCGGCGGGTTCGTGATCGAACGTGGCTTGGGCGACGTGGCTGGCGGCGCAGGCGGCGAGCTTCCGGTTTGGCCGTATCCGTTCGGCACCGGCGCCGAGCTGGTCGCACGCGCGCAGTCGAGCGGGCGCTCGATCGCCGACATGGTGCTGGCCAATGAGTGCGTGCATCGCACCGACGCTGACGTCCGTGCCGGCCTCCTGAAGATCTGGGAGACGATGAAGCAATGCGTCGACCGCGGCTTCGGGATCGACAATGCGGGCGCGGCTGAACCGCTGCCTGGGCCGCTGAACATTCGCCGTCGCGCGCCGGCTCTCTATCGCGAACTGTCGGCCCGCAACAGCGACACCGAGAGCGTCGATCCGCTGGCGGCGATGGATTGGGTCAACGCCTTCGCGATGGCGGTGAACGAGGAGAATGCAGCGCGCGGACGGATCGTGACCGCGCCGACCAACGGCGCCGCCGGCGTGATCCCGGCGGTGCTGCATTACTACGTCAAGTTCTGTCCGGGCGCGACCGACGACGGCGTCGTTACCTTCCTGCTCACCGCGGCTGCGATCGGCATGCTCTACAAGGCGAATGCCTCGATCTCCGGCGCGGAAGTCGGCTGTCAGGGCGAGGTCGGCGTCGCCTGCTCGATGGCCGCAGGCGGCCTGACGGCCGTGCTCGGCGGTGCGCCGGCCCAGGTCGAGAACGCCGCCGAGATCGGGATGGAGCACAATCTCGGTCTCACCTGCGATCCGGTTGGGGGCCTCGTGCAAATCCCTTGCATCGAGCGCAATGCGATGGGAGCCGTCAAGGCCATCAACGCCGCCCGAATGGCGCTGCGTGGCGACGGCAAGCATTATGTCTCGCTTGATGCCGTCATCAAGACGATGCTGCAGACCGGCGAGGACATGAAGTCCAAATACAAGGAGACGTCGCTGGGCGGGCTCGCGGTGAATGTTGTGGAGTGCTGACCAGAACACGGCGGCGCCGACGAAATACCTCGCGACCGAATTCGGCGTCGCCGGATGCGGTCCGCGTGCGCGCTGCCCGTTGCTGGGGATAGGGGTAGCCGGCCAGCTGCCGCCAGCATTGCGAATGATTTCGATTTAAGCAAGACTCCAAGCCTAGGGAGGAATACGACCATGAGCGCTGGAAGGCGTCTGCGAGACGCCGTGCCGGAATGTCAATTGCCGCCGGATTTCGACCAGCATGTGTATTCGGCGCAGCTGATTGCTGCCATCATCGCCGAGCTCGGCAGGCAACAGGTTCGATCGTCCGTGGCGCTGGCGGGCACCGGCTTGACCGAGGATCAGCTCGAAGCTCACACGACGCGTATCTCGTACCGGCAGATCGACATCGTGGTTCGCAACGCATTGCGGCTGTCGAACGAACCGACCGTTGCACTCCATGCCGGACAGCGCATGCGGGTGACGGCGCACGGAATGTACGGATATGCATTGCTGAGCAGCGCGACCTATGACGATGCGCGCGCCTTCGCCAATCGATACCTTCGGGTCGTTGGCCCACTGTGCGATGCGAAATACTCGTATGACGGCGCGGCGGTCGTCTGTGCGTTCGAGCCGTTGCATTGGCCGAATCCGACGCAGGACGTGCATCGCTTCGCAGCCGAGTTCGCCCTTTCGTCGCATTTGACAACGATGAAGGACCTGGCGGGCGAGTCATTCCGCTTCTCGCAGATTTCCCTCGCCTATGGCGAACCGGCGCATGCCCGCGCCTACCAGGTGATCTTTGACTGCCCGGTCTTGTTTCGCCAGCGCGGCAACGAGTACAGGTACCAGCTGTCGCAGGCCGACGGGCCGGTGGCGTTGGCGGATTCTCGCACCCACGGAATGGCGCGCGAGATGTGCGAGCAGGTGTTGTCCGAGGTCAATCATGCCGGCGGGATCGCTGCCGATGTCAGGCGGGTGCTGATCGAGCAGCCCGGCAGGTATCCGAACATCGAGGCGATCGCCGAGAGGCTTTCGATGCATCCTCGCGCGCTGCGGCGGAGGCTCGAAGCGGAGGATACATCATATCGTGAGCTGCTCGCCGAGGTGCGGACGCGGCTTGCGATCGAATATCTGCGCAAGACCGCGATGACCAACGAGGAGATCGCGAACCGGCTGGGCTATAGCGACGCCGCCAACTTCCGGCATGCCTTCATCCGCTGGACCGGAAAGAGCCCCTCCGACTTCCGGGTCTCTTCGCCGATGTGAAGACCGCGCTGGCAGGACAACGCTCCGTCTGACCGTTCGTTACGCCGCGCTGTCCATAAGTCACCTCCGAACCGGCCTCGTCGAACCTCCTCGTGGTCGAACTCCACGCATAGATTGGCGATCGACAGTAAGCGCGATGGCTGGTCAAGAAGTAACGGACGCGTCGGGCGCTGATCGTTTCTGCTCGGGGGCGTCCTCCGAACCTCAGCTGCGCCGCATCGCCGCTGTGGTGCCCCCCGGTTCGGGCGCCTCGAGACTGGCCGCGCTCCTCACCCGAGGGCGCGGCCTTTTTCTTGTGCGCGCGATGAAGGCGGCCGGTGGTCAGCGTATCATGCCAGGATCTTGTTTTCGCGCATCCCGGCGATGGCCGCGTCATCGTAGCCGGCCTCGCGCAAGATCTGCGTGCTGTGCTCGCCGACCGCGGGCGCCTTGCGCGGCTTCACCTTGGTCGCACCGTCGACAAAGAACGGGCTGTCGATGGTCAGCATCTCGTCGTTCTCGAACGGCACCAGCACGCCGGATGCCAGCATTTGCCGGTCGGTGCACAGGTCGCCCATCTCGGCAACGCATTCGAAGACGACCCCTGCTTCATCGAGGCGCGCCCGCCATTCGTCCCGGTCCCGTGTCGCGAATGCCGCGTCGAACAGTGCGATCAGTTCCGCGGAACGGGCGAAGCGATCGGCCTGCTTGGCAAAGCGCGGATCAGTGAGCAGGTCGTCGAGGCCGAGGCATTTCGCCACGGTCGGAAAGTCACGCTGCTCGTTGACGATCGCGAGCAGCAGCCAGCGGCCGTCGCGGCAGCGGTAGTAGCAGCCGAGCGCATTGAACAAATTCTCGCGTGGTGGCCGCGGCGTGAACGTCGCCCCGCACAGCGCCGCCTGCGCCATGATGCCGTTCGACCAGACGCCGTTGGCGAGCAGCGAGGAGCCGACCTGGGTGCCGCGGCCGGTGCGCTCGCGTTGATACAGCGCCACCGCGACGGCCGCGAACAGCGAAACGCCCGACGGGTGATCACCCATGCCGGCGAGCGCCCGCGCCGGCGGCGTACTGGCGTCGCTTCGCACCATGTCCATCAGGCCCGAACGCGCCCAGTAGGCAGTGACATCGAAGCCCGGCTTTCCCGCCTCGTCGCCGGTTTCGCCATAGCCGGTGAAGGATGCGTAGATCAGCCGATCATTCGCCGCGGCAAGTCGCTCGTAGCTGATCGCGAGCTTCCTGCGGACGGCAAGCGGATAATTGGTGATGAAGACATCGGCGGTGGAGGCCAGGCGATGCAGCACCGCCTGGCCTTCGGGCTTCGATAGATCCAGCGCAAGGCCGCGCTTGTTGCGGTTGTCGAGCAACCAGCCATAGGGTTGGTCCGATCTCGGCATGCCCGGCAGCTTCGGCACCTGACGGAACGCGTCGCCTGCGCCGGGCGGCTCGATCTTGATCACGTCGGCGCCGAAGTCTCCCAACAGTGTCGCGGCGGTTGGCGCGGCGATGAAGCTGCCGCAGTCGATGACCTTCAATCCCTCGAAGATGCTCATGAGCGTTCGTCTCCGCTTGATGCCCGAGGATCCTCCCGGGCGCGTCTGGATTCCGAAAGATCGCGAGCGCCTGTGTCTGCGAGCGCGCGCAGCTTTGAGAGCTCGACTATGTGCGATCCTTGCCGTTGCGTGCCGCCAGTACGTGCAGCAGCGCCACCTGCGTGTCGTCACGTTCGCGCTCCATCCGCGGGATCGGCGTCCTGCCGAAAGACGCCGCGGCCTGGTCGATGATCCTGCGCTGTAGCGCCTCGTCGAGATCGACCTGCGGAATCACCTTGAACGACGCGGCCATGTTCTTGCCGAGGTGCTGGAAGAACGATTCGAGTCCCTTCGGTCCGCCGCCCATGTGGAACGAGCTGAACGGCCCGTTCACGGCCCAGCGCAACCCGATCGAGCTGGTGACGATGTCGTCCAACTCGTCGACCGTCACGACACCTTCCTGCACGAGATAGCAGGCCTCGCGCATGATCGCGCGCTGCAGCCGGTTGGCGACAAAGCCCTGAATCTCCTTTTTGAGCACCCGCGGCACCTTGCCGAGCGCCTCGTAGAACGCCACGGCGTCGGCGGTGGCCTGCGGATCGGTTTGCTCGCCGGGAACGACCTCGACGAGCGGGATCAGATGCGGCGGGTTGAAGGGATGACCGACGAGCAGCCGGCTGGCATCCTTCATCTCCTGCGCCTGCTCGGTGGCCGGCCGCGCCGAGCTCGACGACAACAGCAACGCATGCCTCGGCACCGCTGCCTCGATCTGTGCCCAGAGCTGCTGTTTCCATTCGGGTTTCTCCGGGCCGTTCTCCTGCACGAGGTCGGCACCGGCGACGGCGCGCGCAAGATCCGGCTCGAAGCGCAGGTTGCGCTCCAACCCCTCGTGCGGCAGGCCGAGCTTCAGCAATGTCGGCGCGATCTTGATCAGGGCGTCTTTGGTCGTGGCCTCGATGCCGGGCTGCGGATCGTTGATCACGACATTGAGCCCGTGCGCGAGAAACAGCGCCGCCCAGGAGGAGCCGATGACTCCGGCCCCGATAACGCACACATTGCGATAGCGGTTGAGCGCCGCTGCGCGATCTGCGGATGATGGCATGGCTTTCTCCGACGTGTCCGCTTACCGCGGCTGATCGAGATAGTTGTGGCAGCGCTTGGCGCGGGACAGCGTCAAGTCGGTCATGATGTGGCTGCACGCGACGATCTCGCGCACCGGAAAATCGGCCATCGGGGCCAATGCGTGGGCGAACAGCTCCAGCCGGGCCGGGCCGGTCCAGGCGCCCTTGACGGTGATGTCGGTGATCTCGGAGCGCAGCAGCTCGCAGATGCGCGGCTCGCCCGCCGGCTTCGGACTGTCATAGGTCCACAGGATCTTCAGCATGAAGGTCGGTACGCAGATCTCGGCCTTTGCCTTTTCGAGGTCCAGCGCGCGGTGCTTGTAACCCATCGTCGCGGTGGCCACGCGCAGGCTGCCATAATCCATTGTGCCGACCAGCGTGTCGGAATCGATATAGAGCTTCGGCTTGCCGATCACCTTGGGATAGCCGCTGATTTCGCGGCCGGACGCCAGCGCCGGCAGGCTATCGAGGTACATCGCGTGCAGGTACTCACCCTTTTCGTCGCCAAGGCGCACCTGGACGGCCTGGCCGCATTCGGTGTAGTCGCCGAGACCGGAGGTGTCGGGCATCCGCATGATTTCCCAGCGGACCAGCGGATCGTCGATCTCGAGCGGCTCGGGAACGACGGCGCGCAACGCCTCGATGTCGGTGCGATACAGGATGTTGAGGTATTCGCGGTTGGTGAAGCGAAACGGCCCGCGGGGAAATGCCGGGGCGCCGATTGGCGTCGTCAGCTGCTTGAGAATGTCCTCCCGTCGCATCCGCTCCTCCCTTGATGGCGCTTGCCGTGGTCCGTGCGGGCCCTCCGGCTGCGTGCCGGTTGTCGAGCAAGGCATCGCGAGCCTAGCGATCTCGCGAGGCGGAGAAAGGTGCGATTGGACCGCCGACCGGGTGACTTCCGGACGCGGAATGCGGCGCGCGCAGCGCGCGGGTACCCGATCATTGCGTCGCGCACGCGATCGGGCTTACGCTTGGAGCGGTAAATCAATCGTGGAGCGGGAACGCGCGGAATGCGAGGGACATGCGATCGGAATGACTAGGCAAGACTCGCACGCAAGCCAATCGCCGAGCCGAATGCTGCCCAGCTTCGCGCAGCGAATCTTCCCGCCTCATTCGATCGCGGCCATCGCGGCCGAGCTTCGCGAGCAGGGCATTGATCCATCTGAGGTTCTCGAGGGCACCGGGCTTGTGATCGGCCAGCTCGAGTCGCATACGACGCGAATATCCTATCGGCAGCTGGACACGGTGATCCGCAATGCGCTGCAACTGGCAAGGGACCCCGCCATCGCGCTGCGCTCCGGCGCGCGAATGCATGTTACCGCCTATGGCATGTACGGATACGCGCTGCTGAGCAGTGCGACCCACGCGGAGGCCCGCGACTTCGCAGCGCGATACATCCGCGTGGTGGGTCCCTTCTGCGATTTTGGCCTCTCTTATGATGGTGGGACGGTGGTGGCGACGTTCCAACCCATGCACTGGCCGAATCCGACCGAGAGTGTGCATCGCTTCGCGGTGGAGTTCGCACTGGCCGCGCATCTGACGACCATTCGCGACCGCTCCGGTCAGGGCTTCGGGTTCTCGCGCGTGCTGCTCGACTATGCGCCGCCGCAGCCCACAGCGGCGTATCGTGATCTTTTCGGATGCCCAATTCTGTTCAATCAGCATCACTGTGGATACGAATACGTACGCAATGACGGCCCGCGGGCGCTGGCAAATCCGCGTACCCACGCCATGGCGCGGGAGATGTGCGAGGAGATCCTCGGCGAGGTGAACCGCGCCGGCGGCGTTGCCGCCGATATCCGCCGGATACTGATCGAGCAGCCCGGCAGTTATCCAAGTATCGAGGCGATCGCCGAGCAGCTCGACATCTATCCCCGCGCGCTGCGGCGCAGGCTCGAGGCGGAGGGAACCTCATATCGCGGCTTGCTTGCGGAGGTGCGCATGCGGCTCGCGATCGAGTATCTGCGCAAGACGCGCATGACCAATGAGGAGATCGCGAGCCGCCTCGGCTACAGCGACGCGGCCAACTTCCGTCACGCCTTTTCGCGCTGGACCGGCAGAAATCCATCCGAGTTCCGGGGCGACGCGGGTCTTTAGAGCCCGAGATATCCAAGCGACGCTTCGCCGGCTCTGTCCGTAGTTCACCGGCAAATTGGTTCAATCGAACCTTTTGCGCGGCCGAAGCGCGCGTAAGCTCGGCGCCGTGGTTGCGCTCGCGATCGCGTTCTCCCAACCTGGACCGCCCTCCCTCGGCGGTCTTTCTTTTGGCCGGTCTTGTCCGGAACTCACCCCCAAACGCGACCAATCGAACCTTCCGCTGCCTGGTCCGGCTTACTACCCTCCCGGATTGCGGGACCGGAAACGGGCGCGCAAGGCGGACGAGGAAGCTCGTGTATCACCCGTCACCAAATCTCCTGCAGTGTCTCTATTCGCCGCAACGGATCGCTGCGGTGGTGGACGTCCTGGCCGAGGACGGGATCTCCGCGTCACGCGCGCTCGGCGGGGCCAATTTGACGCGTGCCGACCTGAGGGATTCGTCGGTACGCGTCTCCTATCGGCAGGTCGCGACGGTCTTTCGCAATGCGATGCGGCTGTCGCGGGATCCGTCGGTCGCGTTTCGCGCCGGAGAACGAATGCATGTCATGGCTTACGGCATGTATGGCTATGCCATGCTGAGCAGCCGGACCCGAGCCGAAGTCATCGACTTCGCGGCCAAGTATGGTCGCATCCTCGGAACGGTCGCCGACATCGACCTTGCCCGCAAGGACGATACGGTGAGCTGTCTGCTCGAGCCTCTGCTCTCACGCGATCCGGCCGATGACGTCTATCGCTTCGCGCTTGAATTCGCCTTTGCGACCTATCAGACGCTGAGCCGTGACGTCTATGGCAGCTCGTTCCGTTTCTCGAAGCTGAGCGCCGCCTATGCGCCGCCGCCGCATGCCGGGACCTACGATCGCATCTTCCAGTGTCCGGTCGAGTTCGGTCAGTGCAAGAACGCACTGGAATTCGACGCGGCCTGGATCGACCGTCCGGCGGTCTGCCCCGACGAGATGACCAGGGCGACGGCAGGTCGATTCTATGATCAGCTGTTCGATCATGTCGCGCGGGACGACGGCCTCGCCGCCGACATCCGGCGACGGCTCGTCGAGCATCCCGGCCGCTTTCCGAGCATCGAGGCAATGGCGGCGGAACTCGCGATTCATCCGCGGACGTTCCGCCGCAGGCTACAGCTGCAGCGGAAAACCTACCGGCAGATCGTCTCCGAGGTCCGTATGCAGCTCGCCGTCGGCTATCTGCGCAACACGCAAATGACCAATGACGAGATCGCCGCGCGGCTCGGTTACAGCGACGCGGCGAACTTCCGTCACGCTTTTGTCCGCTGGACCGGCAAGAGCCCTTCGGACTTCCGCGATCGCCCGGCATCAAGCATCGCAGCAGGGACGCAAGATTTATTGGCGGATGTCCCAAACTAACCGGTCAAGCGGGCCAATTGCACCTTTTACGGGTCTGACCCGCTCGATAGCGTTTTGAGACCAAGAGGATGCGCGGTTGCGCGATCGGGTCCGCACGGAGCCGCTCGCGGAGCGAGGCAGCAATCATAAAATGTCGGGTCGTGCGGGACACACTGCATGATCCGGGAGGGGACATTCTGCATGAATACGGTCGTCGACCGCTCTGCGCCGCCGTCGCAATTGCTGCTCGCGCTCGAGGTGCGTGGGATCTGGGAGCTGCAGGCGTTCTTCGCAAGCTACCCGCTGCTTCGCCGCGCGCCGCGCGGCGACGGACATCCGGTCCTCGTATTGCCGGGGCTCTCCGCCAGCGATATCTCGACGCGACCGTTGCGCGCCTACCTGAAGGCGCAAGGCTACGCAGTACATGGCTGGAAGCTTGGACCCAATCGCGGACCGCGTCCCGGCGTCGAGGCAGCCATGGACGCAAGGCTGGCCGAGCTTGCCGAGCGATACAAGCGCAAGGTCAGCCTGATCGGCTGGAGCCTCGGCGGCGTCTTTGCCCGCGAGATTGCGCGGCGCACACCCGATCTGGTCCGCCAGGTGATCACGCTCGGCAGCCCGTTCGCCAACGAGCCGAAGGCAAGCAATGCCTGGCGTCTCTACGAGATCCTGAGCGAGCGCCAGGTCGACGACTGGCCCGACAGGGACATGATGAAGTTGCCGCCGCCGGTACCGAGCACGGCGATCTACTCACGCACCGACGGCATCGTCTCGTGGTGGGGTTGCCGCGAGCAGCATGCCGACCGGACGCAGAACATCGAGGTCGAAGGCAGTCATTGCGGGCTCGGACACAATCCGGCCGTGCTCTATGCGATCGCGGACCGGCTCGCGCTCGGGGAGGGTGAATGGTCGCCATTCGACCGCAGCGGTCTCCGCGGCATGGTTTACCCCGATCCGGATCGAGCCAATGACAGCGTCGCCCTGTTTCGGCCGCGCTGGCCGGCGGCCTGACGCGTAGTCCAAGGATCGGCGTTTCGGCGCCGCCAGCCAAGCACCAGAGGGAGGACGTCGATGGGGACCGATGACAGGCAATCCGACGCAGGTGGCACGGGCGCGATGCCGTGGCTCGGCGATCTGAAGAAAATGGCCGAGAAGTTCGCGCTGCCCGGGTTCGATATGGCCGCGTTGGTCGAGTGGCAGCGCAAGGACATGGAAGCGTTGGTGGAGGCGAACCGGCAGGCCTACGAAGGCATCCAGGCGCTGGTCAGCCGGCGCAACGAGATCCTGCAGGAGACGCTCGCGCAGTGGCAGGCGGCGATGAAGGGCTTCGCGAGCGGTGAAGCCATGACGAAGCAGACGGAGACCGCCAGACAGCAGGTCGAGAAGGCGGTCGCGGATTTCCGCGAGCTGTCGCAGCTGGAGGCGCAGGCGCGCAACAACGCCTGGAAGGTCATGCAGGAGCGCATGCAGGAGAACCTTACGAACCTTCAGAAGCTGTTGCAGCCGAAGTAGTGCTGCGCGTGCGAGGCGCCAACCATCGGGGGAAAGCCATGAGTCTGGCCAAGTTGCAGGACTTGACGGGTCGCGTCGCGCTCGTCACGGGCGGATCGCGAGGTCTCGGTCTTCAGATCGCCGAGGTGCTGGGCGAGCTCGGCGCCAAGGTCGCGATCACCGCGCGCAAGCGGGATGAGCTCGATGCCGCGGCTGCTCACCTCAAAGGGCTTGGCATCGAGGCGCTCCCGGTGGTTTGCGACATGGGCAGGCTGGAGACAATCGCGCCGATGATCGAGCAGGTCGTGGCCGCGCTGGGCCCGATCGACATCCTCGTCAACAATGCCGGGACGTCCTGGGGTGCCGCCACGATCGAGCATACGCTCGACGGCTGGAACAAGGTGATCAACCTGAATGTAACCGCGATCTTCATCGCCACCCAGGAGGTCGGCCGCCGCTGCATGGTGCCGCGGCGGAGCGGTAAGGTGATCAACATCGCGTCGATCCAGGGCCTTACCGGCTGCTATCCGGAAGGCACGCCGACGCTGGCCTACAACACGAGCAAAGGCGCGGTCGTCAACCTGACCCGCACGCTCGCCAATGAATGGGCGCCGCTCGGCATCAACGTCAACGCGATCGCGCCGGGCTATTTCCCGACCAAGATGACCGCGCAGCTCGACCAGAGCGCGACCGCGCATATGGCGCCGATGAATCGCGAGGGCGGCCCCGAAGACCTCAAGGGCGTCGCCGCGCTCCTCGCCTCCGATGCCTGTGCATTCATCACCGGCCAGACCATCGCGGTCGACGGCGGCGTGACCGCCGTCTGATCCGAGAGACCATAGAAGGGAGAGATCTCATGAACGACATGCCCTGGATCCGATCCTATCCCGACGGCGTGCGCTGGGACATCGAGATCGCTGCCGGACCCGTGCAGAAGATATTGGGCGATGCCGTTGCCAAATGGCCGGATCGTCCCGCGATCGATTTCATGGGCAAGCGGATCAGCTATGCCGAGCTCGGGCGGCTCACCGATCGTGTGGCCAAGGGGCTGCAGCTGCTCGGCGTGAAGCCGGGCGTTCATGTCGGCCTCTATCTGCCCAACACGCCGCACTACATCATCTCGTTTTTCGGCATCCTCAAGGCAGGTGGCACGGCGGTCAATTACTCGCCGCTGGACGCCGCCATGGTGCTCGAACACAAGATCGAGGACAGCAAGACCGACATCCTGATCACGCTCGACATGGTTTCGCTCTATCCGCAGATGGCGGCGATGCTGGGCAAGACGAGATTGAAGAAGCTGGTGGTCGGCTCGCTTGGCGAGATCACGGCCGACCCCGACACCGTCGTCAACGAGATGAAGGCGACCAAGCAGCTGAGCGAAGTCGCCTGGGATGATCATCACATCAGCTTCGGCCAGCTGACCCATAATGATGGCGCCTACCGGGCCTATCCGATCGATGATCCGCGCGAGACGATCGCCGTGCTGCAATACACCGGCGGGACGACAGGGTTGCCGAAGGGGGCGATGCTCACCCACGCCAACCTGACCAGCGCGTGCCAGCAGTACCGGGCGACCACGGCCGGCTCGCCACCGGTGTTGGTCGATGGGCAAGAGCGCTTCCTGGCCGTCTTGCCACCGTTCCACATCTACGCGCTTTCCGTGAACGTGCTGTTCGGCGTCTTGATGGGTGCGGAGATCATCCAGCACGTCCGTTTCGATCCGAAAGCCGCGCTCGAGGAAATCTCGACGAAGTCGGTCAGTGTCTTCTGCGGGGTCCCGACCATGTTCACCGCGCTGATCAACCATCCGGAGACGCCGAAGCACAGCCTGCGCGCGCTGAAATATTGCGGATCCGGCGGCGCGCCGCTGCCGCTCGAGGTGGCGCAGCAATTTGCCTCGATCACCGGCTGCAATTTGAGTGAAGGCTGGGGCATGACCGAGACCTCGCCGAGTGGCACCTACACGCCGGCGCAGCATGGCGCCATGCGCAAGGCCGGCTCCTGCGGCATGCCGATGCCCGGCATCGTCATCAAGTTCCTCAACGTCGACGACGGCAGCGGATACGTCCCGCTCGGCGAGCGCGGCGAGATCTGCATCAAGGGCCCGAATGTCATGAAGGGCTACTGGAACAAGCCGGACGCCACTGCCGAGGTGACGACCGCAGACGGCTACCTGCGCACCGGCGACGTCGGCTACATGGATGAGGATGGCTTCATCTTCATCGTGGACCGCACCAAGGACATGCTCCTGTGCAGCGGATTCAACGTGTATCCGCGCGTCCTCGAGGAGGCGATCTACAAATATCCGGCGGTCGAGGAGGTCGCCGTGATCGGCATCCGTGACGAATATCGCGGCCAGTCGCCGAAGGCGTTCATCAAGCTGAAGGCGGATGCCAAGCCGTTCAAGCTCGAAGAGCTGCAGGCGTTCCTGAAGGACAAGCTCGGCAAGCACGAGATGGTGCAGGCGCTCGATATTCGCGCCGAACTGCCGAAGACCGCGGTCGGCAAGCTTTCGAAGAAGGAGCTGTACGACGAGGAAGAGCGCGCGGCCCGGGCGCGGGCCTGAGAGCGCCTGCGTGAACCGGATCGGCAGCGGCGGAGAGGTATCAGGCCTGACCGCAATGCAATGACCGTGACGCGCGAGATATCGGCATACGGTCATCAAGACGGCGATCGCCGTCACAGAGTTATCGGAGGGAAGAATGGATCAACTCAGCAGCATGGATGCATCGTTCCTGCATCTCGAAACGCCGGAGACGCCGATGCATGTCGGCAGCTTGATGGTCTTCGATCTCCCCGAGGGCTATCAGGGCGACTACTACGAGGATGTCAAGGAGATGCTCGGCAAGCGTCTCCATCTCTCGGCATTGCTGAACCGCAAACTGGCGCAGATGCCCTTCCAGCTCGCGGAGCCGGTCTGGATCGAGGACGATGATATCGAGCTCGATTATCATGTGCGGACCGTCACCTTGCGGCGGCCAGGCACCATGGCGCAGCTCGAGCAACTCGTTGCGCGGTTGCACGCCTCGCTGCTCGACCGCAGCCGTCCGCTGTGGGAGATGTATGTCATCGATGGCCTCGAGAACGGCCAGGTCGCGTTCTACACCAAGGCGCATCACAGCGGCGTCGACGGCAAGGCCGGTGTCGAACTCGCCAAGGTGCTCTATGATGTCTCGCCCAAGATGCGCGAGGTGCCGCCGCCACGGCGCAAGCGCGCCGCCGTGCAATACCAGCTCGGCGTGACCGAGCTATTGCAGGCGGCGGCCAACAACGCGGCCCAGCAATATCGCAAGCTCGCGGAGCTCCTGCCGACGGCGGCCAAGGCGCTCGGCACGGCCGCGAGCGTGGTTGCCAGCCAGCGGTCGCAAAAGGGGGAGCGCTCGCTCAGCCTCGGGCTGGCCCCGAAGACGGTGTTCAACGACTCCATCACCAATCAGCGCTCCTACAGTACGATGTCGTTGCCGCTTGCCGACATCAAGGTCCTGGGCAAGCGTGTCGGCGGCACCGTCAACACCATCGTCATGGCGATGTGCAGCATCGCGCTGCAACGCTTCCTCGCCGAGCGCGGCCTGCTGCCCAAGGAGGCCCTGATCGCGATGGTGCCGGTTAGCCTGCGTGCCGAAGGCGACAAGGCGATGAACAACCAGGTCTCCGCGGTACGCGTCGACCTGGCGACCGATATCGATGACCTGCCGACCCGCTTCAAGGCGATCCATGCGTCATCCGAGGCGGCCAAGGCGGTGGTGCGCGAACTCAAGCCGGTGCTCGGTGTCGATGTGCCGATCACGGGTTCGCCGTGGCTGATGACCGGGCTCGCCTCACTGCTTGGGCGCTCCAACCTCGCCAGCCGCATGCCGGCGGCGGGCAACGTGCTGATCTCCAATGTGCCGGGACCAGGGCAGAATCTCTACATGGCCGGCGCACGGATGGTGCATTATTTCCCGGTCTCGATCCCCTATCACGGCAGCGCGCTGAACATCACGGTGCACAGCTATGCCGGCCTGCTCGAATTCGGTCTGACGGCATGCCGGCGCGTCCTCACGCAGGACGAGTCCTACGAGATGATCGAGCATCTCCGGGCGGCCTTGCGCGCGATCGAAGCCCTGCCGCCGGTCGAGGCCGAGATCGTCGAGCTGACAACGCAGGCTGCGGCTCAACCGAAGGCGGCATCGGCGGCCGCGGCGTCGGTGACGGTCATCCAGACAGACGAGGTGCCGCCGGCCGCCGCAAACGACAAGGCGAGCCGGGCCAGCTAGGCGCCCGGGCCTTCAACGCGTCACATCGCCGGGGCTGGGGACGCCACCGCGGTCTCCCGCTCGGCGCCGGAATCAAAAGAACATTTGGAGGACACCAGGATGCACCCACCCGCCGCAAAGGGATCTCTGTCGGTACTGGAAAGCCCGGCGCACAAATCCCTGTTCTCGAAGATCGATTGGCGCCTGATCCCGCTTTTGTTGATCGCCTATATGATCGCCTATCTCGACCGCATCAATATCGGCTACGCACAGCTGCAGATGAAGCAGACGCTGCCGTTCGACGATGCGGTCTACGGTCTGGGCGCAGGCATCTTCTTCGTCGGATATTTTCTGTTCGAGGTGCCGAGCAACCTGCTGCTGGAGCGGATCGGTGCGCGTAAGACCCTGCTGCGCATCATGGTGCTATGGGGGCTCGCGGCCGCCGCCATGATGTTCGTGTCGACGCCGTTCCAGTTCTATCTCGTCCGGTTCCTGCTCGGTGTGTTCGAGGCCGGCTTCTTTCCCGGCGTGATTCTGTACTTCACCTATTGGTATCCGTCGGCGCGGCGCGGGCAGGTGATCGCCACCTTCATGTCGGCGACAACGATCGTGTCTGTGATCGCCGGCCCGCTATGCGGCTCGATCTTGAAATATCTCGACGGTGCCGGCGGCCTTCACGGCTGGCAGTGGCTGTTCCTCGTCCAGGGTCTGCCGGCGTTGATTCTTGGCATCCTGGTTTACGCCTTGCTCGAGGACAAGCCCGCGCAGGCCGCGTGGCTCTCGAAGGACGAGAAAGCCCTGCTCGAAGATACCTTCCAGCACGATGAGAAAGACATCGCGAGCGAACCCTCTGGAACGTTCGGGCAGATGCTGAAGGACCCCAAGGTCTATGTGCTGTCGTTCGTCTATCTCCTCCTGCTCGGCGCGACTTATACGATGGTGTTCTGGATGCCGACCCTGATCCAGAGCTGGGGTGTCAAGGATCTGTTCCTTGTCGGCGTTTATGCCGCGATCCCGAATGCCGCCGGCGTCATTGGCATGATCCTGATCGGCCGCCACTCCGACAAGTGGCACGAGCGTCGCTGGCACTATGCCGCCTGCGTCGCGATCGCCGCTTTCGGCCTGTTCATCACCACGATGCTGCAAGGCAACCTCGTCGGATCAATCCTTGCGCTGTCCTTTGCGGTGATCGGAATTGCGTCGGCGACGCCGCTGTTCTTCGCGCTGACCAGCGAATATCTTTCCACCGGCGCCGCCGCCGGAGGGCTTGCGCTGATCAGCAGTCTCGGCAACCTCGGTCCGGCGATCAGCCCTTCGATCAATGGACTGATCGTGCGAGGCACCGGCGACAACATCTACAGCATGTACTTCGTGATGGCGCTCTACGTGTTGTCGGGATTGCTGTTGCTGCTGTCGATGCGGCCTGCTCCCAGTGCGCGGCTGGCGATGGCATGAGGATCATTCGGGCGACCCGGCCCGCACGGAGCCGGGTTGCTCGACGCTCCGTCGGAAATCTGCCGGTGATCAAGCGAATATCGGGACACATGCGATGAGGATCGTTCTGCTGGGGCCGCCCGGTGCGGGCAAGGGAACGCAGGCGAGGCGCCTGGTCGAGGAGTACGACATACCGCACCTTTCGACTGGCGACATGCTGCGTGCTGCGGTCGACGCGGACACCGGCATCGGACGGAAGGTCAAGGATATCATGGTGAGTGGTGGGCTGGTTCCGGATCAGCTCGTGATCGCCGCGGTGATCGAACGCATCTCGCAAGCGGATGCCGAGCGTGGCTTTGTGCTCGACGGCTTCCCGCGGACGATGGCACAGGCGGTCAGATTCGACGATCTGCTCGATACCGAAGGTCTTGCGATCGACCACGTCGTTGAGCTCCAGGCCGACGAGACGGTGTTGCTGGATCGGATCGAGGCGCGGGCCCGCGAAGCGCGAGAGCAGGGCGGCGCGGTGCGCGCCGACGACAACCACGAAACGCTCAAGCTGCGTATCGACGCCTACAACGAGCAGACCGCACCGCTGGTCGACTACTATCGATCGCGGAACATCCTCAGAACCGTCGACGGACTGCAGCCGGTCGAGGCCGTCGCCCTCGACGTTGTCAGGGCGATCGGCCAAGATCGTTCGGTGATGTGATGCCGGCGACGCAAAATCGCGATCCGCAGGCCCGACTGTCGGGCCATGTCGACCGGATCGAGGTGCTGGAGCCGTTGCGCAAATCGCTTGGCGAGGTGAACGAAACGGCCGATCAATTCGAGCAGGCCCAGGCGTTGCTGCGGGCGATCGAACGGTTCTCCCGCACATATGCTGCCGACCGGAAGTGCGCCGGCACGCCTGCCGGGCTGGCGCAGCGCGACGAACGTCGGCTGGCGCGGGGTCGGCTTGTTGCGCGCGCCGTTCGTGGATTGCGCAGAACCGTTCTGGCAGCGAAGGGAGGCGCCTCATGTCGGTGAGCGGAAATGAAGGTCAATGCGCGCTGGTGACCGGCGCATCGGGCGGCATTGGGCTCGAGCTCGCGCGCGTGCTCGCGGCCAATCGCTTCAGCCTTGTGCTGCTGGCGCGCAGCCGCGACAAGCTGCAGGAGCTCGCCCGCGAGCTCAAGGCCGATCATGGCACCAAGGTGACCATCGTTGCCGCCGATCTGAGCGAGCCGGCGGCGCCGCAGGCGGTGTTCGATTCGCTGAAGGACGCCGGCGTGCGGGTCGACCTCTTGGTGAACAACGCCGGCATCTTGCTCGAAGGACGCGTCAGCGCAATCGGCCTCGATGACCAGTTGCGGCTGCTGCAGGTCAATGTCGTCGCCATGACGGCATTGACTCGTCTCTTCCTCGCGCCGATGCTCGAGCGCAACAGTGGACGGATCCTGAATGTTGCGTCAGTCGCGGCGTTCATGCCGGTGCCAAACCTTGCGGTCTACGCCGCGTCGAAGGCCTATGTGCTGTCGTTCGGCGAGGCGTTGTCCCAGGAATTGAGCGGCAGCAAGATCACGCTGACGACGTTATGTCCCGGCGTGACGGATACCGGGATGGTCCACGGCACCAATCTCGGCAACATGCCGAGCATGATGATCATGGATGCGAAGACCGTCGCACAGGAGGGCTACCGCGCCTGCATGGCGGGAAAGCCGGTACATGTCGCAGGACTTGCCAACGAGCTGGCGGTCCAATGGATCAAGTATCAGCCGAGTTGGCTGTTGCGGGCCATCGGCGGGGTGTTCGGAAAGGCCGCACCGCCGAACTGACGTCTCGTGCTCGCCGGGCGATGCACAGTTGCAAGGGCTCTTCTTGACCATCAACAACGGACGTTACTCATGGGACGTGACGAGCAGACCGTCGAACCACCCTCGCTCGCTCTGCTTGCCGCGGAAGGGCGCGGCTTTCTCGACATCCCGGCGCTGCTTGCCGTGGCGGCGCCGCTTCTGGCGACCGCGCCGCGGGGGCAGCGGCATCCGGTCATGGTTCTGCCTGGGCTCGGCGCCGATGACCGGTCGACGTTGGCCATACGCTCATTCCTCGAGTTCCTCGGTTATCAGGTTCATGGATGGGGCCGCGGCCGCAATGTGCGCGCGCCGGACGCGGACCTTTCCGCCGTGGTGGCGCGGGTCATCGAACTCGAAAGGCAGGGCGGCTCGAAGGTCAGTCTGGTCGGCTGGAGCCGCGGCGGCATCATCGCGCGAGAGGTTGCGCGGCAGATCCCCACGGCGGTGCGGATGGTCATCACGCTCGGCAGTCCGTTCGCGGCTCCGGGTGCGAGCAATGTCCGCGCGATCTGGCGGCTTCTGACCGGCCAGAAATATGAGTCGCCGACCGCCGAGCGGATCAGCCGCCTCGCGCAACCGATTCCCGTGCCGACAACATCGATCTATACCCGCACCGATGGAGTGGTGGCGTGGCGCGCCTGCCTGGAGCAGGAGGGTGGGGAGCGCGAAAACGTCGAAGTGAACACGACGCATATCGGGCTTGGCTTTCACGCGCCGGCGCTGTGGGTGATTGCCGATCGCCTCGCCCAGCCGACGGGCAGCTGGAAGCCGTTTCGACCGCCTCCGCAGGTCGCGATCTGGTTTCCGGCAACGGCGCGTCGCGATTGAGGTCGCAAAGGCGCGGCCTGCCTCAGTCTACCGCGCACTGCTTCCCGGTGATCGCATCTCGCCGACCATCATCCGCAGCAGCTGCATCGCGGCAGGCGACAACGTACGTCCCTGACGCGAGACCACATGGGTGCGGCCACGATGCAGCAGCGCGTTCTTCATCGGCAGCGCCACCACCTTGGCGGCATCGGCCTCCGTCATCGCGAGGCGCGATGCCAGCGCATAGCCAAGTCCGGCGGTCACGTAATGGGCGAGCGCATCGAACGAGGCGGTCGTAAACGCGAAATTGAGGCGGACGCCTTCGCTGATCTCGGCGGCCTGGACATGCTGGCGCAGGCCGAAATTCGGATGCATTGCGGCTCCCGGGTAGGGTGCGAGGTCGGCGAGCTTGAGCGGCCGACCGAGCTGGGTCAGCGGATGCCCGCGCGGCACCACGGCCCTGATCGGATGCGGCTGCGAATGGTGCGAGCGCAGTCGATCGTCGCGAGGCGGATTGAACAGGACACCGATATGCGCGCGTTCTCCGACGACTTGCTGGACGATCTCGTCGGTGCTTCCGATGTCGAGGCTGATCGTGATCTTCGGGTGGGTTTGCATGAAGCGGCACAGGCAGCTCTTGGCCAGCCAGTCGACATAGCCTTCACCCGTCACGAGATCGATATGACCCGACTCGACCTTGCGGATGCTGTCCATCTGCGCGAGCAACGCCTGTCGTTCGCCCTGCTGGCGGTGCAGGTAGGCGGCCAGCAGCTGGCCGGCGTCGGTTGGCGCAACGCCGCGGCCCCGCCGTTCGAGCAGGCGCGAGCCATATTCCTTCTCGAGCAGGCCGAGCGCCCGGCTGACCGCCGAGGCATCCATGCCAAGCGCACCAGCGGCGCCGCGCACGGAGCCGCTATTGAGCACCTCCATGAAATAGTGCAGTCGACGCGGCTCCAGCTTGGCGCTCATCGGCATGGTCCTGATCGTTGCAAACAGTGCAACGAATATTCAATCGTGCGGCCATTTATGCAAGCACGTTGGGGCGGGGTCGCGATAACGGCCAGGCATCGGGAGTTGGGTTCGCGATGCGGTCACGCATCAGTTTGCGCCGAAGCTCCAGCTTGTCGGATTGACGCGTTTTCCTCACGCGAACCGGTGTCCGCTTCGCTCGAAGCCGCTGTGATCGGTCTACAAGATTGTATCCTGCATCATGGCCTTGAGCATCTCGGCGAGAACACTCGCAATGGCGCTGCTGCCGCGCTCGTGACCGATCAGCATCAGCGCCTGGGCATCACTGGTGAGTTCGCGAACCGGAACGTAAGCCAGCCGCCCCGCCCGGCGTTCGAACTCGATGTCGAACGGAGTGAGGAACGTGATGCCGTTGTCCAGGATTGCGGCGTGCCTCATGATCTCGATGGAATTCGTCTCGATGATCGGCCGGAGATCCAGCGCGGCCCTGGTGAAAGCGGCGTCGAGGTAGGGTCGTATCGCGCTGCTGGTGTCAGCAATGATAATCGGAAAGTCGACACAGTCGTTGAGACGAATACTGGCGCGTTTCGCCAATGGATGGTCCGGGGCCATGACCCCGCCAAGCTTGGCGACCGCGCGCGCGAGCAACTTCAGGTTCGCATCTTTGGCGAAATCGAAGCCGATCCCGAGATCGGCCTCTCCATTTGCGACCGCCGATTGGATCTCTGTCCCGGTATTGAAGAGCGTCAGGTTCAGCTTGACGCGGGGGTTGGCGAGGCGGAATTCCTTCACCGTGCCCGGTACGAGGTTGGAGGCGAGCCCGCTCATCATCGCGACCGTAATCTCGCCGCGGCGCAGTCCCTTGAGTTCCTCGATCTTTGCCTGAGCCCGCGTCAACTCCTTCAGCGTCTGCCGGATGTGCCCGATCAGGACTTCGCCCGCGGCGGTCAGGATCAGCTTCTTCGGCAGACGCTGGAAGATCGGGGTGCCCAGTTGCGTTTCGAGGGCGAGGATCTGGCGGCTGATGGCGGAGGCTGCGACGTTGAGGTGGTTTGCCGCCTTGCGGATCGACCCGGTCCGCGCGACCTCGTCGATGTAGCTCAGGAGGCGGCTGTGCAGCATGGTTACCGATCCGAAAGACGATGCGGCGACCATGGCGCGGCGTTGCCCAAAAGGCAACGGGGTTGCCGAATCTAAGCGCTTTGAAGTGATGGATGCGCGTGCAAGATCCTCCGTCGGTGGCCGACGCATGTGCGCGGCTGGCCAACGGCTTGGGTCTTGCAATGGCAGTCAAATCTCGCTGGTGGTGGGATCTCTCGACACGTGACTTTGCCGAACTCGATGGCGAACGAGCGGTCGCGATCCTTCCGGTCGGCGCCGTCGAGCAGCATGGACCGCATCTGCCGGTCAAGGTCGATGCGGCGATCGGATGGGGGATCGTGACCCGCGCGGTCGAGTTGATGCGCCCCGATTGTCCCGCGCTTGTGCTTCCGCCGTTGCCGTACGGCAAGTCCGACGAGCACCTGGCTTTTCCGGGCACGCTGACGCTCTCGTATGAAACGCTTGGGAAAGTGTGGTCCGAGATCGGAGAGTCGGTGTACCGCGCCGGGATCCGCAAGATCCTGTTCCTGAACTCGCATGGCGGTCAGCCGCAGCTGCTCGAGATCGTTTGCCGCGACCTTCGCGTCCGCTTGGGCATGTTCGCGGCGACGGCGATGTGGCCGCAACTGATCGACATGACCGATCTGTTCGACGCGGACGAGATCCGTCACGGGATTCACGGCGGCCAGATCGAGACCAGCGCGATGTTGCATTTGGCGCCGGACTCCGTGGTGATGAGCCGGGCCGAAAACTTCGAGCCCGCGACGACACGGATCGCGCGCGATTTCGAGATGCTGGGGCTCGAAGGCGTCGTCAAATTCGGCTGGCAGACCCAGGATCTCCACCCCAAGGGTGCCTGCGGCGATGCCACCAGGGCTACCGCCGAGCTCGGCAGGGTGGTGGTCGAGCGCGCGGCCGCGCGCCTGGTCGCGCTCGTCGACGAGATTGCCCGATATCCGCTGGCCGCGGTTGCGACCCGCACCGCGTTTGATCGGGCCGGGCCGATCTGACCACGACAGGAGCCGACGCATGGCATTCGGTATCGCGCAACTTGCCAAGGCCAAGGCCTTTCGCATCTCGCCGAACGACACGAACTACTTCGCAATCCTGTTCGATCATACGACCGATCAAATAGACAACATCTTCGTCATCGAGATTTTCCGGCCCGGCGGCGCCACGCCGCCGAACGAGCACGCCATTGCGCATGAGTTCTTCCACGTCCTGCACGGCGAAGGACTTGCCAGCTGTGACGGCAGGACGGTGCCGATCCGGAAGGGCGATTCGCTGCTGCTGCATCCAGGCTCCGAGCACGTGATCGAGAATACCGGTGCCGGCAAGCTCTACACGCTCACGGTGATGACGCCGAACGAGGGATTTGCGGAGCTGATCCGTGGCGGCGAGCCGGCCGAGCTCGATGCGGAGGATCTTCGCGTGCTGCAGGGGCACCAGGCATGAACTTCGCTCCCCGCCGTGACCCGGCCGCCGAACCGCTGACGCCGTTGGGCTCGAGCGAGCGCAACCGCTGGCTGGTGTCGGACAGCCGCGCCGATTTGGTGCGACAGCCGGCCGCGCCGCGCCCGGTTACGCTCCGGACCGACGGCAAGGTGATTTCGATCGACCTTGCGCGCAGCGCAATCATCATCGTCGATATGCAGAATGATTTCTGCCATCCGGACGGTTGGCTGGCCCATATCGGGGTCGACATTGCGCCGGCGCGTGCACCCATCGAACCGTTACGGCGCCTGCTGCCGGTGCTGCGCGATTGCCGACTGCCGGTGATCTGGGTCAACTGGGGTAACCGGCCCGACCGGCTCAATCTCAGCCCGGCATTGCTGCATGTCTACAAGCCGAGCGGCGCCGGCGTCGGGCTCGGCGACGCGCTGCCGCGCTCCGGGGCGAAAGTGCTGGAACGTGGCAGCTGGTCTGCCGCCGTCGTCGAGGAACTCGCCGTCGGCTCCTCCGATATCGAGGTCGCAAAATACCGGATGTCGGGTTTCCAGGATACCGAGCTCGACAGCATTCTGCGCAATCTCGGCGTCACGACGCTGATGTTTGCCGGCGTCAATGCCGACCAGTGCGTGCTGTGCACGCTGCAGGACGCCAATTTCCGCGGCTACGATTGCCTGCTGCTGCAGGATTGCACGGCCACGACGTCGCCGGACTATTGCCTTGCCGCCACGCTTTACAACGTTCGTCAGTGCTTTGGCTTTGTCGTCAAATCGGACGAGGTCCTGTCCGAGCTCAGCCAGGTGCACTGCAGCGGGGGCGAGACATCGTGAGCGAAGTTTCAGCCGGCGCGCTGGACGGGCTGGTCGCCGATCTCGGCGACATGACGGTGATCAGCGACCACAAGGTGGTGCGGCGCCGTTCGCGTGACTTCTTCTGGTACAGCCCCATCCTGAATGATCTGCTGAATGATAAATCAGCGGACCTGATCGTCGTCCCGCGGGACGAGCGCGACGTCCTTCGGCTCGCCGCGGCCTGCGCGCGCCATCGCGTGCCGCTGACAGTCCGCGCCGGCGGTACGGGAAACTATGGTCAGGCCGTGCCGCTCCAGGGCGGCGTGCTGCTGGATATCACGGCGTTGTCAGCCATTGAATGGACGGCGCCCGGAGCGATACGGGTTGGCGCGGGCGCCAAGCTCAATGCCATCGACGCCGAGCTGCAGCCGACGGGCTGGGAACTGCGCATGCATCCGTCCACCAAGCGCACGGCGACGATCGGTGGCTTTGTTGCCGGCGGCTCCGGCGGCATCGGATCCGTGACGTATGGCGGATTGCGCGAACCGGGCAATATCCAGGCGGCGCGGGTCGTCACCGTCGAGGAAACGCCCCGGATCATCGAATTGCGCGGCGAGGCGGCACAAAAGATCAACCGCGCCTATGGCACCACCGGTATCATCACGGCACTGGAAATGCCGCTGGCTCCAGCCTGGCGCTGGATCGACGTCGTTGTCTGCTTCGACGACTTCCTGGATGCGGTGGCGGTCGGCTACGAGGCAGCTCTTGCCGATGGCATCACGAAGAAGTTGCTGTCGCCGGTCAGCTGGCCGCTTCCCTCCTACTTCGGTGCGTTGAGACCATGCGTGGCCGAGGGACAGAGCATCCTGATCGCGATGATCGCCGAGCCGTCGCTCGAAAGCTTTAAATCGCTGCTCGGTCGTCGCGGGACCATCACGCTGGAGACCCCGACCGACGACAGCCCGGGCCAGGTGCCGCTCTACGAATACACCTGGAATCACACCACGCTGCAGGTCCTGAAGTCCGATCGCACCGTCACCTATCTGCAATGTCTCTATCCGCATGATGCCCTGATGGAGAAAGTTGCCGAGATGAGGGCGCTGTTTCCCGATGAGGTGCTGCAACATCTCGAGTTCATCCGCTTTGGCGGCCGGGTCACCTGCAGCGGCTTGCCGGTCGTTCGCTACCGCGGCGCTGAACGGCTGAACGAGATCATCCGGATGCATGAGGAGCGCGGCGTTTTCATCGCCAATCCGCACGTCTACACGGTCGAGGACGGCAGCCGCTACAAGCGCGCCGACGCCGATCAACTGGGCTTCAAGCGCGAGGTCGATCCGCACAATCTGCTCAATCCCGGCAAGATGCGGAGTTTCGTCGCTGCCGGGCCGTGACATGCGCGTCCTCTATGTCTACTGCCATCCGCTTGCCGACAGCTTCCACGCCGCGCTCCGTGGGGAAGCGCTGGCCGGGCTCGCCGAAGCCGGCCACGCCGTTGATCTGCTCGATCTCTATGCGGAGGGGTTCGATCCGATCCTGACGGCCGAACGTCGGCGCGACTACCATGATCCCGTGCGCAACCGGCACAACAATCAGGCCTACGCCGACCGCCTGATGGCGGCCGACGCGATCGTGGTACAGTTTCCGACCTGGTCGTTCGGGCCGCCGGCCATGCTCAACGGCTGGTTCGATCGCATGTTCGGCCCCGGCATCGCGCTCGATCTGTCCGATCCCGCGCGGGCGCGGCCGATGCTGCATCACATTCGCCGCATCTCCGGCATTGCGACCTACGGCCGCCCGCGCTGGCAGGCGATTGCGATGGCCGATCCGCCGCGCAAGCTCATCAAGCGATATCTGCCGTGGTTCACCGGGGCAAAGGCGACGACGCGCTATCTCGCGCTCTATCACATGAACGTTGCCACGCCGGCCAAGCGTGCGCACTTTCTGGCCAGGGTCAGGCGCGAAATGCGCCGGTTCTAGAGCCTGTTCCGTCCCAAGACGCGCTTTCTCCGCAACGAGATGCACTCCGCGCGGAAGCTCTCTAGCTCGGGTTCGGCGCGGCCGCGACCGCTTCGATCTCGACCAGGAATTCCGGCCGGCTGAAGCCGGACACGATCATCAGGGTCGAGGACGGCGGCGTCCCGGGAAAGTGCCGGTCACGCGACCGCATGTAGCCCTGCATGTGCTCGCGGGCCGTCACATAGGCGTTGAGCCGAACAATGTCCGCCAGTGTCATCCGATCTTCGGCGAGGATTGCTGCGATGTTCGCAAAACAGAGATCGGACTGCGCCTCGCTGTCCGGCGGGACCGTCTCGTCGTCGCCAGCGATGCCGAGCTGCCCGGACGTGAACACGAGGCGGTGTCCGGCCGGCACGACGATGCCGTGGCTGTATCGTGCGAACGGGGGACGAATTGCAGGAGGGGAAAGCGCGCGGAAGCTCATCGCTACAGGCTCAAAAGTTGTCATTGCTGCTGCGAGCTTAGGCCAAGGCGGGCGACGCCGGCATGCCGAAATTTGGCTGATCCGCGCCGCCATTTGATGCCCCTTGCTCAAAAAATCGGCGTTGCCGGAAAGGCAACGGATCGCTCGAATCAAAATGCTTTCGGGCGACAGTGGTCGCGTGCATCCTGAGTTCATCGAGGATGCGGTCCGTGCGCGAGCACATTCCCGTCCAGACAGTATTGACGTCATCCGCAGCCGGCATTCACCGGACGATCAAAGGTAGCCACGATGGCCATGACGATTGCCTCCCGAACGATTGCTTCCGCCCTGGTCGGGACCGCCATGTTTGCGATGTCGTTCGCACCTGCCCTGGCCGCCGACAAGGTCACCTTCCTCACCAGCTGGTTCGCGCAGGCCGAGCATGGCGGATTCTACCAGGCCAAGGCGACCGGTCTCTATGACAAGGCCGGTCTCGACGTGACCATCAAGATGGGTGGTCCCCAGGTCAACGGCACGCAGCTCCTGCTCGCAGGCGATGCGGATTTCATCATGGGTTACGACATCCAGGTGATGAAAGGACGCGAGCAGAACCTGCCGCTCGTGACTGTCGCGTCGTCGTTCCAGTTCGACCTGCAGGGGATCATGACCCATGATGACGTGCCGGACCTGGCGGCGCTGAAGGGCAGGCCGGTGCTGATCGCGGGATCCTCGCGGGTGACGTTCTGGCCGTGGCTCAAGGCCAAGTACGGTTACAGCGACGACCAGATCCGGCCCTACACGTTCAACCTGCAGCCGTTCTTCGCTGACAAGACTATGGCACAGCAGGCCTACCCGTCATCCGAGCCATATCAGGCGCAGGAGCAAAAGGAGAAGGTGAAGTTCTTCCTGCTGGCCGATGGCGGGTATCCACCCTACGGCTCGACAATCGTGACGACTGAGAAAATGGTCGCCGAGAAGCCGGATGTGGTGGCTCGCTTCGTCAAGGCGTCGCTCGAAGGTTGGCGCGACTATTTGCAGAATCCTGCTCCGGCCAACGGCCTGATCAAGGCCGACAATCCCAAGATGACCGACGGTCAGATCGCGTTTGCGATCGAGAAGCTCAAGGAGAGCAAAGCGGTCGACGGCGGCGACGCAGCGAAGCTCGGTATCGGCATCATCACCGCCGAGCGCTACAAGCAAGTCTACGACTTCCTGGTGGCCGGCGAGCTGCTCGATCCCAAGACCGCCTGGCAAAAGTCGTTTGACGACCGTTTCGTCAAGGATCTCAGGATTGGCGTGAAATAGGAGCGTCCATGAACGTTCTGCCGCCGCCCTACACGTTCGACGACGACACCGAACCGATGACGACCTCCGAAGGCCGCCCGCCCGTCGTCGAGGTGCTCTCGGCGGAGAAGCTGTTTCCGAACGGCACGCGGGGCCTTGCGCCGATCGATCTCACGATCGCGGACGGCGAATTCCTGACGCTGATCGGCCCCTCCGGCTGCGGCAAGAGTACGCTGCTCAAGCTGATCGCCAACTTGATCGAGCCAACCGACGGTCGGCTGTTGTGGTGGCGCGGCGACCACCGCCAGGTCGGGCAGCAGGGGAGGCGGCTCGCCTTCGTGTTCCAGGAGCCGACCCTGATGCCCTGGGCGCGTGTCGAGACCAATGTCCGACTGCCTCTGGAGCTTGCCGACATGCCCAGGGCGAAGGCGGCCCCGCTGGTCGAGGATGCGATCGCGCGTGTCGGCTTATCGGCGTTCACACAACACTACCCGCGGCAGCTGTCGGGCGGCATGAGGATGCGGGTATCGATCGCCAGGGCGCTGGTGACGCAGCCCAACCTCCTCCTGATGGACGAGCCGTTCGGCGCGCTCGACGAGTTCACGCGAAACAGACTGGACGACGATCTGGTTCGGCTATGGTGGGAACGCAAGCTCACGACAGTGTTCGTCACCCATTCGATCTATGAGGCTGTGTTTCTCTCGACCCGGATCATCGTCATGGCTGCCGGTCCCGGCCGCATCTTCCGCACCATGACGATCGACGAGCCGCAGCCGCGCGAGGTCGGGTTTCGCGACAGCCCGAAGTTCGCCGCCTATTGCCGGGAGCTCTCGACCTGGCTCGCTGAAGCTTCGCTGCCTCGGTCGGGCGGGAGCGAAGCATGAAGCCGCTCCTGCAATCGGACGCCTTCGTCCGGGTCGCGGCTCCGGTCGCCGTCGGGATCGTGCTGTTCGGCCTGTGGGAGGCCAGTTTCCGCCTGGCCTCCGTTCCCGTGTACCTGTTTCCCAAGCCGAGTGATATCTTCATAAGTCTTGTGCAGCACGGGCCGTCACTGCTGCGAGCCCTGCTGGTGACCCTGCGGGTGACGCTGCAGGCCTTCATCGCGGCGACCGTGCTCGGCACCCTGATCGCATTCATGTTTGTGCAGAGCCGGGCGATCGAGGTCAGCCTGTTTCCCTATGCGGTCCTGCTGCAGGTGACGCCGGTGGTCGCGATTGCGCCGCTGATCATCATCCTCGTGAAGAACACCCAGCTGTCGCTGACGATCTGCGCAACCCTGGTCGCGCTATTCCCGATCATCTCGAACACCACGCTGGGTCTGCGCAGCGTCGATCCAGGCCTTGCCAATTACTTTCGGATGAACCGGGCGAGCCGCTTGAAGACCTTGATCAAGCTTCGCATCCCCGGCGCGTTGCCCTACTTTTTCGGCGGGCTGCGCATCTCGAGCGGCCTCGCGCTGATCGGCGCAGTGGTCGCGGAATTCGTGGCGGGCACGGGAGGGCGGTCGTCGGGCCTCGCCTATGAGATCCTCGATGCCGGCTTCACGCTCGATATTCCCCGCATGTTCGCGGCGCTGTTCCTGATCACGTTGACCGGCGTCGTGCTGTTCAGCGTCATGGCGGCGCTTTCGCGGTTTGCGTTATCAAACTGGCATGAAAGCGAGATCCGGGCCGAGACATGACATCAATGCTGATCGAGAATGCCGCCGGGATCTTCACGGGCCTGCCAGGCGATGCGATGCGAACGACGGGTGCGATCCGGATTCGCAACGGTGTGATCGTCGCAATCGGCATGTTGCAGCCGGAGCCAGGCGAACGCAGGCTCGACGCAAAAGACTGCGTGATCTATCCAGGTCTCGTATCGACCCATCACCACATGTTCCAGAGCGTGATGAAAGGCGTCCGCGAAGGCATCAATCTTCCGCTCGCAGGGTGGCTGCGTTCGGTGCCCTACCGCTTCTGGTCGGCCATCGACGAGGAGGCTTTGGCGGTTGCCGCGCGGATTGCGCTCGCCGAACTGCTTCTCTCGGGCACCACCACGGTCGCCGATCACCACTATCTGTTCAGCGACACGTTTCGCTTTGATCCGGCGCAGGTGATTTTCGATGTCGCCCGCAGCCTCGGCATCCGCCTCGTGTTCTGCCGCGGGGGTGCCACCGTCAGCCGCCATTTCGATACCGATCAGTCCGTGCCGATGCCGGTCGAAACGCTGGACCGGATGCTGCAATCGGTCGAGGCCTGTGCGCAGCGCTTCCACGATCCGTCGCCGGACAGCCTGACCCACGTCGCGCTGGCGCCGACCACGCCCACCTGGTCGCTGGATCCTGGCGAGTTGCGCGAGGTGATCGCCGCCGCGCGGCGAATGAAGCTGCGGCTGCACAGCCATCTTTCGGAAACGTCGGATTATGTCGACTTCTGTTTGTCGGTTCATGGCAAACGGCCGGTCCACTGGCTCGCAGAGCACGACTGGCTCGGCGAGGACGTCTGGTTCGCGCACCTCGTACATCTCGATCCGGAGGAGGTGGAGATCCTGGCCCGCTCCGGCACCGGCATGGCGCATTGTCCGCAATCCAATTGCCGTCTCGGTTCCGGCGTCGCACCGGCGGACGCGATGGCGCGGCTCGGCGGCGCGGTGTCGCTCGGCGTGGATGGCGCAGCCTCCAACGAGGCGGCCGACATGATCAGCGAGATGCATAGCTGCTGGCACACACATCGCGCCGTGAAGGGAGCCGACGCGGTGACCGCGGAAGACGTGGTGCATTGGGCCACGGCGGGAGGTGCGCGCGTGCTGGGCCTGCCGCGGATCGGTACGCTGGCGCCGGGCCAGCAGGCCGATATCGCCATCTTCGGCCTGGACCAGCCGCGCCACTTCGGCATGCACGATCCCATGATCGCGCCGGTGACGTGCGCAGGTTCGGCGCACGTTCGCCATTTGCTGGTCGGTGGTCGCCCTGTCGTCGAGGACGGCGCGATTCCCGGCCTCGACGTGCAGAAGCTGAAATTCGATGCGGCCCGCGTTGTCTCGCGTCTGGCTGCCTGAACCGCGGAGGAAATGATGCTCGTTACCAAGCAACCCGTGTTGCGCCGCTTCTGGTACGCAACGATGCCCGTCGACCATCTCAAAGACGGCCCGCAGCCGTTCACCCTGCTCGGGGAGCCGATCGTGCTGTTCCTGGATGCCAATGGCGAGCCGGCCGCGCTGGAGGATCGCTGCTGCCATCGCACCGCCAAGCTGTCGAAAGGCTGGTGCAACAACGGGAATATCGTCTGCGGCTATCACGGTTGGGAGTACGACCGCGACGGCAAGCTGGTCATGGTCCCGCAGTTTCCCTTCGAGCAGCCGATTCCCGACGCCAGGGCGCGCTCGTTCCGGGCCAGCGCACGGTATGGTTATGTCTGGGTCGCTCTGGATGAGCCACTGCGCGGCATTCCCGACATTGCCGAGGAGAACGAGGCGGGCTATCGCCGCATCCATCAGTTTTATGAAAAGTGGGACACGGCGGCGCTCCGCCTGATGGAAAACTCGTTCGACAATGCCCATTTCGCATTCGTGCACAAGGGGACGTTCGGCGACATCAATCAGCCAAAGCCCGAGAAGTACGAGATCACCGAAACCGAGGATGGCTTCGACGCCGAGACGATCATCACCATCCGCAATCCGCCGAACGCTTTCCGGATCAGCGGCACAACCGATCCGACCACGAAGCGTCATCAGCGCAACAAATGGTTCATGCCGTTCTGCCGCCGCCTCGACATGGAGTATCCGTCCGGCATTCGTCACATCATCTTCAATTGCGCGACGCCGATCTCCGATGGCCAGATCCAGGTCGTGCAGCTGCTGTTCCGCAACGATACCGAAGCCGATTGCTCCACCCAGGAGCTGATCGATTGGGACGCCGCCATCATCGCAGAGGATCGCGAGATGCTCGAATCGACCGACCCTGACGCGATCGTCGACATGAGCCGGAAGCTCGAAATGCACATGCCTTCCGATCGGCCCGGAATGATCATGCGAAAGCGCCTGCTCGACCTCTTGGGCGAGCACAACGAAAAGGAGCAGCCGAGGGACAGGGTCGCTTGAACCGAGGCGAACTTCCACCGTTGAGGCCTGGAGAGCCTGCGTTGCTTCGGCGGAATCAGGTCTGGCAATTCACCGACAAGATTGGCCGCACGCTGCCTCCGACGCTTGGAGCATAGACCGATCGATGCGCCTGGGACTTGGAGTGGTTCTGTGAGATACACGGCGGGTGTTGTTCGGACCGCGCTCGTGCAGGAGTGCCTTCGGCAGATCCGGCTCTGGCCGGGATGCGAAGCCGTGGAGGAGGTCGGGGTGCTCGGAGACCCCAGCGGCGGCTTCTCGGTTCATGTCGTCCAGTACGGCACTGCAAAAAAGTGGCTCGCTGATCGCGCCATTCGTTGCATCACACGTGAGAAGCTCCGGTGGTACCACCTTGAAGCAGAGTAGCCATGTCTGACGGTGAAACGGATGTTGGATGAACGGCTCGCGCAGCGAGCCGTTGCGGGCGCGACTGCGGCCGGACGGGCAGGCATCGGGCCGAAGTTGTCTTGGCGCGCCAGAGTCTGGAATTCGCCTAATGTCCGGCCGGAGCCGAATAGCCGCCGGTGTAATAAGAGGAAACGGGGCTGTTTACCCTGGGTTGCTGCCAAGCCGCATAGGCGTCGGTCGGACGGGACAGCGATTGCTGAACCGGTGCAACCTGTGGCTTGCGATGGCGCTCTGAGGCCATAGCGCTTTGCAAGGTCGATCCGAGCAGCAGACCGGCCGTCACGACGTAAATAACGCGAGTGTTTTTCTTCATTGGGTTCTCCCTTGGGCTCCCGGCCGGAGGAATCGCTCGGCCTGGTTTTCCGCAAATAGTGCTTGCAACAGCGTTGCTTAGCCCGGCGGCGATCACGAAGTGGTGCGCAAAATAATTGGGCGCGACTAAACTTTTGGCAGGGTCTATCGTTGGCAGAGTCCAATCGCACGCACCATCCGAGAACACACAGCCGATGAAGACGAAAATCTTGTTAGTCATGCTGTTGGCCGCTTCGCCGGCGGCGGCCGAGACCCGGACGGCGCCCAAAGCCGCTCCGAAAGCTGCGGCCGTACCAGCAGACATTTGCGCCCCGATCGGCCGGACTGCGAAAGGCGAGCTGGTCTATTCGATGAAATGCCAGGACGTGCCGGTCGCTGCAGCGCCGGCGGCCGAGTCCAAGGAAGCTGCGCCGCCGCCCGAACCGGAAACGCAGCGGACCGGATTGTTCGGTTTGTCCTACGACCGGCGGAAACCGGGAGACTAGTGCATTGCAGCGTGCGGTGCATCGCGCGGAATGACCCTGCGCGCCGCATGTCGAAGAGCCATCCATCGATGGACCAGCGGACGAATTCATGACGACGTTGATCGATCTCAACAATGCGAGCCGAGATGACTTTGTCGCGGTCCTCGCCAATGTCTTCGAGCATTCGCCCTGGGTTGCCGAACAGGTTGCGATGAAGCGGCCGTATGCCGGGATCGCTCAATTGTTCATGGCGATGAAGGCGGCGGTCGAGCAGGCGCCGTCCGAACTGCGACTGGCACTGATCAAGATGCATCCCGATCTCGCCGACAAGACGCAGCGTGCAGCGGGTCTCACCAGCGAGTCCAACGCCGAGCAAAACAGCGTGGGGCTCGATCGGCTGTCCGAGGCGGAGTACGACGCGTTTCAACGCGTCAATAGTGCCTATCGCGCCAAGTTCGGCTTCCCCTACATCGTCTGCGTGCGCCGCCACACCAAGGATTCCATTCTACGTGATTTCGAGCGACGCCTGCCGAATGACGCCGCTGTCGAGATGCAAAACTCGGTTGAGGAGATCTGCCGCATCGCGGCGCTGAGGCTCGACCAGACGGTGGCGGCCGACGACAGGCTTGCCGTGCATGGGCGTCTTTCAACCCATGTGCTGGATACTCACAGCGGCAAGCCCGCGGCGGGTGTTACGGTCGAACTGATCGAACTCGCCGAACAGGGCGCGAGCCGCACGGTGACGCGTACCGCGACGAACGCCGACGGACGCACCGATCACCCCTTGATCGGTGGACGTCCCGTTCCCGCAGGACAGTACGAGTTGCTGTTCGAGGTGGGCGATTACTTCGCCAAGCGTGGCGTGCCCTTGTCCAATCCGCCGTTCCTGGACAAGATACCGTTGCGCTTTTCGGTCAGCGAACCCGAAGGCCATTTGCATGTACCGCTCCTCGTGACGCCATGGAGTTACGCGACCTATCGCGGAAGCTAGGTACGGAATCGCAAGCGGCTGATGACTGCTGAAAGGTGCGGCAGGGATGGTGAAGATTCCGGCAGCGAGGCCATACCGTGGGTGCCACTTCCGGTGATCGAACCTGGTCTATCCATGACGCGGTGGGTGGCGCGAGCTTGCTGATGGCACAAACGTTGCTCAATACTGGCCACGACGGGCGGCGAGCCATGCCAGCCCTGGTGCCATTGCTGGAGACTTTGACGTGCCGCTGATCAAGAACCGATATGGCAAGGGCCGCGTCCGCGTGATGCGGATTCACCGCGATGGAGAGCGGCAGGAGGTCAGTCAGCTCAACATCAAGGCGATGGTCGAAGGCGACTTCGCGCGCACCTATACCGATGCCGACAATATCATGACGGTCTCGACCGACACCATCAAGAACATCGTCAATGTCGTCGCTCGCGAAAACACCGGTCTGTGCGCCGAGGAGTTCTGCCAGGTGTTGGCGAGAAAATATCTCGACACCTATCAGCAGATTTCATCGGTCGCGATCACCTCGCACGAGACCAAATGGAGCCGGCTGAGTTTTGACGGCAAGCCACACCCGCACAGTTTCGTGCTCGATGGCAACGGCCGCCCGACGGTCGAGGCCACGATGACGCGCGATGGCTCCTCGACGCTGAGTTCGGGTGTCGATGGGCTCGCATTCATGAAGTCGACCCAGTCGGGCTGGGAGAACTATGTCAAGGATCGCTACACCACGATCCCGGAGACCGCGGATCGCATCTGCGCGACCAGCATGGTCGCGTCGTGGGCATGGTCCGCAAAGCCCGAAAGCTATCCGGCGACGAACGCGAAGATCCTTGACACCATGCTAAGGGTCTTCTCGACGACCTACAGCAGGAGCGTGCAGGACAGTCTTTACCGCATGGGCGAGGCGGCGCTTGCCGCGGTCCCTGAGATATCCGAGATCAGCATGGCCTGCCCAAACATGCACTTCATCCCGATCAACCTCTCTGCTTTCGGACTGGATAACAACAACGACGTATTCCTGCCCACCGACGAGCCTCATGGACAGATCGAGTGTACGGTGGGGCGGAAGTAGGCCGGTGCTCCTGCCCCGCGTTGCGAGCCGCGTTGACGGCGGCCACCCCGCAGCGGGCGCGCTGCCAAAATATCGAAAACAACCCCATGCAAAGTAGCTGGCGGCTGCCGGCGTTCGACGAGGCAATTTGACACGTCGGGCAACTCAGGAATATATTTCCAATATTCCGAAATCGTGCACCCTCCTCGCCCGCACCGGAGCTATTTCCGTTCCGATGGAATCGGAACGGAGCTCTAACAAGCGGGGAAGACCAAAGCTCAAATTTTATGAGTTTAAGCAATCGAAACGTGACCGACGTCAAGCCACGTCCCCGCCGTTAAAGTCGCTTTAATCGCCTGCGCGGCAGTCTCCGGCAGCAGTCCTGAAGCAAGACGATACGCTTAAGATTGATCGTCGCGGCGGCTGTGGACGGATTTGTCGCTTGCTTCGCGGCTGAGGCTGGCGCGTTTCCCGAACGATCGGAAATTGCATTCGCGCGACATTCCCAGGGTGCTTGCCTCGAAGGACCAGGCAGACAAACGCCCGAACTTTATGCGGGTCCGACCGGAAGCAGAGGTATGAGCATGACATGGGTCGAGCGCCAGATACGCAACACGAGCTTGCGTCAGCTCGGCGCATGCCTTCTGCTGTTCGCGTTTGCGGCTGTCATGGTGCTGGAAAACGTACAGTTTCTCGGCAACTACGCCAGAGGCGTCGTTGCGATGTCGCAAGACCAAGTGCGCGCGGTGACGAATCTTCCGCAACTGTCGCGCAACTGGGTCGCGCTGCAGGCCGATAAAGTCGTTTCGACCGGCGTCTACTCCCGGCACAAACATGACCGCGCGATCTTCTCTATTGCTCAGCTCGGAGACCGCTTGCTCTTGATCAAGGCGGCTCCGGATCGCGTTCTCGACGCGAGAGCGCTGAGCGGCGGCCTGCTTGCCGCCGACATTGAGACAATCGACCGGATCAGTCGCCTCGTTAAGCGGAGTGGCGATGCCAGCGCGGCGTTCCTCCCTGTCATGCTCGACACGGAGAAATACACCTCCGCCGCCGTTGCGGCCGTGCTGATCTTGATTGCGGTACCATTGGCGCTCGTTGCCTGGATCGGCGGGCGAGCACTATCGCGATTAAACGCGCCATCATCGCATCCCGATTTGCGTGCGGTCTGCAGCCAGTCCGCCAATGCGTTGGAAATGCTCAGCGCGCGGCTGGAGCACGACATTGTGACAGCCAGATCTGCCTTGAAGCTTCGCGGCCACGTGCGGATCACTGACACGCACGTGTTGCAAAGGGGCTGGTTCAGGTTCCGACTGATGCCGCTGTCGGACATGCTCTATGCCTATAGCATGACGACTACGACACTGATGTACGGCGTGATACCGACCAGCCGCTCGCATTCGCTGATGCTTTACTTCTCCAACCAGAAGATGCGGGCTTCTGTCCGGAAGGCGCAAACTGCTGAGGTCATGGAGCACTTGGGGAGAGTGGCGCCATGGGTGTTGCTCGGCCACGTCCGTGAGCTCGACAAGGCGTACAAGAAAAACAGGTCCAGGCTCATTGACCTCGTCGCGGCGCGGCGCAAGCTAGTCGCGGCCGGTTCGCCATAAAACGAGGCTGCATTCCGCGCGGGCATTTGCTTCCGACTTGCCGCTTTTGGCCCATCGCGACATATTGCGCTGCCGCGCTAACTTGGTCGCGATATGGGGAAATCGACGTAGTCACCAGTCACGTCACGCCGCGCGGCGTTTATAGGCACACGGCCTAGCCAAATTTCTTCAGTAGTTCCGGAAACAGCCGGTCAGGCTTGAAGGGAACGTCGGTAAAGCGGATGCCGGTGGCGTCGGCGATGGCGTTGCCGAGCGCGGCGGCGACGGGGTTGTAGGGGCTCTCGCTCATCGATTTCGCTCCCATCGGGCCGACGCTGTCGGACGTGTCGGCAAAATAGACGTCGGTGCGCGGCACGTCTGCGAAAGCTGGTAAGTGATAGTCCCGGAAGCTCGGATTGATCACGCGGCCGCCGCTGTCGATCACCAACTCCTCAAAGAGTGCCGCGCCCAGCGATTGCGCCACGCCGCCCTCGACCTGACCGCGGCACTGCATCGGGTTGGCGACACGGCCGGCATCGGCGGCCTGCACGCTCCTCAGGATCTTGAGCGCGCCGGTACCCTTGTTCACTGCGACACGGAACCCCTGCACGTTGAATGCGACCGAACGCGGCGTTCCCTCCGACGTGCCGCTGGCTTGCAGGAGCTGGCCGCTGCCGCGCGCCGAGCGCGCAAGCTCGATATAGGGCAGTCGCTCCTTGCCGCAGACCGCGTGATCGGCCTCCAGCACGCAGGTGCCAGGATCACCTCCAGCCAGACGGCAGGCCAGTGCCTTCAGGTCGCCCGCCAGATTCTCGGCCGCGGCCTGCGTCGCGCTTCCGGCCACGAAAATCCCCGCGCTGCCATAGGCGCCGGTGTCGTGGCCGCCATGCGCGGTGTCGGATTGTCTCAGGCGGATGCGATCGACCGACGTGGCGAGCGCGGTGGCCGCGATCTGGCGATGCACCGTGCTGGTGCCGTTACCGAATTCCGCGGTGCCGACGGTCAGCTCGAAATGCCCGTCGTCGCAGAGCCTGATCCTGCAATCCGCGAGGTGGCCGGCGGGTGGTACGGTATCGATCATGGTCAGGGCGATGCCGTCGCCGACCAGCCAGTCAGCGGAGAGCTGCGGTGTCGGGGTTTCCGCTGACATCGCGCGCTCAACCAGGTCGAGACACTGGTCGAGGCCGTAGGAGCCGTACGTCACGTCGTGATATTCGGAGCCGGGTGGCGCGAGCATCGGGTCGCCTGGCTTGACCACATTGCGACGGCGCATATCGAACGGCGAGATGCCGAGCTGTCTGGCGAGTTCGTCGATGGCCGCCTCGACGGCGATCAGCGTCTGCGGCAGACCATAGCCGCGGAAGGCGCCGGCCGGCAGCGTGTTCGTGTAGCAGGCAATCGCATCAACCTTCTTGTTCGGGCAGTTGTAGACGCTGATGGATTCGCTGACCGCGTGGAAGAGCACAGGGCCTGCGTGATTGCCATAGGCACCCGTGTTCGAGAGCACATCGAGCTGCAGGGCCGTCAGATTGCCGTCCTTGTCTGCCCCGGCCTTGACTGTCACTTGCATTGGATGCCGCGTCGAGGTCGCCGTGAATTGCTCTTCGCGTGTGAATTCGAGCTTGACCGGCCGCCCCGTGCGGAGTGCGGCGAGCGCCAGGATGTCCTCGACGAGCATCTCCTGCTTGCCGCCGAAGCCGCCGCCGACGCGCTCGCAGAACACCCGGACCTTGTCGGCCGGCAGCTTGAAAAGGCTGGCCAGCGCGCGGCGGGTCAGGAATGGGACCTGCGTGCTGGAACGGACGTTGAGCACGCCCGAGGCGTCAAGCCATGCCAGCCCGCCATGGGTCTCGAGTGCGGCGTGCTGGACGCGCTGGGTGGTGAAGGTCCCCTCATAGGTGACAGCCGCCTCGGCGAATCCGCGTGTGACGTCGCCAAATTCGCCATGCGTTTCGGCGACAATGTTGCGCGCGGCATTGGCGACGCGATGCGCGGTCGTCTTGTCGGCATGAATGGCCGGAGCGCCCGCGGCGATGGATTCGGTGGGATCGAACACGGCGGGAAGGATCTCATACGCGACCTTGATCAGCCGGCAGGCATTTTCCGCGGCGGCTTCGCTGTCCGCCACGACAGCTGCGACCTTCTGACCGATGAAGCGGACGGTGGTGTCGAGCACCCTGGTGTCATCGGGATCCATCCAGTCGCGCTCGTGGCGCGCGGTCGAGAACAGGCAATCGGGCGCGTCCTCATGCGTCAGCACCGCGTGGACGCCGGCGGCCTTCAGCGCATCCGTCTTGTCGATCGCGACTATTCTCGCGTGGGCGTGAGGAGAGCGCAGCAGCTTGATGTGCAGCAGGCCGTCGATCGTCGTGTCGAAGGTGTAGGGCGCTGCACCGCGCACGATCAGGGGGCCCGCGGGGGCGGGCAGGCTGCGGCCAAAGGCCGTGCCGGCCGTGGCATCCTCTATGTTGGTCTTGCCGTCGAGCGCGTCCTGGATCGAACGATAGCCGGTGCAGCGGCAGATATTGCCCTTCAACGCCGCGTCCAGGTCCTGCCGTTGTGCCTGGTTCAGCGAGGCACAGGTCAGGATCATGCCGGCAGTGCAGAAGCCGCACTGAAATCCCTGCGCATCGAGAAACGCCTGCTGCAGCGGATGCGTGCCGGTGATGCCGGCAAAACCCTCGATGGTGGTTATCGCATGGCCGTCGGCGCGGAATGCCGGGATCAGGCAGCTATGGACCGGCTCGCCGTCGAGCAGCACCGTGCAGGCGCCGCAGTCGCCGGCATCGCAACCCTTCTTGACGCCGAGATGACCGAGCTCGCGCAGGAACGTGCGCAGGCATTGTCCGGGACGTGGTGGATTCGAGAACGTCTTGCCGTTGATCTCGAACGTCATGGGTGCGCCTGCAATTCGTCGCGGATCTCCTCGGCAAGCCGCAACGTCATGTGCTTGCGCCACAGCGGCCTGCCATGAACGTCGGCGTGGTAGAGGCCATCCGCAATGCGCCGCTGGATCGTGTCGCGGAGTTGGTCGGCACGAGGCATGGCAGGAAACGACAATTGCACCGGCCGCACCGTCGAGGCGGTGACGGTCAGTGTGAAGCTGCCGTTGTTGTCGACGCTGCCGATCAGCAGCACGGCTGAGCGGCCGACCGGCGTCAGCGAAATCTGGCGGAATGCCGAGCGCCGCTTCAGGGCAGCGATCGGGATATCGATTTGCCGCAGCAGGTCACCGGGGGCCAGCACGTTTGCATGATCGCCGGTCACGAAGTCCATGACCGGGATGGTTCGCTCGCCGCCGCGGGCTGGCCAGATCGTGCACACGCCATCGAGCGCCGAGGTCAGTGAAATCATCGGTCCCGCCGGCAGCGACATGCAGATGTTGCCGCCGATGGTCGCGGTCTTCCAGATCTTGAACGAAGCGAGAAAAGCACGGCAGCACTGGTTGATCAGCGGCGCGGCCATCCAGTCCGGCGGACAGGCCAAGGCATCGAGCTGCGCGACCGTACAGGTCGCCGCAATGCTCAGATGCGTGTCACCAATCGTGAGGGCCGGCCAATTCAGCTCAGCGAGATCGATCAGGCGGATGAGATGCACCTGGGGCTCCGAGAACAGCCAGGTCCCGCCCGCGAGCCAGGCATCGCCTGCCGTCCAAACGGGCAGTTGCGCCCGCGAGAGCGGATGGACAACCTCGGTGATGGTGTTCAAGTCCATGGATACGCCAGCGCTTTCAACGAGATGCATCATTGACTATGAAGTCCTGCAAGAGCAACGCCAAGTCTCGTGGACGTGGGACGGTCCTTGCAGGTCAGGAATGGCGTTCGCCGGCTCGGGAGACGAAAATGACGGATCAAATGCAGGCAATCTGGATCAAGGATCCCCTGTCGATTCTCGCCAACGGAGCCGAACGCGGCGTTGTGGTCCATGGCGGCAAGATCGTCGAGTGCGTGGGCGCCGGGCAACAGCCGACGACGGCGAATGTTGCGGTCTACGACGCGAGCGCCCATGTCGTGCTGCCCGGGCTGATCAATACCCACCATCATTTCTATCAGACGCTGACGCGGGCGCTGCCCGCTGCGATGGATCGCGAGCTGTTTCCATGGCTGCAGGCGCTGTATCCGGTGTGGGCGCGACTGACCCCGCAATCGCTCGAACTCGGCGTCAGCGTCGCGATGTCCGAGCTGCTGCTGTCCGGTTGTACCACGACCACCGATCACCACTACGTGTTTCCGGCGGGGCTCGAGGAGGCGATCGACATCGAGGTCGCGG
The DNA here is from genome assembly GCF_038957035.1 of Bradyrhizobium sp. B097. Classification (NCBI taxonomy): domain Bacteria; kingdom Pseudomonadati; phylum Pseudomonadota; class Alphaproteobacteria; order Hyphomicrobiales; family Nitrobacteraceae; genus Bradyrhizobium; species Bradyrhizobium sp. B097. The sequence continues at coordinate 473,831 of NZ_CP152412.1, forward strand.
TGGCCAGGCGACTGGGTATCCGTGTGCTGCTCACCCGCGGCTCGATGAACCTCTCGCAGCGTGACGGTGGATTGCCGCCGGACAGTGTGGTGCAGGACGAGGATGCGATCCTTGCCGACAGCGAGCGGCTGGTGTCGAAGCATCATGAGCGCGGCGGGGACGCGATGGTGCAGATCGCCCTGGCGCCGTGTTCGCCGTTTTCGGTGACGACGTCGCTTATGCGCTCGACCGCCGATCTCGCCGGCAGGCTCGACGTCCGGCTGCACACGCATCTTGCCGAGACCGAGGACGAGAACAGGTTTTGCCAGCAGATATATGGCTGTCGCCCGCTCGATTACCTCGAGCGGTGCGGATGGCTGAATGCCCGGACCTGGCTGGCTCACGGCATCTTCTTCGATGCACAGGAGATGAAGCGGCTGGCCGGGGCCGGAACGACCATCAGCCATTGCGCCTGCAGCAACCAGATCCTGGCGTCCGGTTGCTGTCCGGTCTGCGAGATGGAGGAGGCCGGCGTGGTGATCGGGCTCGGTGTCGACGGCTCGGCGTCGAACGACGGATCCAACCTGATGCAGGAAGTCCGCGCCGCGTTCCTGTTGCAGCGCGCCCGTTACGGCGTCACGAAGGTCAGCCACAAGGATGCGTTGCGATGGGCGACCAGGGGCTCCGCCGCCTGCGTCGGCCGTCCGGAACTGGGCGAGATCGCCGTCGGCAAGGCGGCTGATCTCGCGCTGTTCAAGCTTGATGAGCTGCGCTTCTCCGGCTCCGGCGACCCGCTTGCCGCGTTGGTGCTTTGCGGCGCACATCGTGCTGATCGGGTGATGGTCGGAGGGAGATGGGTCGTGATCGACGGAGCCATTCCCGGGCTCGATGTTCCGGACCTGATCCGACGTCACAGCGCAGCCGCGAATGCAATGCACGCGGGATAGCGCGCAAGGAGACTCGGGCCGGATCACCCGAGCCCGAGCCTGGTCGTGATCGGGGTCTATTTCCCGGGGAGCTTGTCGTCGATCCCTTTGACGTAGAAATTCATGCCCAGGATCTGGGTGTCCTCGAGGTGATCGCCGCCCTTGCACTCGACGTCCTTGCCGTCCTGCGTGACGACGGGGCACTTGAATGGATGCAGCTTGCCGGAGGCGATAGCGGCCTGCGTGTCCTCCGCCATCTTCTTCACGTCGTCGGGCATGTTGGTGTAGGGAGCCATCTCGAACATCTTGCTGTCGAGGCCGCCCCAGGTGTCTTCGGATTTCCAGGTGCCGGCGAGCTCGGCCTTGACGCGCTCAATGTAGTAGGGCGCCCAAGTGTCGAGGATCGAGGTCAGCTGCGCCTTGGGACCGAACTTGATCATTTCAGAGTCCTGGCCGAATGCGAGCTTGCCGCGTTCGCTTGATACCTGCATTGCAGCCGGGCTGTCGGTGTGCTGCATGATCATATCGGCGCCCTGGTCGAGCAGGGCCTTGGCGGCGTCGGCTTCCTTGCCGGGATCGAACCAGGAGTTCACCCAGATGATCTTGACCTTGATGTTCGGGTTGATGGTCTGGGCGCCCAGCATCGTCGCGTTGATGCCCGACACGACCTCCGGAATCGGGAACGAGCCGATGTAGCCGAGCACGCCGGCCTTCGACATCTTGGCCGCGATCTGACCCTGGATGTAGCGGCCCTGGTACCAGCGCGCCGAATAGGTCGACATGTTCTTGTCGCGCTTGTATCCCGAGCAATGTTCGAAATGCACATTGGGATATTTCTTCGCAACCTTCAGCGTCGGGTCCATGTAGCCGAAGGATGTGGTGAAGATCAGCTTGTTGCCGGCACGCACAAGCTGTTCGACCGCGCGTTCGGCGTCCGGTCCTTCGGGCACGTTCTCGAGGAATGTCGTTTCGATCTTGTCGCCGAGTTCCTTCACAAGAGCCTGGCGCGCCAGTTCGTGCTGATAGGTCCAGCCGAGGTCGCCGACCGGTCCGAGATAGATAAAGCCAACCTTCAGCTTGTCGGCGGCCCAGGCGCCGCTGTTGATGCATCCGGCCAGGAGAATCGCGGCCGCCGCAAATAATGTTCTCTTCATCTCAATCTCCAAACGGGGAAACCATAGTTCGGAACGTGGGCGCCCCATCGCGGCACGTACCGACATCAAGCTAGCGGTCCGGCACGAATACGGTTCCGAGCGCAGCGGGCGCCGTCGAGCCGCCGGTGCGCGCGCGCGAGAGCAGAACCAGAACGATGATGGTCGCGAGATAGGGCAGCGACGACATGAACTGCGAGGGAATTCCGATGCCGGCGCCTTGCGCGTGGAGCTGAAGAATGGTGACGGCGCCAAACAGGTAGGCTCCGACGACCAGCCGGGCCGGTCGCCAGCTCGCGAAAACGGTCAGCGCCAGTGCGATCCAGCCGCGGCCTGCCGTCATGCCGGGAATGAAGAAGGGCGTGTAGGCGAGCGGCAGATAGGCGCCGGCAAGCCCGGCGCAGGCGCCGCCGAACATCACCGCATAGAGCCGGATCCGGAGCACCGGATAGCCCAACGCATGGGCGGAGACGTGGTTGTCGCCGCAGGCGCGCAAGATCAGCCCGGCCCGCGTCCGATACAGGAACCACCAGACGCCGACCACCAGGGCGATCGAAAGATAGACAAATCCGTCCTCCCCGAAGAGGATTCGCCCCGCCAGCGGAATGTCGCTGAGGCCCGGAATGCGGAGATGCGGTGCAGGTGTGATGCGTTCACCGACGAAGCCGGCGCCGATCAGGCCGGACAACCCGATTCCGAGGATGGTCAGCGCGAGGCCGGTTGCGACCTGATTGACCGCGAGCCCGAGCGCCATCAACGCAAAGATCAGCGACATCAGGATGCCGGCGACCATGCCGCAGAGCGCGCCGACGATGATCGAACCGGAGAGCCACGCGCCGCCGAAGCCGCAGGCGGCGCCGACGATCATCATGCCTTCGACGCCGAGGTTGAGCACACCCGAGCGCTCGGTCACGAGTTCGCCGGTGGCTGCGAGCAACAGCGGCGTGGAAGCCGCCAGCACCGACAGGATGATGGCCTCAATGAGCCCCACTTTGCACCTTTGGCGATGAGGAAATAAGCCGAAAGCGGTAGAGGATCAGGGAATCGCAGGCGAGCACGTAGAACAGCAGAATGCCCTGGAACACCTTGGTGACGTCCAACGGGATTTTCATCGCGATCTGGGCCTGCTCGCCGCCGATAAAGGTCAGTGCGAGGAACAGTCCTGCAATTAATATTCCAATTGGGTTCAGTCGTCCGAGGAAGGCGACGATGATCGCAGTGAAGCCATAACCCGGCGAAATGCCGGGCTGCAGATGGCCGACCGGGCCGGCCACCTCGATGATGCCGGCGAGCCCGGCCAGCGCGCCGGAGATTGCAAAGGTCAGCAGCACCAGCTGATTGGCGTTGAACCCGCCGAACCGCGCTGCCCGCGGCGCGGCGCCGACGACGCGGATCTCGAAGCCCTTGATGGTCCTGCCGAGCAGCACCGCGCCGGCGGCCACCACGAACAGTGCGATGATCGAGCCAAGATGCAGCCGGCCGCCTTCGATCAGCGTCGGCACGGTCGCCACCGGATCGAACTCGGCCGTGGTCGGAAAGTTGAAGCCTTGCGGATCACGCCAGGGCCCGCGCACGAGATAGTCCAGCAGGAGGTCGGCGACATAGACCAGCATCAGCGAGGTCAGGATCTCGCTGGCGCCGAACCGCACCTTGCAGATCGCCGGAATCAGTGCGTAGAGCGCGCCCGCGGCCGCGCCGAGCACGAGCATCGCCGGCAACACCCAGTGGCCGGCATCGGTGCCCTGGGTCTTCACCGCGAGCCAACTCCCGGCCACCGCGCCGATCAGGAATTGGCCTTCGGCACCGATATTCCAGGCGTTGGCGAGATAGCACAACGACAGGCCGATCGCGATCATGATCAGCGGCGTCGCCTTGACCGCGATTTCCTGCAGCGAGTAGCCGTCGGTCAGAGGGGCGATGAAGTAGACGGCGAGCGCGGCAATCGGATTCTTGCCGAGCACCGCGAACACGATGCACAAGGTGGCGATCGTCAGCCCGATTGCGATCAGCGGCGAGATGAGGGCGATCGTGGCGGAACGCTCGGCGCGCTTCTCAAGCACGAGTTGCATGAGGTGTCTCCGGAGCTTCGATGCTGCTGCCGCCCATCAGCAGGCCGAGTGTCTCGCGGCTGGCTTCGGCGGTTGGCACGGGGACCGACAAGCGGCCATGGAACATCACGGCGATGCGGTCGGTGATTTCGGCAAGTTCATCGAGGTCCTGGCTCGTCACCAGCACCGCGGCGCCGCCTGCGGCAAGATCGAGCAAGGCCTGCCGGATCACGGCGGCCGCGCCCGCGTCGACGCCCCAGGTCGGCTGGTTCACGATCAGCACGACGGGATCGCGGAGGATTTCGCGGCCGACGATGAATTTCTGCAGGTTGCCGCCCGACAGGCTCGCCGCTTCCGGGTCGCGCTTGGCTTTACGCACGTCGAAAGTCTCAGTGGTGCGGTCGACGGTCTTCAGGGTCGCGGCCGTGTTCACGAAGCCATGAAGCACCATATTGCCGATGGCGTGGCCGGTCAGGAGGGCGTTTTCCGAGAGCCGCATGCGCGGCGCCGTGCCGTGGCCGAGCCGTTCCTCCGGGATGAAGGCCGCACCCAGCTTGCGGCGCCTGGTGATCGACAGGTGACCCGCCGCGTGTCCGTCGATCACGATCGTGCCCGGGTCTTTCGCCAGTCGCTCGCCGGAAAGGGCTGCGAACAGTTCGTCCTGTCCGTTACCGGCAACACCGGCGATGCCTAGAATTTCACCACCCCGGAGCTCGAACGAGATGTGCTCGAGCCGTATGCCGTGCGGATCGTCGGGTGCGAGGCTGAGATCGTTGACCAGCAGGCGAGGCACGGTGATCTGGCGGCTCGCCGCAGCCTTCACTTCCATGATCTCGCCGCCGACCATCATGCGCGCAAGGGACGCCGCGGTCTCAGCCCTGGGATTGCAGGTCTCGACCTTGCGTCCGCCGCGCAGGATCGTTGCGGTGTCGCAGAGCCGCTTCACCTCGTCCAGCTTGTGGCTGATGTAGAGGATCGCGCGGCCTTCGGCCTTGAGGCGATTGAGCACGATGAAGAGCTGATCGGCCTCCTGAGGTGTCAGCACGGCAGTCGGCTCGTCGAGGATCAGGAATTGCGGATTCTGCATCAGCGCGCGCACGATCTCGATACGCTGCCGCTCGCCGACCGAAAGCTGCCAGACCTCCCGCTTCGGATCGAGTGGAAGTCCGTATGTACGCGACACCTGCTCGAGGCGCGCCGACATGTCCTTGAACGGCTCCTTGCCGTCGAGGCCGAGCGCAACATTCTCGGCGACAGTCAGATTGTCGAACAGCGAGAAATGCTGGAACACCATGCCGATTCCATGTGCGCGCGCATCCGATGGCCCAGACAGCACGATCGTCTTGCCCTGCCAGCGGATCTCGCCCTCGCTCGGCTGGATCAGGCCGTAGATCGTCTTCACCAGGGTGGATTTTCCGGCGCCGTTCTCGCCGAGCAACGCATGGATCTCTTGCGGCCGAATATCGAGATCGATCTTGTCGTTGGCGAGAAACGAACCGTAGCGCTTGGTCAAGCCGACCGTCTGCAGAAGCGGCGTGGCACCTGTGTGCTGCGCGGCAGATGTCGTGTCTGGCATCCCGGGATATCGCATGCGTGGAGAGAGGAGCCGCAATAGTGGGCCAGTTTTCACGCACGCGTAAGTAGGGAAAAAGCGCCAGTGCTTGCTCAAGGCTTCGGCACGATTGAATCGTCCCGTAAATTTGCGGGGGCGACGGTCAGTCGGCCTTGCTGCCACGTCCGCGGAAGTTGTTGCAGAAATGTGACTGTCGATCCAATTCGAAAGTGGAGCGGTCAACGATGACGCAAAGTTGAGCAGCGTATCGCTGCAGGATTCCAGCGGATTTCCCGCGCCCCGGCGGTACGTCCCCGCGCTGCGCGCAAATGTCGCGGAAGTCTAGCAATGATGGGCATAATTCGAAAAATCCAGAATTCTGTCGAAGCGAATTTTGCGGCCGTCAACCGCTACGGGACTGACCCAATCAAACTGATCTCGCGGAGGTTGCTGATCAAACACGCGTCAGCGCGTGGAGAAACTTCGGGCTTCCCGTTCGCCCCGAAGCTGCGCCACGCTCCTGCATCAGCACGAATTCGTTGCGTTCACTCCTGGGGGTCTTTCACAATGTTCAACATCCGCCGAACCTTGTCGGCCGCGGCACTATCATTGGGGTTGATGCCGGTCGCTCACCTTGCAAGCGCCGCAGATCTGCCAGTCAAGGCACCCAAGCCGGCAGCTGATCTGCCATTCTTCCTGGTCATCGACGACCGCGTGACCTACTCCTACATCTTCTCCGGCACTGATCCGGGCGTATTCTCCGTCCGCCCCGACGGCAGCATCAACGGAAAGACCGCCAAGCAGGTCTACTCGTTCACGCATTTCGATATCTGGGCCTATGGCCAGAACTTCTTCACGATCTCGATGTACAAGTCGGATCACAACGACCCGGCGTCGCCGTGCTCGAATGTCGGTGTGACCATCACGGGAGCTCCGGCAATCTGCGCCGGCGCGACCGAGATCTACGGCCTGTTCCGCTCGACCTTCGGCTGGAATCAGATCTTCAACACGAAGGCGTTCAGCATGGGGCCGCTGAACAACATCTCGTTCGAAGTCGGCATGGACGCCAACACGGAAAACAACTTCCTGGCGCCCGCCAAGCGTGACGTCGTCGCCGGTCTCCAGTTCGAATTCAATCTTCCGTACAAGGGTTACATCAACGTGTCGCCGTTGATGTACTACGAGTTCTCCAATCACAATGCGTTCGACCAGTGCGGTCTGTTCGGCCCGGGCGTGCCCGGCGTGACCTGCCTCACCGACGGCAATACCAAGTTCAACCCGACCTGGGCTGTCGAAGTGAACTACTACATGGATCTCGGCTTCCTGCCCGAGAACATGCAGTACTTCTCGATCAGTGGTCGCGCGGGCTGGTACGGCAAGAAGGGCACCGAGAACGAACCGATGGCGTTCAATCCGGTCACCAACATCAGCACGGCCGTCGAGCTCAACTCCGAACCGATCCGTCTGACCTTTGACGCGAGCAAGGCGCTCTGGGGTCCGAAGTATTCACATTTCGTGGACGTCTGGGTGGCCTACCGGTATTGGCAGAACAAGTTCGGCCTCGATCACGCCAAGAGCGTCGTCTGCAATGTCTCGCCCGGCGTCAGCAACAATTCCTGTACCGAAGAATCGCTCTACTCCGGTATCTCTGTGAAGTTCTGATCCACCCGATCCGTTCCACGGGTGGCTCCTGGTGGCGCCGCGACACACCGCGGCGCCACTTTTCACGTTCCTGCACGGCGGGATTCCGGCCGGCAGGGTCGCTGCGCGACTATCGGCTCCAGATGCCCTCATGCACGACCGCGGCCTCGTCTTCAAGCAACGGGCCGACGACTTCGGTTGTGCGTTGACCGCTATCGAACACGTTGCGGCAGGGCAGATCGAGCGTCGGATTATCGGGGTGATTGCCGGTCAGTTCGCGCAGACGGTGTTCGCTCAGTCCGTAGACGACGCGGCCGATGCCGGCCCAGTAGATCGCGCCAGCACACATCGCGCACGGCTCGGCGGATGAATACAGCGTCGCAGTCGCGCGGACCTCAGCGGACAACGTCGTGCATGCCAGGGTCGCCAGCAGTCGCTCGGCGTGGGCCGTGCCGTCGCGCGACGGCATGAAGCCGTTCTCGGCCTCGAGCAGGACGCTGCCTTCGCGACTCACGAGAACGGCGCCGAACGGATGATTGCCATGGCCGATCGCGCGGCGCGCAACCGCGAACGAGTGCCGCAGAAAGCTCCCGTCGTCGAGCAGGTGGTTCGCGTTGTTCGCGTCGCTCATGAACGATCTCCTTGCCAGTCATATCTGCGCGGCCGCGAATTGCCGGCCGGCGTCTTCCTTGCCTGAAATCGTGACGACGGCAATCTCGGCTCTCACGGCTGCAATAGCGTCACTGGCCCGGCCATTCTCTCCCGGTCAGGGCGGCGGTGCCATTCGACGATCCGGATGCGTGTGAGGATTTTACACCAGTCCCTTGCCCGCGTCCGATCCGTGACGTCGCTGCCGGGCCTGAAGCACAAGAATGACAACCAGCGCCAGAAAGATGACGAGAAAGGAAACCGCGCTCGTCAATGTTCCGAGCGCATAGATATCTGGCTTCGTGACGGTGGTCGTCAGGCCCTGCAGGTCAAGGGGCAGTGTATTGACAGGGCCGATGGTCTGGCTTGAGCGCGCGAGTTCGTCCCAGGACAAGGTGAACCCAAACAGGCCGATACCGACGACCGACGGCAATATGATCGGCAGCACAACATGCCAAAATGTCTGCCACGGTGTGGCGCCGAGGTCGCGCGCCGCTTCTTCAAGCCGGCTATCGAACCTGTTGAAGATCGCAAACATGATCAGGAGACCAAACGGCAAGGTCCAGGTCAAATGCGCACCGAGGCCCGATGTAAAAAGCCCCATTGCCGTTGTCCAATCTGTGGCGCCGCTCTTGATGACGAAGTCGTCGAGCAGCCTGAATTCCAGGGCGATGCCGAGCGAGGTAATAATCGACGGCATGATCAGGCTGGCAATAGCCACGTAGAATAGAAAGGTTGCGCCGCGGAACGATCTGCGGAAGGCCAGACCTGCCGAAACCGAGAGAACGACCGTCAGCACCATGACGACGAGGCCGAGCTGAAGCGATCGCCTGAAAGCCGCAGCGATGTCGACGATGCCTGAGCCGGAGAACACCTTGCCGAACCACACCAGGGACACCCCATTCATGGGGAATGTCAGGCCGCCATCCGGCCCCTGAAACGACAGGATGTAGATCGCGAACATCGGTCCGTATAAAAACAGGACGTAAGCGGTGAAAAATGCGGCGAGAAGATAGAAGGATCGCGATCGCTTCTCGTTCATCTCACAGCTCCTTGCGAACATCGACGATTCGGGTCAGCGCCGAAATGATCAGGATCGTGATGCCGAGCAGGATGACCGCATTGGCCGCAGCGGCCGGGAATTGCAGCGCATTCAGGCGCGTCTCGATGATCTTGCCTGCAGATGCAATCTGCTGGCCGCCCATCACGCCGATCGTGACAAAATCGCCCATTACGATCGTGATCACGAAGATCGAACCAATGACGATTCCGGGTTTTGCCAGCGGAATAACGACGTTCACCAGCGTCTGCCATCCGGTGGCGCCGGCGTCATAGGCGGCTTCGATCAAACGCTTGTCGATGCGAATCATCGAGTTGAAGATCGGCACCACCATGAAGAATGTGAAGAGGTGAACGAGGGCAAGGACGACGGAAAACTCCGAGAACAAGAGCCACTCCAGCGGTTGCCGGATCAGTCCCACGCCCTCGAGCCCTCTGTTGACCAACCCGTTCCGGCCAAGCAACGGAATCCATGCGATCATGCGGATCACATTCGACGTCCAGAACGGGATGGTGCAAAGCAGGGTAAGGACGATCTGCCAGGTTTTGGACCGGACGTGGAACGCGAGAAAGTAGGCGACGGTGAAGCCGATCAGAAGGGTCAGGCACCAGGTCAGCAGGCACAATTTCAGCGTCTTCAGATAGGTCTTCAAGATAGTGCAGAGGTTGGGCAGATCGGCGATGCATCCCTCGAACGTGTCGCTGTAGCCACGCAGGCTAAAGGCCGGGATCATTTCATACTCGTTGTAGTCCCACGCGCTGACTATCGTCACAAGGAGCAGCGGCAAGAGAAAGAACACCGAGAAAACAACCATCATCGGTGCAGCCTGAAGCCAGGCAACGAAGGTCTTGCGGCCTTGCATCATCGAACGGTGAATCGCGGTGATGGCGCGGTAGGACTTGTCAAACGCCTTGGCCTCCTTTGGATTGCATCAGGCGGCGATGAATTCATTCCACTTGCGCACCATGTAGTCGTTCTCGTCCATAACGGCGTTCCAGCAGGCGACCGCGCCCATGCGGTCTTCGTAGGATCCCCCGTCACGCTTGGTGCCGGCCTTCTCGAGAACCGTGCCGTCGGGTGCCTTGATGTCGCTGACGGCGGCCTTGCCTTCCATCCAGTAGCCCCACTCGTCTGCCGTCATGTTGGCCTTCGCAGTGGACAGCACAGCCGAATAGTAACCCTGGCGGTTGAGATAGGCGCCGGCCCAACCCGACAAGTACCAGTTCACGAACTCATAAGCCCAATCGAGCTTTGGCCCCGAAACCGCCTTCGATACGCAGAACCCCGACGCCCATGAGCGATAGCCTTCCTTGAGCGGCTGGAATGTGCAGGCGATCCCCATCGAGCGTACCTTGGTGACCGCGGGCGACCACATCGACTGGATGACGGTTTCACCCGAGGCCATCAGGTTGACGGATTCGTTGAAATCCTTCCAGAACGCGCGGAACTGGCCGGCCTTCTTGGCTTCCGTCATGATCTTCATGGTGAGATCGATCTCGGCCTTCGTCATGTTGCCCTTGTCGGCATAGGTGTGCTGACCGCTGGCTTCGACCACCATCGCGGCATCCATGATTCCGATCGACGGAATGTTGAGAATCGAGGCTTTGCCCTTGAATTCGGGATTGAGCAATTCGGTCCACGATGAAATTGGCCGCTTGATCAGATCCGGCCGGATGCCGAGCGTATCGGCATTGTAGACCGTCGGGATCAGCGTCACGAATTCGGTCGGCGTTTTTGAGAACGTCTTGGAGTTTGCACCCTCAAGATAAAGCACCTTCCACGGCGCGGTGCCCTGATCGCCGATCTTCTTGCCGTTCGGCAGCTGACCCTTGGTGAACACCGGGGTGATGTTGTCGAATTCCTTGATCTTCCTGGCGTCCAGCGCAAAAATGTTGCCCGACGGCACCAGCTTCCTCAGCGAGAAATATTCGGTATCCAGCACATCAAACGAGTTCGGCTGGGTGATCACGCGTTTGGTCACGTCGTCGGTGGTTGCCGTGATGTATTCGATCTTGATTCCGGTATCTTCCAGACACTTCTTTGAGATCTCGTCACCTTCGTTCACCGCCGTTCCGAGATAACGCAGAACCTTCGGATCGGCTGAATGGACGTAGGGAAATCCGGTAATTGCGCCCGAACCCGCCGCAAGGCCGACCGCTCCGGCCGCACCCTTCAGCATGGTGCGACGGCTCATGCGACGATCGAATTTCGAGGATTTGCTCATGATTGTCTCCTTGGGTGTCACGCCGCCCTTTCAGGCGACCGGGCGATTACAGAACTCGTGGTTTTGAGAAGGCTGGCCTGCGTCGGGTCCCATGTGGCGAGAACACGTTCACCGACAGCGTAGTTGGCCGCATCGAATTGAGTTTCCGTGACCTGGGCCGAGATCTCGGTGCCCGCCTCGACGGCAATGACGACGCGCACATAGGTTCCCTGGTATTCGACCTCGCTGATAGTGCCTGCAACCGATGGACCAGCGACAGCTTCGTTCGGCCGCTTCAGCGTCAGCCGGTCAACCCGAACGGCGAAGGTCTCGGGACCCACAGCAATGACATTGTGGCCGCCGATGAATTTCGCCGTGAATTCGGTTCGCGGGTGGTTGAAGATTTCACGCGGCGAACCCTGCTGCTCGATCCGGCCCGCGTTCATGAGAACCACGATATCGGCCAGCGCCATCGCCTCGTCCTGGCCATGCGTCACATGGATGAAGGTAAGCCCGAGCTCGCGCTGCAGCTTCTTCAGTTCGGCTCTCATCCGCAGCCGCAAGAACGGATCGAGCGCCGACAGCGGCTCGTCGAGGAGCAGGATTTGAGGAGAGGTGATCAGCGCGCGCGCGAGTGCGACGCGCTGCTGCTGGCCTCCGGAAAGCTGACCTGGCAGCCTTGCCGCATAGGGCTGCATGTCGACGAGCTCCAGCAACTTGTTGGCCTCGGCATGGCGTGCAGCCTTGGCAACGCCTTTCATCTTCAAGGCGAAGGCAACGTTGTCGATGACCGAGAGATGGGGGAACAGGGCGTAAGACTGGAACATCATCGCCGTGCTTCGATCGGCTGGGGGCAGGCCGGTTACATTCTTCGGCCCGACCAGGATGTCGCCTGAAGTGACCGATTCGTGGCCGGCCACCATGCGCAGCGTCGATGTCTTGCCGCAGCCGGACGGCCCGAGCAGGCAGCAATAGGAGCCGGGGGGAATCCTGAGGTTGATGGCGTCAACGGCGGTGACGCCGCCATACATCTTGGTCAACTGTACGAGTTCGAGCGCCGCCGTCGTCGTCATCCGCACCATTCCGCATAGTCTTGCCAGGGATCTTGAACGACATTGTCGCCCCGGCGCGCGACCCGGAATTCGATGCAACAGATGTGCCAAATCTTGCGACAGGCCGGACAAAAATTGGGCAGATTCCGCCGGCCGACGAGGTCGACCGCGCCGCTTCGACCGAGATCGGGGGGCAGTTGCCAGGCACGCTGTCTGCGAAGCTTGAGTTCCGGACGTGGGCGATCGAGGCGATGTTGAAGGTCGATCCCTTTGCCAAAGCCATCTCGATGCGATCAACCGGTCCCGTGCCCGCAGGCGCCGGGAGACGTTTTGGCTTGCCATGTCTTTTCGCGAGCCCGAAGATATCCGAGAGGAAGAGCATGCGTACAAAATCGGTCGACGTCGTTCGAATTTCCACCAAGGGCCCCGGTGATGTCTCCGGCCTGCTGAGCCTGATCGAGCAAGGCAGGATCGATCCAAAGTCGATCGTCGCGATCTTGGGGAAGACTGAGGGCAATGGTGGCGTCAACGATTTCACGCGTGAGTTCGCCGTTTCGGCTCTCCGTACGGCCCTGGCGCCTTATCTAGATCTGCCGCCGCATCGCGTTGAGCAACGGATTGCGTTCGTGATGTCGGGCGGGACGGAAGGTGTGCTCAGTCCACATATCACCGTGTTTACGCGTGACGGTGCCGCCAATCACGATTCAGGTATCTCCGGGAAACGCCTTAGCATCGGGATGGCACAGACGCGGGATTTTCTGCCCGAGGAGATCGGTCGCGACGTGCAGATCAGGGAAACCGCAAGGGCGGTGGCTGCCGCCATGGCCGATGCTGGGATCGTCGATCCGCAAGACGTTCATTTTGTGCAGATCAAATGCCCGCTTCTGACCAGCGACCGCATCGAGGCAGCGGTGGCGCGGGGTCATGAGACCGTGACCAACAGCGCTTACGGTTCGATGGCGTATTCCCGTGGCGCGTCAGCGCTGGGCGTGGCCGTCGCGCTTGGCGAGGTTGAGAGCGAGATTGACGACGAACACGTTCTCCGGCGGTTCGATCTGTTTTCGTCGGTCGCCTCCACGTCGGCGGGCATCGAACTGATGCATAACGTGGTCATCGTGCTGGGCAATACGACGTCGTCGGCGGCTCCATTCGAGATCGGACACGCCGTGATGAACGACGCCATTGATTCGGCAGCGGTGATCGATGCGTTGAAAAGCGTGGGGCTGCACATCGACGGCGCCTCCAGGCCGCCGCCGGCGTCGCGGCAGCTCGTCAATATCTTTGCCAAGGCGGAAGCCGCGCCGAACGGGAGCATCCGCGGATTTCGTCACATCATGCTTGAGGATACCGACATCAGCTCAACCCGGCACGCTCGCGCGGCCGTCGGCGGATTGATCAGCGGCTTGTCGGGAACCAGCGCTGTGTATGTTTCCGGCGGAGCCGAACATCAGGGACCCCCAGGTGGCGGGCCGGTTGCCGTCATCGCTCGACTGTTGGCAAACGGGTCCGACTGAGCATAGGGCGTCGGGTGGCGTTGCGAACGGCATCTGTTCACCCTTCAGCACGAACGCGCTGCAGACGGCTCACCTGGTGCCGAACATTCTGTCTCCTGCATCGCCCAAGCCTGGCACGATATACCCGTGATCATTCAGTCTTTCGTCGATCGCAGCGGTCCAGATCGGAACGTCCGGACACTCGTCCTGGAATCGGGCAATTCCTTCGGGGGCTGCGAGCAGGCAGACGAACCGAATGTCTTGCGCGCCTCGCGATTTGAGCAGGCGGGCCGCCGCGCTGGCGGAATTTCCCGTAGCAAGCATTGGATCCAGCAAGATCACGATGCGCTCCGAAACATCCTGCGGCGCCTTGAAGAAGTACTCGACGGCCTGAAGTGTTTCCGGATTCCGGTAAAGGCCGATGTGCGCGACGCGTGCCGATGGGACCAGCGCCAACATTCCGTCGAGAAACCCGACACCCGCCCGCAAGATCGGAGCGAATGTGAGTTTCTTGCCCGCAATTTTGGGTGTCCTCATTGCAGCGAGCGGCGTATCGATGTCGACCATCTCCAGGGGCAGATCCCGGGTGACCTCATAACAGAGCAGCATTCCGATCTCGTTCAGGAGCTCGCGAAACCCTTTGGTGGAACGATCCTTGTCGCGCATCAGCGAGAGCTTGTGCTGGACGAGGGGATGGCTGACGAGGTTCACGTTCTTGCTCATGATATCGCTTTCTCAATAAAGGGGCGCGTGCGAGTTCGTCCAAGTCGTCGCGTGTGCAAGTAGCGTGCCCGGCTTTTTCTGACCGTCGAGCGCGGCCGCATTCATTGGCGGGAGGGCCATTCGGAGGATAGGGAATCTGCTCGTCGAAACCAACGCATGACTGCGCAAGGTCTACCAGGCTGTCGAAAGTCCGGTGTCGAGGTTAAGCTGCGCCTGCCGAACGCGAGCTTGTCGCCGCGGATGAGGCTAGCGATTGGTGTTCTCGCCGAGATCACCGGTGACGCCGCTCACGCGACCGGGCGCCGGTTGCGCGAACTTCCCATGATGCCCGAGCGCGTGAAGGCGCGCTGTCCCGATCGCCGCTGCGCGAATGCGCTGGCGGCCTCCCGCACGGATCGGTCGGCGTCTGCCGACGTCAATTGTTCCACCTGCAGGACACACCGTTCCATTTGACGTTCCCGCGGCGTGAAAATTATACTTTACGATCGTAAAGTAGAATGCGATGGTTGGTGCGGCCAGAGGGAGAGGCCTGCCTCTCCCTTGTGATGGTCGAAGTCGACGGAAAGCGTCGCGGAAACGCCGGGGAGAAACGATGATCGAGGAGCGGGACATCAGCGTCGTGATGCGGGACGGCACCCGGCTGGCGGTCGACGTCTACCGCCCGGATGCGACCGGCAAGTACCCGGTGTTGTACGCGTCAGCGCTGCACAACAAGGACATCCAGGGGCCCGACATCGCGGACATCCTGCCGCCGCAGCCGGCGCATGCGCCGCTCTGGTTCGGTCCGATCGAGGCCGGCGATACGCGGCGCTTCATCGCCAACGGCTACGTCCATGTGATCGCGCAGCCGCGCGGCTCAGCCAAGTCGGAAGGGCATTACGGCCATGAGGATACCGACCACTACGACCTGATCGAGTGGATCACGCAGCAGCCCTGGTCGGACGGCAAGGTCGGGATGGTCGGCATCTCCGGATTTGCCGGCGAACAGTGGCGTGCCGCAGCCCAGGGACATCCGGCGCTCAAGGCGATCTTTCCCTACGACGCCTGCAGCGCCTATGGTGGCATGTTCGGATTCCGGGATTTCAATCCGGGCGGCGTGCTGCACAGCTTCCCCTATCTGCTCGACGTCTTCAGCACGGTTCACGAGTCGCGTGACCGTCCCGCCGAGCTGCCCGCCGCGGAAGAAGCGCTCTGGCGCCGGGCAATGCAGAATCCGGACTTCAAGCAGTACATCAACCTCTACAACATCCTCACCCAGAAGGGGCAGCGGACGTTCGTCATGTATCTCATGATGACCCACCCGTGGGAGCTCGACGGCACTGTCGAGCGCGCCGAGGAGATTTTCAAGAAGATCAAGATTCCCTTCTACACCGGCTCCGGCGCCTATGCGTACACCTACAAGCTGCACTGGCTCGGGGCGCAGCATTACTTCCAGAACGTCGATGCGCCCAAGAAGCTGCTGTTCACCGGGCCGGCGCATCTCGAGCGGCCGTTTCACCAGCACCATGACGAGATCATCCGCTGGTACGACCATTGGCTGAAGGGCCATGACACCGGTATCATGAACGAGCCGCCGGTGCGCTATTGGCTGATGGGGGCCAACGAGTGGCGAACCGGAACCAACTGGCCGCTGCCGGAGACGCAGTGGACCAAATACTATCTCTCGCATTGGGAGACGCTGTCGACCGAGCCGCCACGGCCGGCCTCCGAGGTCGGAGCTTCGGCACGGGAGCCTGACGTCTTCACGCAGATGCCTGTCACGCGCACGACCAAGATCGAGCGGCTGCGCTACATGACCGAGCCATTGCCGCATGACGTCACCGTCGCCGGCCCGATCACACTGACGCTCCACGCGGCGATCGACCAGGACGACACCAACTGGATCGTCGTGCTCAAGGATGTCGGCCCCGACGTTTCGGTTCGGACCGCGCGGGAAGGCGAGCGGGACGTGCCGTCGACGTTACCCGAGCGCGAGCTGACGCGGGGGTGGCTGAAGGCATCCTATCGTGCGCTCGACGAAAAGCGCTCCAAGCCGTGGGAGCCGTTCCACAAGCTGACGCAGGATGCGATTGCGCCGGTCAAGCCGGGTGAGGTGGTCGAGTATCAGATCCAGATCCTCGCCACTGCGAACCAATTCAAGGCGGGTCATCGCATCTGCGTCGACATTACGTCCATGGATGTCCCGACCGGGACAGGAGCCATGACCAACGTCGAGTACATCCCGTACCACGTCTGCAGCAGCAGGACCGTCACTCACAAAATCTACCGCGACGCGGAGCGGCCGTCACATCTGCTGCTGCCGATCATTCCCGAGCCTGCCGACCGGCGTCCGGCCTGACACCTCATAGAAGGAGACGCGACCATGAAGACGATCCGATTTGAACGAGATGGCGCCATCGGCAACATTGTCCTGGCCAATCCGCCGTTCAATCGCCTCGACGCGCGCTTCGCGGAGAACCTGCGAGCCGCGGTGCATGAAGCCAGTCAGAGCGACATCCGCGTGCTGGTGGTTCGTGCCGAGGGGCCGCATTTCAGCTTCGGCGGCGAGGTGCGGGAATGGCCGGGCAAGGACATCAACTGGTTCCGGACATTCGTCGCGGACGTGAACGTCTCCTATCGCGCAATCGAGTTGCTGAAGATCCCGACCGTCGCCGTCGTGCAGGGAATAGCCTTCGGCGGCGGCTTTGAGCTTGCGTTGGCGTGCGACTTCCTGGTTGCCGCCGACAATGCGACCTTCCGTTGCGTCGAGGTCACGACTGCGATGCTGCCGATCGCAGGTGCACTGCAGCGGATCGCCGAGCGCGCCGGGCGGGCGCGCGCCTCGCGACTAGCCATGCTCGGCGAGCCGATTTCCGGACGTGAAGCCGGAGCGCTCGGAATTGCGACGCATGTGGTGGCCGAGCACGATCTGACGGCGACGGCGACGGCATTGGCCCGCCAGCTCGCGACCGGGCCGACCAGGTCATACGCTGCGACACGCACCCTGCTCAAGGCGTGGTCGAGCGGAGGGGTGGCTGCGGCCGATCTCGTGATGCTCGACGTCGCGATGGAGCTCTACAACGGCGCGGACGCCCAGCGCGGCTTTGCGAGCACGGCGGATGCCTTCAACAAGGACATCGAGCCGCCGACACTTGTCTTCGAAGGAAAATAGGCCGGCGCAGGATGGGCTTGCGTAAGCGACGGAGGGATTCGTGCGGCGCGAAAGCCTTTCGACGCGCCGCTTGGCGGCCGGTCCGGAACCATGTTAATCGAAGATCAAATGGCGAAGAAAACGGGGCCGGCAGCCGGACGCCGGGAGCGGCCGCGCAAGAGGGCCGAACAACAGCGTTCGATTGAAACGCGTACCTCGATCCTCGATGCCGCCATTGCGGAGTTTGCCGAGCGAGGATTCGACGGCGCCAGTATTCGCGCCATCGCCGACCGGCTTGGCTTGCAACACCCGCTGATCACCTATCATTATCGAAGCAAGGACATTCTGTGGCGTGCCGCCGCCGAGCACGCCTTCACGCAGATCCGTGCCGAATGGGATAGATCGGTGGAGGAGGGGATCAATCCATCACCGTTGGCGCGGCTGCGCCAGGAATATACGACGCTGTTCCGCTACACGGTCGCATTTCCCGAGTTTCATCGGTTCATGCGCCAGGAGACCCTGACCAACAATCCGCGGCTGAAATGGGTGGCAGAAGCGGTCCTGGCCCCGCTTCTGGGCCGGTTATTGCCCCAGATCACCGAGGCTCAGAAGCAGGGTCTGCTTCCCGCCGCGGACCCGATTCTGTTTCACTACATGATGGTCAGTCTCACCGCCACGCTTTCGGAATTCGGTCCTGAAATGCAGGTGACCAGCGGACTGTCATCCGGCGACCCGAAGGTTGTTGCCGCCTATTGGCGGCTTGTCGAGGAGATGGTCTTCGGCGGCGAGCCAAACGATGGTCGGCGTCGAAGGCAGCCATGACGCTGCGCCGAAACGGTTCGAGATGTGGCCCGCGTCAGGCGGGCGCGCCGCGTTTGCGAGGCAGGCTTTCGGGCAGATAAGCCTCGCCTGGTTTCGCCTTTGCGGATTCCTGAGCCGTCTCGCGCCCGGCCAATACGGAATCGAGGATGACCTTCGTGGTCATTTGCAGGTGCTGGTTCATCAGCGTGACGGCGCGTTCGCTGTCCCGCGCCAGAGTGGCTTCAGCGATCTCCCGATGTTCCCTGTCCAGGTCCCTGTCGACTTTGGACAAGGGACCGGAAAACGCGCGGTAGCGTTCGGAGTGATTGTAAAGTGTCGTGCGCAAGTGAAGCAGCCAGGGGCTGCCGCATCCCGACGCGAGCGCTTCATGAAAAATCTCGTGCGCCCGCGAATACTCTTCGCTGTAGCGTCGCGCGGCCTTATCTGCCCATACCGGCGTGTGCGACAGGCGATGCAGCGCGGCGACCACCTGCGACTGCCACTCGATCCCGCCTTTCTCGATCGCGCCCCGAAGACACAACGCCTCGATGCTGCATCGAACATTCGTGAGGTCGCTGAGGGCGTCGACGGACAGCGGCGCCACGCGGAAGCCGCGCTGCGGCTCGCTGACCACAAACCCCTCTGATGCGAGGCGCGATAGTGCCTCGCGCACGGCGCTCGAGCCGACCTCGAAGCGGCGGCACAGATCGTCGATCTTCAGCTTTTCTCCGGGCGCGAAGCGGCATGCCAGCAATTGCGAGCGAAGCTTGGCATAGGCCCCGTGGGTCAGACTCGTCGGTGATTCCATGGGCTTAGCCATAACAAAAGGGGTGATGCGAGTCATTCAAAATATGCACGCTTCCAAAATAATGCATTTTTATTTATAAAGTGCATTTTATATGCTACAGGAGACGAACACGGAGGAAACACCCCATGCGGTTCATCGCTTACGAAAGAAACGCGAAGCGCGGCCTCGCCGTGGCCGATCCAGCCGGCCGATATCGGGGACTTGATGATGGCGCCGCGCACGGCCGGCTGGAGCGCGCCCTCGCCGGCGGGCATGAAGGGCTGAAGGATCTCGCGGCGGCGCTTCTCAAGGGCGAGCCGCTCGATCCGGACGCCGTGACCTTCCTTCCTCCGCTGTCCTCACCCGGCAAGATCATCTGTGTTGGACTGAACTACGCGGACCACACCGCCGAAAGCAGCATCCAGCAGCCCGACTACCCGACGCTCTTCGGCCGGTTCTCGTCGAGCCTGATCGGGCACGGTGCGCCGATCGTGCGGCCGAAGGTTTCGGCAGCGCTCGACTATGAAGGCGAGCTTGTCGCGGTCATCGGGCGCGGCGGCCGCCATATCCCTCAATCCGCGGCCCTCGATCATGTCGCCGGCTATTCGATCTTCAATGACGGCACGATCCGGGATTATCAGTTCCGGACGCCGCAATGGACCATGGGCAAGAACTTCGACGGCACCGGAGCGTTCGGGCCCGCGCTCGTGACGGCCGACGAACTTCCGTCCGGCGCCCGCGGCCTGACGCTCGAGACGCGCCTGAACGGCACGGTGATGCAGAAGACATCGACCTCCGACCTCATCTTCGATGTCGCAACGCTGGTCGCGCTGATCAGCGAGGGTATAACGCTGTATCCGGGCGATCTGATCGTGACCGGCACGCCGTCCGGCGTCGGCGCAGCCCGCAAGCCGCCGCTCTACATGAAGCCCGGCGACGTCTGTGAGATCGAGATCGAGGGATTGGGGGTCCTCCGCAATCCGATCGTGCAAGAGGGCGATGATGCGGTACGCGCAGCTGCCTGACCTTCGCCGGCATCGCTGCGCGCGGCTGCACACTGCCCGGAGTTGAGGAGTCGATCAGACCAGTTCTTGATCTGGTGTCATGCGGAAGCGGCAACACAAAACAATCCGCCGCCGGTCCTTATGGGAGGAAAGAATGAAATCGGTTCCGGTTTTGATTGCAGGGGGCGGTCCCGTCGGGATGACGCTTGCGAACGTCCTGGCCCATTTCGGCATTCGCTCCATGCTGGTCGAGCGGAATGCGACGACGACCCGTCATCCGAAGATGGACATCACCAACAGCCGCAGCATGGAGCTGTTCCGCCGGTTCGGCCTGTCGGATGCGTTGCGAAAGGTCGCGGTAGCGGAAGATCATCCCTTCGACGTCTCCTGGATCACGAGCCTCGCGGGATATGAGCTGCATCGGTTTCGGTACATGAGCCCGAGCGAGTTTCGAAAGCACAGCCGAACCCGTAACGACGGCACCCAGCCGCTCGAACCGCCGATGCGCGTTTCGCAGGTCGAGATCGAACCTGTCCTGAAGAAGGCGATCGACGCCCGTCCGGAAGTCGAGTTGCGGTTCGGCGTCGCCTTTGAAAGCTTTGAAGCGAAGGACGATGGCGTCGTCGCCGTGCTGCGGGAGCAGGGCAGTGGCGCGCAAGAGCAGGTCAGCTGTCAGTATCTGATCGGTTGCGACGGCGGCTCCAGCCGCGTCCGCGCGGGACTGGATATCGCGCTGGAGGGCCAGTCGCGCGTCGGCGAGCTCTACATGATCCACTTTCGATCGACGGAGCGCGACCTGTTGCAGCGCTGGGGTGTCGCCTGGCACTACCAGTCGCCGCTTGGAACCATGATTGCCCAGAACGATGATGATATCTGGACCGTGCACGTTCCCGTGCTGCCCGGGCAGGATGCGACCAAGCTCGATCCACGCGCGCTCGTCGAGGCCTATGCCGGCCGGCCGTTTGCGTTCGAGATCCTGGTCGCGAATGCCTGGACGCCGCATCTCCTTGTCGCCGAATCCTATGGCAAGGGACGTGTCCTCCTCGCCGGCGACTCCGCGCATCAGTTCATTCCGACCGGCGGCTACGGGATGAACTCCGGGGTCGGCGACGCCATCGACCTCGGCTGGAAACTGGCCGCGACGCTGCAAGGTTTCGGCGGGCCCGGCCTGCTCGCCTCATACGAAGTCGAGCGGCGCCCCGTCGCCGCACGAAATCGCGACGCGTCCGGCCGCCATATGCAAGTGCGAATGCAGATTGCCGAAGCCTATGGAAACCTGCTGCAAGGCGACAACAGCGAAAATCCCGTGCGCCGCGCCGAAGTCGGCGCAGAGCTCGCCAGGCTCGGCAACGCCGAGAACGAATCTTTCGGGATCGAGCACGGCTTCGTCTATGAAGGATCGCCGATCGTCGCCGACGCGGCGGCCGCTCCGTTTCCGTTCAATCCGGTCGTCTACAAGCCGACGACCACGCCCGGTGCCCGCCTGCCCAGCACGTATCTGAAGGACGGGACGGCGCTGTACGATCGGCTGGGTGCGCATTTCACGCTGATCGATTTCCGCGGCGCCGACTTGTCGCCCTTCGTCGATGCCGCGGCGCGACGCCGGATCCCGCTGTCGATCCTGCAACTCGACGAGCCCGATCTGAAGGGCGTCTATGGCCGGGACATGCTTCTGGTGCGCCCCGACCATCACATCGCGTGGCGCGGAACGGGCGGCAAGGCACCCAATGCAGATGCGATCCTCGCGACGGCTCTCGGCTGGGGAGGCGAGCGGTGAAGCCGCTGCATGCTCTCGTGATCGGGGCCGGCATCGGCGGCACGGCCGCCGCCATTGCGCTGCGCCGGGCTGGTCTCGACGTTTCCCTGTTCGAGCAGACGATGGCGCAACGCGAGGTCGGCGCCGGCATCCAGATCAGCCCCAACGCTTCCCGGCTGCTTCGGCGCTACGGGCTTGGCGACGCCATGGCGCGAGCCGCCGTTCGCCCAGCCGCGGTGGTCTTTCGTCGCTGGCAGGACGGCCGTGTGCTGGGGCGCGAGGAATTGGGCGACGTCCTCGAGGACCGCTACGGTTCGCCCTACTACCATTTCCACCGGGCGGACCTCATCGCTCTCCTGGCGGACGCGTTCGGCCGCAAGGAGATCAAGCTCGGACGTCGCCTGATCAATGTCGCGCAAGACGATAGCGGCGTGACCGCCCATTTTGACGATGGCACGTCCGCGCGCGGCGATCTCCTGATCGGAGCCGACGGCATCCACTCCAGGGTTCGCGAATGTCTGTTCGGCGAGGAAAAGCCGAGGTTCTCGGGGCAGATCGCGTATCGCGGGCTTGCGCCTGTGGAACGCGTCGCGCATCTCGACCTGCCGCTCGATGTCACGAACTGGGTGGGGCCGGGCGGACACTTTGTCCATTACTTCGTTGCCGCCGGCCGCTTTCTGAACTTTGTGGCGGTGAGCGAAGCGGCGACCTGGACGCGGGAGCAGTGGTCCGACCGCGGTTCGATCTCCGATGCCGTCAAGATCTATGAAGGGTGGCATCCGCAGATTGCGACGATCCTCAACGCGGTCGACGAGACGTTCAAATGGGCGCTGTTCGATCGCAATCCATTTCCGGAATGGACGAAGGGGCGCATCGCGCTTGTCGGGGACGCCTGTCATCCCATGCTGCCGTTCATGGCACAAGGTGCCGCACAGGCCATCGAGGATGGCGCGGCGCTGGCGGCCTGCCTGAAACACGCCGCCTTCGACATTCCGTCCGCGTTTCGCGCTTACGTCACCTTGCGCAAGCCGCGTGCGACCGAGGTGCAGGAAAGATCCCGTGCCAATTCCACGAGCTTCCACATGCCGGATGGACCGCAGCAGATCGAGCGGGATCACGTCCTCGCCACGCGCGGCGTGCGCGGCAGCCCCGAGGCAATGAACCGACTTTATGGCTACGACGCAGAAGCCGTCGCGGCGACGCTGGAGGAAAAACCATGACCCGCGCTTTCCAAATCGCCTATGTCGATCTCGATACGCCCGCCGCAGAACAGGAGATCGCCTATTATGATCGCGTGATCGGCGCAACTCAGACCGAGCGTGGTTCCGACGGCCGCACCTATTTCAGCCTCGGTGTCGATCACCACAACATCACCATCAAGCCGGCGTCCGATAAACGCCTCACCGCGCTCGGCCTGAGGATCGGTCAAGAAGCGGTCGACGAGACCATCCGCTCCCTGCGCGATCTCGGACTTTCTGCGGAAAGGAAGAGCGATGCGCGGCCGGGCGTTCCGGAGCTGGTGGAGGTCGTCGTCGCCGGGCACACACTTCACCTGGTGCCGGAGATGGCGATGCCCGGTCCCGGCTTCCGCACCTCGGGCGTCATTCCGACGCGCCTCGGGCATGTCGCCCTGATGGCGCCGGAGGCGGACAAGCTGATCAAATTCTGTTCGGCGATCGGGTTTCGTGCGACCGATTGGTTCGAGGGCATAGCGACGTTCCTGACCTGCAACCACGATCACCACGTGCTCAATATCATCGCGGCACCGGAGGCACGCGTTCACCATCTCGCCTTTGAGCTGCGCAGCCGCGCCGCGCATCACGATGCGGCGGATTTTCTCGCGACGACAGGGCATCCGATGCTTTGGGGCCCGACGCGGCACACCGCGGGCCACAACCTTGCCTCCTATCACTATGACCCCAGCCGCTTTCTGATCGAGCTCTACTCCGACATGGACGTGCTCGTTCCAGAACTCAATATTTTCCAACCGCGGCCGTGGCACGATGCATTTCCGCAACGCCCTCGGGTGTGGACGATCGATCAGCTCACGACGTGGGGAACCCGCTTCGAGTTCGACTTGAAGACGGCGTAGCGCCCGGCAGCTTGCCGATTGAATATCAAAATCGCGAGGAAAGAGATGCCACGGCACGCGCGCGAGGCGAGATCCGCTTGTTTTGGGGTCGCGCTGACGATCCTGACCGGCCTGGCGGTTGCGGCGCCGGGCTCGGCTCACGAAGAGAAGCGCTACGATCCCGGCGCATCCGACACGGCGATCAAGATCGGCAACACGGCTCCCTATAGTGGGCCGTTGTCCTCGAATGGCATCATCGCCAGGACCGAAGCCGCCTACTTCAAGATGATCAACGATCAAGGCGGGGTGAACGGCCGCAAGATCGAGTTCATCTCCTATGACGATGCTTATAGTCCCCCGAAGACCGTCGAGCAGACCCGCAAGTTGATCGAGAGCGACGAGGTGCTGCTGCTCTTCAATCAACTCGGTACGCCGACCACCATGTCGGTCATCAAATATGTCAACGCCAAAAAGGTGCCGCAGCTGTTCATCGCGGCCGGAGCAACGGTCTTCGGCGATCACACGGCACATCCCTGGTCGATGGGCTTTCAGCCAAGCTACCAGAGCGAAACGCGCATCTACGGGAAATACCTGCGCGACAACTATCCCGACGGGAAGATTGCCGTGTTGTCGTCCAATGACGACTTCGGACGGGACAACATCAAGGGCTTGAAAGACGGTCTGGGCGATGCGGCCGGCAACATCGTCGCCGAGGTCACCTACGAGACGAGCGCGCCGACCATCGATTCCGAGCTCGTGAAGCTGAAATTCTCGGGCGCGAGCATCTTCGTCAATTTCGCCTCCGCGAAATTTGCGGCGCAAGCCATCAAGAAAGCGGCGGAGATTGGCTGGAGGCCCGTGCATATCCTGCATGGAAACTCGCAGTCAATCAGCGCCGTGCTGAAGCCCGCCGGCCTCGAGAACGCCAGGGACATCATCACCGCAAGTTACAGCAAGGACCCCGCGGATGCGGCCTGGAAGGATGACCCCGGCCTGAAGAAATTCTCCGATTTCATGGCCGAGCACATGCCGGGCGAGGATAGAGATAACTCTTACGTGGTCTATGGATACAACGCTGCGCAGGCGCTGGTCGAAGTGCTCAACCAATGCGGGGATGACCTGACGCGCGCCAACGTCATGAGGCAGGCCGAGGCTTTGAACGGGGCTCACCTCGACATGCTGCTTCCGGATATCGCGTTGACGACATCGCCGAGCGACCACTATCCGATCGAGCGAATGCAATTGCAGAAGTTCGATGGGCGGAACTGGGTGCGATTTGGCGCCGGCGTTGAAGGCGCGCTGGACAAGAAGTGAAGGGCCATTGGCGGAGGTTCGAGACGGCGTCCCGGGTGGTGATGCTTGCGCGTACGCCTGACGATGTCGGCAAGGCAGCCCGGCATTGGGTCGCCATGTCGCCGGATCCGGCCAGCGCACTCTGGACGGACGATTACTCGAATCTCCTTGGCCCCATGCTGCGGGCGAAGTTCGGCTCCTGAGCGCGCGTAGAGCTGCGCGCGGCCAACTTCTACGGTCATGTTTGCTGCGGCACGACAGAGGATCGGAAAGCCTGGATTGGCTAAAGGAGTGTTAAGAGCCACGTCCGACTTTCGTTGATCGCGCTGAACTGACATTAAATTGTCATGCTGTAGGAATTGGGGAGGCTTGCCACAAGCGGCGTGAGGACAACATGACGGCCTTCATCACTTGGAAGGCGGAAGTTGGAATACCCTCGCAAATGAGGTCGGCACCGGATGAGTGCCAAGTGTGCCCGGATGGTCTTCTAAAGCGCTTTGCGCGCGACCAGTCCGGCAGCTACGCAATTATCATCGCGTTGCTGATGCCAGTCCTGGTGGGAACCGCAGGACTCGGTACCGAGGTCGCGTGGTGGTTCTACAAGCACAAGAATATGATGAGTGCGGCCGACTCGGCGGCGGTCAGTGCAGCCACCGCCGGCACCAATTTCGCGACCGAAGCCAACGCCATCACGACGTTCTACGGCTACGCGAACGGGATCGGCAACGTCACTGTCACCGTGAACCAGCCGCCGTCCACGGGAAGCTTCACTTCCAGCTCCCAGGCGGTCGAAGTCATCATCACCCAACCGCAAGCGCGGCTCATGTCGGCGTTGTTTGGCTCCGGGGCGGTGCGGGTCACGGCCCGTTCCGTCGCACTGGGCAATGTCGGGACAGGCTGCGTGCTGGCGCTCGACCCGACCGCCAATCCCGCCGTGACGGTGAAGGGCAACACCCAGCTCAACCTGATCAACTGCAACCTCTATGACAACTCCAACGGCGGCTCGGCACTCAATGTCAGCGGGACGGCAACGATATCCGCGGCCATGGTTGGCGTCGTCGGCGGGGTTTCCGGCACGAGCAGCATCACGGCGACCAACGGCATTCGGACCGGCATCAGGGCGATCGCGGATCCCTATGCCAACGTCACGCCCACGATGCCGACATGGTGCGACTACTCGAACAAGTTCAACGTGAAGGGGACGACGACCCTCAGTCCGGGCAGCTATTGCGGCGACATCTCGGTGGCGGCAGGTGCCACGCTGACATTCAATCCGGGGATTTACTATTTCAACGGCGCGAACCTGTCGGTGGCCGGCAACGCCACGATCACGGGAACGGGCGTCACCTTGGTGTTTACCGGCTCGGCCGGCAACTGGGGCTCGGCGACGATCGGAAGCAACGCCAATGTCAGCCTCACGGCGCCGACGAGCGGAACGACTGCGGGAATCGCAATCTATGGCGATCGCAGGATGCCGGTCGGTAGCAGCTTCAATCTGACGGGCGGCGGTACGCAAAATCTGCAGGGAGCGGTCTACCTGCCGAAAGGGGCGCTGAGCTTCAGTGGCGGTAACGGCACGAGCACGACATGTACGCAAATCATCGCCGACACGGTCTCGATCGTCGGAAATTCCAATGTCCAGGTCAATTGCGCTGCGATGGGCGGTAATGCCATCGGTACGGCGACAGCGCAGCTTGTCGAGTAAGCTGGAGGGATGAGATGAAAACGGGCATGATAGGTAGTGAGCGTCGTTCTCAACGCCGCCGCACACTCTTCCGTCGCAGGTTCGGAAATGACACGCGCGGTGTCGCGGCGATCGAATTCGGCGTCCTGGTTCCGCTGCTTTCGCTGATGGTCGTCTCTGTGACCGATATCGGCCTTGCGATCTACCGCAAGATGCAGGTGGAGGGTTCGTCGCAAGCAGGCGTCGAGTATGCCATCGCACATGGGTTCGACGCCAATGCGATTTCGACCGCCGTGACAGCCGCGACGAATTCCAATGTGATCAACGCCTCGCCTGTTCCGATCAAGTTTTGCGGGTGTGCGACCAGCTCGGGCGTCACCAGCATGACCTGCGGGGGAGTGTGTCCCGGAGGCGGAATGGCGGGCACATACACCATCGTCTCCGCGCAAGGCAGCTACTCGACCATCATCAACTATCAGGTCGTTCCGAACACCTATGTCATCAGCACGCAGTCGACAGCGAGGCTGCAGTGAAACGCGCATTCTGGCCCGACCGGAGCGGGGCGTCGGCGCTTGAATTCGGCCTGATCGCGCCGCTCTTCTTCGCGTTCCTGTTCGGCGTGATCGAGTTCGGGCTGTTGATGTGGACGCAGGTGGGAATGCAACACGCGGTCGCGGTCACGGCGCGATGTGCCAGCGTCAACACCGCGCTTTGCCCGACCAGCAATCCGAGCGCGATCGCCACCTACGCAACCCAGCAGGCGTTTGGACTGAGCCTGCCGTCCTCGACGTTCACCTACAGCGCCGCGGCGTGCGGCAGCCAGGTGAGCGCGAACTATCAATTCCAGTTTCCCCAGATCCTCAATCTGGCGCCGTTCACGCTGACGGCCGCGGCCTGCTTCCCGGCCTAAGGCATGATGAGACCAGGTTGATCGGGTACGGCGGCGGAAGTGCACCTCTCCCTTGGGAGAGGCATAGGCCGCCTGCGGCGGCCGTCCACGAAGAGAACGCCGAAGCGAAGCTTCGGCTATGGCGCAGCGCCGGGTGAGGGGTTACGCTCTCTCCTTGGAGCCGCGGCCCCTCACCCGATTTGCTGCGCAAATCGACCTCTCCCCAATGGGGAGAGGGAAACCCAGTCCGCGGATCCACTTCAACCCAAACTCATCCCACGTTAGGAGTTCGTCTCCAGAGGCGCGCCGCAAAGATATCGGCGCCCCATGCCCGGGGCGCCGATAAGTTAAGCCATTCGGTGCGTTGCTCGCTTTGCGCTTTACTTCAGCTTCAGGGCCTCGACACCTTCGTCGCGAACCGCTTGGAGGCTGCGCGGATTGAGGTCGAGCGCATGAAGGATCGTCGGCGCGATCTGGGTGGTGAAAGCCGTCTCCTCGACGACCCTCGCGTGCTTGATGTGCGGCGAAGAGAGCAGCAGCAGCACGTTGCGATCGTCGTTGGAGAAGCCGCCATGCTCGGCAAGCTTGCTGCCGCCGGTGCAGATGACGCCATGATCGGTGATGGCGATGAAGTCCGGCACCCGGCTGTTGTGGAACGGATCCTCGTAGAGCTTGGTCAGTTCGTCGCGGTCGAGCAGCTTCTGGATATGCAGATCGGCGGCGTGGGCGAGGATGTAGGCCTTGGCATCTGCATAATAGGGATGGCCGGTCGCCGGATTGGTCGCCTGCTGCAGCTCAGGCGACAACCAGACCAGCGCCTCGTCGTCGCAGATCTCGAAGCCGTTGGTGCCGAAACCGGGCGCGTTGCTGTACAGGGCGTCGGAGATCGCCACGCGGTCCTTGACGTCGATCGGTGACTGGCCGTGCTTCGCGCTGACGATGATCAGCGTCGAATCGTAGAGGTTTTGCGCCTTGAGTTCATTGACGAACTTGCCGAGCGCGTCGTCCACGAACTGGAATTGCAGCGTGAGCGCATTGCCGGGCGTTGCCTTGCCGTCGGCATAGCCGCCGACGAGCGACTTGTCGGCATCCGCATGGCCGGCCTTGGCGAGCTTCTGGCCGACGCTGACCGCCTGGAAGTTCATGCCGAAGATCGCGGGCACCGGCTGACGCTGGGTTCGCGTGCCGTCATAGCCGTCGATCCAGTTCAACACCGCCTTCACTTTCAGCGAGTCGTAGGAGCGGACACCGGTGTAGCTCTTGGTGTAGTCGTCGCCGGGCTGGGCGCCGGCGTCGATGGTGTCCTGCGAATTGATCTCCGGCGTGAAGAGCTCGTCGAGGCCCTTGCCCGACGGGCCTGCGAGGTCCTCGTAGGCTGGGTGCTTGTCGGACCAGGCCGTGCGCATTCCGGCTTCCTTGATGACTTCGAAGACCGTGTTGGTGCGTACGTATTCGTGGGGATAGACCGGCACGCACTGGCCGTTCACGAGCTTGCGCTGCATGTGATCCGGATCGAGCTGGGTGTAGACCTGACCCAGCGTTCCGCCGGCGGTGTAATCGGCGACCAGTCCGCTGGAGTAATTGTAGGTCTTGTCGAGCGCTTCGAAGTTGGTGAGCTCGGTTCCCGCCGGGCCGACGCAACCGGGGTCCGCAAGACCCTGGCTGGTATAGAAGGCCTTGGCCGGATATTCGGTGCGGTCATAGCTGTCGTCATAGAACAGGCCGCCGCCCTTCGGCGTGGCGCCCGTGACCTGCGCGAGCATGCCGGGAAAGCTGTCGGATGGTGCGGTGGTCAAAGCGTTCGGATAGACGACGCCCTTTCCGGTGAGCTGGGCGAAGTTGCCGCCGGGGCGGCTTTCGACCCAACGCTTCAAATCGACGGCGTGCATGCCGTCGACGCTGATCAGCAGGACGTGCTTGTAGCCATGTCGCTGCGCATGATCATTGTCATCATCTGCATGTGCGACGGCGACGCCGCAAGCCAACATGGCCGCCGCGATCGCGGCAGTTGACAAGAAATAGTCACGAAAGCCACTCATGAGTTCGCCCCTCTCTATTTTCGGTAAGTTTGGAATCGCCTGCATTGGCCGCGACAACTTGTCGCGGTCAATTGACGGCGGGATGACGCTTTGATGCGAGTTCGATGACCGTGGTCGGGGCTGACCGGCATCCAATGGTTGCAGGATTTCCCAATTTGGGTGACGCGCCGGCCGGGCGACGCCGCGCAACGGCAAGCTTTGCCGTTCAAATACGGATATCGCGTCTCTGACGTCTGACGCTGGACCGCGCGACACTGCCGGCTCTATGAGAGCATGAGGGGGAACGCGCATGCCCAACATGTCTCGCCGGCCATTCCTGCAACTCGCGCTCGGCGCGGCGACGCTGCCGCTTGCTTCCCGCGGCACGCGCGCGGAAACGCTTGCGCGCCCGATCACGATGATCGTGCCGTTCGCCGCGGGCGGCCCGACCGACGTGCTGGCGCGGATCCTCGCCGAATATATGCGCAATACGCTCGGGCATCCCGTCATCATCGAGAATGTCACGGGCGCCTCCGGCACGGTCGCGGGCCTGCGCGCCTCGCGCGCGGCGCCGGACGGCACCACGATCACGATCGGGCATTGGGGTACGCATTGCCTCAACGGCGCGATCTATCAGCTGCAATATGACGTGCGCGAATTCGCACCGATTGCACTAATCGCGAGCGGACCGCAGCTCATCATCGGACGGCCCGATCTGCCGGCGACAAATCTGAAGGAGCTGATCGCCTGGCTCAAGACCAATGGCGACAAGGCGACGGCCGGCACCGCGGGCCCGGGTTCGGGCGCGCATGTCGCGGGCGTGTTCTTCCAGCAGCTGACGGGCACGAAGTTCTCCTTCGTGCCGTATCGCGGCGCCGGTCCCGCGCTGAACGATTTGATGGCCGGGCATATCGACATCATGTTCGATCAGGCCTCCAACTCGCTGCCGCAGGTGAAGAGCGGGACCGTGAAGGCTTTTGCGGTGACCGCATCATCGCGGCTCGCATCGGCACCCGAGATTCCGACGGTCGACGAAGCCGGATTGCCGGGCCTCTATATCGCCTATTGGCACGGCATCTGGGCGCCGAAGGGAACGCCGGCCGATATCGTGTCGACGTTGTCGAAGGCGGTGACGTCGGCGCTCGCCGAGCCGGTCGTTCGGCAACGCTTCGCCGAGCTCGGCCAGGAGATCCCGTCACCGGACAGACAGAGCCCCGCTGCGCTGCGCGACCATCAAGCCGCCGAGGTCGAGAAATGGTGGCCGATCGTCAAGTCGGCCAACATCAAGGCGGAATAGGCGCAATCGTCTGATTCAAAAAGTGTTTTTGACCGGCCCCGATCCGGGCTCGTTGCCTTGAAAAGGCGGTTCATGCTCCTATATGTGCAATCGTACATATAAGAGCGATGATGACTGATCCGAGTAAATTGGTGGCGGCGCCGGCCTCCCGGCCCAAGGGACGCCGCAGCAGGGATCTGCCCGACGGCCGCCAGGCGCTGCTGATCGCGGCGACCGAGGCCTTTGCGAGTCTCGGCTTCGACGGCGCCGACCTGCGCAGCGTCGCCGCGGCGGCGGGCGTCGCGCCGAACCTCGTGCGCGTCCACTTCGGTAACAAGGCCGCGCTGTGGGAGGCCTGCCTCGACCGCGTCGTGACGTTTGCGGAGCCTGTGATGGCCGAGGTGCACACCATCGCCACCGACACGCGCCGTTCGCTGGCTGACCGGCTGCGCGATCTCATCATCCGCGTCGCCACGTTCTATGCCGCGCATCCGCAGGTGAGGGACTTCGTGGTTCGCCACGGCGCGGAAGCGCCGGAGCGCTCCGCGATGGTGACCGAAAAGCTGCTGCGTCCGGCCTATGAGAGCGCGCGCGAACTCTTCGAGGCCGGCATCGCGGCGGGCATCATCCGCAGCAGCCATCCGGCGCTGTTCTTTGCGCTGCTCAACGCGGCGCTCAACCAGCCGCCGGCCTTTCCGATGCTGCTCGGCCGGTTCGCGCCCGAGATCGATCCCGAGACAGCGCGGGCGCAGCTGCTCGATACGACGATCGCAACGCTTCTGCATCTTCCGCCGTCGCAAGCCGACGCCGAACCCGCAGCCGGCAACGGCCGCACGCCGCCGTCGTGACATCCAGTCTCGACCAACACTTCGACCTGCCAGTGAGAGAGTGATCCATGAAACTTCGTCTTGCCCTCGTGCTTCTCAGTGCGACCGTCGCGCCCGTTATGGCCCAGTCCGGTCCAAACGAATCGATGCAGCGTCAGGCCTGCATGGGTGACGCGGTGCGCTTGTGTGGCGCCTACATTCCGGATCGCGGCCGGATCAGGGATTGCATGGCCTCGCAAGTCGAGCAGCTCAGCCCGTCATGCCGCGCGGTGTTCGATGCATCCGTGCAGGCCGAACGGTCGCCGTCGTTGCGGCGGTGATCCGCGCCCGCCGGTCTCAGAATCATGCGTCCAGGCAACAGGTCGCAGCCAGCGGCGATTGCGGGAGGGGCAGCCCTCGCAAATCCGTGAAAACACCCCCCTCTGTTAACCTTTGGTTAACCATGCGGTCCGATTGTTAACCATTCGACAAGACAACCGAGTCAGAGGCGATGGACGCAACTCCACAGGTGGCACGTCAGCAGGTCCGCATGCGCGGCCGTTCCTATGTTGCGTTCGTTTTCTCGCCCGTCGTGCCTGTGGTGTCCTGGCTGGCCGAGATCGACGCGACGCTGGGGAAGTCGCCGGGCTTCTTCACCGGCAAGCCTGTGGTGCTGGACCTCTCGGCGGTCGACCTCAGCCAGGCCGCGATCGCGCATCTGGTCGGCAGCCTCGCTGAACGCAATATCCGCATTCTCGGCATCGAAGGCGTCGACGAATCCAGGCTCGGCGCCAACCTGCCGCCGCTTCTGACCGGCGGCCGCGCCTGCGCGATCACCCATGTCGAGCCGAAGACGCCGCCGGCGCAGGAAAAGAACAAAGACAAGGACAAGACCAAGCTGCCGTCGCTGCTGCTGGAGAGCCCGGTGCGTTCCGGCCAGTCGATCGTGTTTGCCGAGGGCGATGTCACCGTGCTCGGCTCGGTCGGCTCCGGCGCCGAGATCGTCGCGGGCGGCTCGATCCATGTCTACGGCACGCTGCGCGGCCGCGCGATGGCCGGCATCAACGGCAATTCGGCGGCCCGGATCTTCTGCCAGAAGATCGAGGCCGAACTGCTCGCCATCGACGGCTACTACCAGACCGCAGATGAAATCGCCGACAGCTTGCGCAACCGGCCCGCCCAGGCGTGGCTCGAGGGCGAAATGCTGCGCATCACAGCTTTGAACTGATCGACCACAAGGAGAGAGAGAATGGCCAAGGTATTGGTCGTGACGTCTGGGAAGGGCGGGGTCGGCAAGACGACCTCCACCGCTGCGCTTGGCGCGGCGCTCGCGCAAATGGGCCAGAGCGTCGTCGTCATCGATTTCGACGTCGGCCTGCGTAACCTCGATTTGGTGATGGGCGCGGAACGGCGGGTCGTGTTCGACCTCATCAACGTGGTGCAGGGCGTCGCCAAGCTGCCGCAGGCGCTGATCCGCGACAAGCGGCTGGAGAATCTCTGGCTGCTGCCGGCGTCGCAGACCCGCGACAAGGACGCGCTGACCGAAGAAGGCGTCAAGCGCGTGATCGCCGATCTCAAGACCAAGTTCGACTGGATCCTGTGCGACAGCCCGGCCGGCATCGAGCGCGGCGCGACGCTCGCGATGCGCTATGCCGACGAGGCCATCATCGTCACCAATCCGGAAGTGTCGTCGGTGCGCGATTCCGACCGCATCATCGGCATGCTGGATTCCAAGACGGCCCGCGCCGAGCGCGGCGAGCGGGTCGAGAAGCATCTGCTGGTCACCCGCTACGACAGCGCCCGTGCCGCGCGCGGCGAGATGCTGTCGATCGACGATATCCTGGAAATCCTTGCCACGCCGCTGCTCGGCATCGTCCCGGAAAGCCAGGACGTGCTGCGCGCCTCCAATGTCGGCTGCCCGGTCACGCTGAACGCTGCGAGCAGCGCGCCGGCGCGGGCCTATACCGACGCGGTGCGGCGCCTGATGGGCGAGCAGGTGGAGATGACCGTGCCGGTCGAGCGCAAGGGATTGATGGACCGGCTGCTGCGACGGAGGGCGGCATGATGAACGTAATGCGGCTGTTCGGCGGCCGCTCTGCATCGGCGCCCGTCGCGCGGGAGCGGTTGCAGATCCTGCTGTCGCATGAGCGCGGCCGGACCGGCACGCCGGACCTTCTGGAGATGCTCCGCTCGGAAATCCTGGGCGTGGTCTCCAAGCATATCGACGTCGATCCCGACAAGGTCGTGGTTCGGATGGACCGGGGCAAGTTTGTCTCGATGCTGGAAGTCGACATCGAGGTTCCCAACGGCGTGCAACGATCGAAGATGGTGGCGGCCACATGACAGCAGACAGCAACAGTCACATTGCCTGGCAGCGCGCGCAGCTCAAGAAGCTGCGTGCGGCGTTGAAGGCGATCGAGGTCGATCAGCTCGGCAAGGCCAATTGCGGCCGCGCGACGCAGATGACGATCGACGAATTGCAGCGCAAGATCGGCGAATCCGGCCGCTGCATCGCCGAGTACGAGCGCCGCACGCGTCGTCCGTTGGCAACGGACCGGGGCAGCCTCGCCAGCGTCAGCTGGACGCACTGGAACGCCAACATGCCGATGGCCAAGTCGCAGCGCCATCGCGCGTGACGGGATAATCTATCCCGTCGTCATTGCGAGGAGCGACAGCGACGAAGCAATCCATGCTTCAACGTGTGCGGCACGATGGATTGCTTCGCTTCGCTCGCAATGACGTGGAGAGTGCGGCGCGCTACAGCAAAAACGCCAGCGCGGTCTCGCAACTATCCTCGACCTTGAGCGTGAGCAGATCGTCGGCGCGGGTCCGGCCGAGATTGACCGCGGCGATCGGCAAGCCGCGCTGCTCCGCCATCCGGACGAAGCGAAACCCGGAATAGACCATCAGCGAGGAGCCGACGATCAGAAGAGCGTCGGCCTGTTCGAGATGCGCCTGCGCCGACGCGACGGTATCGCGCGGCACGTTCTCGCCGAAGAACACCACGTCGGGTTTCAGCACGCCGCCGCAAGCCTCGCAGGCTGGCACCACGAACGACGAAAAATCCTGCTCGAGATCGGCATCGCCGTCAGGGGCATCGACGGCATCGAGCGTGAGCCAGGCGGGATTCAGCCGCGTCAACTGACCCTGAAACTGCTCGCGTGGCGTCGTCGCGCCGCAGCCGAGGCAGCGCACCACATCGAGCCGGCCGTGCAGGTCGATCACGCGCTGGCTGCCCGCGGCCTGGTGCAGGCGGTCGACATTCTGCGTCAAGAGCAGCTCGCAGCGGCCTTGTTGTTCGAGCTTCGCCAGGGCGCGATGCGCACCGTTCGGCGCCGCGCGGCCGAATCGTCGCCAGCCGACCATGCTGCGCGCCCAGTAGCGCTGGCGCGTCGCTGCCTCACCCAAAAATGCCTGGATCGTCACCGGCCGCGTCCGCTTCCAGTTGCCGTCGCTGTCGCGATAATCGGGAATGCCGGAATTGGTGCTGCAGCCGGCCCCGGTCAGGACAAACAGGCGCTGGTGGCCGGCGACGAAATCCTCGAGGGCGGGGTGCTGCATGGCAGCACATCTAGTGTGGCGCGCGCGCGTGCGCCAGACCTGCCACACCGCCAAGGACGGCAACAACCGGGGTGGCCCTGCGGCAGGGATCGATGGCGGAATGTTGGCCTTACCGAGCCGGCAGGACGAACACCTGGCCGGGATAGATCAAATTGGGATTGCGGATCTGCTGCATGTTGGCCCGGTAGATCACCGCGTAGCGCTGGCCGGCACCCAATGCGCGCTGGCTGATCCGCCACAGGCTGTCGCCACGGGCGACGGTGGTGGTGGTGATCTTCGGCACGATCACGGCGGAGGGGGAGCTCAATGCGGCGGTGGTTGCCGCCGCGAGCCGCTGCGTGGTCCCATCCGTACGGCCGGACGATGCCGCAGGCGCCCGGATCGATGCGGTCGTCGTCGTGTCCGGAACGTTGAACGGCACTTCGGCACGCGCGCGGACCTTGCCGGAGCCGGGGTCGACGTCGTCAAGCCGGATCCGATAATCGCCGGTCGTTACGCCCTTGTTGATCGTGACCGAGAGGTGCCCCGCCGCGTCGGCAGTCGCGGATGTGATCAGACTGTCGTTGAGATAGAGCCTGACGTTCGCGCCGGGAGTTGCCTGCGCGCTGACATGGAGCTTGCCGCCCGGTTCGGTCTCGACGGCCTCGACAGCCACCTTCCCGTGCGTCGCCGCCGCAGGTTGCGACAGCACGCGGATCGGCTTGTCCGGCGCCATCAGCGCCACCATCGGCCGCTCGCTGGCCGCAGCGTCGAGCGCCACTGCCACACTCTGCTTGGAAGTCACCTGCTTGCCGTCATGCGTGATGCGCAGGGTGAGGTCGTAGTTTCCCGGCGGAAGCGGGCGCGGCACCATGACGAACTGGCCGGACTTGTCCGCCACGGCGCGATCGTGCACCTCGCCATTGCGCAGCAATTCCACCGTCGCGCCAGGGAGCGCACGGCCGGCGACAACGGTCTCACCGGTCGGCTCGATGCTCACGACGTCGAACTCCGGCACCGCGTTGCCGCCCGGTGTTGGCGACGGTCCTGCCAACGCGTTGGCCAGCGCCGCGGTCTCGGTCTGCGTCTTTGCCAGCGCAGTCTTGTCTTGGTTTCCCGCGGGAGCCGCTGGCGCCGTCGCGATCAAGCGGGTGTTTACGCCCAGGATCTGCTGGGTTTGGTGGATGCCGAAGATGAACGCAGCGGTTCCGCCGGCCGCAAGTGCCAGCAACGGTATGGCCAGTCTCATCGCCGTGACGTTCATGACTGTCATCCCCGGATGAATCGACCCGCGCATCGGCGCGCGCGACCCAGCGGCTCTGTGGGGAGTCCGGGAGAGACTGCGCCGATTTGCGCGGCCCATCAAGTCGAATGAAAGGACTACTCCTCTCGGGCAGGCTGGCCGACGCAGCAGCTGTTGGGGATCGCGTCTGGCTCAGACCTCCGGCGCCGCGTTGCCTATTGCGAGTACGTCAGCTGCTCTTCCGTTACCACGCGCTCGATATTGCCTGCCTTGCTCCTGATTCGGTATCGAAGCCGCCCGTCGGCTTCAATCGGCATGCGTTGAATGATGGTGTAGACCGCCGGCTCATCGGCCTCGGCACGACCTTGCGGCCCCTGGGCCCGGTGGTGAACGTCTTCATTCAGCTTGTAGGCATATGACATCTGTCCACCTCTGCAGTTGGGGGTGCTCTCACGCAGGACTGTGCTGTGACGCAATGGAGCTGTGGCTTCCCGTATGGACGCGGCTTGCTGTTCGATGGCCGCGTCAGGCCTCTCCGGAGTCCGCAGGAGCACGTTGGTTACATTGACCGAATACGCCGCAAATAGCCACCGAATACTCGCCTTCGACCAAGGATGGGTGAGAGCGCTGGGTGGGTTCCCGGCCGTTTGCGGCCTCAATTGCCATTTGATCTCCGCAGGCAGATGCTGCCGGCCAATGACACAAGGGAGAGCAACATGAGCAAGGCAGGTCTCGACCACCGGCATCCCAACAAGGATGGCGAAATCAGCGGCAAGCACGGAAACACGCTGCTCCGCACCTTGCGCAAGGTTTACGGACCAGGTTTCGCGGCGGGTTATCCCGAAACCGAGAAGCTGAGCGATGTCCTGGCTGCGTTGAACGAGACCTCGCTGAGCCAACTCCGCAGAGATCATCAGACCGGCCATCTCGCGCACAAGATCGCCAAAGCTTCGAAGTAGGTTGCCGAGCGGAACTAAAGCTCAGAACTCCAGCTCCGCATTGTCCACCACCTCCTTCATCACGAAGAAGGTACGCGTCTGCCGCACGCCGGGCAGCGCGATCAGCTGGTCGCCATGGATGCGGTTGAAGTCCTCCATGTCGCCGACGCGGATCTTGAGGAAATAATCGAAGTCGCCGGCGACGAGGTGACAGTCGAGCACGAACTTCAGCTTCGCCACTGCCTGCTCGAAGCTCGCAAAGCTCTCCGGCGTCGAGCGGTCGAGCACGACGCCGACCATCACCAGCGCGCCCTTGCCGACCTTGCGCGGCGCCACCATGGCGCGGACGCCGCTGAGAAAGCCCTCGTCGAACAGCGCCTGGGTCCGGCGATGGCAGGTGGCGGGGCTGACGCCGACCTGGTCGGCCAGCTCGGCGTTGCTGAGCCGGCCGTTCTTTTGCAGCAATCTCAACATCTTGAGGTCGATGCGGTCGAGTCGGGCGGACATGGAAGAATCTCTCATTATTGGCCGGTAATGTGAGAGAAAACATATCATCTGGTGAAAATTCAGCAATCTTCGACGATCGGGTGGCCTGACTTAGAGAGCACCTTTCGCAGCTGGAGTGATAGTTCTGACCACCGTTCCAGACCACCAAAGAGGATGCCAGTATGCTGGAGAAGTTCGCACGCTACCCGCTCACCTTCGGGCCGACCGCCATCGAGAAGCTCGATCGGCTGTCAAAGCACCTCGGCGGCAAGGTCGAGCTCTATGCCAAGCGTGAGGATTGCAATTCCGGGCTCGCCTTCGGCGGCAACAAGCTGCGCAAGCTCGAATACATCATCCCCGACGCGATCGCCTCCAACGCCGACACGCTGGTGTCGATCGGCGGCGTGCAGTCGAACCACACGCGCATGGTTGCGGCGGTTGCGGCCAAGATCGGCATGAAGTGCCGGCTGGTGCAGGAAAGCTGGGTGCCGCATGAGGACGCAGTCTATGACCGCGTCGGCAACATCCTGCTCTCGCGCGTGATGGGCGCGGATGTGCGCCTGGTCGACGAAGGTTTTGACATCGGCATTCGCCAGAGTTGGGAGCAGGCGATCGAGGAAGTGAAGGCGGCGGGCGGCAAGCCCTACGCGATCCCGGCCGGCGCCTCCGTGCACAAATATGGTGGGCTCGGCTATGTCGGCTTCGCCGAAGAGGTGCGCGCGCAGGAGCGCCAGCTCGGCGTCAAGTTCGACTACATCATCGTCTGCACGGTGACCGGCTCCACCCATGCCGGCATGCTGGTCGGCTTCGCCGCCGACGGGCGCGCGCGCAACGTGATCGGCATCGATGGTTCGTTCACGCCTGCGCAGACCAAGGCACAGGTGCTGTCGATCGCGCAGAACACCGCTGATTTGGTCGAACTCGGCCGCGACATCGTCGAGGATGATGTCGTGCTGATCGAGGACTACGCCTATCCCGCCTATGGCGTGCCGTCGGAGGAGACCAAGGCGGCGATCCGGCTCAGCGCACGGCTGGAAGGCATGATCACCGACCCTGTCTACGAGGGGAAATCGATGCAGGGCATGATCGATCTGGTGCAGAAGGGTTTCTTCCCGGCCGGGTCGAAGGTGCTCTACGCCCATCTCGGCGGCGCGCCGGCGCTCAACGGCTACGCCTACGCGTTCAGGAACGGCTGAGGCGGGCCAGAGTTTTCGATTTCGTAGCCCGGATGGAGCGAAGCGAAATCCGGGATTCTCGCCACGGAGAGATTGCCCCGGATTACGCGGAGCCTGTCATCGGGCGCGCGTTCGCGCGACCCGTTGGCTTCATCCGGGCTACGCCCCTACCACGTCAGGTCGGCGTCAGCTTCTCCCGATATCCTGCCCAGGCCGGGCGAGTCGGGAGACCTTCGCGTGAGGATGATGAATGCGGCCGGCCGAGCCATCGCCGCGCTCGGCGTCGGCATCGTCGCGGTGGGGCATTGGTTTTGGGCTTACCCGGGCCACGGCGCCGTGTTGCGCGCCCGCCTGCTGGCGCTGAACCACGCGGTCGAACTCTATGCCGGCATTTTCCTGATCGGTGTCGGCGTTCATGGGCTGGCATCCCGCTACTGGTTCAGCGATCCAAATCCGCCGGCGCAGTCTTCGGTTCGGGAGCCGCAATAGCGTCCGCTTGGCGCGGCGGCTGGAATGTGTCCGGGTTGACATTTTAGGAACATAATAGGAACATGCCATCTGTAACCAGAGGGTGTGGCGATCGCCTCATCTGCGGCGGTATTGCGTGGCCGCTGGACCAAAGGCCAAGCCGCGCACCACTTGCGGATGAATTTCTCCGCCTCCTATAAGGGGTTGTGGCTGGGGAGTGCATGTCATGAGAGTTGCGATCTGGGCGGCCGTTGTGGCCGTGTGGCTGTTTGCGTCCGCAACTCCATCGAGCGCCCGCGGTCCCTACGGCTCGATCACGGTCGGCAATTGGAAGGGCGGCGCCTTTACCGACGACAAGAGCGGTGCGTTCACGCATTGCTCGGCGGGGAGCACCTACCAGAGCGGCATCTTCTTCATGGTGGCGGTTGCCGCGAATGGCAGCTGGCGGCTGGGCTTGGCCCATGACAGCTGGCGTTTGACGCCGGGCGAAGCCTTTCCGCTTGCGCTGACCTTCGACGGCCAGCCCGCGTTCAATGTCTACGGCATGCCGCTCGGCGAGAAGCTCGTGAATGTCGAGATGCCGGTGAATTCGGCGCTGATCAATCAGTTCCGCAAGGCGCGCCAGATGACGGCGTTCGCGCAGGGGCAATTGTTTCAGTTCAATCTCAATCAGACCGCGCAGCTGCTGCCGGCACTGCTCAACTGCGTCGTCTCGGTGAAGAAGAACGGCGTCTCCAGTGCCGGTGAATTTGCGGTCGCGACAAAGCCTGCGGCCGCGCCGCCGCAGCAGGCTGCTGCACCCAACACGCCGCCCGCGAAGCAGGCGAGATCAGGCACCGGCACCGGCTTCGTCGTCAGCGATAGCGGCCACGTCGTTACTAACCATCATGTGGTCGATGGTTGCAGCGAGATCACGGGCAATCTGAGCGGCGCGGCGGCGGTCAAATTGCGGTTAGTGTCCGACGACGAGACCAACGATCTCGCGCTGCTGCAGGCGCCGTCCCCGTTCAAGGATGTCGCGAGCATCCGGCAGAACTCGATTCGGGTTGGCGACGGAGTCGTGGCAATCGGCTATCCCTATCACGGCCTGCTGACATCCGATTTCACCGTGACCACGGGCATCGTCTCGTCGCTGAGCGGCATCCTCAACGACACGCGTCATCTGCAGATCAGCGCCGCGGTCCAGCCCGGCAACAGCGGCGGACCGCTGTTCGATCTCGGCGGCGCCGTGGTCGGCGTGGTGGCCGCGAAGCTCGACGCGGTCAGGATGGCGCGGGCCACGGGATCGATCCCGGAAAACATCAACTTCGCCATCAAGACCGGGGCGCTGCGCGATTTCCTCGACAACAGCGCGGTGATGTACCGGACCGCCGAATGGCGCGACGGGACGAAGAAGGAGACGTCCGATATCGCCAAGGATGCGCGCGGCTACACGCTGTTGATCACCTGCACGGTGAACGAGCAGAGCGCGACCGCGAAACGGGGAAATTGAGACCTCCGCCGGCTCCTTTGTATGCGGTCGTTTTTCGAAATTTTGGCTATGCGTCGCCTGCGACGGCACGGCGGGTCGTTCGTAGGATGGTTAGAACGAAGCGAAACCCATCATCGTTCCGCGTGTGAGATCGATGGGTTTCGCTTCGCTCTACCCATCCTACGCCTGCAACGTACGGGCGGATATCGGAGCTC
Source organism: Bradyrhizobium sp. B097 (assembly GCF_038957035.1). NCBI lineage: Bacteria > Pseudomonadati > Pseudomonadota > Alphaproteobacteria > Hyphomicrobiales > Nitrobacteraceae > Bradyrhizobium > Bradyrhizobium sp. B097. The sequence continues at coordinate 515,358 of NZ_CP152412.1, forward strand.
AGCCGAGCCGCCGCAGCGTATGCACGGTGATCTCGGCCGGGCAGTTGAGCCGCACCGGCGCGAGGCTGGTGCCGGCGCCGGTTGACGTGTATCCGGCGAGCGTCTCGAAACGCCAGGCGCCCCGGCCCATCCTGCGCGGCAGCCGCGCCTCCAGCTTGATCGCGATGCCGCCGGGCAGGCAGAGCTGGCCGCCATGGGTATGGCCGCTCAGCATCAGGTCGAAGCCTACCGCTGCGGCCTCGCGATAGGATTCCGGCGTATGCGCGAGCAGGATCGAGAACGCATCGCGCGGGATCGCTGCGGCAGACTTTGCAATGTCGTCGGTGCGATAGAAATGCGCATCGTCGATGCCGGCGAGATGGATCGTCGCGCCATCGCGCGTGATCGGCTCCTGCTCGTTGAACAGCATCCTGATGCCCATCGCCTCCAGCGCCGGCGTCATGCGGATGCTGTCATGATTGCCGAGGATGCCGTAGAGCGGCAGCTTGATCCGTGCGCAGAGATCCCTCATCAGCGCGAGGCTGGTCTCGAACGGGCCGAACGTCTTGCCGCGATAATCGCCGGTCAGGACGCAGACGTCGCAGGCGACATAGCGCACGATGTCCGTCAGATGCCGCATCGCGCCCTGGCTGATGTCGGCGTGGAGATCGCTGAGCTGCAGGATGGTGAAGCCGTCGAACGCCTCCGGCAGGCGCGTTGACGTCACCAGGTTGCGCCGGATCTCGACCCGGTCGGCGTTGCGGCGCGCGCGGCCATACAGGCCGGCGACCTTCAGCGCGGTCTCGACGACCCACGGCGCCAGCTTCCAGTTCTCGACGTTGAACACGAGCGTGCCCTGGCCGAACAGCTGCTTCTCATGCGCGGCCTCGATTCCAAGCCGGCGCACGACGTGATCCGCGCCGATCCGCTCGACCAATCCCTGCAATGCCGTGTCGGCCATCGTCCCCCGTGCGGCCCGCGGTGCGAAACGCGGGGCGGCAACGACACTATCACGCGCAATCCCGGCCGGGATACCGCTGAGGCTCAGACCATGGGGACGCGCTTGGCGGCGACCGCGGCCGGCGAGATTACCTCGATGTCGAGCGGCACCTGCCAGCGCTCGGTGAAGCGGACCTGCGGCGGCGCGTTGCCGTTGCGCCCGCCCTGCAGCACGAAGCCGTCATAGCCCGAATTCATCACCTCATTGCATTTCTGCACATAGATCGGGAAGCCGCCGATATAGGGCATGAACACGCGGGGGCGGCCCGGGATGTTGGCGCCGACATACCAGGAGCTGCAGGTCGAACGCAGCGAGACCGTGGAGACGTCGTTGACATGGGCGACCCAGGCGTCCTCGTCGTCGCGGACCGCCTCGATCGTTCCGGCGCCGATGTCGCGCATGTGGCTGATGCAATCCGCCAGCCAGTCGACATGCTGCTCGATCGCCTGGATCATGCTCGCGAGCACCGACGGGCTGCCGGGCCCGGTGATCATGAACAGGTTCGGAAATCCCTCCGAGGCGAGGCCGAGATAGGCGCGCGGGCCGGCCTGCCATTTTTCGGCGAGCGTCTGCCCGCCGCGGCCGGTGATCGCGATCTTGTCGAACGAGCCCGTCATGGCGGCAAAGCCGGTGGCGGAGACGATTGCATCGAATTTGTATTCGGTGCCGTCGACCACGATGCCCTCGGTGGTGAAGCGCTCGATCGGCGTTGTCGACACGTCGACCAGCTTCACATGCGGCAGATTGTAGGTCTCGAAGTAGTTGGTATCGACGCAGAGCCGCTTGCAGCCGAACACGTTTCGAGGGGACAGCAGCTCGGCGGTCGCGGGATCCTTGACGATGCCGCGTATCTTCTCGCGCGCGAAATCGGCGATGGTGTCGTTGGCGGCCTTCTCGAACAGGAGGTCGCCGAACGCGCCGAGGAAGGGCAGGCCGCCGCGTTGCCAGGCTTCCTCATAGAGCCGCTCGCGTTCGTGCTCGCTTGCCTGCAATGCGGGCTGGGCGTTGAACTGAAAGTAGAAGCCGGTTGGGCGCGCTCGCGCTTTTGCGCGCAGCTCCGGATAATGCGCCTTGGCTTCCTTGAGATACTCCGCCGACAGCCGCTCGTTCCATGCCGGCACCGACCAGGTCGCGGTGCGCTGGAACACGGTGAGCTCCGACGCCTGCTGCGCGATGATCGGGATCGACTGGATCGCCGACGAGCCGGTGCCGATGACGCCGACGCGCAGGCCGGTGAAGTCGACACCCTGATGCGGCCATTCGCCGGTGTGATAGATTGGTCCGCGGAAATCCGCCATCCCGGCGAAAGCGGGCCGGTTCGGCGCCGACAGGCAGCCGACCGCCATGATGCAGAATTTGGCGGTGACCCTGTCGCCGCGATCGGTTTCGATCAGCCAGCTGCCTGCCTGCTCGTCGAAGGTCGCCGCCGTGACGCGGGTGTCGAACACGATCTGGCTGCGCAGGTCGAAGCGGTCGGCGACGTGGTTGGCGTAAGCGAGAATTTCGGGCTGCGGAGAATATTTCTCCGACCAGCTCCAGTCCTGGTCGAGTTCCTCGGAGAACGAGAAGGAGTATTGCAGGCTCTCGACGTCGCAGCGCGCGCCGGGATAGCGATTCCAGTACCAGGTGCCGCCGACGCCGCTGCCGGCCTCATAGACCCGTGCGGTGAAGCCGAGCCCGCGCAGCCGATGCAGCATGTACATGCCGGCGAACCCTGCGCCGATCACGACGGCGTCGAACGTTCCAGTTTCGGCAGGGCGCGCAGCTTTGCGCGCGGTGCTCTCCTGAGCCATGGCCCGTCTCTTCCCTATCTTTTGTCGTTATGTCTTGTCGGCAAGTCTTGTCGTTAGGTCTTGGCCGCGCCTCGTTGGACGCGACGACCGAAAGATTAGGGCGAGGGCGGCGCGGCCCGCAAGCGCATGCGTTGCCGCGCCGGGTATGGCTCCTATGCCGGGCCGAGGGTCCGAAGGTGGTTCGGTACGGGCTCTCTTGTGCGGGCTGTTCGACACGCAAAGGCCAAGTTCCATAAGAAGGGAAGAGTTGGAGACTGCCCTCGGCCCGTCGATAATGCGGTTGGAAACCTGCAAGTTGTGTCGAGACGCGAGCGTGCGATGGTTATAATGAAACGAACGAAGCTCGATCAGTGTTCAGGGGCCCATGCCAATGGTGCAAACGCCGGGGCGCGCTCTCCTCAAGAGCGGAGCTGTCACTCGGTTCGATGTCGCTGTATTGCGGGACGCCGTCGGCGAAAAGGCCTTCGAGCGAGGACACGCCTATCATCTGGACGGGCGGGTCGAGATCATCGCGATCGACGAAGCCCGCGTCGTGGCACGGGTTGTCGGTACCGATGTCTATCGATGCGAGGTCAAAGGCCAAGGCAGGACGCTTTCCGGCAACTGCACATGTCGGGCTTACGGCGACTGGGGCTCATGCAAGCATATGGCTGCAACCGCTCTGGCCGCCAACAGTCTTGAGCCGGCTGCTGCGGAGCATGCTTCCAGTCGTCTTGACAAGATTCGCAATCATCTGCGTGCCAAGGGCGTCGAGAATCTCGTCGAGATGATTCTGCAGCTCGCTGAGAAAGATACCAAGCTGTTTGAACAATTGGGACTGTCGGCCGAATTGGACACGGGCGACGAGACTACGCTGCTCGCGGGCTTCAAGAAGGCTATCACCGATGCGACCCGTGTTCGTGGCTACATCGAATATCGCGATATGCGCGATTGGACCCGTTCGATTGACGGAGTCCTTGATCGCATTTCGGGGCTGCTCGAAGGTGGGAGAGCCTCGCTTGTCCTGGAGCTGCTCGATCATTTTTTCGCGCGAATGGACGATGCGCTGACCAAGGTCGATGATTCTGACGGTGGCGGAGGGGCGTGCTACGTGCGGGCCTGCGAGATTCACGTAAGTGCTTGTGAGAAGTCGGGGCCCGATCCTATTGAACTGGCGCGAACGCTGTTCGCGCGCGAAGTCGACTCGGACTCTGATTTCTTCTTCGGCGCAAGCGAGACCTACGCCGATATACTCGGTGAGGCTGGTCTTGCCGAGTATCGCAAGCTCGCAACCATGGCATGGCAAAAGGTGAAGTCCAGGCGGGGAAGAGGAGCGGAGACCCGTCGGGCTCGTGAATATGCGATCCGAACCATGTTGGAGCGCTTTGCCGAAAGAGACAACGACATCGATGCGATCATCGCCATTCGATCGAACGATTTGTCGAGCGCCGGTGACTATCTTGGCATTGCTCAGGTTTGTCTCGATGACGGGCGGGAGCAAGAGGCGTTGAAATGGGCCGAAGAGGGGCTGTGGAAGTTCGAGGACGACCCCGACCGGCGTCTGGTTCTCTTTGCTTGCGATCTCCTTGGGCGCAATGGACGGAACGAAGACGTCGACAGGCTGCTTTGGAGAATGTTCAGCAGGGAGCCCAGCGTCGAACTGTACCAGCGATTGAAATCTACCGCCCGCGATCGCAAGCAACAGAGTTTGGTTCGCGACGGGGCCCTTACCGTCCTGAACGACCGAGCTGCAAAATCGGGCCCGCAGACGGAATGGGTTTGGCTAAGGGCGGCCGATATTCTCGTTCGAGTGCTGATGTTGGAAGGGCTGCTGGCGGACGCATGGGCGGCCGTGGGCAAGCATGGGTGCCGCGAAGATCTCATGGAAGAGCTCGCCAGAGCCAGCGAACCGGACCTTCCCGCTGAGGCGCTGAAGGCCTATGCCTACCTGGTAGAACGCAAGGTTCGGATGGGAGGGCAGGCCAACTACGGCTCCGCACATGCCCTGATCAAACGCATGCGGCGGCTTGATGGAGCCGCTCAACATTCGACCTATCTCGCCGATCTCATGATGCGCCACAAGGCGAAGCGGAATTTTATCAAGTTGTTGACGTCCAAGCCTTCCTGAGACGAGCAGATTTTGTGAGGCGACGTATGTCGTTGCCAAATTCCTATTCGAGGAGATCGCGATGAAAATCGGTTGGCAACCACAGAAATGGCTGGAAAAGAAGAGCAAATCAGGCTTTCGCGGTTATCCGGTGGGGACCGTGGCGTTCTACGGGCCTGACAATACCCGTGGCAGTAAGGTTGCAGTTGCGGTGATCACGGCGCCGGAGGCGCCGCCATTCGCGTTGCGCAGATGGGTTGTCGAAACTGGTGACATCCGCGCCAATTCGACGATCATGGAAGAGGTCGCCACCTTTCTTCGGGCCGAGGAGGTTCGTTCGGTGGCGCTGACTTCTGAGCTGCTGGGATGCCCTCACGAGGAGGGAACTGATTATCCCGAAGGTGAGGTCTGTCCTCAATGTCCTTACTGGGCCAATCGGGAGCGGCCATGCCCAAGTGACGGATGATTAGGGCAATCAGCCGTCGTTGGACTTCACGATCCGGATCAGCTCGTCGCCGTAATGCTCGAGCTTCTTGTCGCCGATCCCGGCGATGTTGCGCAGTTCGCCCAGCGTATCGGGACGCATCGCGGCGATGCCGTCGATGGTCGAATCATGCAGCACCACATAGGCCGGCACGCCGCGCTGGCGCGCGACCTCCGAGCGCCAGGCGCGCAAGGCCGCATGCAGGGCGGGGTTGGCGATCCCGCCGGGGCTGTCGGCTGCGGGCGCGAGCTCGCCGCGGCGTGACTTGCCGCGCACCGCGCGGTTGCGCGCGCCTTCCGGCTGCTCGCGCAGCATCACCGCGGTCTCGCCCTTCAGCACGCCGCGGGCGCTGTCGGTCAGCTTCAGCGCGCCAAAGGCGTCGCTGTCGGCGCGCAGATGGCCCATCGCCACCAGCTGGCGCAGCACCGCGCGCCATTGCTTCTCATTGAGCTCGCGGCCGATGCCGAACACCGACAATTGGTCGTGACTGAACTGCTTGACGCGTTCGGTCAGCCGCCCGACCAGCACGTCGATCAGGTGCATGGCGCCAAACCGCTGCCCGGTGCGATAGACGCAGGACAATAGCTTCTGTGCGAGCACCTTGCCGTCGCGGACCCGCGGCGGAGTCAGGCAGTTGTCGCAATTGCCGCAATTTTCGTGCGCGTCCGTCTCGCCGAAATAGCCGAGCAGGCGTTGCCGCCGGCAATGCACGGTCTCGGCAAGCGCAACCAGCGCATCGAGCTTGCCGATCGAGACGCGCTTGAAGGCGTCGGAGCCCGTCGATTCGTCGATCATGCGGCGCTGCTGCACGATGTCGGAAAGGCCATAGGCCATCCACGCCGCCGATGGCTTGCCGTCACGGCCGGCGCGTCCGGTTTCCTGGTAGTAGGCCTCGATGCTCTTCGGCAAATCGAGATGCGCGACGAAGCGCACGTCGGGCTTGTCGATGCCCATGCCGAACGCGATCGTGGCAACGATCACGATGCCGTCCTCATTGAGGAAGCGGTCCTGATGCCGGGCACGCACGCTGGCGTCGAGCCCGGCGTGATAGGGCAGCGCGGGAATGCCGGCCTCGCTCAGCGAAGCCGCGACGTCCTCGACCTTGGCGCGCGACAGGCAATAGACCACGCCGGCATCGCCGGCATGCCGCTCCTTGATGAAGTTCTTCAGCTGCGTGGTGGCGTTCTGCTTGTCGATGATCTCATAGCGGATGTTGGGGCGGTCGAAGCTTGCGACGAACTCCGGCGCGTCGGTGAGTGACAGCCGCTCGGCGATCTCCTTTCGCGTCAGCGCGTCCGCGGTTGCGGTCAGCGCGATACGCGGCACCTTGGGGAAGCGCTCGGCGAGTGCGGACAGGCCGATATATTCCGGACGGAAATCATGGCCCCATTGCGAGACGCAATGCGCCTCGTCGATCGCAAACAGCGCGATCTGCGCCTGGCCGAGCAGGTTGAGGCAGCGCGGCGTCAGCAGCCGTTCCGGCGCGACATAGAGCAAATCGAGATCGCCGGCGAGCAGCCGCCGCTCGACCTCGGAGGCTTCCTGATAGGACAGCGTCGAGTTCAGCACCGCCGCGTTGACGCCGGCCTCGGTGAGGCCCGCGACCTGGTCGCGCATCAGCGCGATCAAGGGCGACACCACGATGCCGCAGCCGTCGCGCAGCAGCGACGGCAGCTGGTAGCACAGCGACTTGCCGCCGCCGGTCGGCATCAGCACCAGGCAATTGCCACCATCGGTGACGTGGCGGACGATCTTCTCCTGCGCGCCGCGGAAGCCCGACAGGCCGAACACGGAACTGAGCACGGACCGCGCGTCGCGAGGCGAAGCGGATGCATGATCGAGGGCTGGTTGGGCGGTCATGATCCCTGGGAGGGCGATTCGGGTTCCCGGATCGAACGATTCCGGAACGAAACGTGTTAATACACCGTCCTGCGATAAACTCAATTGAGGCAATGGCTGCCGCCATCGCGCGCGCCGATGCGTCGGCTGAGCTCAGCCGCATGCGGATCAAGGATACCGATCGATGCGCAAAGCGCTTTCCAGCGAAGCGGATGCCGGCTCGCGTAAAGAAGAGCGCCTCAAGATGGGAAACTCTGACGTTGTCAGGCGGTCGGAGCGGGCCGCGCCGGCGGCGGCGTCATTGGCTCGACCTTGTAGGTCTTCGGCAGGTTGATCGGCCGGTAGGCCGGATCCTTCTCCATGCGCTCCAGCACCGAGGCGTGGATGGTCGCCCCTTCCGGTATAGGCCGCGGCTCGCCGCGTGGCAGATAGAAGCCGAGGAAGGACTTCCGCTCCGGCCATTCCTTCCATTTGTCGCTCTTCGGAATCCATTCCAGGATTTCCCAGGCGGCGGTCAGCGAATTGTGCAGCGGGGCCGTCGCGCTCGGCGGCACATAGTCGTGCTTGTGCGGCGGCAGCGGCATCCCCCAGGCGAGATGATCGATCAGCGCCTGATCCATGTGCAGCCCGGCGGACCCGGCCTGCTCGAGCATCCAGATCAGCGGAAATTTTGACGGCCCGCTCTGGTCCTCGGGATAGCCGCCGCCGACGTCGGAGTGCACGCCGGCGAACCAGACCTGGCGAATGTCCTGCTCCACCTCCCTTGCCGGATTGAACGGATCGGAGCGGAATTTCTGCGGTTCAATCCAGCGGTTGAGGCGGAACATGCGCCTGCGTTCATCGATCGAGATCGCCTGGCGGAATCGCCTGACGCTGGAATTGGTGCGGGTGAACAGCAGCGTCTGGATGTCGAACAGGAAGTTGTCCTGCCGCGGCACGATGATCGAGGCCACGGTGTCCCAGACCCCGACGAACTCGATGTCGATGTTGCGCCCCCCGGCGATCTGGCTGAAGTGCCAGGCTTCCTTCAGCGGGGCATCGTCGAAAGTGCCGTCCGATTTCTGGGAGTCGGAGCTGGCTTTCTTGTAGGTGTTGAACGCGTAGTCCGCGATATCGAGCTGGTCGACCGGCAACAGGCCCATCACATGGACGAAGGCCGCCAGCGTGCGCACGGTATAGGCGCCGCGGCTGAAGCCGAACATCCAGACCCGGTCGCCGGGCTCCCAGAGCCGGCACAAAAACCGGTAGGCGCCAAGCGTGTCCTCGTCGAGACCGGCGCCGAAGGCCAGCCCGAAAAGGCCGCGCACCTCCTGCTTGAAGCGGCCCCAGCTGTTCTGCAGGCCGATCGTGCCGAGACCCGGATGATAGTAGATCCGCTGCCGGTCGTCCTTGTCGGCGACGCGAAACAGCTTCAGGACGTTGGAAATATTGGCGCCGATCTCGTTGCCGGTGCCATCGCAACAAATCACAAGATCCTTCGGCATCCGTTGCCCCCGCGGCCGCCGTGAAAATTCGTGACCTCTATGTACGGCAGAATACGGGGAGGATTCAATCTCCAATTGAAGACGGTTCTGTGTACGCGGCATGAACGCCGATCGTCGTTCTGGAGTCTGCGGCCGGCATCGGGCGCGCGTGCGCGCACTCCGCAGTGATCCGCAGAATTCAATTGCAACACTTCGGAAAAGGTGGAAATCTCATCGTAAGTCATTGCGATATTGCGTTGATATTCTTCTCCCCTTCAGGATTTCGCCGGTGCGCGCGATCATCTTGTCCGCTGCCTTCCGCAGCTTCCGCAGCCCTAACAGGAATGGATCGGCATGAGCCACCAAGCTCTCGTGACGATCATTCTCGCGGGATTGGTGGTGAGTGCGTTCGGACTGTTCTGGTGGGTCGGCCGCTACTCCGATCGCGTTTTCGTGGGCAGATTCCGAACCCGCTTTCCGGAGAAGACGCTGAGCTACACCGGCGATCAGCTCGGCGAGCTGGTGCAATCCGATCTGCGGATGAAATATGTCTTCCCGATTCTGTTCCCGCTCGATCTTATCGTCATGCTGGCGCTGGCGGGCGCAATGGGCGCGGCGTCATCATACTGGCTCAACCAGATCTATCCGGCTGCAGCGTGGCTCGGCCTGGTCGTGCCGGCGGTGTATCTGCTCAGCGACCTGATCGAGGATTGCTTGCTGGCCTGGTTGTTGCTGCACGGCGACCCGCATGCGGCGGCACGTTCCGTCTCGATCCTGAAGGCGATCACGACGATCAAGCTCGTCAGCATCTTTGCCTCGATCGCGCTGACGCTGGTTGCGTTCGCCGGATGGCTATTTCACGGCGACTCGCTTCGCCTCTAGAGCTTCGGTTCTGATTGAATCAGAACCGAAGCTCTGGATTTTTGTTTGACGCGTTTTTCTTCACGCGAACCGTTGTCTACTTCGCTCGAAAATGCTGGCGATCTACTGATAGGTCGCCACGATGTCGGAGACGGCGCGCTCGAGCTGCCGGGCGGTCGCGCATTGGCGCACCACGGTGCAGAAGGTCGCGTAGCGCGGCATCTCTGAATCGCCGAAGCCCCAGACCATGCGGCCTTCGGGGTTGAGCCATACCAACCGCTTGGAACGTTCGCCGATGCGGCGCAGGATGTCGGCGCGCGGGTCGAGATTGTTGCTGCGGGCGTCGCCGAGCACGATCACCGTGGTCTGCGGCGTGATCGCGCTCATCCAATTGTGCTCGAAATCGGCGAAGGAATTGCCGTAGTCGGACGAGCCGAAGCCGACCTTGGACATGATCTCCTTCATCGCCTCTTCCGGCGATTTCGATTCCAGGATGTCGCTGACCTCGATCAAATGGCCCGAGAAGGCGAACGAGCGGACGTCGTCGACCACCTCGTGCAGGCTGTGGATCAGGAGCAGGAAGAAGTCCGAGACGCGGGCGACCGAACCCGAGACGTCGCACAGCGCTATGATCTTCGGCCGGTCGCGATGCTTGCGCTTCCACGCGGTGAGGAACGGCACGCCGCCCCAGGCCGCGTTCCGGCGCAGCGTGCGGCGGACGTCGAGATGGCCGCGGCGCTGACGCTTGCGCGGTTTGGAATAGCGCTCGCGCAGCCGGCGCGCGATCTGGCGGATCAGCGCGCGCATCTGCTCGACCTGACGCGGCTCGATCCGCGCCAGCGGGGCGTTGCGCAGGATCTCGTTGCGCAGGTTTTCGGTCTCTTCGCGCCCGTAGAGCAGCAAGGCTTGCGAGACCGCGTCGCGAACCGTGCCGCGCAGGCCGTTGAGCGCCTCCTGCAGCCGCTCGGCGAGCGCCGGATTGCGCGTAGTCTGCTCGTCGATGTCGTCGCGCAGGCGCTGGATGCCCATCGCATCGAGGATGCGGGTCTGGAAGATGCCGCGCTGGGTAAAGTAGCGGATATCGGGCAGCGAGGCGGCGCCGGAGGCATTGGCGATCGCCGTCGATATCGCGGCGCGATCTTGCGACAGCAGCATCTGCGCCAGCGGCCCGACATTCTCGTTGGCGGCGCCGCCTGCCGTATCGCCATGCTCATCGGCCGACGGGTTGGCGCCGGATTCGCTGTTGTCGTCGGTCTTGTTCTGCTCGGCGCTTTCCTGCTGCGGCTCGGGCTGGCTGAAGAACAGGTCAAAGCACTCGCCGAGCGAGCGCTTCTCGTCCTGGGTCTTGGCAAGCGTCAGCAGGAATGTGTCGCGCAGGATGTCGCGGTCGGCAAAGCCGACCTGAGCGACCGCCCGCATCGCATCGATGCTTTCGGCGGGCGAGACCCGGACCCCGGCTCCCCGCGCCGCACGAAAGAAGCGATGCAGGTTCTCGCGCATCTTGGTCTAGCTGAACACGCCTTGGCGCGACGCCTTGGCGATGAAGGACGAAATCTGCGGCGTCGCGGCCTCGATATCGGCCTCGTATTTCAGGAGCACGTTGAGCGTGTCCTTGACGATCTCGTGGTCGAGCTCGCTCGCCTGTAGCAGCACCAGCACGCGCGCCCAGTCGATCGCCTCGCTGACCGAGGGCAGCTTCTTCAGATCCAGCGAGCGGATCTCGTGGATGAAGCCGATCATCTGCTTGCGCAATGTCTGCGAGATGCCGGGCACCCGGCTCTCGACGATACGCTCCTCCAGCTTCTGCTCCGGAAAGCCGATATGCAGATGCAGGCAGCGCCGCTTCAAGGCATCGCCGAGATCGCGTTCGCTGTTCGAGGTCAGGATCACGGTCGGCGGCGCCACCGCGGAGACGGTGCCGAGCTCGGGGATCGTGACCTGGAAGTCGGAGAGGATTTCCAGCAGCAGTGATTCGAATTCGGCGTCCGACTTGTCGATCTCGTCGATCAGCAGCACGCAGCCGGCCTCTTGCTCCAGCGCCTGCAGCAGCGGCCGCGGCTCGACGAATTCCTTGGAGAAGAACACGTCGCCGAAGGTGTGGAGCTGGTCGAGCGCCGCAGCCAACGTCTGCGCGCCGCCGAGCACCTCGCCGAGCTTGTCCTTCAGGATCTGGGTGTAGAGCAGCTGCTTGGCATATTTCCACTCATACAGCGCCTTGGCTTCGTCGAGGCCTTCATAGCATTGCAGGCGAATCATCTTCAGGCCGCGCCAGGCCGCGATCGCCTTCGCAAGCTCGGTCTTGCCGACGCCGGCAGGACCTTCGACCAGGATCGGCTTCTCGATCTGCTGCGACAGATAGACCGCGGTCGCGATCTGCCGGCTCGCAATATAGCCTTGCGCGGCGAGGCCGCTTTCCACGGCCTCGATCGAGGCGGTGGGCCTAGTGTCAGCCACGAGGATCAGCTCCGAATTTGCCTTGAACTCGGACCTGTTCTGCTCCCGTTGCGGGCAAAGCACAAGGCTCGTTTGGCCCGCAACGGCATGGGGTTAAGGGCTGGGGTAGCGCATAGTTCCGGGATATTTCCGCCGAGCGCAATACGGGGAGCGTAGCCCGGATGAAGCGAAGCGCAATCCGGGAAGGTCTCTCCGCGGATAATCTGTCCCGGATTTCGCTTCGCTTCATCCGGGCTACGGAACCTCCCCTTGAAAAGGGGAGGTCGCTTTGCTCGCCAGAGCAAAGCGGGGGGATCTGCTCTCTCCATAAACACCGGCGTCTGCGGCTGACCCCCATCCCGACCTTCCCCCTTTCAGGGGGAAGGAGAAGAATCTCGTAGCCCGGCTACCGTCAGCCCGCGCAGCTCTTCACGAAATCCTTGCGCTGTGGGCCGACGATCTTCTGGTCGATCGCCTGCTTCAGGCAGTCGAGATGCGCCTGCGCCATGCAGAGCTGCATCTGGTCATGCCGGTCCTGTCCCTTCAGCGCCTTCGCCGCGCTCTGGCAGGCCGCGCGCTTGGCACCGGGGACGGGCGCTGCCGCCGACGTGTTCTCTTGCGCGGGAGCCGCCGGCGGCGCGGGGGTTGAAGTCGATTGCGCGAACGCTGCGACCGAGACCAGCAGCGAACCAGCCGAGACCAGGGCGACGACGAGATGTTTCATGGGATGTGCCTCCGCGGGCATGATCCGGAGAAGTGAACGTCGGCTTTTCCGGAACGTCATGCTCAGACCAGGAATGGGATCACGATGCGATTTCATCGTCGCGCCGTGACCCAGGGGAGGCTGAGAATTAGCGACTGCCGCCTGAATGCGGAGTGAATATGCCGGGAGGCTGTTTCACCTCAGCGTGACGCCGGTCGCCGCTTCGAGTTCGGAGATCGCCTGCGCGGCGTTCGTGACCTTGATCGTGGTCATGCCCATCTCGCGCGCCGGCTTCAGGTTGACGCCGAGATCGTCGAGATAGACGCAGTTCTTCGGGTTCACCTGCAGCGTCTCCACCATCATCTGGTAGATGCGCGGATCGGGCTTGCGCAGGCCGATCTTCGCGGACTCGATGACATGGTCGAACAGCGACATCACTTCGGCAACATAGAGCGTGCGTCCGCTGTGGCTGCCGATTGCATTCGACGGCAGATTGTTGGTGATGCAGCCGGTCTTGAACTTCGCCTTGATGCGCTTCAGCGCCTCGACCATTTCCGGGCGCAGGTCGCCGGAGAGCAGCGGCAGCACGTCCTTGCCGCGCACCTCGGCGCCGAGCGCCTTCGATTCCGTGGCGAACAGCTCGTCGAACGCGTCGATTCCGATCTCGGCGCGCTCGAACTTGGCCCAGGCGTTTTCGAGATGGTTGGCTGCGTTGGTGCGGCGGATGATGTCGACCGGCAGGCCGCGCTCGGTCTCGTAGCGTGCGAAGGCCTCGAACGGCGAGGTGGTCAACACGCCGCCGAAATCCCAGATCACTGCCTCGATCATCAATGTCCTGCCCGTTGCAAAGCGGCGGCTTCGCCTCGGGTCGTCCGGCCATTTTGGCCGAAGACAGGGAAACGCGCGTTCAGCCTTCTTTATTGGAATTGCCGCCGATCAGGCAAGCCGCCAGTTTGCGGCAAACTCCGCCATACGGAACGGTCTCACCAGACCATCGGAACCAGGCGGTAGCGCACGCGCCCGAGATATTCGGCATAGCCGTCGAGCTCGGCGGCGAGCATCCGCTCCTCCATCATGGACCTCAGGCCGAGCAGCGCCGCCATGACAGGCACGATGCCAAGGCCCCACCAGGATCCGAGCAGCAGCGGGGTGCCGACATAGGTCAACAGGCCACTGGCATAGATCGGGTGCCGCACATAGGCGTACGGCCCCGTGGTCACCGCAGCATGCCCGCGCTCGCGCTGGATCTTCACGACCGGGGCGGCGTAGCTGTTTTCCTGGTAGGTCCGGTAGACGATGTAGAACGATGCGGCGATCATCACCGCGCCGGCGCATTGCAGCCAGAACGGGATGAACGATGTCTGGTAGCGCACCGCGTCGAGCGCCATCAGCGGCAACCATGTCAGCCACAACAGCGGCATGATCGTCGTGATGGCGCGATCCCACCCGGCCTGGCCGCGCGCCGTGCGGCGCTCCGCCAGCAGCCCCGGATCATGTCTGGCGAGCCATGCCTCGGTGATCAGTCCACCGATCGTGATCTCGAGCAGGAACATCCAGGCGCCGGCCCATCGCAGGGTGCCGGCCGCGAGAAACAGGAGGGTCCCGAGGCCCACGAATGTGCCGGCGGCACGGCGCAGATTGATGCCAGGGGGATTGCCGTTAGGATTGCCGTTCTGGTTCATGTCTCTCTCCGACGAGCGGCAACGGCCGCGCCGCCGGATCGGGCGGGCCGTTGCATATCCGGGTAGCGGATCGAAGCGCCGCTCAGTGCGTGGACCTGGTTACGGTCTGCGGGTCCAGTTTCGTGCCTGTCCGGAATAGACCTTGCTCGGCAATCCGCGGGCTGCGGGATCGAGCAGGATCTTCATCGCGGTGTTGAGCCGCTCCTCCGAGCGCGGCGAGCCATCATGGCGCATCTGCTGCGGAGCACCGGGGCCCTGCGGCGGCGCCATGTAGGCCGACGTTGTCGGCGGGGCGGGCGTGGTGGCGATCTTCGGACGGGCGACAACGGCCGCCTCCAACGGGCGCCGCGCGTCGGCAAGGCTTGACGCTGCGGATGCTTCCGCGGGCGGCGGAGAGGCGGCGCTGTCGGATCCGGATTTGCGGGGCGGTTTTGCCATGGCATCGGCTCCATAGGTTGGGTGATGACGACGACGTCAGGATTTGTCTTCGTCGGATGTGGTGCGTTTGGCGATGATCGGGTTGCGGTCGCTGATCGCGGCGAGCAGCGAGGCGTGGGTCACGACTGACGACACGACGATCTTTCCGGAGGGCTCGATCCGGCGACCGTTCTTCTGCTGTTGCTGTGGGCTTCCGGCGGTGGATTTCTGCATCATGTCGGCCTCCTCGAGGACAGGGGTGGGGCCCGACTGCGCCGGGCCCCGAGTTTGGCGATCAGATGCCGAAGGCACCGAGGACGCCCGGCAGCGCCTGCACGGCCGTACCGAGGATGTCCTGCCAACCCTGCGGGTTGACCGACCCGTTGGTCGCCACTTCGGCAATCCGCTTCGGACCGCGCTCGATGCCCTCACACTGGATCGGGCTACGCACGCTGCCGAAGGTCTCAAAGTCGTTCCTTGCGTACATGTTCAGCTCCTTCTTTCGGTTTGAATTGACGGCAACTACGGGAGGTGGGCACCGACCGGGGCAGCCGTCGCTGGACGTCGCCCAGGGGATCGCTCATCGCGTCGATCCCCTGGACCACGTGACGCTAATTCGCGCCACGTTCTGATCTCCTCCGGACGCAGAGGAGCAATCGCGTCAATAGACCTGCCACTGCCGCAGCGGCCCGACCGCCACCGGCACCACGTCGCTCACGTCGATCGTGTACTGATAGACTTCGCGCGCCTGGGTCAGGACCTGCGTCGGGTTGAAGAAGCGGTAGGTCACGTCGTGGCAAATCGATTCCGGACGGCAGATGAGACTCTGGTCGACCTCGACGGTGTCGAGCCGCAAGCCCTTCTTGGCGACGTCGGTGAAGATCTTCCGCGTATTGTAGGCATTCATCGCCGAGTAGTTCAGCGCGCGATCCTGCGGCGAAAGGCCGACATTGCGGAATTCGTTGTAGATGCGGTCGAGGAAGCCCTCGGCGCCGTCCGGCCAAGTGGTGGGGTCGGGCCCGAACAGCGTGTAGAGATCCCACTGGTAGAAGCCGCGCCAATCGGTCACCAGCGTCGGAACGACCGTGCCGTTGAGCAGTTTGGTCGTGTTGGTGCTGTCGACCCAACCGGCCATCGAGACCCGCGCGACGCCGCCGCGCGGCGGGAATGCGGGGGGCGTGATCGGTCGTGCGTCAGCGCCGGCGGCAGCCGCATTCGCCAGCACCACGGTGCGGGTCGTCGCGGGATCGTCATGCGAGACTTCCTGATGCCACAGCGCCAGGATCAGCGCGGCGAAGAACCCGAGACCGAACACGTCGAGCGGCTTGATCGCATAGATCGGGATCGAATCGATCGTCATCGTCCAAGTGATGGCGTCGGCGTCCGGGAAGTTGTTGCCGGCCCCGGCCGGTGTCGCGGTCTCGCCTTCGGCCTGATTCAGCAGATAGCGCGCCATGATCGCCGGATTGTACGGCGCCGAGGTATCGCCGGAGTGGTCGCGCTCGGGCCCGAACGCCGGATCGCCACGTCCGATCAGGCTGTCGCGCCAGTTGGCGATCGCCTGCACGAAGTAGTCGAGGCGGGCTTCCTTGCCGAAATCGTAGAACAGCCGGCCGATCGGGAAGGCGAGCTGACCGGTGGACTCGGCCGTCGCGCCCCGCGGACGCATGCCGCCGCCACAGCCGCAGTTCTTCTCGCTGGTTCGAACCGCGGGCGCTTCATACATCGGCAGCGCCTGGGGCATTGCGACGGGAAGCGCATTGCTCGGCATCAGCGCGTGCAGCTGCTGCGGCTGCAGCCAGGTTTGCGGCATCATGCCGGCCGTTGGCATTGCCATCTGCGGCATCATCATCGGCGGCATCACCATCTGGGGTGCCGGTGCAGGCATCCAGACCATGTCGCCGCCCGCATGGGGGGCGTGATACGGATAAGGCGCGGGTGCGGCGATCGGCGCGGCGACGACGCCGTGATCAACTGAAGCGGCCATGGCCGCAGGTGCCGTCGGCGCGGCGGGCTGCGCCTCGCTTGGCATGATCCCGGCGTTGCTTCGCAGGACCGAGCCGTCCGGCCCGAATATGCGCGGAGCCGATGGTGCAGACATTGCTGATAGATCTCCCATGGAACCCTCTCTGGTTGCAGTTGGCTGAGCGGCGGATGACGGTTGGACGAAAGGGCGCGCGGACACTCCCCAGAAGCGGGGAGGCGCGGCCGTGGTACCCGACGGCATGACGGCGTCCGCCTGCTCGCCAAGCAGGGCGGCGACAGCCGCGGGAATATCGAGCCGTCCGGCGAGACAGCGCGAGGCGCTGCCGTCGTTGCGGCACGGCGCCGCGCTTTCGAGCAGCGCGGCACGGACGGCTTGCGGATCGGCCTTGCGTCCGTTCTGGCGCAGGCATGAAAGCAGCAGCGCGACGACGCCGGTGACGATCGGCGCCGCGTAGCTCGTTCCGGAACGCAGGCTGACGTTGCGGACCGGCGAGGCGCCGGCGATGTTGTCGCCCGGCGCCAGGATGCCGTTCTCGAGATAGGCGTCGCCGAAATTGCTGAACGGCAGCGGGTTGCCGGCCAGATCGCACGCGCCGACCGCAAGCACCGAAGCGAGGCTGCCCGGCACCTGGACGCAGCGGCAGCCATCATTGCCGGCGGCGGCGACGATCAGCTTGCCGGCGCGCTCGCAGGCCCGCACCGCGTCGACCAGAATGCGATCGGCCTGTCCCGTCGCGGATTGCTGACCGCTGCTGATGTTGATGATGTCGGCGCCCACCGCCAGCGCCTGGTTGATTGCGAGCGCCAAGGTGCTTTGCGAGGACGGCTCGATCTGTCCGGCGGCATTCTCGCGATAGATCGAGAACACGGTTGCGCTGCAGTTCGGCGCGACGCCGAGCACCGGGCTGCCGGGTGTCCCCATCAGCACGCTCGTGACATGCGTGCCGTGCTCGGACTGGATGATCGACGACGACGGCGCGACGAACTCGCCGCCCATGGCGACACGGGCCTGCCTGAGCGAGGGATGATTGAGATCGACGGGGCCGTCGATGATTGCGATCTTCACCGCGGGGTCGCCACCCGACGTTCTCTGCCACAAGGCAGCCAGACCAGCGATGTCGGCAACTGGATTCATGAAATCGATCCTGGCCGATCTGCTGCGAATGCGTGCAGCCGATCCGTCTTCCACGGCAATCTGCAACCGGGCAGCGAACGAAAAGAGCGGCATGTCGCTGCGTTGCTGCTATTGTGGCAGGTGTGCCGCGAAAGGCCTATTCACCGCGGTGGATCAGAAAGGATCGAGCCGATGATACGGATCGACCGATCCATGAGATCGATCCTGCGCCTCGAAGGATCGATCAAAGGGTTTAGTCGGGATCGATCTCGCGGCGTGATGCGGCGCGCATGCGTGCAAAGCCGCGCAGCATCTGCGCACCAATGCGTGCGCGCGCTGCGGTCAGTCGAATACGGAATTCAGGTCGCTGGTGTCAGTCGAGCTCGCGGCGACGATCGAGAGCCGGCGCAGATGATGCGAGCCACGGCGCTTCGCGGACCCGCCGCATCGCCTGCGCCCGGCGCGGCAGGCCGAGCTTTTGCAGCACGTGATGGACGTGATGCTTGACGGTTGCAAGACTGAGTTTGAGATCGCGTGCGATCTCCTTGTTCGACATGCCCTGCCCGATGAGCTTGAGAACCTCGCCTTCGCGGCGCGTCAGTCCCTGGTCGGTATCGATCGTATCCGTCTGACGTTCCATGCAAAACAGCGCGCGCAGCAAGCCGCCGGAAATCTCGGCGCTGCAGGCAAGCCGCCCTGACGCCACGTCCGACAGTGCGCGGCACAGCTCGTCGAAGCTGGCATTCCGGGAAATGTAGCCGCTGAACCCGGCCCGACCGCAGCGGACCACGTCGCGCCGGTCCTCGTTGAGGCCGAGCGCCACCAGCGCGATCTCCGCATGCTCGCTCGCAATCACGCGCACCTCGTCGAGATCGATGCCCTGTGTGACGTCGATCAGAATGACGCTCACACTTCCGGTCTCGAGGGTCGCGCGCAGGCCGGCAAGATCGGCGACCGCCGCCTCGACGGCAAACTCGGCGTGGTTTTGGAAACTCGAGGCAAGCCCCTCGCTGAACAGCCTGATCGGCGTGACGACCGCGATCCTCATCATTATCCTCGAAACTCAACGAAATGGCGGATGAAAAGCCGTCTGTAAGTCAACGGCACCGGCATCCAGAAAGTCATGAAGGTAAGTATGCGGTATGCTGCCAGAGGTTGTATTATTATCGGGTCGAAACTACGGCCCCGATAGGCGCGTGATCAAGAGATACAGTTCACATTCGAACGTTATGCCGGCAACGCGACGCAGGATACGATGTGATGGAGATCGCGGCAAGGCGGCGACACGCAGCGCGTGCGCACCATGGGCTGCAGGAAATCTCGTGGCGACTTCAACGCCGTAGTGATCGACGCCTAGATATTTAGATAATTGACGCGTGCGGGCCCGGATGCTCTGTACAAGATTGTGTGTTCTTCGGCCGAGTGTGAGCGACGCAATGCCGCGCCTCGGATGTGCTCAATACAGATGCAGATCGACAGGGTTCCATGACGAGCGTGATTCGAGCGACAGCCTTTCTGACCCTGTTGATGGCAACGCCGGCCTTCGCGATCGTCGGTGGTGGCGCGCCGTCGACCGATGGCGTCGCGCGCGCCGTCGTCACCATCGTCGGCTCGCGTGGCAATTTCTGCACCGGCGCGCTGATCGCGCCGAAGGTGGTGCTGACCGCGGCGCATTGCGTACAGCCCGGTGCCGACTACAAGATCGTCGACTATGGGCCGGATCGGCAGCCGAAGCTGCAGGACGTCAAGACGGTTGCGATCCATCCCGGCTTTCGGATGCAGGCGATGACCAATCATGTGGCGACCGCCGATGTCGCGCTGCTGCAGCTTGCGGACCCGGCCGCAGGCAAGGCGCCGGCCGTGCTCGGCATGCCCAACATTCCGATCCTGGTCGGCGGCCGCTTCACCGTCGCAGGCGTCGGTGTCACCGTGCGCGGCGACGGCAAGAGCGGCGGCAGCATTCGCGTCGCCGGCCTGATCGCGAGCGGCAAGCCCGGCACGCTGCAGATCCGCCTGGTCGATCCGGTCGGGCAGGGCGTGCGCGACGGGCTCGGCGCCTGCACCGGCGATTCCGGTGCGCCCGTGTTCGAGGACAAGCCAGGCGGGCCCGTCATCGTCGGCGTGGTGAGCTGGTCCACCGGCCCGAACGGCACCACGGGCTGCGGCGGCATCACCGGGGTGACGCCGCTCACGCTCTATCGCGACTGGGTGATGCAGACCGCGCGGCAGTGGGGCGCGAGCTTTTAGCCGAGCGGTGGCGGGCGAAGCGCTGACGCGCTCATAGTTCCGTCATCCTGAGGAGCCGCGAAGCGGCGTCTCGAAGGATCGACGGCCACCAGCCGGGCCGTGCATCCTTCGAGGCTCGCTCCGCTCGCACCTCAGGATGACGGTGATGAATTCGCGATCAACCTAATGCCCCGCCGCCTTGTTCGCGGCGGCGTTGTTCAGCACGATCAGGCCATCGACGGCGACGCCGAGCTTGCTGTTGATCAGGAACGGGTTGACGTCGATCGAGGCGATGCGGCCATTGGCGTCGGCCATCAGGTTGGAGAGCCCGACCAGCGCCTTCACCGCCGACGGCTCGTGCAGCGCGGGCTTGCCGCGATAGCCCTTCAGCTTGACGCCGGCCTTGGTCTTGGCGATCAGTTCTTTGGCCTCGGCAGCGTCGAGCGGCGCGCCGGCAAGGGCGACGTCTTTCAGCAGCTCGATATCGACGCCGCCGGTGCCGAACAGCACCACGGGGCCCATCTCGGCATCGAGCGAGGCGCCGACCACGAGCTCGAGGTCGGCCTTGACCTGTTGCGCAATCAGGATGCCCTCAAGCTTCGGCTTGCCCTTCAGCTTCCTCACGCGCGCGGTGATGTCGTTGAACGCCTTCTTCACCTCGGCGGCGTTGGCAAGGTTTAGCACCACGCCGCCGATATCCGACTTGTGCAGGATATCGGGGCTGACGACTTTCGCGACCACCGGGAAGCCGATCGCCTTGGCGATCTTGACGGCCTCCGCCGCGGTCTGCGCGACGTCCTCCTTGGAGATCGGGATGCCATAGGCCTTGAGCAGCTGCTTCGAGGCAACCTCGTCGAGCGCGGCGGCGCCGTTGGCGGCCTTCAGCGTCTTCTCCAGCACCGCGCGCGCGGACGCCTTCGAGCTCGACACGATGTCGGGCACTTCCTTGCGCAGACCGGCATATTCGATCAGCGACTTGATCGCGCCGACCGCGCGGTCGAGCCCCTGCATGACGGCGATATCGGGCAGCGACTTGCGCAGTCCCTTGGTGAATTCAGTGAAGCCGATCGACATCGCGCTGATATAGATCACCGGCTTGTTGGCCTGGCCCGCCATCTCGTTGACGATGCGCAGATTGCGCTCGCGCAGCTCATGCGGCGCCTTCGGCAGCTCGGCATCGATGATGACGATGTCGGTGTCAGGATCGTCGATCATGATCTTGATCGACTTCATGTAGACGGAGGGATCGACCACCGCGGCGAAGCCGGCGTCGAGCGGGTTGCCGACGATGCTGCCGGGCCCGAGCATCTTCGCCAGCTGCTCCGTCGCGTTCGGGCTCAGCGGCGCGAAGTTCAGGCCGGCGGAATAGAACGCGTCGATCAGCAGCCCGCGCTTGCCGCCCGACAGCGACACCGCCGCGAGGCGGTTGCCCTTCGGCGGATCGGCATGGACGAAGCACTCGGTGGTCTCGATCAATTCATCCAGCCCGCGCACGCGGATCACGCCTTCGCGGGTCGAGATCGCATCGAATGTCTCGATCGAGCCGGCGAGCGCGCCGGTATGGGCCATCGCGGCGGCGCGCCCGCCTTCGGAGGCACCGAGCTTGAGCGCGATCACCGGCTTGCCCGCGGCGCGCGCGGCCTTGCAGGCTTCGCGGAACACTTTTGTGTTCCTGACGCCCTCGAGATAGACCACGATGACGCGGATGCTAGGATCGGCGGCGAAATAGCTCATCAGGTCCGGGGTCTCGAGGCCGGATTCGTTGCCGGTCGTGACCATGTAGCCGACGCCGACGCCGCGATCCTCCAGAGCCTGGCGGATCGCCATCACGATCGCGCCGGATTGGCCGGCGATCGCCACCGCACCCGGCTCCATGGTGACGATGCGGTCGTCGATATTGGTGAACAGGTTCTCGCCGGCGCTGAGATTGCCGAGGCAATTCGGACCGGTAACCGCAAGTCCGGTCTCCTTGATCGCCTGCTTCAGCTCCTCCGCAAGCCGCTGGCTTTCCTCATCCTGCAGCTCGCTGAAGCCGGAGGTGACGATGGTCGCCGAGCGGGCGCCGGCAGCGGCCGCGTCGCGGATCACCTGCACGGCAAAGCGGGCCGGTACCAGCACCAGCACATGGTCCGGCTTTTCGGGAAGGCTGGCGAAATCTTTGTAGCAGGTGACGCCCCAGATGGTTTCGCGCTTGGCGTTGATCGGAAACAGGCCGCCGGCATATTGGTATTTGATCAGATTGTTCCAGATCCGTTCGGCGTAGTTGCCGGGCTTGTCGGTGGCGCCGACCAGCACGATGTTGCGCGGGTGCAGCATCGCATGGATGCTCTTGACGATGTCGCTGGCGTCAGCGGGCGGTGCCCATTTGCGGGACGAATGTGACGCGGTGCCTGCGAAAGCTTCCATGGAGCCTGCCCTTATCCTTGTTCTGTTCGTTTCCTGTGGCCCACGGCGGATTACCGCAGAACGCGATTTTT
Source organism: Bradyrhizobium sp. B097 (assembly GCF_038957035.1). NCBI lineage: Bacteria > Pseudomonadati > Pseudomonadota > Alphaproteobacteria > Hyphomicrobiales > Nitrobacteraceae > Bradyrhizobium > Bradyrhizobium sp. B097. Next base: position 537,901 of record NZ_CP152412.1, read on the forward strand.
CATTGTTTTTATGGCTGATGGAAGGGGGTGGCAACTCACGCTGCTGCAAGTCAGGGCATCGCTTGCAATATCCCGGCAGGCGCAAAATCGATGCGGATCAGGAACCTGATTCGGGTCGGCTCGAATTCGGGTCGATCATGGTCGCGTGCAGCAGATAGCGCTCGGGGCCGGACGTCAGCGCGTCGAACGGCCAGCAGGTCGACAGCACCAGCTCATACCGGTTGGTGAGCGGATCGATGCCGGACTGGTCGAAGCGGACGATCGAGCTGCGATCGGCGAGGTAGCGAAACATCTTGCCGTCGCTTCTCGTGACGTCGATCTCGTCACCGATTGTGACATCCTTCAGAAATCGGAAATGGGTGTCGCGATGCGCGGAATAGACCGCAACGCCCGGCTCGCCGGCATCGACGGTCTCTTCGACATGGCCGGGGCCGAACGCCAGCGCCTGACCGCTGCTGCCGGCAAGCGCAACCGCGGACGCGTGCAGGCGCTTCACCTCGATCCGCGCCACCGGCCAGGTATCGGCCCAGCGCCAGGGCTTCACGGGATGGCCGGTCGCGATGCTCTGCGCGAAAGCGCGCTCCAGTAGCACCTGCGCGAGCACCGCCTTGGCGTGGATATAGGCGCCCTGGCCGAACAGGATCAGGCCGATGAGGGCGAAGGCGAGGGGGAGGATGAAGCGGTGCATGTTCTCCAATCCTCGTCATTGCGAGGAGAGTAGCGACGAAGCAATCCATACTTCCCCGCGCGGTGACATGGATTGCTTCGCTTCGCTCGCAATGACGGTTGAGAAAGAGTGGCGCGCGCGGCCCCCGGGGGGACGGGTGAGAAGGCCGCGCGCGCTCTTGAAAGAGGAGGTCGGGGGCACCTCCTCCTTTCATCCGACGTCAGTGGGACGACGTCTGACGTCGGTTGAACACCAGAAGCAGAAGGCTGACCGTGAGCAGGATCACACCCGCGATCATCTTCAATTCGGCATCGGTCGCGGTCTTCGGCAGCCGGATCGTGCCGGGACCTGGCGTCGCGACCGGTGACCGCTTCAGTGCGGCGAGCTGCACCTTGCCGTCGCCGGCGTCGGCGCGGCGTTCGGTCGGTGCAACCGGCAGGCGCGGACGCTCGCCGAATACCTTTGCGAACTCCCAGCCCGCGGGCAGGTTGAGCGGCAGTTCAGCAAGCTTCAGCGGCTCGCCTTCGGGACGGCTCGGCGTCTTGTCGACCGCAACCAGGCTGGTCAGCCGCGTCACAAGCTGATGCTCCAGCGCCAGTGCAAGGATGGTCTTGTCGGCATCCTCCGGGCTCGCCTGCCGCGTGGTGCGCGCAACCTCGGCATCCGCGATCTTGCGGCGCGCCCACAGCTTGGAGAGGCCCTTGCCTTCGGCGGCATTCGCGAGCGGCAGCGTCACGCTCCACGGACGATCGCCGATGCGGCCCTTGATCTCGACCGAGCCGGCAAGCTTGTCGAGCTTCGCGGCCAGCACCAGCGGCTCGTCGCGGTAGACATCGGGCAGTGCCGACGGCGTCAGGTCGGCCGCCGCCGCGGAGAACTTTGCGGACAGGTTGGTCACCGCCGGATTCTCCAGCTTGGCGAACAGGTCGCGCATCCGCTCGTCGACCTGCTCGACCGAGCCGATATGGGTGAAGGTGCCGCGGCCGAGCTCGGCGGCGCGCGTCATTAAATAGGTGTTCGGCGCCGAGCCGATGCCGACCATGAAAACGCGCGAGCGGCCGCGCAGCGCGCTGATGGTCTCGAACAATTGCTGCTCGTTGCCGATGGCGCCGTCGGTCAGGAACACGACCTGGCGGACGTGGTCGGCATCGTCATGGTTGGTGTCGGAGAGCGCTGCGCGCATTGCCGCTACCATTTCGGTGCCGCCGCGCGCCTGCAACGCGCTGACGAACGCCGTCGCGTTGCCGATATTGGCACTGTTGGCCGCAACCGGCGCCGGGAACAGCGTGTCCATGGTGTCGTCGAAGCGGATCACGTTGAAGCGGTCGGTCGGCTGCAGGCGGCCGAGCGCGTAGATGAGGCTCGCCTTGGCCTGGATGATCGAGGTGCCGCCCATCGAGCCGGAATTGTCGATCACGAAGATCACTTCACGCGGCAGGGCCTTCTGTTGCGCCTGTTCGACCGATGGCGGGGTGACGAAGGCCAGCAGATAGTCGGAATTGCCGACATGCTCGCGGAACAGCCCGACCGACGGCGCCTTCTCGGCGGTCGGCTTCCAGCTCAGCTCGAAATCGCGATCGGCCGGCACCGGGCCTTCGGCGAGCTTGACGATGCGCGTGGTGCTGTCGGGGCTCTCGATCCTGACCTGGTGGAAATGGCTTTTCACTTCGCCGAGCGCGAAGCCGGCGTTGAGGTGCACCGTGATGTTGGTTGGATTGACCGGGGCGTTCGTTGCGGGATCGAGCACTTCGGAGGTGATGCGATCGCGATCCGAAACGGGATCGGTCGTGGTGGCGCCCCAGCCGCTGCCATCGGCGCGGAGGTCGACGCTCTGCACCACCGGCCGCGGATTGTAGCGCGGGCCGACCACCATCGGCACCCGCAGCGAGAACTCGTTGCCGTTCTGCTGCACCGGCTCCTGATATTCGATCTGCACCAGCACGGTCTCGCCGGGGCCGATATTGGCGACCGAATTGGTGAAGATGTTCGGCCGCTCCTGCTCGGTGAGCGCGGCCTTCTGGCCATTCTGTTTGGCCTGTTCGTAGATCGCGCGGGCCTGCTGCCGTTCTTTGATGTCGCCGACCACGATGCGGTCGCCGACCACCATCTTCAGCGTGTCGACCGCGCCGCCGGCCGGCAGCGGATAGACATAGGTCGCTTCCACCCAGTCCTTGGTCGGATTGCGGAAGATCTGCGTGACGCGGGCACGGACCGTCGGACCGGACACGGTGAGGTCGACATCGATGCCGAGCCTGGTCGCGTCGGCATAGCCGTCGTCGGTCTCGAACAGCAGCGAGCCGGAGCGCGCCTCGCTCGGCCGCAGCACCGCCTGCTGCGGCAACTCGGCCGACCACACCGGATCAAAGCTCACGAACAGCGCCGCGAAGCCGATCACCAGCGCGGCGACACCTTCCACCAGGAAGAACAGCGCGATGCGCATCCGGCGCGATAGGCGGATCTGCGGGCTGCTCTCACATGCATCGTAAATCGTCATTTTCGTCACTCCCGAGCGAGGCTTTCGCTGCTTCGCGATCATGGAGAGCGGCGGTTTTGGCGCGAGCAGAATGATCGGCAATGATTGGCCGCCGTCCGGCGCGGCCCGCCGCCGTCCGAGGCGGGTTTGTGCGGCTTTGTGATGGATTGTCCGGTCTGCTAGACTGCGCGGATTGATGGGGAATCAGCGCAGGACCACGATGCCGACGCCGGACAAGCAGCTTTCCGCCGAGCAGAGCCAGCAGGTCGCGGAGACCATCCGGGAGGAAATCGCGCGCCGCCGCATCTCGCGGCAGACGCTTGCCGAGCAGGCGAAGCTCAGCTTGTCGACACTGGAGAAGGTGCTCGGCGGCCGCCGCCCGTTCACGCTGGCGACCACCGTGCGGCTCGAGCAGGCGCTCGGCGTGTCCCTGCGCAAGCTGCCGGAGGCGATCAGCTTGGCCGCGCCTGCCAATGGCGGGATCGCACCCGACAGCCTCGGATCCTATTCGCGCCGCTCGGTGGCGCGGATCGAAGGGACTTACATCACGGTGCGCCCGTCGTTCGGCGAGCAAGGCTCGTTCTATGCCTATCGGACCGAGATCGCCTGGGACGATGCGGCGTCATCGCTCGGCTTCCGCGAGGGCGAGCGGCAGGATGCCGATTACACCCAGTATGGCGAGGTGGCGGTGCCCAATGAATCGGGCTTCGTCTATCTCGTCACCAACCGACAGGGCCAGCATCGCGTGATCACGGTCTCGCGCCCGCGCAATTCCGGTGAGATGTACGGCATCATCACGACGCTGCTCGCCGGCCGCGGCTCGCTCCTGACGCCGGTCGCCGCGGCGATCGCATTCCTGCCGGTGAAGAACGTGCCGAAGCCGAGCCTCGGCCGGGTATCGGCCGACGATGCCAACTACGCCCTCTATCGCGAGCATCTGCGCCGCACGATCGACGAGCCGTTCGCGATCTTCCTGCCGGGCTGACGTCGACAAAAACTTGCCCCGTCATCCTGAGGTGCGAGCGCAGCGAGCCTCGAGGGATGCACGGCCACCTATCGGGCCGTCGACCCCTCGAGACGCCGCTTCGCGGCTCCTCAGGGTGACGGTGAGAGTGCTCGCCGAAACAACGAAGCCGCCCGGATGGGCGGCTTCGCGGTACCTGATGCTCGCTGTTCGAGCGCGTGGCGCTAGCCGCCGGTCTCGGCGCTGATGATGTCGCCGAACAGCTCCCACTGTCCGTTCTTGAACTGCATCATCTTGAGCTGCTCGACCGGGGCGAAGTCGGTCGCGCTGGTGTTGATCCGGATGCCGGGGATCAGCGTGTCGGGCGTGAAGTCCTTCAGGCTGGCGGCCTGCTTCATCACGTTCTCACGCGTCAAATTGTCACCGGCCTGCTTCAGCACCTGCACCATGGTCTGTGCCGCGGCGTAGCCATAGACCAGATTGGCGTCGGACAGATTGGCGCCCGGCATGTACTTCTCGGCGAAGGCCATGAACTTCTTCATGCCCTCGTCATTCTTCCACTGCGGATCGGACGCGTCCTTGAGATAGCCGGCCGACAGCACGCCTTCGGAAGCCTCGAGTCCGGCGGGCTTCATGACAGCGCCGATCGAGATCGAGACGTCGGTCATCACGTGCATCGGTTTCCAGCCGAGCTCCGCGATCTTCTTGATCGCCTGCGCGGCGAATTTCGGCGTCGAGATGTTGACGAACACGTCGGCGCCGGTGTCCTTCAGCTTGACGATGTGGGAATCGATCGACGGCTCTGTGGTCTCGTAGCTTTCCTCGGCGACGATCTTGACGCTCGATTTGTCGAGCACCTCCTTGAGGCCGACCAGGTAGTCCTTGCCGAAATCGTCATTGGCATAGAAGATCACGACCTTGGCATCCGGCTTGGCCTTGAGGATGTACTTGCCGAAGATCCGCGCCTCGACGCGATAGCTCGGCTGGAAGCCCATGGTCCACGGAAAATCCTTCGGATCGTTCCACTTGCTGGCGCCGGTGGCGAGGAACAGCTGCGGTACCTTCTTGGCGTTGTGATACTTCTGCACCGCGGTCTGGGTCGGCGTGCCCAGCGCGTTGAACACCAGGAACACCTCGTCGCTTTCGATCAGCTTGCGGATCTGCTCCACGGTCTTCGGCGGCGAGTAGCCGTCGTCATAGGAGATCCAGTTGATCTTGCGGCCGTTGATGCCGCCCTGATCGTTGATCATCTTGAAATAGGCTTCTTCGGTCTTGCCGATGATGCCGTAGGCGGAGGCGGGACCGCTATAGGCCTCGACATTGCCGATCTTGATCTCGGTGTCGGAGGCGCCGGTGTCATACTTCTTTTGTGCAAAGGCGGCCTGGGTGGAGAGCAGGCAGAGCGCCGCGGCGGCGGCCAGCAGCGACAATTTTGTGGTTTTCATAAAGGCAATTTCCTCGATTGATTCTGGTTGGGGACTTACGCAACGAACCCGCAGCCGGTCCCGGCAGACGGTTGCGGGCAACACTTCTCTCGATATGGCCAGGGAGACGCGACACGCGTCCCCGGGCTTATGCGGCCGTATCAGTTGGCTTCGGCCGGCTGAATTGCTGCCGGAGCGTCGGCTTATGAATTTTGCCTGTCGCATTCCGCGGCAGGGCATCGATGAATTCGATCAGGCGCGGGCACTTGAACCGCGCCAGATTGGCTTGGCAATGCGCGTGAATCTCGGCCGGCGTCAGCGTATGGCCCGGCTTCACGGCGATCACGGCCATCCCGACCTCGCCCCATTGCTCGTTCGGGATGCCAATGACGGCGGCCTCGGCGACGGCTGTCAATTGATGCAGCACGCTCTCGACCTCGGCCGGATAGACGTTCTCGCCGCCGGAGATGTACATGTCCTTCCAGCGGTCGACGATGTAGTAGAAGCCTTCTTCGTCGATCCGCGTGGCGTCGCCGGTGTGCAGCCAGCCGTCGGTGAAGGACGAGGCGTTGGCGTCCGGCCGGTTCCAGTAACCCGGCGTGATGTTCGGGCCCTTGACCCAGAGCTCGCCGAGTTCACCGACCGCCGCATCGCTGCCGTCGGGCCGCACGATTCTCACTTCCGTGTGCAGCACCGGCTTGCCGGACGAGCCGGCCTTGCGCGCGGCATCCTCGCGGTCGAGCACCATCACCGCAGGCGAGGTTTCGGTCATGCCGTAGCCCTGCTGCAGCGCGACGCCGCGCGCCTCCCAGGTTTTCAGCAGCGGCACCGGCATAGGCGCGCCGCCGACCCCGCCGATCATCAGGCGGCTGAAATCCACTGATGCGAAGGCCGGATGCTGCGCCATGAACTGGTAGATCGCGGGCACGCCGAAGAACACGTTGATGCCTTGCGCGGGATCGCCGATCAGCTTCAGCGCCTCGCCGGGATCGAACGCGCGCATGATCAGCACCGTGCCGCCGGCATGCAGCACCGGATTGGTGTAGCAATTCAGCCCGCCGGTGTGGAACAGCGGCAGCACGGTCAGCAGCACCGAGGCCGGTGAGATGTAGGCGGGGCCGCCGAGATTGACGCAATTCCAGAACGTCATCCCATGCGTGATGATCGCGCCCTTGGGCTGGCCCGTGGTGCCCGAGGTGTACATGATGGTCGAGATGTCATCGAGCGTGACCTCCTCGAACCGTTCGAGCGGTTTCGCCGCCGCGATGCCGGCCTCATAGGCACCGCCCGGGCCGAGCCGCACGGTCGATGCGACATCGCAGAGTTTGGCGACCGCAAGTGCGGTCTCGGCGAGCTCGTCGTCATGGATCATCACCTTGGGCGCGGCATCGCCGGTGATGTAGCGCAGCTCAGGAACGGTGAGGCGGGTGTTGAGCGGTAGGAAGACCGCCCCGATCCGGAAGCAGGCGAACTGCACCTCCAGCGTATCGGTCGTGTTCAGCGCCAGCACCGCGACCCGGTCGCCACTGGCGACCTTGAGGGTGTCGCGCAGATAGCCCGCCAGCCGCGACACGCGGGCGTCGAGTTCCGCATAGCTGAAGCGGCGACCGCTCGCGAGATCGACAAGCGCCATCTTGTCCGGCGTGCGCCGGCGATGATGCGCGATCCAGTCGTAATAACGAACCGGCAAATTTCCCTCCTCTGGAACGGCAGTCTTGCGCCGCCTGTTCCTGGCTCGATTGATGCCATGAATTGGCAGTGGAGGGGGCGTATTAGGATACTGTCTTGCGTTTAGTGGCTGGCGAGTGGCCAGATGGAAACCCGATCCGGCGAACAGCGACTCGACGCAAGTGAACAGGGAAAAATCCGGACATCGTCGGAGGCGGGAATCAACGGAGCACGCGGATGGCAAACCCGTTCTACACCAGCGAGCATGAGGCCTTTCGCGAGGTGATGCGGCGCTTTGTGGCCAAGGAAATCGAGCCTTATGCCCACCAATGGGACGAAGAGGGCGAGTTTCCACGCGCGCTCTATGCCAAGGCGTCCGAAATCGGGCTGCTCGGCCTCGGGTTCCCGGAAGAATATGGCGGGATCGCCGCCGACCAGTTCATGAAGATCGTGGCCTCGCAGGAACTGGCGCGCGCCGGCGCCGGCGGCATCTCCGCGAGCCTGATGAGCCACACCATCGGCTCGCCGCCGATCGCCCGCGCCGCCCGCCCGGAGGTCAAGGCGCGGGTACTGCCGGAGGTGCTTGCGGGCAAGAAGATCTCCGCGCTGGCGATCACCGAGCCGAGCGGCGGCTCCGATGTCGCGAACCTGCGCACCAAGGCGCAGCGCGACGGCGACCATTACGTCGTCTCCGGCGAGAAGACCTTCATCACCTCGGGGATGCGCGCCGACTATCTGACGGTCGCGGTGCGCACCGGCGGCGAGGGGCCGGGCGGCGTCAGCCTGCTCTTGATCGAGGGCAATACGCCGGGCCTGTCCCGCACCAAGCTGAAGAAGATGGGCTGGTGGGCGTCGGATACCGCCACCTTGAATTTCGACGAATGCCGCGTGCCGGTCGAGAATTTGATCGGCGAGGAAGGCCAGGGCTTCAAGCAGGTCATGTACAACTTCAACAGCGAGCGCATGGGCATGGCGGCGAGCTGCACCGCCTATGCGCGCGTCTGCCTCGACGAGGCGATCGCCTATGCCAAGGAGCGCAAGACGTTCGGCAAGCCGATCGCCCAGCACCAGGTGATCCGGCACAAGATCGTCGACATGGCGCAGAAGGTCGCAGCCTCGCAGGCGATGCTGGAAATGCTGGCGTGGCGGCTCAGCCAAGGCGAAAGCCCGGTCGCCGAGATCTGCATGATGAAGAACCAGGCCACACAAACCATGGCGCACTGCGCCTCCGAGGCGGTGCAGATCTTTGGCGGCGCCGGCTTCATGCGCGGCATCAAAGTCGAGCGCATCTACCGCGAGGTCAAGGTCAACGCCATCGGCGGCGGCACCGAGGAGATCATGAAGGATCTCGCGTCAAGGCAGATGGGGCTCTAAATGAACCCGACCCAATCGTCGTCATTCCGGGGCGCGCGTAGCGCGAGCCCGGAATCCATCAGGCCGCAGATTCGATGTGAAATGGATTCCGGGCTCGATGCTTCGCATCGCCCCGGAATGACGAGGTAAGAACAATGCTTTTCACCGCCGACCACGACGAGCCACGCCGCGCGCTCCGGAAATTCATCGCGGCCGAGATCAATCCCCATGTCGACGAATGGGAAAAGGCCGACATCTTCCCGGCACATGAGCTGTTCAAGAAGCTCGGCAATCTCGGCTTCCTCGGCCTCAACAAGCCGGTCGAATTCGGCGGCCAGGGGCTGGATTATTCCTACGCGCTGATGATGGCCGAGGAGTTAGGGGCCATCACCTGCGGCGGTGTGCCGATGGCGATCGGGGTGCAGACCGACATGGCAACGCCGGCGCTGGCGCGGTTCGGCTCCGACGAGGTGCGGCGCGAATTCCTGGTGCCTGCGATTGCAGGCGATCAGGTCGCCTGCATCGGCGTCTCCGAGCCCGGCGCCGGCTCCGACGTCGCCTCGATCAAGACCAATGCGCGCTCCGACGGCGACGACTACGTCATCAACGGCGGCAAGATGTGGATCACCAACGGCACCCAAGCCGACTGGATCTGCCTGCTCGCCAACACCAGCGACGGTCAGGTCCATCGCAACAAGTCGCTGATCTGCGTGCCGATGAAGACCAAGGGCGTGCAGGTCGCGCGCAAGCTCGACAAGCTCGGCATGCGCTCCTCCGACACCGCGCAGATCTTCTTCGACAATGTCCGGGTGCCGAAGCGCAACCGGATCGGCGAGGAAGGCCAGGGCTTCAACTACCAGATGGTCCAGTTCCAGGAGGAGCGGCTGTGGGGTGCGGCCGCCTGCCTGAAGGCGCATGAATTCATCATCAACGCGACCATCGACTACACCCGCAATCGCAAGGCGTTCGGCGGCTCGATCCTCGACAACCAGGTGGTGCACTTCAAGCTGGCGGAGATGCAGACCGAGGTCGAGCTGCTGCGCTCGCTGATCTACCGCGCCGGCGAGGCGCTGGTCGCCGGCGAGGACGTTACGCGCCTCGCGACCATGGCCAAGCTGAAAGCCGGCCGGCTCGGCCGCGAGCTCACCGACGCCTGCCTGCAATATTGGGGCGGCATGGGTTTTACCAACGAGACGCCGGTCAGCCGCGCCTATCGCGACAGCCGCCTGACCTCGATCGGCGGCGGCGCCGACGAGGTGATGCTGATGGTATTGTGCAAGATGATGGGTACGCTGCCCGGGATGAAGCAAAAGGGAAACGCCTGATGATCACGCTCTATCACTGCGATGCCGCGCGCTCGTTCCGTCCGCTGTGGATGCTGGAGGAGCTCGGGCTGCCCTATGAGCTGAAGATGCTGCCGTTCCCGCCGCGCGTGTTCGCCAAGGAATATCTCGGCATCAATCCGCTCGGCACCATCCCGTTCATGGTCGACGGCGAGACGAAGATGACGGAGTCCTCCGGCATCTGCCACTATCTCGGCACCAAATATGGCCCGACGCCGTTGATCGTAGGCCCCGACGAGCCGGCCTATGGCGCGTTCCTGAACTGGATGTATTTTTCCGACGCGACGCTGACCTTTCCGCAGACATTGGTGCTTCGCTACAGCCAGCTCGAGCCGGAGGAGCGGCGCAACCCGCAGGTCGCGGGCGATTATGCCAAATGGTTCCTGGGCCGCCTGCGCGCGGTGGAAGCCGCCGCCGCGAACTCGGAATTCCTCTGCGCGGAACGCTTCACCGCCGCCGACATTGCCAACGGCTATGCGCTCCGGCTCGCCAGCAATATCGGCCTCGCCAAGGATTTCGGGCCGAATGTCGCGGCCTATTGGGCGCGGCTGCAGCAGCGCGAAGGTTACAGGCGCGCGGTGGCGTCTGAGCAAAAAGCCGGGCAGGAACAGAACGTTGCGCCGCGGGCGCGGCCGTAACTTCTTCGTCATTCCGGGGCGATGCGTTAGCATCGAACCCGGAATCTCGAGATTCCGGGCTCGCATCTTCGATGCGCCCCGGAATGACGACGTTTAGCCTCGGTGACAGTCTCCGAATTTGCGCTATGGTAGCCCCGCCGCAGCGGCCCAAAGAGCCGCGCGAGGAGGAACCGCCATGGACGCGATCGTGGACGCGAAGTGCCAGAACTCAGGCCAGCCGTCCGGCCACCGGATGCTGATCACGCCGGAACGGGTGTTCTATGCCGGGCTGCTCGGTCGCCCGCGCGAGCGCTGTCCGGGCGCATTCCATGTCTATGTCGCGATCCGCGACGGCCTGCATCTGTCGACCAGCGAAGGCCGCGAGTCCCACGGCGAGCTCGCGGTGACGATGCCGAACCTGCGTCACACCATCACCAGCGAATATCGCTCCGCGATCTGCGTTGCGATCGAACCGGAAAGCGTGCCTGACGGCACGCTCGAAGCCGTCGCCCGCCGCCTGCAAGGACCCGACTCGCATTTGTTCGCGAACCGGATCCGCAACGCCTATGCGACGCTTGCCGAGATGCAGCATCGCGACGCGATCGCGAATGCCGAGTTCGACACCATGTGCTTCGGCGACGCGCTGCCGCAGCGTGTGCTCGATCCGCGGGTGGTGCGCGCGATCAGCCGCATCGGGCAGTTCTCCGGCGAGCCGGTAACCGCGGCAGGCTGCGCCACCGAGGCCGGGCTGTCGCCCTCGCGCTTCCTGCATCTGTTCAAGGAGGAGACCGGAATCTCGTTCCGCTCCTTCCGTGCCTGGAAGCGCGCGCGGCATCTGCTGCATTTCGCCAACCAGGACATCAACCTCGCGCATCTCGCGCAGGATATCGGCTATCCCGATAGCACGCATTTCAGCCACTCGATCCGCCGCTTCTATGGCTTGAAGCCGCGCGCGATCTTCTCCGGCTCGCGGGATCTCGCGATCTACCGGACGGGGCAGGAGCGCGCGCTGACCTGACCGTCCGTCGTCCCTGCGAAAGCAGGGACCCATAACCACCGATCTCAGTCGTTTAGACGGCTGCGGCTCCAGCGGGCTCAAATAACTACCATACGTGGTTGTGGGTCCCGGGTCGCGCGGAGCCTGTCATCGGGCGGCGCTTTGCGCCGACCCGTTGGCTTGCCCGGGACGACGGTCATAAATTCGCGCCTTGGATCACTTCGCCGAACCGCAACCAGCCGGGCCCTTCGATCCGCTGCAGCTGAAGCTGCTGCAGCGGATGGTGATTGGTCGGGCTGGTGTTGACGCGAATGCCGGGCAACAGCGTCGGGACCTCGACATCTCTGAGATTGTTCGCCTGCGCCATAATGTTGTCGCGGGTGAAGTTGCCCTTGCACTGCTCGAGCACGATCTTCAGCACCTGCGCCACCGTGTAGGCATAGAGGCTGTAGCCCTCCTTCGGATTGCCGTCCGGGAAGTACTTCGCCATGAAGGCGAGGAAATCCTTCACGCCGGGGTCGTTGGCCCAGGCCGGATCGGCGACGTCCTTCACATAGGCCGACGAGATCGTGCCCTGCGACTTGTCGAGGCCGACAGGCGCAATGGTCGAGGAGATCGAGGCAGCGCCGCTGGCAATGAAATGCATCGGCTTCCAGCCGAGCTCGTAGATCTTGCGGATCGACTGCGCGCAGAACTTCGCCGTGGAGCCCGAGATCAGCACGTCGGGGTTGGCGCCGCGCAGCGCGACGATCTGGGAATCGATCGTGGGATCGGTGACCTCGTGCGAGGCCACCACCGCCGAGGTCGCGAACCGCTCGCCGAGCACATCCTTGGTGCCGGCGACGAAATCCTTGCCGAGATCGTCATTCTGGTAGAGCACCGCGAACTTCGCGTCCTTGTTCTGGCTCAGCGCATATTTGACGAACACCTGCGCCTCGGTCCGCGCACTCGGCGCGAAGCCCATGGTCCAGGGATAGCTCTTGTAGTCGCCCCATTTGTCGCCGTTCACCGACAGGAACAGATGCGGCACCTTGGCGGCGTTGATGTATTTGACGACCGACGAGTTCGGCGCGGTGCCGAGCATGTTGAACAGGAAGGCGACATTGTCGCTCTCGATCAGGCGGCGCACCTGCTCGACCGTCTTCGCCGGATTGAAGGCGTCGTCGTAATAGATGTATTTGATCTGCCGGCCGGCGATGCCGCCCTGCTCGTTCAGCATTTTGAAATAGGCTTCCTGGCAGCGCGCCTGCACGCCGAGCGCGGACACCGGGCCGCTGAGCGAGGTGGTGCTGCCGATCCTGATCTCGGTCGCGGTGACGCCGGGCGTATCTTCGGCAAGCGCGGGCTTGAGGCCCGCGACCGCGGCAAGTCCCGCGCCTGCGGCGCCGGTGAGCCAACTGCGCCGGTTGATCGAGACCATGATTTTCTCCCCGTGATGCCGGCTTGTTGCGCCGCTTCTGCTTTGCAAGCAAGGCTACGCGCCATATGGCCGTCACGTCTTGTGTTAACCGGCTGACGGCGGATTCCGTCGTGAGCGCATCCACTTAGCCAGTCAACGCAAGATGGCGCACAGACAAATTTCTCATCATGGGAAAATCAACCGCGCAGGTGCGCCGCAACCCGGACGAGAGACCCATGAGCGACAAGGCCGTCATCACCTGCGCGCTGAACGGCGTGCTTACCGACCCGAAGCAGCACAACGTTCCGGTGACGCCGGAAGAGATGGCGCGCGAGGCCAGGGCCGCGTTCAACGCCGGCGCCAGCATCATGCACATCCATCTGCGTCAGCAGGCGCCGAACAAGGGCCACCTGCCGTCGTGGGAGGTCGGCGTCAGCAAGGAGATCCAGCAGGCGATCCGCGAGGCCTGCCCCGGCGTGATCATCAACCACACCACCGGCACCTCGGGCCCGAACTACCAGGGCGCGCTCGACTGCGTGCGCGAGACAAAACCCGAGATCGCCGCCTGCAACGCCGGCTCGCTGAATTATCTGAAGGTCAAGGCCGACAACACCTGGGCCTGGCCGCCGATGATGTTCGATAACGCCGTCGAGAAGGTGCAGGACTATCTCGATGTGATGAAGGCCGCCGGCACCATTCCCGAATTCGAGTGCTTCGACGTCGGCATCGTGCGCTGCGTCGGCATGTACCGGCAGACCGGCATGTATTCCGGCCCGCTCGAATACAACTTCGTCATGGGCGTCGCCTCGGGCATGCCGGCCGATCCGGAACTGCTGCCGATCCTCTTGAAGCTGAAGGCGCCGGATGCGCATTGGCAGGTCACCGCGATCGGCCGCGCCGAGATCTGGCCGCTGCACCAGCGCGCCGCCGATCTCGGCGGCCATCTGCGCAGCGGGCTGGAAGATACGTTCTATCTCGGCGACGGCACCAAGGTGACGTCGAACGGGCAACTCGTTGAAGGCCTCGCCGCGTGCGCGAAACGAGCGGGGCGCGAGATCGCGAGCCCGGCCGAGGCGCGGCAGATTTTTGGGGTCAGGCATTAGGCCGCACCAGCCGTCATTGCGAGCGAAGCGAAGCAATCCATCGTTCCGCAAATGCGGCAGCATGGATTGCTTCGTCGCTTCGCTCCTCGCAATGACGAGGCAGGAGGAAGCACATGGACAATCTCGCAGCAACCGGCGGCGTCATCGGCCCGGGCCGCATCGGGCGGGTCGCGATCGGCGACCTCCTGAAGCGCGCCGCGCGGCGGTTTCCGGAGCGCGTCGCGCTGACCGATGGCGGCAGGCAGGTCACCTTCACCGAGCTCGAGCGCGACGCCAATCGCTTCGCCAATCATCTGGTGCAGCGCGGGCTGAAGCCGGGCGAGAAGATCTCGACCATCTGCAACAACTCGGTCGAGTTCGTCAAAGCGCTGTTCGGCATCCACCGCGCCGGCCTGGTCTGGGTGCCGATCAACACCATGCTCGGTCCGTCGGACATGGATTACATCCTCGGCCATGCCGAGGTGCGCTTCGCCGTCATCGACGACAATCTCCACGGTCAGGCTGACCGGCGCGCCGTGCTGGAGGCCCGCGGCATGGAGATGATCGCGATCGATCTGACCGGTAATGTCGGCAAGACCGGCTTGCAGGAGTTCAACGGCCTCCTCGAAGGGCAATCCGATATCGAGCCCGACGTCGAGATCAGCGACCGCGATCTCGCGATGATCATCTATACGTCAGGTACGACCTCGCGACCGAAGGGCGCGATGCATTGCCACCTCGCGGTGGTCATGGCTGTAATGAGCAACTGCATCGAGATGCAGCTTTCGCGCGATGACGGGATCACCGGGCAGTTTCCGTTGTTCCACTGTGCCGGCCACGTGCTGCTGCTGAGCTATCTCTCGGTCGGCGGCCGCATGGCGCTGATGCGCGGCTTCGATCCGGTGGTCTGCATGGAAGCGATCGTCCGCGACCGGTTGACGGTGTTCGTCGGCCTGTCGCTGATGTACCAGGCGATCCTGGATCATCCGCGCCGGCGCGACTACGATCTGTCGGGCCTGCGCTGCTGCATCTACACGATGGCGCCGATGGGCAAGCCGCTGCTCGAACGCGCGATCGCGGACATGTGTCCGAACTTCGTGCTGACCAGCGGCCAGACCGAAATGTACCCGGCGACGACGATGTCGCGGCCGGAGGTGCAGCTTGAGCGCTTCGGCAATTACTGGGGCGAGTCGCTGATCGTCAACGAGACCGCGATCATGGACGACAACGGCAACCTGCTGCCGCGCGGCGAGATCGGCGAGCTGGTGCATCGTGGACCCAACGTGATGATGGGCTATTACAAGGACCCCAAGTCGACGGAGGAGGCGCGCAAGTTCGGCTGGCACCATACCGGCGATCTTGCCCTGATCGACGCCAATGGCGAGGTGTTGTTCCTCGATCGCAAGAAGGACATGATCAAGTCGGGCGGCGAGAATGTCGCGTCCGTCAAGATCGAGGAGACATTGCTGGCGCACCCCGCGGTGCAGAATGCCGCCGTGGTCGGCCTGCCGCATCCGCAGTGGGGCGAGGCAGTCTGCGCCTTCGTCAAGCTGAAGCCCGGTGCGGTGGCCGACGAGGCCGGCATCGAGGCGCATTGCAGGAAGCATCTCGGCGGCTTCCAGGTGCCGAAACTGGTGCGTATTCTCGAGGAGATGCCGATGACCGCGACCGGCAAGCTGCGCAAGGTCGAGCTGCGGCAGCAGTACAGTGCATATTTCGACGGAAAGAGCGCGTGATGATGGCTATCTCTATCCTCGTCATTCCGGGGCGCGCGCAGCGCGAGCCCGGAATCCATAACCACGATCGAGAGTATGGATTCCGGGCTCAGCCCTTCGGGCTGCCCCGGAATGACGAAGAAGGTTAGAATCATGGCCATCATCGAGAACACCATCGCCACCGGCAGCGCCGCGTTCCAGGGCAATCGCGACGGCATGCTGGCGCTGATCGCCCGGATGCGGGGGCTGGAGGAGCGCACGCGCGCGGCCTCCGCCGTGGCCAAGGACCGCTTCCACAAGCGTGGCCAGCTGCTGCCGCGCGAGCGCGTCGCGCTGGTGCTCGATCCCGGCTCGCCGTTCCTCGAGCTCTCGACGCTCGCCGGCTATATGTTCGATGTGCCGGACGCGGAGAAGAGCGTACCCGGCGGCGGCCTCGTTGCCGGCATCGGCTTCGTCTCCGGCATCCGCTGCATGGTCAGCGCCAATGATGCCGGCATCGACGCCGGCGCGCTGCAACCCTACGGTCTCGACAAGACGTTGCGGGTGCAGGAGCTCGCGCTGGAGAACAAGCTGCCTTATGTGCAGCTGGTCGAGAGCGCCGGCGCCAATCTGCTGCGCTACCGGGTCGAGGATTTCGTCCGCGGCGGCAACATCTTCCGCAATTTGGCGCGGCTGTCGGCGGCGGGGCTTCCCGTCGTCACCGTCACCCACGGCTCCTCGACCGCGGGCGGCGCCTACCAGACGGGGCTCTCCGACTACATCGTGATGGTGCGCGGCCGCACCCGCGCGTTCCTCGCCGGCCCGCCTTTGCTCAAGGCCGCCACCGGCGAGATCGCGACCGAGGAGGAGCTCGGCGGCGCCGAGATGCACACCCAGATCTCCGGCCTCGGCGACTATCTCGCCGAGGACGACCGCGATGCCCTGCGCATCGCGCGTGACATCATGGCCAAGCTGCCGTGGGATCGGCCGACACCGGAGACATCCTCGTTCAAGCCGCCGCGTTATGACGCGGAGGAATTGCTCGGCATCATGCCGATGGACCACAAGCGTCCGGTCGACATGCGCCAGGCGATCGCGCGCTTTATCGACGATTCCGACTTCACCGAGTTCGGCGCCAATTACGGCCCGGCCACAGTCTGCGGTCATGCCCGCATCGAAGGGCAGGCGATCGGCATCATTACCAATAACGGGCCGCTCGATGTGCCCGGCGCCAACAAGGCGACGCACTTCATCCAGGCCTGCTGCCAGTCGCGCACGCCGATCCTCTACATGAACAACACCACCGGCTACATGGTGGGCAAGGCCTATGAAGAGGCCGGCATGATCAAGCACGGCTCGAAGATGATCCAGGCCGTGACCTCGGCGACGGTGCCGCAGATCACGCTGTATTGCGGCGCCTCGTTCGGCGCCGGCAATTACGGCATGTGCGGCCGCGGTTTCCATCCGCGCTTCTGCTTCTCCTGGCCCAACGCCAAGACCGCGGTGATGGGCGGCGAGCAGGCCGCCGAGACCATGGCGATCGTCACCGAGGCGGCGGCCGCGCGGCGCGGCAAGCCGATCGAGAAGGAGAAGCTGGAGGCGATGAAGGCGCAGATCACCGGCGTGTTCGATGGCCAGATGGACGTGTTCTCGACCAGCGCCCGCGTGCTCGACGATGGCGTGATCGATCCGCGCGATACGCGGACGGTGCTGTCAGAGGTGCTGGCGATCTGTCGCGAGGCCGAGGCACGCAGCCCGCAGCCCATGCAGTTCTCAGTGGCGCGGCCATGAGCGGAGCAATCGTGAAGCGGACACCGTTCTTCAAGATACTGATCGCCAATCGCGGCGAGATCGCGCTGCGCGTCATGCGTACGGCGCGGCGGCTCGGCTACGGCGTCGTTGCGGTCTACTCCGACGCCGATCGCGACGCGCTGCATGTGCGCGAAGCCGACCAGGCCGTGCGGATCGGCGAGGCGCTGCCGGCGCAATCCTATCTGAAGATCGACGCGATCATCGCCGCGGCGAAAGCGAGTGGCGCCGGGGCCGTGCATCCCGGCTACGGCTTTCTCGCCGAGAACGAGGACTTTGCACAAGCCTGCCGCGATGCCGGGCTGGTGTTCATCGGTCCGTCGCCGGAGGCGATCCTCGCGATGGGCAACAAGGCCGGTGCCAAGGAGATCATGCAGAAGGCTGGCGTGCCCTGCGTGCCCGGCTATCAAGGCGCTGACCAGAGCGACGCCATCATGCTGGCGGAAGCCAAGGCGATTGGTTTTCCGGTCATGATCAAGGCGGTCGCCGGCGGCGGCGGCCGCGGCATGCGGCTGGTCGCGGATGCCGCGGCATTTCCGGATGCGCTGCGCAGCGCGCGCTCGGAAGCGCAGGGGGCGTTCGGCGATCCCACCGTCATCCTCGAGCGCGCGATCGTCGATCCCCGCCACATCGAGATTCAGGTGTTCGGCGACCGCTACGGCAACGCCGTCCATCTCGGCGAGCGCGATTGCTCGGTGCAGCGGCGGCACCAGAAGCTGATCGAGGAGGCGCCGTCGCCGGCGGTGACGCCGGAGCTGCGCGCGCGGATGGGTGCGGTTGCCGTGCAGGCAGTCAAGGCGATCGGCTATGAGGGCGCCGGCACGCTGGAGTTCCTGCTCGATCGCGCCGGCAATTTCTACTTCATGGAGATGAACACGCGGCTGCAGGTCGAGCATCCCGTCACCGAGGCGATCATCGGGCTTGATCTGGTCGAATTGCAGCTCCGCGTCGCCCGCGGCGAGCCGCTCGGCCTGAGGCAAGAGGACATCACCTTCTCCGGTCACGCGATCGAGGTGCGGCTCTGCTCGGAGGATGCCGGGCATGACTTCATGCCGCAATCCGGCACGATGGCGCGGTGGCAGATGCCGGATGGTATCCGCGTCGAGCACGCGCTGCAGTCCGGCTCGGAGATTCCGCCGTTTTATGATTCGATGATCGCCAAGGTCATCAGCCACGGCGCAACCCGCGATGAGGCGCGGGGCAGGCTGATCTGCGCGCTGGAGCAGGTCACGGCCTTCGGCGTCACCACCAATCAGGGCTTCCTGATCGACTGCCTGCGTCATCCGGTCTTTGCCAAGGGCGAGGCGAACACGGCCTTCATCGGCAACAACCGCGATGTGCTTTTGGCGCCGCGGCCTGATCGCGGCAGCGACCTCGCGCTCGCGGCGTTGTTGCTTTACGTCACCAATCCGCACGCGCCGCCATGGCAGCGCGGACGGTCGTTGTCAGCGACATTCCCGCTCGGCTTGCGGATCGACCTCGGCCACGGCGTGCAGGAGATCGAGATTGTCCGCGAGCGCGATGGCAGCTATCGCTCGACCCGCAATGGCGATCGTTTCGGCTTTGTGATCGACGAACTCGATCAGGACCGCATTCGCTTCCACCACGATGGCTTGATGGAGCAGGCCAGGTTCCTGCGCGATAGCGACCGGCTCCACATCCTGCATCGCGGCGTCACGCTGTCGGCGCGCGATCTCACGCTGGCGCCGCCGGAGAACGCGACCGCCGCTGGCGGTGACGGTAAGGTCCGCGCGGCGATGAACGGCCGGGTCGTCGCGGTGCTGGTGAAGGCCGGCGACAAGGTCGCGGCCGGCCAGCCCGTGATGACGCTGGAGGCGATGAAGATGGAACACGTGCATACGGCGGGTGTCGCGGGCACGGTGTCGTCGATCGACGTCGCCGAGGGCGAGCAGGTGACGACGGGGAAGATCGTCGTGGAGATCGAGGCGGCGGCGTAACCGCCGTCGTCCCGGGCAAGCGAAGCGCGACCCGGGACCCATAACCACCGAACGATGTTGTTGAAAGCGCTGGAGCCGCAGCGTCGCTCAACATCGAGCGGTCGTGGTTATGGGTCCCTGCTTTCGCAGGGACGACATCGAGTTACTGATCAATCCGCCCCGTCCCGTCATTCAGCCAGCAGGCGACCTGATGCGCGGTGCCGGCCGCCAGCAGCGGCGGGCGTTCGGTCTTGCAGCGATCCATCGCGTAGCGGCAGCGGGTGTGGAAGGCACAGCCCGAGGGCGGGTTGATCGGGCTCGGCACGTCGCCGTCGATCATCGGCGCCAGCCGCCTGGCCTTGGGGTTGGCGATCGGCACCGAGGCGAGCAGTGCCTGGGTGTAGGGATGCCGCGGATTGGCAAACAGCTCGTGCTTGTCGGCGATCTCGACAATGCGGCCGAGATACATTACGGCGACGCGGTGGCTGATATGGGCGACGACCGCGAGGTCGTGCGCGATGAACAGGTAGGAGAAGTTCTGCTTGCGCTGCAGGTCGATCAACAGATTGATCACCTGCGCCTGGATCGAGACGTCGAGCGCGGAAACCGGCTCGTCGCAGACGATCAGCCGCGGGCCGAGCGACAGCGCACGCGCGATGCAAATGCGCTGACGCTGTCCGCCGGAGAACTGATGCGGAAAGTTCTTCATCTGGTCGGGCCGGAGACCGACCTGCTGGAACAGTTCCGCGACGCGCTCCTGCTTCTTCGCGCCGGTCGCGAGCCCATGCACGATCAGGGGCTCACCGACGATATCGCCGGCCGTCATGCGTGGATTGAGCGAGGCGAACGGGTCCTGGAACACGATCTGCATCGAGCGACGGTACGGCCGCAGTGCACTCTTGCTGAGCGGTGCGATGTCCTCGCCATCCAGCTTGATGGCGCCGCTGGTCGGCTCGACCAGCCGCAGCACGGTGCGCGCCACCGTCGACTTGCCGCAGCCGGATTCGCCGACCAGCCCGAGCGTCTCGCCGGCGCCGAGCGAAAAGCTGACGCCGTCGACCGCATGCACGGTGCCGACCTGCCGGCGCAGCACGCCGCCGCGCACGGCGTAGTGCTTGACGAGATCGGTCACCTCGAGGAGCGGGCGTTGCTCGGTCATGGCGCCTCCGCCATCTCGCCGGCGCGCCAGCACGCCGCCCAGTGATCGCTTTTGACCTCGTTGAGCGGCGGATACTCCTTGAGGCAACGGTCGATCGCGAACTTGCAGCGCGGCGCGAAGGCGCAGCCGGGCGGCAGATTGGTCAGCGACGGCACCATGCCGGGAATTTCGGTCAGTCGCGCATCGGTCTTCGCGCCGAGCGCGATCACCGCCGGCATCGAGGCCATCAGCCCGCGCGTATAGGGATGCAGCGGCGTCTCGAACAGCGACTCGACCGTCGCCTCTTCGACCTTCTTGCCGGCATACATCACGATCACGCGCTGCGCGGTCTGCGCGACGACGCCGAGATCGTGGGTGATCAGGATCAGCCCGGTGCCGAGCCGCTGCTGCAAATCGACGATCAGCGCAAGGATCTGCGCCTGGATGGTGACGTCGAGCGCGGTGGTCGGCTCGTCCGCGATCAGGAGCGCCGGCCGGCACGCCAGTGCCATCGCGATCATGGCGCGCTGGCGCATGCCGCCGGAGAGCTGATGCGGATATTCCTGCGCACGGCGCTCCGGCTCTGGAATCCGCACCAGCCGCAGCATGTCGACCGCCTGCGCCCACGCTTCCTTGCTGCTCATCTTCCGATGCAGGCGCACCGCCTCGGTGATCTGGTCGCCGATCCGCATCACCGGATTGAGCGAGGTCATCGGCTCCTGGAAGATCATCGAGATGCGGTTGCCCCTGATGGCGCGCATCGCGGCATCGTCGAGCTTTAGCAGGTCGGTGCCTTCGAGCGTCACCGAGCCGCCGACGATGCGGCCGGGCGGATCGGGCACCAGGCGCATGATCGAGAGCGCGCTGACGCTCTTGCCGCAGCCGGATTCGCCGACGATCGCGAGCGTCTCGCCGCGGCGGACCGAGAACGAGACGTCGTCGACCGCGCGGAACAGGCCGGAGTTGGTGAAGAACACCGTCTCCAGGTTCTTCACGTCGAGAACCGTCTCTGCCGGGGGTGCCTCGCTCATCAGCCGCGCTGCCTCGGATCGAGGATGTCGCGCAGCGCGTCGCCGAACAGGTTGGTGCCGAACACCGCGAGACTGATCGCGATACCAGGGAAGATCACCAGCCACGGCGCGGTACGGACATATTCAGCGGCGGATTCCGACAGCATGCGGCCCCAGGACGGATACGGCTCGGGAATGCCGAGGCCGAGGAACGACAGCGACGCCTCGGTCAGGATGGTCGAGCCGAGCTGCGCGGTGGCCAGCACGATCAGCGGCGCCATCGTGTTCGGCAGCACGTGGCGCAGCGCGATGCGCGTCTCGCTCATGCCGATCGATTTGGCGGCCTCCACGAACGGTTGCTCGCGCAGCGCCAGCGTGTTGGCGCGGATTACGCGGGCAACCGTCGGGATCAGGGGAATCGCGATCGCAAGGATCACGTTCGGCAGCGACGGGCCGAGCGCCGCGGTCATGACAAGCGCGAGCACCAGCAGCGGCAGCGATTGCAGGATGTCGGTCACGCGCTGGAACACGAGGTCGACCCAGCCGGAGAGATAGCCTGAGGTGAGACCCACAATGACGCCGAGCGTGGCGCCAAGCGTCGTTGAGCCGATGCCGACCGCAAGCGAGATCCGCGCGCCATGGACGATACGGCTCCAGACGTCGCGGCCGAACGAATCGGTGCCGAACCAGTGCAGCATGGAGGGCGCGGCCAGCCGGTGCGCGGAATCGACGGTGAGCGGATCGTAGCGGCTGATCAGGTCGGCAAAGATCGCGGTCAGCAGGAACAGCAGCATGATGATCAGGCCGATGGTGCCGAGCACATGGCGCTGCGCGAGGAACGCGAACCGCCCCCAGCCGCTGGTGGCGTTGGCCCCGGCGCGTCGCAGTTCGCTGTCGAAATTGATCGTCGCCATCGGGCCTCTTTAGTTGAGCATGATCTTATCG
This sequence comes from Bradyrhizobium sp. B097, assembly GCF_038957035.1. NCBI lineage: Bacteria > Pseudomonadati > Pseudomonadota > Alphaproteobacteria > Hyphomicrobiales > Nitrobacteraceae > Bradyrhizobium > Bradyrhizobium sp. B097. Next base: position 560,421 of record NZ_CP152412.1, read on the forward strand.
GAAAACCGGTTCCCACTTTTCCGGATCATGCTAGTCCCCAAACCGGATACGTGGGTCGATGGCCGCATAGAGCATGTCGACGATAAAATTCACGACCACGACGACGACCGCGATGAACATCACGAGGTTCTGCACGATCGGGTAGTCGCGCCAGCGCAGCGCCTCGACCAGGAAGCGCGCGATGCCGGGGATGTTGAACACAGTCTCCGTCACGATAAGGCCGCCGATCAGGAATGCGGCCTCGATGCCGATCACGGTGATGACCGGCAGCACGGCGTTCTTCAGCGCGTGGTGGTAGTTCACCGAGGCTTCGGAGGCGCCCTTGGCGCGCGCGGTGCGGATGTAGTCCTGGCGCAGGATCTCCAGCATCGAGGAGCGGGTGATGCGCATGGTCAGCGCCGCGCTGCGGAAGCCGACCGCCATCGCCGGCACCGCATAGATGGTCAGCGCCTCGAGCCAGGTCTTCGGGTTCGGATTGAAGATCGGCATGGTGCCGAACAGCGAGACCGAGGCCATCAGGATCAAGAGGCCGAGCCAGAATGACGGCAGCGACAGGCCGCTGAGGCTGACGACGCGCAGCGCATAGTCGAGCTTCGATCCCTGATGCACGGCGCTGATGACGCCGAGCGGGATGCCGATCGAGGCGGAGAACAGCAGCGCCAATGCCGCAAGCCGCGCGGTGATCGGAATCCGCGGCAGGATCTCCTCCAGCGCCGGCTTCTCGGAGACATAGGAATAGCCGAGGTCGCCGTGCAGCAGGCCGCCGATCCAGTGCAGATACTGGATCACGATCGGCTGGCTGAGGCCGAGCTCGCGCTCGAGATTGGCCTTGTCGGCGGGATCGACGAACCCTGCGGCGTCGAACAGGATGTCAACGATGTTGCCCGGAACGACGCGCAGCAGCACGAAGATGATGACCGAGATCCCGAACAGGGTCACGAGCATCAGGAACAGCCGCCGCACGATATAGGCAAACACCCTGGCTTTCTCCCTTCGCCGATGTGCTACGGAACGATGCTTGCGATGAGTTGCATAGGCGAGGTCTTCACCTCTCCCCAGCGGGGAGAGGTCGGCGCGAAGCGCCGGGTGAGGGGGCACAGGTCCCACGATAGGGCATGACCCCTCACCCGCGCCTTCGGCGCGACCTCTCCCGATGGGAGAGGTGAAGTTCTGGGTACGCCAGCGCTCATCCGATCTGTACCTTCTTACTTGTCCAGCCAGACGTCTTCGTAGCGATAGCCGTTATAGGAGCTGTTGGACATGATCGTGACATTCTTCACGTAAGGCTTCCAGCAGGTGCCGGTCCGGGCATGGAAGATGATCGGGCGCGCGACGTCTTCCTGCAGCTTCTTGTCGATCTCCCAGACCAGCTTCTTGCGCTTGGCGAGGTTGGTCTCCTCGGACTGCTGGTCGAACAGCTTCTCGATGTCCTTGTTGCAATAGTTGGTGTAGTTGCGTTCCGAGCCGCAGGCATAGTTTTCGTAGAAGGACTGATCGGGCTCATCGACGGCGTTGCCGGTGAGGTTGAGGCCGAGCGAATAGTCCTTGCGTGCGACCTTCGGGAACCACTGCGCGGTATCGACAACGTCGAGTTCGGCGTCGATGTAGATGCTCTTGATCTGGTCGATCAGGATGATCGCGGGATCGCGGTAGACCGCGATGTTGCGGGTCGACACCTTGATCTGCAGGTGCTTGTCCGGGCCATAACCTGCTTTCTGCATCAGCTTGCGGGCTTCCTCGCGGTTCTTCTCGATGTCGGGACCGTAGCCGGGAATCTGCTCCAGCATCTCCTTCGGCATCGCCCACAGGCCGTCGGGTGCCGGCTCCATGGTGCCGCCGATGTCGCCCTGGCCCTCGAACATGATCTGGATGAACGCCTTGCGGTCCAACGCCAGCGCCAGCGCGCGGCGGATGTCGAGATTGTCGAACGGCGGTCCGCTCGAATTGATGATGATGTTGGTGGAGACGTTGTTCGGTTCCACCACACAGACCGCATTAGGGTCCTGCGACTTGACGTCCTTGAGCAGCGGGATCGAGACCTCGGTCGGGAACGTCATGTCGAACTTGCCCGAGACGAATCCGAGGATCGCCGTCGAGCGGTTGGTGATAATGGTGAACTCGATGCCGTCGAGATAGGGCAGGCCCTTCTTGAAGTAGTCAGGGTTCTTGGTGAGCTTGATCGATTCGTTGGCCTTGAACTCGACGAACTTGAACGGGCCGGTACCAACAGGCTTGGTGCGCATCTCCGCCGGCGACACATGGCAGGGATAGACCGGCGAATAGCCCGAGGCGAGCAGCGACAAGAGCGCGGGCTGCGGCCGCTTCAGCTTGAACGATGCTTCATAGTCACCGTTGGTGGTGACCTCGTCGACCTGGTCGTACCAGGACTTGCGCGGGTTCTGCCGGAACTTCTGCTGCGACTTGCCCATCAGCATGTCGAAAGTGCATTTGACGTCAGCCGCGGTGAACGGCTTGCCGTCATGCCACTTCACGTCCTTGCGCAGCTTGAAGGTCAGCGTCTTGTTGTCGCCGCTCCAGGCCCAGCTCTCCGCAAGCTCGGGCCGGATCGTGCTGGCGCTGTTCTGCGCGATGTGCTGATCGAAGATGACGAGATTGTTGAAGATCGGCATGAACGGAATGTTCACCGAATAGGTCGCGCCCTCATGGATCGAGGCGCTGCCGGGGCTGTCGCGGTGATAGATCCTGAAGATGCCGCCGGATTTCGGCTCGGCTGCGCGCGAAACGTCGCTGATGGTCAGCACAGACAACACCGCGACGGCCAGCGCTTGCACGCTCCGCATGGTCCCCTCCACGAATTTCGGTCTCAATGGCCGATTGGCATCGACGATACCACGGTGAGGCTGTCGGGCAACCAGCGAGGGCGGTGCGGGGATTGGCAATTCGGATGACGTGGCAGCATTAAGATTTCCACGGACGGGGAATAATGACCGTGATTGCACGGAACTCAGTCTGTTTTGCTATGAAGCTACGAATCTTCGTTCGAATTCGATTGCTGGCGTCGATGCGTGCGATGTACGACCTTCGGCAATCAGCGACAGTTTGTCGCCGATATGATCGCGGTTCTGCTCCGTCATCCTGAGATGCGAGCCTTGCGGCGCAATTGCGCCGCTGGGCGAGCCTCGAAGGATGCACGGCCACCTGTCGGGCCGTCCATCCTTCGAGACGCGCTTCGCGCTCCTCAGGATGACGGGGAGGGAGTATTCGCTTCACTCCGCCGCCTGCGTTGAGGGCGGCCGCATGTTCGCGACGCCGTCGGCCTCGGTTGCCGAGATCGTGGTGCGGATCATCAGGCGGCCCTCATGCGCCGGCCAGGGGCGGCCGCGATGCATGGTGGCGCGGTTGTCCCACATCACGACATCGCCCTGCTTCCATTGATGCAGATAGCTGACGCCGGGCGCGGTCGCAGCTTCGGTCAATTGCTCGATCAGCGTCTTGCCGGCATCGGCATCCATGCCCTCGACGCCAAAGGCATGGGAGGCGAGATACAGCGCGCCGCGGCCATTGACGGGATTGCGCCAGACCATGCGCCAGCACACCGGCGGCAGCGCATCGACCTCCTCAGTCGTTGCGAGCCCAGTGGCGACCTTGCTGCGCGAATGCGCGTAGGAGTGCCAGGCGAACGAGTTCTCCAGCCGCGTCGCCACATCCTTGTCGAGCCGCTCGAAGGCCAGCCGCATCGAGACATACTCGGTCTCGCCGCCATGTTCGGGGATGATGCGCGCGGACAGGATCGAGGTCAGCGCCGGTACGCGCTTGAAGGAGGAGTCGGTGTGCCAGAGCTGGTTGGCCTTGGCGCGCAGCTGCTGCCGATGGTCAGACGGAACCACCTTGCCGTCGGGGCCGAAGGTCGAGAGGATCACGAAATGCGAGCCGGTGCCCATCGAGCCGACCTTGGTCGTCTCGGGCGGGCCGAAGCGGCGCGAGAAGGCGAGCTGGATGTCGTCGCTGACCTCCTGGCCGCGGAACACCAGCACCGAATGTTCCTCGAACGCCGCGCGCACCGCGGCATAGGCGGCATCGCTGGCGGCAACATCCGAAAGCGTGACGCCGCGCAGTTCGGCTCCGAATCCCTCGCGCAGTGGGATCACTTCCATCGGCAAATCCTCCCTGACTTTTCTTGTTGAGGCGAGGTTAGGGGAAAAGCCCGCCAGCGGCAACGCGGCTCGCGCCGCCTCACCCCATCGCGATCAGATTGTGCCGCGTGCGCCGGTCGGCGGCCTCCATGCGCTGCGTGACGAAGGCGAACAGCGCCCAGCTGGAATGGAAGGCGACGCCGGCCAGAACCACGATGGCTCCGGGGATCGGGCCGATCGAGGCGCGGTCCCAGATCTCGCTGATCGTGGTCAGCGGCAGCGGATGGATCGCCAGCTTGCCGTAATAGGCGATGGCCTGGATCGCGAAGATCCAGCCATAGGTTCGTCGTAGCCGCCGGCCGATCGCCCGGGCAAGGCTGATGTGATAGCTCGGGTGGCGGTAGTCGTTGGCGAGCAGCTCGGTCCAGGCCGAGCCCGGCGAGGGACCTTCGCCGCGGATCATCGGCGCGTAGAAATCGGTTTCGAGCAACCGCGCGCGGGCACGCCAGACGTTGAAGTAGCGATAGCGCCGCGCCTCGAACAGTAGGAAGACCGTGACCAGCAGCCCGACCAGCACCATCGGCAAAGGCGAGGCCTCCGCGCTGCTGTAGGTCGCCGACAGCGCGATGCCGGTCGTGACCACCGCCCAGTTGGTGGAGCTGTCCAGGCGGGTGCGCCAGACCGTGCTGCGGTAGACCTCGCCACGATAGAGATGGGCGAGCGCACCGATCTCGGCGGCGGTGAATTCGAGCCGTCCAGCCTGTACCGGCTCGGGCTCGCGCGGTTGGGGCGACGGCATGGCGGCCTCCGGCGAAGCGGGCTTGCGATCCCGGAGCATAGCGCGAAATCCGCGCGAGGAGCGAGTCTGTTACGCCGTGCGGCGTCCTTGGCTGCGACGGCCCGGCTCGCCGCATCGCCTGTTCACACGATCCGCGAGGTCTTGTTGCCCCAATAGCGATCGCGCAGCAGGCGCTTGTAGAGTTTTCCGGTCGGCAGCCGCGGCAGCTCGGCCTCGAAATCCACCGAGCGCGGCACCTTCTGGCGCGACAGCGAGCTTGCGCAGAACGCGATCAGCTCCTCGGCGAGATCAGGCCCCGGTGCGATGCCGTCGACCGGCTGCACCACCGCTTTCACCTCCTCGCCGAGATCGACATTGGGCACGCCGAACACTGCGGCGTCGGCGACCTTGGGATGGGTGATCAGGAGGTTCTCGCATTCCTGCGGGTAGATGTTCACGCCGCCGGAGATGATCATGAAGGTGGCGCGATCGGTCAGATAGAGGAAATTGTCGTCGTCGACATAGCCGACGTCGCCGACCGTGCTCATGCTGCCGTCCGCCGAGCGGGCCTCGCTGGTCTTGGCCGGATCGTTGAAATACTCGAACGGCGTTGCGGTCTTGAACCACACCGTGCCCGGTGTGCCCTTCGGACAGGGCTGCATGTTCTCGTCGAGGATATGCAGGTCGCCGAGCAGCACCTTGCCGACGGTGCCGCGATGCGCGAGCCATTCCTCGCTGTTGCAGGCGGTGAAGCCGAGGCCCTCGGTCGCACCGTAATATTCGTGGATGATCGGGCCCCACCATTTGATCATGTCGTCCTTGACCAGCGCCGGGCAGGGCGCCGCGGCATGGATCGCGATCTCGAGCGTCGACAGATCGTAGCGGGCGCGAACCTCCTCGGGCAGTTTCAGCAGGCGCGAGAACATCGTCGGCACCAGTTGGCTGTGAGTGATGCCCCATTTTTCGACGAGCTGGAGATAGCGCTCCGGATCGAAGCTCTCCATGATGACGACGGTGCCGCCCATCCGGATGGTGAGATTGACCGCGGCCTGCGGCGCCGAGTGATAGAGCGGTGCCGGCGACAGATAGACCATGCCCTCGCGGTAGTGCCAGAGCTTGGTCAGGAAATCGAACAGCGGCAGGTTTTGCGACGGCGGCTGCTCGGGCAGCGGCCGCACGATGCCCTTCGGCCGGCCGGTCGTGCCGGAGGAATAGAGCATCGCGGTGCCCGCATATTCGTCCGCGATCGGCGTCGCCGGCAGCCCCGCGGTCGCCTGTTGCAGTCCGACGATGCGATCGCTCTCGCTGTCGCCGTCGACCACGATGCAGAGCTCGACCTGCGGGCACTCCTTCAGCGCCTCGCGCGCGATGTCGAGCTTCAGCTTCGAGGTGATCAGGATCCGCGACTGGCTGTTGGTCAGGATGTAGGCGAGCTCACTGGGCGTGAGGTAGGAATTGACGCAGGTGAAGTAGAGGCCGGACCGTTCACCGGCGCCGCAGGCCTCGAGGTAGCGGTTGTTGTTCTCCATGAAGATCGAATAGTGATCGAGCCGCTTCATGCCGCGGTTGCGGAACAGATGCGCGAGACGGTTGTTGCGCGCCTCGAGCTCGCGATAGGTGACGATCTCGCCGGTCCCGGCCATGATGAAGGCCGGTTGCAGCGGGCGCAGGTAAGCATGCTTGCCGGTGTACATCGAAGCTCAGATCTCCCCTCAGTGTTGTTTTAAGCGGCCATCACCAGAATCTCGCGGACCTGGGATGGACCGTCGATCTTGCGCGGGTTGCGCGGCACCCAGGGCGTGCGCATCGCACCCGCCGCGATGCGGTCGAAATGCTCGGGTCCGACGTGGACCTCTTGCAAACTGCGCGGCATGCCGAGGTCGCGGATGAAGCGGTCGAGCACGTCGCCGGCGTCCGCGCCCGGATGTCCCATCGCGGCCGCGACCAGCGCCTGCCGGTCGGCATTGTCGCGTTTGTTCCAGCGCATCACCGCCGGCAGCATTACGCATGAGGTGTAGCCGTGCGGCACGTCGAACTCGGCGCCGAGCACGTAGCCGATGCCGTGGCTCGCGCCCATCGGCACGCCGGAGGCGAGCGGGCCGGTCGAGAGCCAGGTGCCGATCTGGCAATCCATCCGCGCCGATATGTCGTTCGGATCGGCCTTCACCCGCGGCAGGCCCTGCGCCAGCATCTCCAGCCCCTTCAAGGCTTGCGCATCGCCGTAGGGATGCGCCTCGCGCGAGCAGATGCCCTCGACGCAATGATCGACGGCGCGGATGCCGGTCGACAGGAACAGCCAGTTCGGCGTGTGCACCGACAGCTCCGGATCGAGGATGGTGGCGCGCGGCATCACCAGGGGATGGCGCAGCATCTCCTTCTGCCGCTTGGTTTCGTTGGTGACGCCTGCGATCGACGAGAACTCGCCGCCGGCGATCGTGGTCGGCACGCTGATCTGGCGCACGGTGGGGGGATTCATCTCGGGCGAGACGCCGCCACGGGTGCGGATCGTGTCGATGCCGTCGGATGTCGTGACGTTGTTGGCGAGGCAAAGCTGCACCGCCTTGGCGCCGTCGGTGATCGAACCGCCGCCGATGGTGACGATCAGATCGGCCTTCGCATCACGTGCCTGTTGCGTCGCCGCGATCACCGCGGCGCGCGGCGTATGCGCCGGCATCTGGTCGAAGGTGCCGACACAGCGGGCGCCGAGCTTCTCGCGGACTTTTTCGATCTCGTCGGTCTCGCGGTTCAGCGTACCCGACACCATCAGGAAGGCGCGCTGGGCGCCAAGCCGGTCCAGTTGCTCGACGACGGCCTCACGGGCGGGCCGCCCGAACACGACCTCGTCCATGGCGCCGAATACGACACGGCCTCGATGCACGCGGCTGTCCTCCCTCAAGATAGCCCGCCTTGCTGGCGGCCCTTTGCGGGGAGGTTAGCGGAGGAAATCGGGGCCGTCATCAGGGGTCTGGGTTGCACGTTCAGAGGCTCCGCGTTCACCGCAGTCGTCCCGGCGAAGGCCGGGACCTATAACCACCGGGCTCGGTGGTGAACGGGATCGCGGCTCCAGCGTCGCGCAGCAATCGAAATCTGGGGTAATGGGTCCTGGCCTTCGCCAGGACGACACCGAGGATGCTGCGCGGCTTGCGAGTCATACATCCGCATCCTCGCGGCGCCACGCGTCCGAGTCTTGCGTTTACTTGCCTTCCTCTTGAGCAGAGGGCGCAGGGAAATCCGGGTGCGCTTGGGGGCTCCGCTCCATCCACCCGTCATTCCGGGCGGCCCGCAGGGCCGAGCCCGGAATCCATTGAGCCGCCGAACAAGTGGATGAATGGATTCCGGGTTCTCGCTTCGCGAGCCCCGGAATGACGGTCGACAACAGGTACTCACCGAAATGACAGCGGCGAGCGCTTCAGATCGAAGAAAAGATGCCCGGCAGAAATCTTGACGGCGACATCGCGGCGTGTGTTACACCTCGAAAGCAACAGGGACGTGCGCATGACATCCACCGTCGATCTGGCGAAACTGCATATTGACGACTTCAGGCCGCATCAGGGCGCGGAGTTCGAGATGCAGACCGCGGAAGGCGCAGTGGCGCTGAAACTCGCCAAGGTCGAGCCCGCGGGCAACAGCGGCCGGCCGAGGGGCGCGTTCTCGCTGTTGTTCGCGGGGCCGAAGGGGGCGTGGTTGCCGCAGGCGATCTATCCAGTGCGGCATCCGGCGCTGGGCGTGATCGAGATCTTCCTGGTGCCGATCGGCCCGCTCGGAGACGGCAACGGCTATCAGGCGATCTTCACCTGACGCTCATGCGGCGCGGGGGCCGGGCCTGATCCAGCGCATCAGGTCGTAGACGCCCTTGTCTTCCTCGGTGACGAAACCGAGCCGGCGGTAGAGCCGCATCGCCGGATTGAACTTCTCGACATGGATCGAGACGTCCTTGCCGGCATCAGCCGCCTCGTCCATTGCATCGCGCAGCAGCGCTTCGCCATATCCCTTGCCGCGATGTTCGGGAAGGAAGGCGATGTCGATGATGCGGTGCTGGCTCGGCCAGCGCTCGATATAGAACCGGCCGATGTTCTCGCCGCCATGCGTGATTACCAGCCAGTCGGTGTTCGGATAGTATTGCTGATAGTGCGCGTGCTGGGCGCGGAATTGCTGATCGAGGAAGGCGGCCTTGTCCGCCTCGCTCCACGGCACCGGCGCCAGCTCCTCGGCGCGCGTCGAGGCGTAGAGCCGGCCGAGGAACGGCAGATCAGCCTCCGCCTGCCGGCGAAAGCGGCAACCGGATTCGGCGGCGCGCGCCCAGCCGAACGCAGGACTGATGCTGTCCGACGTATCGAGAACCAAAGCGACCTCAGCTTCGTGGCGGGAATACGCCCTGCAGCGCGATGCAGAAATTCAAGGTGAGATACGGCTGCATGTTGTTGTGCGGCTGGTTGCCGCCGGTCATGCCGATCATGGCGGCGTTCATCTGGATCAACGTCGGCGCCGGGTTTCCGGGCACATAGGCGAAGGCACTCGCCGATTTGCCCAGGATGCGGGTCGGGCTGGGGACTTGGACGTCGGCCGTGTCCTGCGTATCGACATTCACGAGGTGGTTGTGAAGCGGTATCTGGGTTTGCAGCAGGGTGACCGAGGTCGAGCCGCCAGTCTCTCCGAGGTCATACAGCGACAGCCCGGGGCCCTGTCCAGGCGCCAGCGGCGCGTTGCCCTGCATGTTGGGCAGCTGGAAGTTCGACGTGCCGTTGCCGCCATAGGTGGTGCCAAGCAGCGAGAACAGCGCCGTATTCTGCGAGATCGGCAAGAGCTGACCGCTGCAGAAGGCCCAGCCCTTGGGCGCGAAGTTGAAGGGAAAGATGCGGATCTCGGCGACAAAGGGATCGGACATGCTGTCGCGCTCCTAGCTCTGGCTCGGGAAAATGCCGAACAGCGAAATGATGAAGCCGACGCAAAGCAGCGGCTGCAAATTGTTGTGCGGCTGGCTTCCGCCCGCGTTCGTCAGCATTCCGCTTGCCATCGGGCCATCGGGCGGCTGACCGTCGACGTACATGGCGATCGTGCCGGACACCTGATCAAGGATATTTCCTTGCGGGTTCGCCCCGGTGCCGGTCTGCGTCGAGGCGATGAAGGCGTGCGAATGCTGCGGGATCGTCTGTACCGTGAGCGTTACGTTTTCGACGCCGCCATTCTGGCCGATGACATAGCTCGTCCCGCTACTGGCGGTGCCCATGTGGAGCGGCAGGCGGCCGCGCAGATCGGGGACTGCGAAGGTGGATTGGCCATCGCCGCCATAGGTGGTGCCGATCAGATTGAACAGCGTGTCGTACTGGGAAATCGCCAGTAGGCTGCCGTCACAGAAATTCCATCCCGCCGGGGCAAAGTTGCCGCCGAACATACGGATTTCGCCTACAAAAGGTTGTGACATCGGCGCTTCTCATCAGTTCGGCGAGGGGAAAACGCCCTGAAGGGCAATGCTGAAATTGATCGTCAGGAACGGCTGCATGTTCTGATGGGCCTGGCTGCCGCCGACATTGCCCACGGTCGCGGGATTGAGCGTCGTGATGTTGGTCATCGACGTGCTGTAGCCGTTGTTGAAGGCACCGAGATAGCTGCCCGCATCGATCGGCGTGGTGCCGTTGCTGTTGGTGGCGTTTGCCAAATGATTGTGCTGCGCCATCTCGCTGATCGTGAGCGTATGGCCCTCCTCGCCGGCCCGTTGGCCAAGCGCGTAGCCCGCGCCCATACTGATCGGCACCCGGCCGCGGAGGTCGGGCAGGCCAAACGTGACGCGCCCGTCCCCGCCATAGGTCGTGCCCAGCAACGAGAACAGCGCCTGGTTCTGATTGATCGGCATCAACTGGCCGTTGCAGAGCGCCCAGCCCTTCGGAGCAAAGTTGAACGACATCATGCGGATTTCGGAAAGATATGGATCGGCCATAGGTCCTCCGCGAATACGTCGTAAGATTTGCAATAAATACGAGACAATGATGCCGCGTCGACAACCTGTGCACGATAGCGTGTTTTTTATGAAGTGCAACCTAAACGATTGTGCCGTGTTGGCAATTCTTTTTCAATCGCCGGTTGAGCGTGGCATCGGCGAGCCGCGATCGCTGGCTGCGGAGCTCACGTCAAGAAACGGACGTCCGCAAGCGCTTCCTGCGCGACGGTCGGAGTTCTCCGCTGCGGGCAATTCGGATTCGATTGCGCCGAGCGAACAACGCCTGCCGAAGCGATCCGGCTGGCGTTGTGGTTGATGCGGTACCCGTTCAGACGATCAGGTCATGATGGACCAGGGTATGGGTGTGATCGTCGGTCGGCGTGCCGCCCATGGCGGCGAACGCCGCCTCGTGGCCGACCCACCATGAGGGCGCGGCATTGGAATGCCCGCTGAACAGATTGGACAAGGTCTGGCTGTGCGTGGCCAGGTCCGCATGGCTTGTGTTGGACTGCGACTGCGTCGGCGTGAACGACGAGAAATCGAAGCCGTTGGTCGCCTGCTGATTCGAGGATGTGTCGCTTTGCATGGGCATCGCCTTCTGCGATCCCACGTTGGCTTGAACGACATCTGCGGCAGTCGGGAGCCGGCGCTCGCCATCGGCGAGATCGATATACATCAGGTCGTTGGCATCGGATGACGACGTCAAATCGGGGAGACCGAGCACGTGTCCCAACTCGTGGACCACCGCGGTCAGCAGATCGAGATGACCCGCTGCTGCCGTCGACGGATCCGTCTGCAGGCTGGTGCCGGAAGCATTGAGCGCGTGCGTGAACTCAAAATTGTCCGACGGTGTCGGATCGACGAACCAGCCGTGGCCGGCGGCATCGGTATCGATCGTGATGTGGCCGGCGCTTTCCAGGCCGACGATTTGGCCGGCGAGGTCGGCGACGCTGAAAGTGACGGCATGCAGCGCGGCGAGTTGATCCGAGTCGGCGCCTGCCTTCGCCCATTGGGTAATGGCCGCCGAGACGACCGAGTCGAGCTCGCCTTGTGTCAGGTGGGTTTCACCCGGGGTCGCGACAGCGGCCTGCACGCCGCCGTCTGCGGCGAGCATTGGCGATGCGCCGAACCCGTTGGTGCTGGCCGCCACGACGCTGATTGTCGGCGCCGTGGTGACCGTATTGTGCGCCAGCACATAGGCCGCAATCGCGGCGGTATCGGTCGCGCCGCCGCCATAGGACGAACCATCGCCCGCATGCAGACCGACGGTGGTGTTGTCGCGATCGCGCAGCCGGATATCGGTGCCGCCACCCGAGCCCGAACCCAGGAACTGATTTTCCTGGGCGCCGGTGCCGCCCAGCGTCAGCGAGACGCTCTGCGCGTCGCCCGCAACCGTACCGGCGTTGAGCTCAAAGCCATGATTGCCGAATGTGCCGGGGTTGGACGCCGTGTTGCCCATGACGATCGCGGTCAATCGTGCGTTGCCGCCGTCGACCGCATCACCGGTCTGCAACAGGATGCCGTCGCCGTTGCCATATTGAAAGAGATGGTTGTTGGTGATCGTGACGCTGGAATTGGCGCCGCCGTCGGTGATGAAGCCGATGTCGGAGCCCTGGACGGAACCGCTGTTGGCGATAGCCGCCACGCCGATGGTGTTGGAATCGATCGTGCCGGTAAACGAACCCGCGCCCGATCCGGTGCTGATGCCGAGCGCCGTGCCGAGCGCATCGCGCATGGTATTGTTCGCGATGTCGAAGGTCAGGTTGGCGTGATCGCCGGCTCCGCCGGAGCTGATGGTGATGCCGCCGCCGCCCGAGACGATGTTCTGGTTGTTGTTCGAGAAGCTGTTGCCAAGTCCGGCGGTCGCGCCGCCCAGCACGAGATCCGAGCTGACACCGCCGTGCAGATCGAGCTGGAACAGGTCACCGCGCGCCGACGTGAACGTCGAGCTTTGAACCGTCGCGTTGAACGTTCCGTCGGTGGCCTGGAACACCAGTGCATCGCCCGACGAGTTGCTGGCCACCGAATTGGTGGCGAAGGTCGAGCCGGTGATGGTGATGCGGTTGAGCGTCTGACCACTGTTGTTGAAGACGTGGAACGCATCGAGCGCCGCGCCCGTGAAGGTCGAGTTCGTCACCGTCGCCGCGCCCGACAGGCCGGTGAAGTAGACGTCGCCTTCGCCGATGCCGCCGACATTGTCGCCGTTGGTGCCGGTCACCGTGGTATTGCCGAGGGCAAAGCCGGTGACGTTGGTGCCGACGATGCCGTAGTTCTGGAAGTCGTGCATCGTCAGATAGGAGAGCTCAACGTCCTTGGTGTTGTTGAGGTAGACGCCGCTGCCTTGCGTGGTGCTGGCGTCGGCGCCGGTCTTGCTGGCGATGGTGCCGCCGCTGCCCGCCGTCGAGCCGTCGCCGGTGACATGCAGGCCGCCATTGCCGGCGGCCGTGCCGGTGTTCGACAGAATGATGCCGTTGTTGGACCCGCCGCTCGAGGTGATGCTCTTGAGGATGAGGTTGGCTGAGCCGATCTGGGTGTTCTCGACATCGAGCGCGGTGCCGGTGCCTGATGTGATGGAGTTGGCGCTGCCGGTCAGCGTGATGGTGCCGCCATGGGTGAAGCTCAAGCCGGTGCCGCTGGCGGTCTTGACCGTGATGTCGGACATCGTGACGGTGCCGACATTGTTGCCGTCGTCGCTGATGCCGATGCCGGTCGAGGCCGAGGTGTCGATGCTGACGCCGGTGATGGTGTGACCCGTGGTGCCGAGCAGGTCGATGCCGTTGTCGGCGCCGGTGACATGGATGACCGGATCGGTGCCGGAGCCGACATTCGCGGTCACCGTGGCGTTGGTCACCGGATTGGTGAACGTCAGGGTATGGCTGCCGCCGATCAGGTTGACGCCGCTGGCGAGGTTGATGCCGTTGGCTTCGCTGTAGGTGCCGGTGCCGTGCTCGAGCACGACATAGTCGCCGGAGCCGGCCGGATTCGCCGCGTTGAAGGCCGCGATCGAGGTGTAGGGATCGTGCTGGGTACCGAGGTTGAGGCTGGTGCCTGTCGTCGAGTTGTCGATGTAGAACACCTGCGGCACGACGCCGACATGGAAGGTCTGCGCGCCGGAGGTTTGCGCGCCGGGTGTACCGGTGTTGCCGTTGTCGTTGACGTTGAGCGTGACGGTATCCGAGCCGGTGAAGCCGTCGTCGCTGTTGTAGGTCAGCGTCGCCAGCCCGGTATTGACCTGCGCGATGGTGCCGGTGAGCGTGACGGTGTGGCTGGCGTTGTTGGTGAAGCTCGCGAGCCCCGTGGTGTCGAAGCTCAGGGCGGCGTGGCCTGAGCTGATCGTCGCCGTGACGTTCCCGCTGCTGGCGTCGACGTCGGCGACCGACAGGCCGGAGATCGTAAGATTGGTGTGCGAGAAGGCAGTGCCGATCGAATTGTCCGCCGGCACCGTTGCGGTGGGCGCATCGTTGACGGCGGTCACGCTTCCCGTCGTCGATGCCGTCCCGGTGTTGTTGCCGCCATTCGCGGTGCCGCCGTCATCGTGCACGGTCAGGGTATAGGAACGCGCGGTGGTATCGGGGTTTTCGCTGGTGTTGTTGAACTGGATCAGGTCGAGCGCCGCATTGTAGTGCGCCAGCGTGTCGGTGCCGGTGAAGCTGATCGTTTCGGTGCCGGCGGTGCTGCTGATGTCGAAGTGGATGCCGCCGATGTCGCCGCTCGCGCCGGCGTGCCCCGCGATCGAAAGCGCGTCCGACGGCTTCAGGTCGTTCAGCACGAAGGTCGCATCGGTCAGGTTGTTGCCTTCGGCGTCAGTGATTGTCAGGTTTGGCGTGATCGTGACCGGCGTCGAGTTGGCCGCCGGCGTGCCGTTCGGCGGTTCGGTGAATCCGGCGATGGCGCCGAAGCTGATCACCGGCGCGTCGTTGACCGGCGTGACATGGATGGTCGAGGTCGAGGTGTTGCTGTCCAGCGAGCCGTCATTGACCGTAAAGCTGACGGTACGATCCGCCTCGGACGGATTGTCGCTGGTGTTGAAATAGGTGATGGAGTCGAGGGCGGCCTTGTAGTTCGCGACGCTGGAGGAGCCGGTCAAGGTCAAAACGCCGGTCAGAGCGTTGTACGATCCGACGATGCCGTTCTGGGGGTTGAAGCCGAGCACATCCTGGCCGGCGGCGAAGCCGCCGGTAATGGCAACCGTAGCGCTGGCCATGTTGGCGCTGTCGACGTCGGACACGTTGACCGACGTGTCGATCGCGGTCGCGGCCTGGTTCTCGATGTAGTTCAGCGTGCCGCCGGCTGACGTGACCGGCGGATCGTTGACCGGCGTGACGTTGATGGTGTCGGTGACTGCCGTGGAATTCGCGGCGCCGTCATTGGCTGTTATCGTGACGGTGCGCGCGAGGCCCGATGGGTTGTCGCTGGTGTTGAAATAGGTCACCGAGGCCAGCGCGGCCTGGTAGTTGGCGACCGTGTCGGTGCCGGTCAACGTCAGTTTGCCGGTCGCGGCATCAAACGTGCCGGTGATGTTGCCGATGGTGGTGAAGCCCAGGACATCCTGGCCGTTGGCATAGTTGCCGGTGATCTGCATCGTCGCGCCGGCCAGCGTGGTGTTGTCGACGTCGGTTACCGTGATCGCCGGATCGAACGCCGTCGCGACCTGATTCTCGGTGTAGTTCAGCGTGTGGCCGGCGGTGACGACGGCCGGGTCGTTGACCGGAGTGACGTTGATGGTGTCGGTGACCGGCGTGCTGTCGAGCGTGCCGTCATTGGCTGTGATCGTGACGGTGCGCGCCAGCCCGGACGGATTGTCGCTGGTGTTGAAATAGGTCACCGACGCGAGCGCGGCCTGATAGTTGGCGACACTGGAGGTGCCGGTCAGCGTCAGCGTACCCGTTGCGGCGTCGAACGATCCGCTGATGCCGTTCTGGGTGACAAAGCCGAGGACGTCCTCGCCGACGACGTAGTTGCCGGTGATCTGAACCGTCGCGGACGCCAGATTGGCGTCGTCGCCGTCGGTCACGGTGATCGTCGAATCGATCACAGTCGCGGCCTGGTTTTCCGTGTAGCCAAGGGTGTGGCCGGCGGTGACGACCGGTGCCTGGTCGATGACGACGGCGATGGTAAAGGTCTGCTGGCTGTGCAGCGTGCCGTCGGAGGAATCGACCGTGATGTCGTAGGACGGATCGGCGGCGTGGATCTTGGTGGGATCGGCGACCATGACCTTGCCGGTGGCCGCATTGATGGTGAAGGCGCCGCCGGAGGTGTCGCCGACCAGCGAATAGGTCACGGCCGGGCCGTTGACGTCGGTCGAGGATGCCGTCACGCCGGCTCCCGAGCCGACCGGAGCGCCGACCGCGACGCGGTTGATGGCGCCGTCGCTGTCGACCGGGGTCGATGGCGCGACGTCGGTAACGGCGATGGTGAAGGTCTGCGAGCTCGCCAGCGTACCGTCGCTCGCCTGGGCGGTGACGGTGTAGGCGTGCCCGGCCGCGCTTTCGTAATCGATCTTGGTCGAGTCCGCGACGCTGATGACGCCCGTTGTCGCGTTGATGGTGAAGCCGCCGCCGGAGGTGTCGCCGATCAGCGAATAGGTCACGGCCGGGCCGTTGACGTCGACCGACGATGCGGTGATGCCGACGGTCGAGCCGTTGGCCGCGCCTTCGGTGATCGAGTTGGGATTGGCGTCGGCATCGACCGGGGTCGACGGCGGAGCGTCGGCGACAGCGATGGTGAAGGTCTGCGAGCTCGTGAGCGTGCCGTCGCTGGCTTGCGCGGTCACCGCGTAGGAATGGGTCGGGCCGCTGCTCTCGTAGTCGATCTTGGTGGGATCGGCGACGGTGACGACACCCGTTGTCGCGTTGATGGTGAAGCCGCCGCCCGAGGTGTCGCCGACCAGCGAATAGGTGACGGCCGGGCCATTGACGTCGGTCGACGACGCGGTGACGCCAACCGTGCTGCCGGCGGCGGCGCCTTCGACGACACTGTTGGCGGCGGCATTGCTATCGACCGGAATCGACGGCGCAGCGTCGCTGACTGCGATGGTGAAGGTCTGTGAACTCGCCAGCGTACCGTCGCTCGCCTGTGCGGTGATGGTGTAGCTGTGACCCGCGCCGCTGCTCTCATAGTCGATCTTGGTGGGATCGGCGACGGTGACGACGCCGGTCGCGGCGTTGATGGTGAAGCCGCCACCCGAGGTGTCGCCGACCAGCGAATAGGTCACGGCCGGGCCGTTGACGTCGATCGCCGACGCGGTGATGCCGACCGTGCTGCCGGCGGCGGCGCCTTCGACGACGCTGTTGGCGCCGACGTCGCTGTCGACCGGGGTCGATGGCGCAACGTCCGTGACGGCGATGGTGAAGCTCTGCGTGCTGGTGCCGCCCAGGCCGTCGCTAGCCTGCGCGGTGATGGTGTAGCTGTGAGCCGCGCCGCTGGTTTCGTAATCGATCTTGGTGCCGTCGGCGACGGTAACGACACCCGTCGTCGCATCGATGGTGAAGCCGCCGCCGGAGGTGTCGCCGACCAGCGAATAGGTGACCGGCGGGCCGTTGACGTCGATCGCCGACGCGGTGACGCCGACGGTCGAGCCGTTGGCCGCGCCTTCGGCGATCGCATTGGGGTTGGCGTCGGCGTCGACCGGGGCCGACGGCGGGGCGTTGGTGACGCCGATGGTGAAGGTCTGCGAACTCGCGAGCGTGCCGTCGCTGGCGGTCGCCGTCACGGTGTAGGCGTGGCCGGGCGCGCTTTCATAGTTGATCTTGGTCGGGTCGGCGACGGTGACGATGCCGGTTGCCGGATCGATCGCGAAGCCGCCGCCGGAGGTATCGCCGGTCAGCGAATAGGTCACGGCCGGGCCGTTGATGTCGACCGCATGCGCGGTGATGCCGACCGCGGTGCCGGCGGTTGCGCCTTCGACCACGGTGTTGGCTGCAGCGTTGCTGTCGACCGGGGTCGACGGCGCCACGTCGGTGACGTTGATGGTGAAACTCTGGGTGCTGGTCAGCGTGCCGTCACTGGCCTGCGCGGTGATGGTGTAGGCGTGGCCGGGGGCGGTTTCGAAATCGATCTTGGTCGGATCGGCGACGGTGACGATGCCGGTCGCGGCGTCGATGGTGAAGCCGTGCGCATCGCCGACCAGCGAATAGGTCACGGTGCCGCCATTGATGTCGGTGGCGTGGGCGGTGATCCCGACCGCGGTACCGATGGCCGCGCCTTCGACCACCGAATTGGCCGTGACGTCGGTATCGGTGGGCGCCGACGGCGGTGCGTCGGTGACGCCGATGGTGAAGGTCTGGGTCGACGAGGTCGCGCCGGCGGTCGCGTGCACGGTGATGGTGTAGGCGTGGCCGGGCGCGCTCTCGTAGTCGAGCTTGGTCGGATCGGCGACGGTGACGACGCCGGTATTGGGATCGATCTTGAAGCCGCCGCCGGAGGTGTCGCCGGTCAGCGAGTAGGTGCTTGCCGGGCCGTTCGGATCGACCGCGGACGCCGTGATGCCGACCAGCGTGTTGACGGCGGCGCCTTCGACGACGCTGTTGGCGGCGGGATTGGTGTCGACCGGCGTAGAGACCGGAACGTCGTTGACGTTGATCGTGAAGCTCTGCGAGCTGAAGCCGCCGTGGCCGTCGCTGGCCTGCACGGTGATGGTGTAGGCGTGGCCCGGCGCGGTCTCGAAGTCGAGTTTGGTGGAATCGGCGACGGTGACGACGCCGGTGTTGGGATCGATCTTGAAGCCGCCGCCGGACGTATCGCCGGTCAGCGAATAGGTGACGCCGGGGCCGTTGACATCGGCCGACGATGCGGTGATGCCGACCAGGGTATTGACGGCGGCGCCCTCGTTGACGGCGTTGGCGGCGGCGTTGCTGTCGACCGGTGTCGATGGCGGCGCATTGCTGACCGCAATCACGAAACTCTGCGACGACGCGAAGATGCCGTCGGTCGCTTGCACATTGACGACGTAGCTGCCGCCGGAGCTCTCGAAGTCGACCTTGGTGGGATCGGCGACCGAGATCACGCCGGTGTTCGGATCGACCTTGAAGCCGCCGTAGGAGGAATCTGATGTCAGCGAATAGGTGACCGGAAGGCCGAGCAGGCTGCTCGACTGCGCAGTGATGCCGACCGAGGTGTTGGCTGCCGCGCCTTCAACGACCGTGTTGGTGCTGGAATTGGCATCGGTCGGCGGCGCCAGGAAGCCCTGGATCGGCGGCCAGAGCGTGCCGGGAGGGCAGCCGAGGTAGAGATATTGCAGACCATACGTGTCGGCGAACGCCTGCGCGGCCGGATCAAGAATGATATGTCCGGTCGGATCGAGGTGAAGTTCGGGGCGCGTTAAACCACCGATTGAATAAGCAGGTATGGTCGTCATGCGCACTCCTGCGACCGGCGTGGAAGCCGATCAATATTTACAATTGTTGGGGACGATGACGTGTGAAGCCGTTCACACGTTGAAGTTGATCGCCCGCGACCGGCGATCGCGCCAAGCCGCCTGCAATTCGAGAAAGCCGCGATGTTCGCGGAGCCGCGGCATCAGCAAGATCAAATGCGCTTGCCATTTACGTCGTCGCTTTCACACACTCGCGCCGCGACAAAACACTATGAATGTTCGAGAAAAATGCGGCCGGCCAAGAATATTCATGCTTTGGCAACCATGACCGTATTGGCGATACTACCGGGTGTCAATGTGTGTCCGGATGACAACCTCGCCGTTAACGACGATTTCGCCGTGCAGCGGGAGGTAGAGTATGGGAGCTTGGCTGGTCGTGACGAAAGGTTCCTGTGCCAAAAGTAGAATCGGGGGCGGTGTGACGAATCTGTGAAACGAACTCGCGTTGTGATTGATTCGCGACGATCCGTCTGTGACCTTGCGCCCTCGATAGGCCAGCCAAACTGCCCCTTTTCGTCGTCCCGGTTTCGCGCGCGTGTCGTAAGGCTTTCAGACTACGAAACTATTTGCTTGATCCGGCGGCCATCTTGAACAGACTGTGGTGCGGCTACATCTGTGACGTCCGCTGCCGCGACATTGCGGTGGTGAGTCCGTGTTGAATCACCGCAAGTTTCAATTGCGACTTTCGTAGCCCTGCTTTGGTCGGCGTGCTTCGTAGTCTTCGGGGGAGTAAGGAATTGAGTTCGATTGACAGAACGGAGCGTCCGGCTCCGGTGACCGGCGTCGAGCGTCATTCGCTTCGCCGCCAGGGATTCGTCAGGGCGTGCTGGCGCGGCCTCGCGCCGATTGGGCTGTTGGCCACGCTGACGCTCGGCGGCTGCGACGACAAGAGCGCGCAATCGCAGGCCGCGCCTCCGGCGCCGCCCGTGACCGTCGCGCAGCCGGTCAAGCGCACCGTCACCGACTGGGACGAATTCACCGGCCGCTTCGAGGCGATCGAGGAGGTTCAGGTCCGCGCCCGCGTCGGCGGCTTCGTCAACAGTGTCGAGTTCAAGGATGGTGCGATCGTCCACGCCGGCGATCTGCTTTACACCATCGATCCGCGACCGTTCGAGGCGGTCGTGCTGCAGGCCGAAGGTCAGCTCGCGGACGCGCGTGCCAAGGGCGAGCTTGCCAAGCGCGATCTCGAGCGCGGGCTCAATCTGGTGCAGACCAGCGCGGTCTCGGAGCAGGTCGTCGACCAGCGCCGCCAGGCGTTGCAGGCGGCGCGCGCTGCCGAAACGCAGGCCGAGGGTACGCTGAAGGCCGCGCAGCTCAACGTCGAATTCAGCCATGTGCTGGCGCCGATCGCCGGCCGCGTCAGCCGGCATCTGGTGACGCCGGGCAATCTGGTGCAGGGCAGCGAGAGCGGAGCGACGCTGCTCACCTCGATCGTGTCGCTCGATCCGATCTACATCTATTTCGACGTCGACGAGGCGACCTATCAGCGCAACAGCAAGCTGTGGTTCGAAGGCCGGCGGCCGAGCTCGCGCGATACGGCGAACCCGGTGCAGGTGACCCTGACCGGCGAGACCAAGCCCTCGCATGAGGGCAAGATGGACTTCCTCGACAACCGCCTCGACGTCTCCACCGCAACGCTGCGCAGCCGCGCGGTGATCCCGAACAAGGACCTCTCGATCCTGCCCGGCCAGTTCGGCCGCGTCCGCCTGATCGGCTCCTCGCCCTATGAGGCGCTGCTGATCCCGGATACCGCCATCGCCACCGACCAGTCGCGCAAGATCGTGTTCGTGGTCAAGGACGACAACACGGTGGAAGCACGAACGGTCACGCTCGGACCGCTGGATGAGGGCCTGCGCGTGATCCGCGAAGGCCTCAAGCCGGAGGACCATGTGATCGTCGACGGGCTGCAACGCGCCCGCGTCGGCGCCAAGGTGACGCCGAAAATGGCCCAGGCTCCGGCAGGAGACAAGCCGGCGGCAGGTGCCAAGCCATGAATCTCGGCAGGCTCTCCATCAACCAGCCCATCCTCGCGATGGTGCTGTCGATCGTGCTGCTGATCGTCGGCGCGATTGCCTATCCGACGCTGCCGGTCTCGGAATATCCGC
Source organism: Bradyrhizobium sp. B097 (assembly GCF_038957035.1). NCBI lineage: Bacteria > Pseudomonadati > Pseudomonadota > Alphaproteobacteria > Hyphomicrobiales > Nitrobacteraceae > Bradyrhizobium > Bradyrhizobium sp. B097. Next base: position 581,707 of record NZ_CP152412.1, read on the forward strand.
AGGTCGTGCCGCCGACCGTCACGGTGACCACGCAGTACCCGGGCGCCTCGGCGCAGACCGTGTCCGACACCGTCGCCGCTCCGATCGAGCAGGAGATCAACGGCGTCGAGGACATGCTCTATCTCTACAGCCAGGCGACCTCGAACGGCCAGCTCACCATCACCGCGACCTTCAAGCTCGGCACCGACCTCGACAAGGCCCAGGTGCTGGTGCAGAACCGCGTCGCGATCGCGCAGCCGCGGCTGCCTGAAGAAGTCCAGCGCAACGGCGTCGTCACCCGCAAGAACTCGCCCGACATCCTGATGGTCGTGTTCATGCTGTCGCCCGACGACACGTTCGACCAGCTCTACATCTCCAACTACGCGCTGCTGCAGGTCCGTGACCAGCTGTTGCGGCTCGACGGCGTCGGCGACATCCAGATGTTCGGCGCGCGCGATTACTCGATGCGGCTGTGGCTCGATCCCGACCGCATCGCCAATCTCGGCCTGACCTCGGGCGAGGTGCTGGCGGCGATCCGGGCGCAGAACCTGCAGATCGCGGGCGGCCAGATCGCCGAGCCGCCGATCGCCGATCGCGCCTTCCAGCCGAATCTCGTGTTCACCGGCCGTCTCAAGGACATCAGGCAGTTCGAGGACATCGTGGTGAAGGCCGGCTCCGACGGCCGTACCGTGCGCCTGCGCGACGTCGCCCGTGTCGAGCTCGGTGCGCTGTCCTACGCGACCAACAGCTTCCTGCTGCGCAAATCGGCGGTCGCCCTGCTGGTGACGCAGCGGCCGGGATCGAACGCGCTCGCCACTGCCAAGAGCATCTCCGACACGATGGAGCACATGAAGGCGAGTTTCCCGAAGGGGCTCGACTACAACATCGGCTACAACCCGACCGAGTTCATCGCCCAGTCGGTTCATGAGCTGATCAAGACGATCTACGAGGCGATGGCGCTCGTCGTCATCGTGGTGCTGGTGTTCCTGCAGGGCTGGCGGCCTGCGATCATCCCGATCATCGCGATCCCGGTGTCGCTGGTCGGCACCTTTGCGGTGATGGCCGCGCTCGGCTTCTCGATCAACAATCTGACCTTGTTCGGCCTGGTTCTCGCGGTCGGCATCGTGGTCGACGACGCCATCGTGGTGGTCGAGAATGTCGAACGCCATCTCGAGCACGGCATGAGCCGGCGCGAGGCCGCGCTCAAGACCATGGAGGAGGTCGGCGGCGCGCTGGTCTCGATCGCGCTAGTGCTGTGCGCGGTGTTCGTGCCGACCGCCTTCCTCGGCGGCATCTCCGGGCAGTTCTTCCAGCAATTCGCGGTCACGATCGCGGTCGCGACCGCGATCTCCTGCTTCTGCTCGCTGACGCTGTCGCCGGCGCTGGCCTCGCAGATCCTGGTCCCGCACGAGGAGAAGCGCCCGCCGGCGCGCTGGAACATCATCGCGCGCGGCTGGGACAGCTTCACCGCGCTGTTCAACCGCGTGTTCGACCGGCTGGCGCATGGCTATGCGGCGGTTGCCGACTTCGTGATCCGGCACACGGTGGTGATGGTCGCGATCTACCTCGTGTTGATCGGCAGCGCCGGCTGGCTGCTCGCGACCACCTCGCAGGGCTTCATCCCGGCGCAGGATCGCGGCTACGTCATCATCTCGGCACAGCTGCCGGGCGCCGCGTCGCTGGCGCGGACCACGGCTGTCGTGCGCGAGATCGAGCGGATCGCGCTGGATACGCCCGGCATCGTTCGCGTCGCGGCGTTCGCCGGCTTCTCCGGCGCGACGCGCACGCAGGCGGGTAATGCCGCGGCGTTGTTCCCGGTGTTCGACGAGCCGGAGGCGCGCCTGAAGAAGGGACAGACGGCGACCGCGATCACGGCCGACCTGCGCAAGCGTCTGTCGGTGATCCAAGGCGCCTTCATCATCGTCATTCCGCCGCCGGCCGTGCCCGGTATCGGCACCGGCGGTGGTTTCACCATCCGCGTCCAGGATCGACAGGGACGCGGGCCCGAATTGCTGGCGTCCGCGACCGACGAACTGGTGTTGGCCGCGCGCAAGTCGCCGAGCCTCACATCGGTGTTCTCGCCGTATTCTGCGAACACCCCGCAGCTGTTCGTCGATATCGATCGCGTCAAGGCGCAGAAGCTCGGCGTTCCCATCGCCAACATCACCGACACGATCGAGACCTATTTCGGCTCGACCTATGTCAACGACTTCAACCTGTTCGGACGCACCTATCACGTCACGGCGCAGGCTGACCTGCCGTTCCGCAAGGAGACCACCGATCTTTCGCGGCTACGCACCCGCAACGGTGCCGGCGACATGGTGATGCTCGGCAGCGTCGTGGACTTCAAGGACATCTCGGGACCCGACCGTGTCGCACGCTACAATCTCTACTCGGCGTCCGAACTGCAGGGTGAGCCGGCGCCGGGCGTCAGCTCGACGACAGCGCTCAACACCATCAAGAAGCTCGCCGACGAAACCCTGCCGAGCGGCTTCTCGTTCGAATGGACCGACCTGTCCTACCAGCAGATCAACGGCGCCAATGCGGGCCTCTACGTGTTCCCGGTCTGCGTGCTGTTCGTCTATCTGGTGCTGGCCGCGCAATATGGCAGCTGGACGCTGCCGTTCGCGGTGATCCTGATCGTGCCGATGTGCCTGTTCGCGGCCACCATCGGCGTGCGCATCATGGGCCAGGACGTCAACATCCTGACCCAGATCGGCTTCGTGGTGCTGGTGGGGCTCGCCGCCAAGAACGCGATCCTGATCGTCGAGTTTGCGCGCGATATCGAGCTCGAGGGCCGGCCACGGCTGGAGGCGGTCATCGAGGCCTGCCGGCTCCGCCTGCGGCCGATCCTGATGACGTCGTTCGCCTTCATCCTCGGCGTGCTGCCGCTGGTGCTGTCGACCGGCTCGGGCTCGGAGATGCGGCAGGCGGTTGGTGTCGCCGTGTTCTTCGGCATGCTCGGCGTCACCTTGTTCGGCCTCGTCTTCACGCCGATCTTCTACATGGTGGTGCGCAACCTCGCGGAAGGAAAGAACGAGGGCAAGCCGAAGGAACCCGCAGCGAACATGGCGGGGTAGCGGCGGCATTCGCCGTACCGCGGCAGCAAGTCCTTCCCCGTCATCCTGAGGTGCGAGCCCTTGCGAGCCTCGAAGGATGCACGGCCACCAGCCGGGCCATCGACCCTTCGAGGCTCGCCCAGCGGCGCAATTGCGCCGCAAGGCTCGCACCTCAGGGTGACGGAGCAGATATTGTGCGGACTTGCGTCGACAAGCCCATACTAACGGCTGAGCGGAAAGAGATGGGCAGGCGCGGGGTTATAAAATAATGTCGCGCCGATTTTTCCTGATGAGAGACTGCTGGGAGAGCACAAAAATGAAGTCGGGATTTTTGGCTGCGGTCGCGGCTTGCAGCTTGATGCTTGCGGCGCCGGCGTCGGCACAAGGTGTCAAGATCGGCATCCTGAACGACCAGTCGGGCGTCTACGCCGACTACGGCGGAAAGTATTCGCTCGAGGCGGCGCGGATGGCGGTCGAGGATTTCGGCGGCGAGGTGCTGGGCCAGAAGATCGAGATCGTCACCGCCGACCATCAGAACAAGCCGGACCTCGCGACCGCGATCGCGCGGCGCTGGTACGACACCGAGGGTGTCGACATGATCACCGAGCTGACGACGTCTTCGGTCGCGCTCGCGGTGCAGGAGCTGTCCAACGAGAAGAAGAAGATCGACATCGTGGTGGGCGCGGCGACCTCGCGCATCACCGGCGATGCCTGCACGCCCTATGGCTTCCATTGGGCGTTTGACACCCGTGCGCTAGCCGTCGGTACCGGCAGCGCACTGGTGAAGGCGGGCGGCGACAGCTGGTTCTTCCTCACCGCCGACTATGCCTTCGGCTATGCGCTGGAAAAAGACACCAGCGAGATCGTGAAGGAGAGCGGCGGTAAGGTATTGGGCTCCGTTCGCGTGCCGCTCAATTCGTCGGACTTCTCCTCTTTCCTGCTGCAGGCACAGAGCTCGAAGGCCAAAGTCATCGGGCTCGCCAATGCCGGTCTCGACACGGTCAATTCGATCAAGCAGGCGGCCGAATTCGGCATCGTGAAGGGCGGTCAAAAGCTCGCCGGTCTACTCATGGTGCTTTCGGACGTGCACGGTCTCGGGCTTGAGACCGCACAGGGCCTGGTGCTGACCGAGGGCTTCTACTGGGATCGCGATGACAAGACGCGCGGCTTTTCCGAACGCTTCTTCAAGCGCACCGGACGGATGCCGAACATGATCCAGGCGGGTACCTATTCAGCAACGTTGAGCTATCTCAAGGCGGTCAAGGCCGCCGGCACGAAGGACTCCGATGCGGTGACGAAGAAGCTGAAGGAGCTGCCGGTCGACGACGCCTTCGCGCAGGGCAAGGTGCTCGCGAACGGACGCATGGTGCATGACATGTATCTGTTCGAGGTCAAGAAACCCTCGGAATCGAAGAAGCCGTGGGACTATTACAAGCAGCTCGCCGTGGTGTCGGGCGACAAGGCGTTCTTCACCGCCAAGGACAGCGGCTGCCCGCTGACCAAGTGACGCCTAGCTAGGGCAACAAATATCGGTGTCGTCCCGGCGAAAGCCGGGATCCATAACCACCGATGTTAGCTATTCTGCCGCGCTGGGGCCCCAGCCATCGCAAAACTCGACCCCATGGTTATGGGTCCCGGGTCAAGCCCGGGACGACAGCGGCGTGTGTGGCGCGATCGCGCCTTCAATGCACCAGCCGCCACACCGCGCCGCCGAGCGCGCCGATCCACAGGATGATGCACGCGGTGGCCTGAATGGCAAAACCCCGGCTGCGCTTTGTCACCGCCTCGCGATAGCCGATGAAGTAGACGATGCGGCCGATCACCCAGAGCGCGCCGAGCGCGGCCGCCGCGGCATCGCCGACATAGATCGCGAACAGCCACAGCGACGGCAGGAAGATCGGCATCCATTCCAGCGTGTTCATTTGGATGCGGAACACGCGCTCGAAATCCGGATGGCCCGAGATCGCCGGCAGCTTGACGCCATAGGCGACGCGGGCGCGCGAAACCTCGATCGAAGTGTAGAAATAGAACGCGACGGCAAGGCAGGTGACGATGGCCGTGTAGTGGTACATGTCGGGCGTGTCCTCTTGTTTCATTGGCCCCGATGTCATGACGGGGCGGCAGCGACCGGTGTGACAGGCTGGACGATTTTGGGCGCGTCGATCTTCTGTCGGCGTTTCAGTACCCGGTCATCTCAAGATAGCCGATTCCCGCATGGCTGCCTGCAAAGCGGATCGGGCCTTCCCAATAGGGGAAGCTGGTCCCCATCCAGGCCTTCGGATTGACCGGCGTGGTCTCGATGGCAAGGCCGCGCGCCGGAAGGGCGACGCGCCATGACGTCGGCAGCTTGCGGCCGTCGATCTCGGTGATCGCAATCGGCGTGATGTTGTTGCCGGGGCCGGCGATCGCGGCCGAGCGGCCGTCCGGCGTGAACCAGTTGCCGAACAGGTTCTCGCGGCCGTCCTTCTGGCGCAGCCGGTACAGCATCAGTTTCTCGTCGCCGGGCAGATGCAGCGAGAACCAGTCCCAGCCGGTCTGGTCCGCCGCCAATGGCTGGCTGCTCCATTCGCGATCCATCCAGGCCATGCCCGTGACGTCGACCGCGCTATCGTCGATCACGATGCGGCCGGACGCCTGGTAGAACGGCTGGCTGTAGTAATAGGAGGCCTGTCCGCGATCCGACTTGCGGCTGTAGCCGTGGTCGCCCTGCAGCACCAGCGGGCGATTGGCGTCGAGGCGGAGCGCGGTGCTGAAGTCGGCAGCCGAAGCCTTCAGCTCGAGCGGCGCGACGCGCTGCGCATCGAATGGGTCGAGCCCGTGCATCTCCCAGGCGTCGACCCAGGCACGGAACGGCGTGGCTTCGACACCGGCCTGACCGATGCCGCCGCGCGCAAACGTCTCGCTGAAACGATGCGTGGTGGCGGTGATCACGGCGGCGTGGCCCATCCAGACCTGTTGGTTGGCCCAGCCCTCGCTGGGGCCGCCCGGCTTCATCGCCTGGCGGAACAGCGTCCATTGCGCGCCATAGGCTGCACCATTCGCGCCGGCGAGATTCGCCGTCACGTACCACCATTCGATCCGGAACTCCGGATGCGGGCCGTGATCGATTGGGAATGCGAATGGCTTGCCCAGCGTGACGGCGGCAAAACCTTCGGCATTCTCGCCGAGCCCGGCAAAGCCCTGCGCACGGCTCTTGCCGCCGAGCGCAAGCGCCAGCGCGCCGCCGGCAAAGGCGCGGCGAGTGATGATCGCGCGAGCGGCGACCGTATGTCGTATGGACCGGCGCATCCGCAACCTCACTTCACCTCTCGCGCTTGCGGGGGAGGTCGCCGCGCGCAGCGCGGCGGGTGGGGGCTCTTTCCGACATGTGACTCGTGGAGATACCCCCACCCTGACCCTCCCCCGCAAGCGGGAGAGGGAACGCAATCCCTGCGTGGCCGTAGTATAACTCCGTCCCTTCGCAGTCAGCGCTCATTGACGAAGATCCTGATCAGGCTGGCCGGCTGCATGCGCGCCAGTCTAGCGACCGGCAGCGCCGCTGCACAGAACGCGGCGGCGAGCGCCACCGCGAGCAGCTCGATCAGCTGCAACGGGAAGACGTGGAACGGCAGCCGCCAGCCGAACGCCTTTACATTGACGATCGCAAGCAGGCACCAGGCGACCAGAAGGCCGAGCGGCAGCGCGAACAGCGCGGTGATCAATGCGACCGCCATGGTCTTCAACAGTTCGAGCGCCGCGAGCCGCCGCCGCGTCAGGCCGATCGCCCACAATGGCGCAAGCTGCGGCAGCCGCGAATTGGCCAGCGTGAGCAGGCTGGTCAGGAGCGCGATGCCGGCGACGCCGAGCGTGAAGGCGTTGAGCGCCGCGGTCACCGAGAAGGTGCGGTTGAACACCCGCCTGGATTCCCGCTTCATCGTCGCCTGGTCGGCGATACTGCGGTCGTCGAGGCCGAACTTCTGCTGCAGCGCCGTGATCAGCGGCGCGATATGATCGGGCGCGACGCGCAGCCCGATCCGGGTCTGCGGCGTCAGCGGAAAGCGCCGGGTCAGCGCGGCGAAGTTGACCGCGATCTGGCTTTTGGGGTTGCCGTAATCGGCATAGATGCCGACGATCTCGAGCGGCCAGTTGCCGCCCGGGGCAGGCACCTTGATATGATCACCAATCGCAAGCTTCATCCGCCGCGACAGCTGCTCGCTGATCAGACAAGTGTCGCCGGGACGCAAGCGCACCCAGGCATTTGCCGCGCTTTCCAGCAATGGCCAGTTGTCGCGATAGGTGACGTGGTCGGGCAGGCCGAGCACCTCGATCGGCGCGCCGCCGAATTGTGTATCGGCGCGGCCGCCGGGCAGGATCGCCTCGACTTCGGGCCGATCGCGCAGCCACGCCTTGATCTCTTTCGCCTGCTGATCGCTGGCGGCGCTGATGTAGACGTCGGCGGCGAGGCGGCCGTCGAGCCACACCAGGAAGGTGCGGCTGAAACTTTCCACCATGGTGCTGACGCCGATATTGACCGCGAGCGCGAGCAACAGCGCCATCAGCGCCAGCGACAGGCCTGAGAGCTGCTGGCGGCTGTCGGCCCAGAACCAGATGCCGACCGGCGCCCGCGCGCTGCGCTGGCCGAACGCGAGCGCGATCTGTAGCACCATCGGCAAAATCAGCGCCGCGCCGAGCATCAGCGCGGCCAATACCGCAAAGCCCGCGATCAGGGAATCGCCGAACTGAATGAGAGCCGCCGCCACCGCAAATACCGCGAGCGCCGCGGCACTCTGGAACATCAGCCAGCGCCGTTGTGCCTGCTGCCAGGCCTGCGGCTGCGCCGTCGCCAGCACCGGTATCCGGATCGCCTTGGCAAGGCTCGCGGCGGCGGCTGCGAGCGCGCCCAGGATGCTGATGGCGATGCCGGCGAACCACCAGGCGGGCTTGAGCGAAAGCTGTCCCGGGATCTGCGCGCCATAGAGCCCGCGCAGAGAGGCCGCGACATCGGGCAGCAAGGCTGCCGCAATGAAATAGCCGCAGACCAGGCCAATCAGGCCGGCGACCAGCGCCAGCGACACCAGCTCGATCACCAGCACGGTGTTGAGCAGCCGCGCCGAGACGCCGCAGGCGCGCAAGGTGCGTAGCATCGGCAGCCGCTGCTCGAAGGCGAGGCCGATCGCGGAGTTGACGATGAACAGGCCGACGAAGAACGACAGCAGGCCGAATGCGGTGAGGTTGAGATGGAAACTGTCGGTCAGCCGTTCGAGGTCGCTCTCGGCGCTCGGCTCGACCAGGCGGAGTTTTTCGCCTGCAACGCTTTCCAGCGTTGCATGCGGTGCTTTGGACTTGCCGACCAGCAGGCGCGACACCTGGCCGGGCATCTTCAGGATCTCCTGCGCGATGCCGATATCGACGACGAGCGCGCCGGGTGCGAGCTCCGCCTGCACGCGCAGCGGCGGCAAGCTCGTGCCGTTGGCCTGCGGCCGTTCGCCCTCCTTGAGGCCGAGATCGCGCAGCGTCTCGCCCGCAACCAGCATCTCGCCGGGCGGCGTGACGAAGGATAGCAGGCTGCCGCGCCCGACCGCCGGCGCGTTGCCCACCTCGGACGGCAGCGTCACCGGCTCGACGCCGAGCAGGCGGAAGCTGCGCCCGTCGATCTGGACCCGGCCCTCCAGTGTCGGCGACACCGGCCAACCGGCGCGGCGCAGATCGACGAACAGTTGTTGCGGGAAGGTCGCGCTGTCGCGGCTCACCAGCATGGCGGTGCGCGAGCCGCCGAAGGTCGCGGCGGCGCGGTCATAGGCGATGCGGGCCTGCTGGTTCAGCGCCTGCACGCCGCTCCACAGCGCGGTGGCCGAGATCAGCCCGATCAGCAGCGTCGCAAGCTGCATCGGATGCCGCCGCCAATGGCTGAGCAGCACGGCGAGGATCCAGAGCGCCCGCCTCATGCGATGACCCCGGCATGCAGGGTGACCTGGCGGTCGAGCGTCGCGGCGAGCCGCGCGCTGTGGGTGACCATCAGGAAGCCGCAGCCGGTGCGAGCGACCAGATCGCGTGCCAGTCGCAGCACCTCGTCGGCGGTGTCCTCGTCGAGATTGCCGGTCGGCTCGTCGGCGAGCAGCAGCAGCGGCTTCGGCGCCAGCGCGCGGCCGATCGCGACGCGTTGCTGCTGGCCGCCGGACAATTGCTCGGGATAGCGCTTCAGCAGCGGCTTGAGCCCGAGCCGCTCGACCAGTTCGTCATTCCAGGCGGCATCGTGCCGGCCGGCGATGCGGGACTGGAACACGAGATTGTCCGCAACCGTCAGGCTCGGGATCAGGTTGAACTGCTGGAACACAAGGCCGAGCCGGTCGCGGCGCAGCTCGGCGCGGCCGGCATCGTTGAGAGCGGAGACCGTGATATCGGCAAGCCTGATCTCGCCGCTGTCGGCGGCGTCCAGCCCCGCGATCAGATGCAGCAGCGTGCTCTTGCCGCTGCCGGATTCGCCTGACAGCGCCACGCTCTCGCCGGTCGTGACAGTGAGATCGACGCCGCGCAGCACTGCGACGTCTTCACCGGCAAAGCGGTAACTCTTGGTCAGGCCGGTGACGCGAAGCACCGCGGCGGTCTGGTCAGATGAAGCGATGGCCGTGCCTCATTCAAGGCTTCTGGTATTTCAGGACGAACTCGTCGATCGGCACCGGCGCCTTGAAGACGGGAATGTCCTTCGGGTCCTCTGCATGATGCAGGAAATCGGCCTCGGCCACCAGCTTGAAGCCGGCCGCCTCGATCTCCTGCTTCAGGGTGCTCTCCTCGATCCGGTGCAGCGTCTTGGCGACGCTTACGCCTTCGCCCGCCTTGGCCGAGTGGTCCGCGATCACGAGGAAGCCGCCGGGTTTGAGCGCGGCGAACATCTTCTTGTTCATCGCGGCGCGATCGACCGGCAGATAGCTGATGTCGTGATAGAAAAAGAACAAGGTGATCATGTCGAGGTTGCTGACCTCGGGCGGGATCGGATCATCATAGTCGCGCACCACATGGACCACGTTCTTCATCGCCGGCGCCTTGGCGCGGGTGTCGAACTTGTCCTTGACGAAGCGCTCGAGCACGGTCGCCGAATCCTGCGCGTAGACCTTGCCCGAAGGGGCGACGGTGCGCGCCAAGAGTTCGGTGCTGTAGCCGGCGCTCGCCGCCATGTCGAGAATGGTCATGCCGGGCTTGACGCCGGCAAAGGCCAGCATCTTGGCCGGCTGGCGGCGCTGGTCGACCTGGCGATCCGCATCGCTGCGATCGGGCGCGGCAACGATCGCCGCGTAGTCGGGACCGGCGGCGTCCTCGGCGCGGACTTCAGGCACCGCGAGCAGCGTGGCGGACATAAGCGCAGCGCAGGCGGCCGCGCGAAGGATCGATCTGTTCATGAAATAACCCAACCTTCAATAACCTCGGCTTTTGGTTGCCGCTAAGCATAGCAGCCGGCCCATGACAGATCACCGCTTCACTGGCCGCGACGACGCGATCGTGATCGGGGCGCGCTTGCCCGGCCATCGTGTCGCGCCGGCCACAGAACCCGAGGAAATGCGGGTTGCGTTGCGCGGCGAGGCGTGGCTAGCATCCCGGCGGGGCCGATCTTACGAGCCGAAAAACGAAACGACGGGGAGCCAGACATGACGACGCAACCGACGCCCAAGGGGATGTCAACGGGGATGTCGAAGGGGACGCCCAAAGGCGCCTGGCAAATCACCTTCCTTCTGTTCCTGTACATGGTGGTGAACTTTGCGGACAAGATCGTGGTCGGGCTTGCCGGCGTGCCGATCCGGAAGGAGATGGGTCTCACCCCGGAGCAGTTCGGCGATCTCGGCTCATCCTTCTTCTATCTGTTCTCGATCTCGGCGATCGTGGTCGGCTTCATCGTCAACCGCGTCGACACGCGTTGGGTGCTGCTGATCCTGGCGGTGATCTGGTCGCTGACGCAATTTCCGATGATCGGCACCGTCAGCCTCACCACGCTCACGATCTGCCGCATCATCCTCGGCGCCGGCGAGGGACCGGCCTTCTCGGTCGCCGCGCACGCGATCTACAAATGGTTTCCGGACGAGAAGCGCACGCTGCCGACCGCGATCCTGTCGCAGGGTTCGGCGTTTGGCGTGATCCTCGCGGTGCCCGCGCTGAACTGGATCATCGTCAATCACAGCTGGCATCACGCCTTCGGCGCGCTCGGCATCGTCGGCCTGCTCTGGACCGTCGCCTGGTTCGCGCTCGGCAAGGAAGGGCCGCTGGTGTCGACGGCTGCCGTTGTTGCCGACGAACCACGGATTCCCTACTGGAAGCTGCTGACGTCGCGCACCTTCGTCGGCTGCGTGGTCGCGACCTTCGGCGCCTATTGGGCGTTGTCGTTGGGACTGACCTGGTTCACCTCCTTCATCATCGAGGGACTCGGCTTCTCGCAGCAGCAGGCCGGCTTCGTCTCGATCCTGCCCTGGATCTTCGGTGCGACGATCGTGCTCCTGACCGGCTGGATCTCGCAGCTGATGCTGGCGCGTGGCTTCACCACCCGCGGCGCGCGCGGCGTGCTCGGCTCGGTGCCTTTGATCGTCGGTGGCTGCATCCTCGCTGCGCTGCCCTATGCGCCGCCGGGCGCGCTGATGATCGCACTGCTGGTGATCGGCTCCGGCCTGTGCGGCTCGATCTATGTGGTGTGCCCGCCGATGCTCGGCGAGTTCACGCCGGTGTCGCAGCGTGGCGCGATCATCGCGATCTATGGCGCGCTGTACACCATCTCGGGCATCATGGCGCCGATGGTGATGGGCAGTGTGATCCAGCACGCCGCCACGCCGATGGCCGGCTACATGAGCGGCTTCACCATCAACGCCGCGATCATGGCCGGCTCCGGCCTGCTCGGATTGCTGCTGCTGTGGCCCAACACCGAGCGTGCGCGGCTGACCGGCACGTCGCAGCCGGCGGGCACGATCAAGGGCGCGATGTCGCCGACGTAAGGGACGCGGCTTCCACCCTCCCCTGGAGGGGGAGGGTCGCTGAGCATGTAGCGAAGCGGAATGCACAGCGGGGTGGGGTGATCTCTCCATTCGGGCACTGCCCGTGTTGAGAGGTCACCCCACCCCGTCTCACATTTCGCTGCGCTCAATGTGAGCCGACCCTCCCCCTCCAGGGGAGGGTGTGTCTATCTCAATTCATCCCCTGCGCGCCGCGAACCAGCCTGCCCGGCCGTGCGCCGGTGGCCTTGCCTTCGCGCTGGGTCACCACGCCGGAGACGATAGTCGCGTCGTAGCCGTCGACCTGTTGCAGGAGGCGGCGGCCGCCGACCGGAAGGTCGTAATGCACCTTCGGCGGATGCAGGTGCAGCCTGTCGTAGTCGATTACGTTGACATCGGCCTTGAAGCCCGGCGCGATCACGCCGCGATCAGTGAGCCCGACCGACAGCGCGGTTTTGCGCGACTGCGCCGCGATCACGAACGGGATCGAGAGCTTCTCGCCGCGGCTGCGGTCGCGCGTCCAGTGCGTCAAGAGATAGGTCGGGAAGCTGGCATCGCAGATGATGCCGCAATGCGCGCCGCCGTCGGACAGGCCGGGCACGGCACTCGGTTCGCGCAGCATCTCATGCACGGCATCGAGATTGCCGTCGGCATAATTCAGGAACGGCACATAGAGCATGCCGCGGCCCTCGTCGGTGAGCATCGCGTCGTAGGCGAGCTCTTCCGGCTGGCGGCCCTGGCGGCGCGCCTGCGGGCCGAGCGCGTTCTCCGGCGGCTGCTCATAGTCCGGCGGATTACCCAAAAGATACATCTTGTCGTAGTTGGGCCGGAAGAACAGCGGGTCATCGGTTGCCGTCGCGCTCTCGCTCAGGATCGCGGCGCGCACCTCGGGACGGCGCAGATGCGTCAGCTGCTCGGCCAGCGGCAGCCTGGCGATTTCGCGATAGCTCGGATGGGTCTGGAACGGGTTGCGCGACAATTCCAGCCCAAGCAGCAGCCCGACGGGGCGCGCGGCGATCTGGGTCGTGATCGACAGGCCGCGGGCGGCGGCTTCATTGATGGTGTCCATGGTCTGCCGCCAGCGCCGCGGCGCCTTGTCGGCCTGAGCGACGGAGAACGAGATCGGGCACCTCGTGTTCTCGGCGACCCGCAGCATCATCGGCAGGTCTTCGTGGACGGTGCTCTGATCGAGCACGAATTGCAGCACGCTGCGGCCGACGCCGTGCATCGCGCCGGCGATCGCGGTCAATTCATCCTCGCCTGCCTTCAAGGTCGGCGTGTAGTCGCCGGTCGAGGTGCGGTGATTGAGCGTGCGCGAGGTCGAGAAGCCCAGCGCGCCGGATCGCACCGCGTCGCCGGCGAGCGCCGCCATCGCCTGGTTGTCCTCGGGCGTGGCGGGATCGCGGCGCGCGCCGCGCTCGCCCATCACATAGACGCGCAGCGCCGCGTGCGGCAGCTGCGCACCGATGTCCATGTCGAAGCTACGCTTCGACAGCCATTCCATGTAGTCGGGGAAGCTTTCCCACGCCCAGGGAATGCCGGCGGAGAGCACCGGCTCCGGAATGTCCTCGACGCCTTCCATCAGCTGGATCAGCCTGCCGTGATCGCTCGGCCGGCACGGTGCGAAGCCGACGCCGCAATTGCCCATGATCGCGGTGGTGACGCCGTTCTGCGACGACGGCGTGATGTCCTGGCTCCAGGTCACCTGGCCGTCGTAATGGGTGTGGACGTCAACGGAGCCTGGCGCCACCAGTCTGCCGCGGGCGTCGATCTCTTCCTTGCCCTTTGCGGAGACCTTGCCGACTTCGGTGATCTTGCCGCCTGAGATCGCGACATCGGCTTCATAGAGATCGCCGCCCTTGCCGTCGGCGATGTTGCCGCCGCGGATCACGAGGTCTGGGGTCGAGGTCATGGCGTTTCATCCCGGGCTGTTCTTGGTTGCGGGCATCATGGGTGAGCCCTTGATGCTGTCAACCATCGCCGGTGAAGCTCTGGGATGCGCTGGCGATGATTTGGCAGCGGGGATTGCGCGTTGCGGAAATTTGACCCCGCCGACCAGCGGCGGGTGCGGCTGAAGCTAACCGGCCTCGCGGCCGATCATCTCGCCGAACTGTCTGCGGTTCATCTCGATGAGCTGTCGCCGATCGAGCCGCTCCTGAAGCAGGTGTTGCCGCGGCGATCGGAATGAATTCCTGCTGCGCATAACGCTTCGCGCCCGCGCAGCGCGCTTTCTCGCGCTTGGATCGCGATGCGGCCAAATCCAACCTAAAGGCGCGATTCTAGATACAATTCGCGGCCAACGCAGCCTGCAATGGCGCGATGTGCCTTGTCATTGTCATGAAACCTTCATAGACCATGCTTGGGGGCGATATCATTGAATGGACGGCGGCCGGTCGTGACCGATGCGGGGACTCCCATTGCCGTCAGGCATGGCGATCAGGCGGAAATCGAACTCAAGCTGCTTGCGCCGCAAGGAAGCCTCGAAAAACTGCGCGAGGCAGCCTGCATCGTGCAGCATGCGCGCAATCGCGGTGCATTTCACCGGCTGGAGACGGTTTATTACGACACGCCGGAGCGGCTGTTGTTTCAGCATGGCATGTCGCTGCGCGTGCGACGCAGCGGCAAGACCTTCGTCCAGACGCTGAAGCTTGCGCCCAATGGCGCGCAGCCTCTGATGCGACGCCAATGGGAGGCGGCGGTCGAAGGCATCGCCCCTGATCTGGCGCGGTTCCCCGCCGACGAGATCGGCGATCCCGTAGCGGCGCTGAGCAACATTGCGCTGGTGCCGGTGTTCGCGACAAAAGTGCGCCGCCACGCGCGGCAGCTCGATCTGCCCGATGCGTCGGTTGAGATCGCATTCGACGAGGGGACGATCGAGGCCGATGCGCGCCAGGAAGTGCTGTCGGAAATCGAGCTTGAATTGAAGAGCGGCAATGCCGGCGTCCTGTTCGATCTCGGAACCCAGTTGCTCGATGCAGCACCGCTGCAGATCGGCACGCGCAGCAAGGCAGAACGCGGCTATGCGCTGGCGTTCGATGTCGCGCCGTCGGCGGCGAAGGCCGAGTTGCCAGGCATCACCGCGGAGCTTGCGGTCGACGACGTCATCGCGCTGCTGGTGGGCTCCTGCTGGCACCATCTTTTGAGAAATCACGCGGTGGCCGAGCAGGGATCGGATCCCGAAGGCGTGCACCAGATGCGCGTGGCCTTGCGACGCTTGCGGACGATCTGCGCGCTGTTCCGGCGCGACATTCCATCGCCGGCATTCCTGGCGATCAACAGCGAAGCAAAATGGCTGATGCGGCAACTCGGCAAGGCCCGGGATTGGGACGTCTTCGCCGAGACGACGATCAACCGTCTGGTCAGCGCGGTTCCGGATATCGATCTGGATGGCCTCCGCCAGGCGGTTCAACAGCAACGGAAGTCGAGCTACGGCACCTTGCAAAGCGTTCTGGCTGACCCTCGATGCAGCCGTTTCCTGCTCTCGCTGGGGCATCTGGTGGAACGCCGCGGCTGGCGCAACGAGATCGACAGCGAAGCGCTGGCTGTGCTGTCGCAGCCAATGCCGGTGCTCGCCGATCAAATTCTGGAACGATTGCATCGCAAGACATTGAAGCGTGGCGCGCGCTTCCGGCGGCTCGATATCCACGCGCAGCACAATCTCAGGATCAACCTCAAGAAGTTGCGCTATGCGGCGGAGTTCTTCCTGCCGCTTTATGCGTCCCACGCGCCGGCGAAGCGCTACGTGAAGCGGCTCGCCGGGCTGCAGACCACTCTCGGGCGGGTGTGCGACATCGGAAGCACGCGCGTGCTGCTCCATGCCATCCGGCAGGACGACCAGCCTGCGCTTCATCTCGGCATCGGCGCGATGGCCGGCTGGCTCGCCCGCGATCAGATCGCGGTGGCGAAAACGCTGCGCAAGAGTTGGCGGCGGTTCAAGACGACGCCGGCATTCTGGGGCCGGTGAGTTTGGCAGCGGAAGGCGATCCGCGCGGGTTGCCTAACGGGGCTGCGCCTGGGTCGCAAGTGCGGAGGCCCGCGGCTTGCGCTCGGTGACCAGCGCAAGCAGCACCGTCAGCACCATGAAGACCGCCGAGGCGCCGAACACCCAGTGCGGCATGTGCTGATCCATGATCCAGCCGAACAGCAGCGGGCTCACGATGCCGCCGAAGTTGAAACCGGTGGAGACGATGCCGAAGGCGCGGCCCGCTGCGCCGGGAGGCGCGGCATTGCGCACCATCATGTCGCGGGACGGCGCGATCACGCCGCCAAGGAATCCGGCAAGCCCCATCGCAAGCGTGAGCGCGACGGGCGGCAGGTTCACCAGTGCGACCAGCACGACCAGCACGGCATTGACCGCGAAGCAGCCTGCGGCGAGCTGGCTGTGGCGATGGGTCCAGTCGGCGAGATAGCCGCCGGCGAGCACGCCGGCCGCGCTGGCGCCGAGGAACGCGGTCAGCGCGATGTTGGCGGTCGAGAACGACGCGCCGTAACCGCCCATCAGCGCGACCACGCCGAAATTGTTGATGCCTGAGGTCGAGAGGCTGAGCAGCGTGAAGAACGCTGTCAGCACCATCAGCGCCGGCGTGATCACGCTCGCCTTCGGGGTCGCATCGTCCTTCGGCTTGTTCTTGTTGGCGCCGGCATCGGGAATGCCGAGCACGATCAGGAACAGCGCCACCAGCGGGCCGACCGCGCCGGCCACGATCAGCGCGCCGGGGCCGCCGATCGAGGCGACCAGCGCCGCCATGATCGCAGGCGCCACCGCGCCGCCGAGGAAGCCGGCAAAGGTGTGGATCGAGAAGGCGCGGCCCATCCGCGCCTCGTCCATATGGGCCGAGAGGATCGCGTAGTCAGCCGGATGGTAGACGCTGTTGGCGAGGCCGAGCGCCACGGCACAGACGATCAGCGACGTATAGCTCAGATGCAGGCCGAGCCCGATCAGCGCGCAGCCGCCGATGGTCAGCCCGATCAGCAGGATCTTGCGCGCGCCGATATGGTCGGCGAGGTAGCCGATCGGCGCCTGGGTCAAGCCCGACACCACCGCAAACACCGTCAGCGCGAAACCGAGTTCGATATAGCCGACGCCGAGCTGTTGCTTCAGGAACGGGAACAGCATCGGCAGCACGAAGATATGGAAATGGCTGACCCAATGGGCGACCGAAATTCCCGTCAGCGTGCGCAGCGCGCTGTCGGCCTTCGCTTGCTGCGGTGCGGCCAGAATGTCGACCATGTCAGTGAAGCCCCAGTTCCAAAGCGTTTTCGAGCGAAGTGGGTACCGGTTCGCGTGACGAAAACGCGTCAAAAAATGCCCGGCAGGGCCGGCAGAAAATAAGGGCTGGCCGCTAATTGTCCATGAACGCGGGCGCATGGCTGCCCCCGGCGCGGGCGTGCCGGATCGACACATGCGGCATTAAAGGCGGCGACAAAGTGTGGTCCTGCGGTGATGATCAGCCATGATCGACGCCAAAAAGCCGCTCCGGGTGCTTGTGTCAGAGGGCTCCAGCACCTCCGGCCGCGAGGCGATCACGATCCTGGGGCTGGCCGGCCATCACGTCGAGATCTGCGATCCTTCGCGCTGGTGCCTGGCGCGTTATTCCCGCTTTGTCCGCAAATACCACCATTGTCCGCCGCTGCGGTCAGATCCGGCCGGCTTCCTCCGCTTCGTCGAGCGACTGTTGGCGTCGCGGCATTTCGATGTGCTGCTGCCGACCCACGAGCAGGGCTTTCTGTTCGCCCGCGCCGCGGCGCGGTTGACATCACGGACCGGTCTGGCGCTGCCGGATTTCGACAGCTATCGCGCCGTGCACAGCAAGGCCGGCTTCAGCCGGCTGCTCGACCGGCTCGGCCTGCCGCAGCCGCCGACCCGGATCGCGCGCTCGGCCGACGAGCTGCGCGAGGCGGTGCGGTTTCCATCCGTGGTCAAGACGTCGGTCGGCACTGCCAGCCGCGGCGTCTGGTTCGTGCGCGATGCCGGCGATCTCAACCGCGCGCTCTATGATCTCGAATCCGCCGGCGATTTTGCCGGCGAGGTGCTGGCGCAGGATCTCATCACCGGCACGGTCGAGAAGGCCCAGTCGGTGTTCTGCCGCGGCAGGCTGGTCGGCTTTCACGCCTACCGGCAGATCGCGGCCGGCGTCGGCGGCGGCGAGGCAATCAAGGAGAGCGAGAGCCGGCCGGCGGTCCGTGCTGCGCTCGAGACCATCGGCGCGCATCTCGGTTGGCACGGCGCGCTCTCGGTCGACGTCATCATGCCGCTCGACAGCGCAACGCCGCTGTTGATCGACTGCAACCCGCGGCTGGTCGAGCCCGTC